>CAPNHY010000004.1:0-93739 GCA_948665475.1 uncultured Muribaculaceae bacterium | reverse complement strand
GAATACTTGACTGAATATTATCACTATTGCTGCTATCGAATCCTTGAATACCAAGAGTCAGACCAAGAAACGTGCCGAGGAGTCCTAATCCCACCAATGTGCCGGCACCTGCATCTATTATGCGGGTATTTATTCCGCAAGATTTACATACGGCAAATTCGGAGAAATATTCGCTTGCTGGAATATTACTCTTAGTAGTGCCATTTATATCAATACTGATGGTCTTGCGATATTCCTCCGCATTGGATGCAAGTTTAGACTCGGATAGTGTATCCAGTGGATTGTCAGATATATTTGCAAGGTCAACCGCTTTAGAACCCCGCAACCATATTCTTAATGCGACATATATGAAGCCTAAAAATGAAGCTCCAATGACAAGGCATGAAATAATGGTAATAAGATTAGTATCCATATTTTCAATAGATTAAATCGGCAACCTTGACGTTGATTATTTCAGATATTTTATTTAATGTATATAAATCCGGTTGGGAAGTGTTGGTGCACCATTTGGAGACGGTGACGGGGTCTTTGCCTAATTGCTCGGCAAGCCACTTTCCAGTGTGCCCGGTTTCTGCCAATACTGCTTTTATCCTGTTTAGCTTTTGTCGTTCTGTTTTTGTCTCCATTGATTGATTTATTAAATTTGAACGCAAAGTTACTAAAGATAAACGAGACTGCAAGCGATTATGCTGTATAACATTTTCGTTTGCAGTCACATTTTACTGTTGCACTAGAGAATTTTACTTCCGTGAGTCAATTCGATGCTTTCGGAGGAAGGCTTCGAGGTCGGCGCGGTTGACGTAGATTTTGCGGCCGATCTGCGAGAAGGGAATGATGCGCTGGTCCCGGTAGTTTTGCCATGTCTTTGGAGAGACTCCGAGGATTTTCCTCGCGTCTTCGGATTCTATCCATTCGCTGCTGGAGTCGTCGGCGTTGCGGCGGGTGATCAGGTCGATGATTTGCTCCAATGTGTCATGGAGAGTGCGCCACTCTTCTTCCGGTACCATTATCATTGTCATTGACGGTGCCGGTTGTTGAGGTGTCGCTTTGGATGGAAATTTCATTGTTTCTCATTGTGTTTCATTTTTGATGTGCTTCTGTGGCACGATGAAAAAAGAAATATAATTTTGGCGAATGCCGTAGTCACTGATGCTTAACGGCTATATGAAACGGTCAGGCATCTGAGGTCTGTTTTTGTCTATCAGCGAACCGATGGTTTTGCCATAGGTGTTAAAGTGGTGTTCTAGGAGGTTCCAGACAAGACCGCTAAGGGTAATGGCTGTCCCATACTCGTCCTTAAGGAACCGGGCCATCTCTTTCAGGCAGTCGAGGTGTTCGTTTGAAACGTACACGACTCGCGTCCTTTTCGATGAGTCAGGAGCTTTCAGAAAGAGGTCCGAATAGGCTTTCTCATCGCGTGTCAGTTCCGGTGCCTTTTCGCTTTCAGTTGATGACGGCTCATTGTCATCGGCGAAGTGAGGCACGATGGGTTTGTATCCCGCAAGGAAATTCTCCTTAGGGAGTGGGATATTTTCAATTTTCTTTGCCATTTTGTTGATGGTTTTGAGGGTGAGAAAAAGGTTGGCAACGTTTGCCTCAATGCTTCGGCAACTGCCGAAATCAGAATGACCGTCCGCAGACGGTGGCATAGTCAGAGCCTTCTATCCATGCAGTATTATAGATAGACGTCCTGTTGGCTAGTCAGTGAATCTGTTGATTCGCTAGCCAGCTATTTGGCTCTATAGATATAAGTACATTGAACCCTTGTGATATATAGCCGAATGGACATTCAATCATTCAGCCAGTTATCTATCCGGCTGAATAGCCATTGTCGCATGGGGACACAGGGTCAATCTTACCAACGGAGGGACTGACTTTCGCCTATTGGGAAATCATGCTCTATTGCGCAATAGTCCTTAGGGAATGGGGTATAATTGATATATTGGATAGATATACATTCGGCCATTCAGATAGATAGCCATATATCCATTCAAATAGTTAGCCGGATAGCCATTGGGCTATCTCATTGCTAACCATCTTATAATTAGCAGTTCATGTCCTTGACAGTATTATGAATCCAATGTCTGATACAATGGCGCAAAGATAATATCGTCTGAACGAATCTTCCAAATTATTTCAGGCGTGTTCCGTGATATTCCGTTCTGGTTCCGTTTTAGGGCGTGAAAATTCCGTATTCTATGGCCGTCGCGCAGCGAGCAGAATGCCTCTGGTGCCACAGGCGTTGGTATGGAGGACACGACTTTGGAGTGTTCTCAGTCCCTCCACGCAAGGATGTTTTGTGGGTAACCCAAAACCTTTTGAGGTAACTCAAAAGACACCTTGCTGTGGTCGTGTGACCACCGAATTTTTCTGCCCTGAAATGATAGCCATTTGGCAGAATGGTCAGATAGCTGACCAACCAGATAACCAGCTGTCTATTACTGAATATCTACAGCGTCAAGGAGAATTGTGGCAAACTCAGAGGTAGCCATGCGGATGACGCTGGCATCGGCCAGGGAGCGACCGATGAGATTGACACTCCCATACCAGCCGATACGCTGGTCTATGACGGCGCATTGCATTTTGCATGTCGGGCGATGGTGGATATTGAAGTCCATTGCTTGCAGGTCTGATTCGCGATGGCCGGTTTCAGCGATTATGATTGTGATGCTGACGCCGCGGAGCGATGCTGCGGCGAGGAGTTCTATGATTCGGGGCGTGCGGTGCCAGCGCAAACGTGTGGTTGAAATAACTATGCTATGCCGGGCTTTTGAAAGGTCTTCATGGAAAGGACGCTCGAAGGTCGAGACATCAAAGATTGTTTCGGTTATCTGTTCGGCGAACAGTCCTTCGTTTGCGACTGCTATGGAATAGCCGACGGCTTTGTAACCGTGAAGGCGTTTCCGATACATCGAATCACAGATGGGCACTCGTAGGTCGATATAATCATATATGCGCGTTTCACTCTTGCCGGGATAGTTTCGGTGAAGTCGTCCTGTGTACTGTGCGATAAGTCCTTTCCATGACACCGGAAGCGCGAGCATCAATGTGTCGAGTCTGGGCAGGTCGAAACCTTCGCCGACATATTTGCCGGTCGCTACAACTACCAACGGTTCATCCGCCGGGACGAGGCTCAGTTGCTCCATGACCTCGCGCTTGGCTTTAGCGGAATCGTTACCAACGAGCCTAATGACGTTAGGGCAAATCTTGCGGCATTCCTCGGCAAGCATGTCGACATGCGCAGTGCGTGCAGTCAGAATAATTGGCGTTCGTCCATCGGCGAGATTTGAGGCGATATCATCTAGTATCTGCTTGTTGCGCGATTCGCTTTCGATTAGCTCGTCGATAACCTGTGCGTAGTTTCCTTCATCGGCTTTCAAATTGCGATGTGACGTGAAACGTGGAATAAGAAGCCGGCGGAAAGATTGCTGCGCTTGTTGTGATTTTGAATCGGCAGTATATCGAATCTCGCCACATTGCATGAATATAATTGGCTGATGACCGTCTTTGCGTATCGGTGTAGCCGTTAAGCCATAAACATATCTGGCATTGACTTCGCGAAGCACTCGCTCAAAATTTACTGCCGGAGCATGATGACATTCGTCTACTATCACCATGCCGTAATCGCGGACTAATTGTTTGACTTCATTATCGCTCATGCAAGACTGCAAGAGCGCAATATCGATTTTGCCATTTATGGTGTTTTCTGTAGAGGATAACGCGCCAAACTGCTGAAATTTCTTCCTCCGACCGCGACCTTTCGGCTGTTGTTCAGGTTGAAAATCGGTTGACAGATATTCTTCGAGACGTTCGCGCCACTGGTCAAGCAACGCTTTGGTGTGAACCAATATAAGTGTATTGACTTTCTTTCGGGCAATCAATGCAGCGGCAGTCACTGTCTTGCCGAACGCCGTCGTTGCATAAAGAGTACCGCAGCGATGTGCCTCCAGCGCTTCAATAGCTCGTTGTTGCTCTTCGTACAACGAACCCTTGAACCCAACATCAATTCTTGCCCCCGGGTTGGTTTTGTCATCAATCCGGACATCATCATTATTGCTTTTGAAAAAGTCAACAACGGCCTCTTCACAACCTCGGGGAAGTAGCAGATAATCATCCGTTATCTCAGAGCATGAGATTATTCGCGGCAGATTATATACCGGCAATCGCATTCCGAGTTTTGCATAAAATTCAGGATTCTTGAAAGCAGCCAGGCGTTTGAGATGATTCACAACTTTGGCAGATAGTCCTAAGGTCGGGATATAAATGCCTGAAGAACGTGTAATCGTGATTGCCTTTGGGAAATCCGCTTTAGTCATCGGTCGGGGCTGAGGCCGTCCCAAAGGTGCAGACTCGCTTGATTTTGACAGTTCTCCGAGAGGCTCCTTGTCATATCTCGATACTAGTCTATCCACCTCTACTGCTGACATTTTCTTCATGCCTTGCAGATATGACCATTGGTCGGCAAACGGCACGAAATCATCGTTGACAAACACACTGTTGCCATCTTTCCTCGCTCGCCCCTGCAACGGCAAAGCCACAAGATTGCCGAAGCCCCCGGTTGGCATGAAATCCTGATTCGGAAAGAAACGGTCGTATGACTTGAACGACATACGCCCCTCTCGCTCCATTGCCTCCGTCAGAATGGCGTTGCCAAGCCGGCGTGCTTGCCTTGCCGCAATTGGCTCCGAAAATAAAATCCACACATGCGCTCCATTACCTGACCGCGACCGCTCGATATACGCCGGAATATTCCAATCACGACAGACAGATACATACGCTCTCACATCATCTTGATAACCATGCTCGCAGCTCTTGTCATCGAAGTCGCAGCATAGGAAGCGGCAGGTATTATCCGGAAATATCGCATACACACCAACAACGTCGCGCCCGTTCGGATCTTTACCTTCGAGGTGACGGTAAATGTCATCGTATCCCAAAGGCTGAAATTCGCGGTTCGGACATTCGGCGCATTTGAATTTTTTCTTATCGCAATACTCACGGCTCCACTCCCGAGCGCACACAGGTTGATAGCCGATCTTGCCTGTCGTTGGGCTGAACCATCGCCGAGCAAATACATCCTCGCGCCCCTGAAACAGGTTGCGAAAGAGCGCGACCTTCTCCTCCAAAGATAGCACCGATTTTTGTGGAGACATAGGTTCCGGCTCGTCAGCTGCAATTCCGTGACAAGCCAGTAACGTCCGCAAGCGTGCATTCTCGGCCCGCAATCGGCTTAGTTCATCAGACATTGTTTCATTCATAAGAATATACTCTGACCGTCAGGGCTATATTCCCTCAGATTACTTTGAATTCAGTATAAGTTACATAATATCAGAGGGCTATATTTTGCCAATTAACCATTGTTAACAAAGGTGTAAGTCGTTCCTCTACCAATCCCGGATTTAGAAAGCACTGTTCCGACCAACTTCTCTATTTTAGTGCGAACCTGCTTGACGGTCAATTCGCCGTTCCATTCACTAACAAAAGACGACATGGATTTAGGGCCATCCGCCAGAATATAATGCAGGCGACGTAAAGTATCAGAGTCAATATGCCCTTTGAGAACAAAAGGACTATACTCGAAGTATGGATTGCCCATTTCGTATTCGTACTTTGGATGCCGTATTATAATCCCTTCATCAATTAATCTCTTAATAGATCGAGGGTGAATGCCATTCCCATTCTTATGAATAATGGAATATATCGTTATCAAATCGAACACATTAAGTTGCTCCTCCGGTTTTCGAGTGTCTCTGAGATTTATTAAAAACCTTCTCAACTGAGGATTCTCGATTCTGGATTCTATCCTCAATTTTACCTGAAAGTCATCAGACTCCCCATAATCCGGCATGGGTCGTCCTTCTGTGATGCAATTCGCAAACATAATGTCTACGCCCTGACCAGAGCGTTCTATCAAGCCGGCTTTCTCGATAACTTCAGCCAATCTGCGACTACGCGGTGAGCTGTTGACTGTCAAGATATTTCCTTGGTTGACACCATAAGGAAAGCCGCCAGCATTAGATACCTCTAATGCCTCAGGGGATATCTTTATCATTATGTCTCCTCCCATCTGGAAACTACGGTGCTGGATACTGTTGAGTATCGCCTCTCGAATTGTCTCTTCAGTGTAGGAGGGAATATCCAGGATCTGAGGAAAGGCATCAATATGCATGAGCGGATTAATCGCATCCTGATTGATATAACTCCAGATCTTATCTATGCAAAGAAACAACGGTTCGCAAAATTCCTGTCGGGCAGAATAACGTGCCTGATTTTCTGATACACGATACTCAACAATAATGTTGTTTTGAGGAAGATACTTTTTGATTGCCTCACTCTTGCCAAGCAATATCAAAGCTGCGTAGGTAATTCCGTCTTCTGTGACAAGTTCCAGATCAGAAAGTAACTGACTCACAGGGGTCGTAAGGGCTTCAGGTTTATTGCGCTTTTGATGAATGAGTCTCCGCATATTGGTCATAGCATCCTCAGACAGGTCTTCCATTGCAAGACTTTTGCAAATACGAGCAGAGAAATCCGGGTCCTGTTCTTGTAGTATGGAGAAATATTCCTGGTCATCCATTTCGCGCAGACTTTCACCTACTCGCATGAGAGGGACTCCCTCAAATCGCAATGCCTTCCCAATCGGTCGAGATGGAATATTGATAACCAACACGCGATTTTTCTTCTCATCATAGAGCTCTTCGCAGTGAACCCTGATATATAGGCGTCTATATATTTCGTCTTCCAGTTCCCCGACTTTGTCTTTCGCGAAATCGGTTCCAACCACTCCATGTGGCATTTTATCCGCCATTCCAAGGACTAATCTGCCACCTCTTTCATTGGCAAATGCAACAACGTAACCAAGAACGCGCTTACGGCGCTCCTTAACCTCATTATGGCTTCCTCCTGCAAAAGGATAGTTGTGTTTTGCTTCTTTGAATTCTATATGGTCTTCGCGTTCTCTAAGAACTGCAAGCTGAGATATCTCTATCATGTTGATATTTTTGCAAATATAATGTGTTTTTCTCAAAGGGCGAAATGGGCAGACTAAAACTGCTTTTTATTTAATAATACAACTGTTTTATATTATTACTCAGAGGGCTATAAATATATTATTTGTCGATTGCCGAAATGACTGTCATAATTTGTACTGGGGCATCCCTTTCAACAACTCGATGGTTTGCTCCTCTTTGCTGGCTGTCGTTTCTTCAGTCCCCTTCGCCGAAGATTGTTTCTTCGCGAATACATTACGAAGCGTCTCATCGGTCTTGGATGTGTCGAAACTGCCCATATATCGCTCGGTGGTTGCAAGATTGCTATGTCCGAGAATGTTCTTGATGGCGGATGATTCAGCACCCGCCTCCTGCGCTATGTGGGCGAAGGAGTGACGGCTGATGTGCATTGAGAGAGGCTTGGCTATTTCGGCTTTCTCGGCAATCTTTTTTAGATACTTGTTGATAAGCGCGTTTTTTGATGAAATATCCTGATACATCTTGTGGCGCAATTCCGGTTTCATTCGGTCTTTATCGGCTTGCGTGACATATCCGGCATATTCGGCATCATTCGAGAGCAGCGGAAAGATATAATCTGTCGCTTTCGCATCCTCCCGGTGATAATGGCTTAGAATTTCCATTGCCTGCTCAACGAGGAGGAGATCACGCTCCTTATGATTCTTGCCCATCTGATAATGCAAACGTCCGGAGCCTGTGACATTACCCCAACGCAACTGTATGAGGTCGGCGGCGCGGATTCCGGCGCAATAGTAGCTGAACAGGAAATAATTCTTGCAGTGCCATATCAGTGAGCCTTCTTCCAATTCAAGATTAATGATGCGCTCCATCTCTGAATCATCAAGTTTTTCCTTGACGGTCTTTACTCCTTTGTATTTGAATACAAGGAAAGGGTCACGGGATGCTTCCATAATGCCGACCTCGATGGCACGATGAACCAGTGTGCGCAATGTCGATCTATATGCAATTACTGACAATGGCGTGTATGCGGGGTTCATAGGATTGAGTCAGGACTCAATAGAGATGCTCTTTATAGACAGTGACCGTCGCGGTCAAGGCTGTGGATCTGCACTCGTTGAATTTGCGAAACAAAAAGGCGCGACAAAGGTCGATGTAAACGAACAGAATCCATTGGCATTGAATTTCTACAAAGCGAAAGGATTCCGTGTTATATCAAGAGATGAAACTGACGACGCCGGTAGGTCTTATCCAATACTACACCTGTCCCTGTGAAATGAAACAGTTCATTTGGCCTCTTAGCCTTGTCCCTGCGGTTTGGGGCGTCGGCCGGGTGTGGCCGGACGCACGTTCAGCCTGCGGCGGTAGGTGGCGTGTGGCGTAGTCAGCGTGATCCGGCCGTCCGAAATGGCGAGCGACGAGCCTGCGGGCAGCCCCGCCGTGCGGCTGTCGGCCGCCGCTGTCGCAAGCTCCCGGGGTAGGGCGATGATGCCCCGTACGCGTCCGTTCTGGTCGCATATCTGTATGCCGGCGTCGGTCGCCACCCACAGCATCCCGTCGGCGTCGAACTCCATGCCGCCGATGCTTAGGGCCCGGTTCTCTGTCGAGTGTAGCCAGTAGAACGGCTGCGCGGCATAGAGTGTGCCGTCCGGGCGCCGAAGTGTCTGCCACAGATAGTTGGAGCCCTCGCGGCGGTTTACCGTGAATGTGCTGTCGGGATATAGGGTTGCGGCCTCTCCCGCTGCCGGATTTTCGATTGCCTCGGCGGTCCATTCTCCGGCGCCGTCCAGTATGGGGGCGAGTGTGGCGTTGCCCGTCGGGCGGGCGGCGCTGCTTCCGGCCCACAACCATTTCATCACGTCGGGAAATATGGCCGACGTGCGCACCACGCTGTGGCCGCCCTCCGCCCAGTCGAAGGCGCAGTCGTAGCCTGCGAACTCAAGCGCCGAGGCCAGCATTCGGTTGGCCTCGTACCACGACCCGAACAGCGGATTCCAGCTGTCGCTGTATCCGTCCTGAAGGAAGACCCTTATGCGGCGTGGCTCCGACTTGCGCACAAGGCTCTGCAGCCCATCGGCCCCGCGCATCGGCACGAACGTGCCGCAGCCGCTGTACACCCTCCCGAAAAGGTCCGGCCGCTGCCACGCGGCGTTGAAGGCCGCTATGCCGCCGCTGCTCAGCCCGAATATCATGGCGTTTTCAGCCCCCGGCCGCAGGGCTATTTTCTTCCCGTCGGCTGTGCGCAGCGACCGCACGGCAGGCAGCAGCTCCGTCTCCAGAAAGCGCGCAAAGCGGCCGTCCGGAGCGTCGAACTCATTGCTGCGGTTGTAGCGCAGCACCTCTCCGTCCGTGCCGTACACGATTCCGGGCTGGAGATAGACGCCTATCATCGGCGGAATGTCGCCCGTGGCGATAAGGCTGTCTATGCGCTCCGGCGCCCGGCACAGAATGCCGTCGAGTCCCACGTAGAGGCATGCGCCCGCCTCCGGGTTATAGTTCTCCGGAACCGACACCTTGAATGTATGTACCGTGGACGGATAGTAGGCCGAGTCGTCGAGGCGCCCGTCAAGTAGTTCGTAAGCCCGGGCATTTGTCGCCAGGACTATAGCCAGTATGGCAAGAATGTGTTTCATAGCGGTTTTAAAGATCCGCAAATTTAATGCTTTTTCGCCATCCCGCCACGGTTTTGCAAAAATCCGTGTTATACATTGGTACTTTTTCAGGCAGAATTGGGTTTCTTGCATAAGAGTGGCTATCTTTGCAGTGTAAAAACTCACACAACTATGGCTATAATCTGTCCTCACTGCAAAAAGTCGTTCGAGGCCAACGACAGCGAATACACCGCCCTGCTGGCGCAAATCAAAACCGCCGAATTCGACGCCGAGGTGCGCCGTCGCCTCGACGAGATTTCCGAGATGCACCGCGAGCGCGAGAAAAACCGCGAGCTGGAGGCGCAGAAAGCTATGGAGAGCGCCCTCGCCGCCAGGGATCGCGACATCAGCACACTTACGCAGGAGATAGAGCGCTTGCGGGGCCGCCTCGGCAGCAGCGACGCCGAGCGCAAGGCCGACATGGCCTCCGCCGATGCCGAGCGCATACGCCAGCTCGGCGAGCTGGCCGCCAAAAAAGACAAGGAGATAGCCGGACTCCAGAGCCGCCTCGACAATCTGGAGACGGCCCACCGCCTCGACCTCACCAATGCCCGCAACAGCGGCCTCGAGGAGCTGCACCGCCGCGACCGGGCCATCACCGAGCTGACCTCCCGCCTTGAGGCACAGCGCCTCGCCGCCGAGAAGCAGGAGCTCGAACTCCGCGAGCAGCACAAGCTCATGCTGAAGGCCAAGGACGAGGAGATAGAGCGCTACCGCGACATGAAAAGCCGCCTCTCCACCAAGATGCTCGGCGAGACTCTTGAGCAGCATTGCTACAACGTCTTCAACATAGCCCGCAGTCAGGGCGGCTTCCGGTCGGCCTACTTCGAGAAGGATAACGACGCCAGCTCCGGCTCGAAAGGCGACTTCATCTTCCGCGACTATATCGACGGCGAGGAATGTCTCTCCATCATGTTCGAGATGAAGAACGAGGCCGACCTCACGGCCACCAAGCACCGCAACGAGGACTTCTTCGCCAAGCTCGACAAGGACCGCCGCGAGAAAGGCTGCGAGTACGCCGTGCTCGTCAGCACCCTGGAGGCCGACAACGAACTCTACAACGAGGGCATCGTCGACGTGTCCTATCGCTTCGAGAAGATGTACGTCGTGCGTCCCCAGTTCTTCATGCCCGTCATCTCCCTGCTCAGCCAGTCGTCCCGCCGCACGGCCGCCACCGTCGTAACCCTGCGCCGCGAGCTCTCCGTGGCCCGTGCGCAGAGCATCGACGTCACCCGCTTCGAGGAGCGCCGCGACAAGTTCGCCGGCGAGTTCATGAAGTTCGTCGACGCCCACCGCAAGAAGCACGACGAGGCCATCGCCTCCATCGACCGAGCCATCGAGGACGCCGAGAAGCAGATCGACCGTCTGCGCAAGATCAAGGCCCTGTTCGACACCAGCACACAGAAACTCGTGCGCGCCGGCGAAGTCATCGAGAACGACTTCACCATCAAGAAACTCACCCACGGCAATCCCACCATGCGCGCCAAATTCGCCGACGCCCGCAAAGCCTCCCAGCTCCCTCCGCAGGAGCCTGTAGAGTGAGCTTTCTGAAGTGTATTGATGTTATGTCGGGATGCGCAGTAGCTTGCAGACCGCAGTCTTTATGTACGCTACTACATATGACATCAGAAATACGATGCCGACGATGATGAGGTAATAGTAGCCGAACTCATCCTGGCCGGATATGACATGCTGTCTAAACCAACTGTATATCAGTATGTCGAATATATAGCTGAAGAGGTACATGTCGAGCGACAGGCGTGAGATGCTTGCCAAGGCTTTGCTTCCGAAATTGAATTTCAGGTTGTAGCATAGAAGGAAAACAGAGACCGTGAGCGGCATTCCGATTATGCCGTTGCCGTCGCCTGCTAAGTGAATCATAGTGGCGTCCGTACGTCCGATGGCTGCGTTGAATACCGGATTAATCAGACAGCACAGAAGTATTCCGGTCAGGAGATAAAGTTTGTTGACTGTCGGCCGGTATTCACGGATGTATGCTCCGAGGTAGAAAAACGCCACCGGATATATCACTTCCCAATAGCCGGGAACGAGAGACACGCCATAGCGGTTGAAGAAGTCGGGCAATGCGCAAAGGAGATATAGTGTCAGCAGCAGGATATATTTGTGACGTCGCGTCTCAATGTTCCTCCACAATATGTTGAGAAACGGCGTTAGCAGGAATAAGCCTATCCACATCTCAATATACCAGCCGTAGGGAATGGCCGAAAAATCGGTGATTTTCAATATCCATTGAATCCATGAGATGTCAGTCTCATGGAATGCGAAGCGGCGTACTATGACAGTGGTGACCGATATGAGAATATAGGAGATGATTACGCGGACTCCGTTGCGGTAATATTTCCTGCTTATCGGTTTGTTGAGGTTGAGATAGCCGGTGAGCATCAGGAAGAGGGGAACGTTGACAAGGGTCAGAGTCTGCAACATTCCCTGTACAAACATAGACGGAGAATTGAATTCTGTCTGGTTGAAATCGGTGTTGAGAAAGAAATGTGCCCCGATGACGAACAATATTGCCAGACACCTGATGACGTCAAGACCTACACTGCGTGATAATGAATGGGGGGGGGGTAATGTGCTGCATATCAGAACGTTGTGTTGTAAAAAACGGGCGGAGCCGTGCGATTGCGACTCCGCCCGTGCGGTATTTCGCGGTGTGGAATTAAATCACGCCCTGGCCCATCATGGCGTCGGCCACCTTCATGAAGCCGGCGATGTTGGCGCCCTTCATGTAGTTGATGTAGCCGTCGGGCTGGCGTCCGAACTTGACGCACTGCTCGTGGATGTCGCGCATGATGGTGTGGAGCTTCTCGTCCACTTCCTCGGCGCTCCACTGCAGGTGCATGGCGTTCTGGCTCATTTCCAGGCCTGAGGTGGCTACGCCGCCTGCGTTCACGGCCTTGCCGGGAGCGTAGATGATGCGTGCTGCCAGGAAGGTGTCGATGGCTTCGGGGGTGCAGCCCATGTTGCTGACTTCAGCCACGAGGCCCACGCCGTTCTCGACGAGCTGACGGGCGTCGTCGCCGTTCACCTCGTTCTGTGTGGCGCAGGGCAGGGCGATGTCCACCTTGCGCTCCCAGGGCTTGCGTCCGGCGAAGAATTCGCTGCCGGGGAATTTCTCGGCATAGGGAGCCACGATGTCGTTGCCGCTGGCGCGGAGCTCCAGCATGTAGTCGATCTTCTCGGCGTTGAGGCCTGCGGGGTCGTAGATGTAGCCGTCGGGGCCTGAGATGGTGACAACTTTGGCGCCCAGCTCGGTGGCCTTGAGGGCTGCGCCCCATGCCACATTGCCGAAGCCCGATATAGCCACGGTCTTGCCCTGGATGGTCTCGCCCTTCTCCTTGAGGATGCTCTGCACGAAGTAGAGGGCGCCGAAGCCGGTGGCCTCCGGGCGGATGCGCGAGCCGCCGAAGCTCAGGCCCTTGCCCGTGAAGGTGCCGTCGTGCTGGTTGACGAGGCGCTTGTACATGCCGTACATGTAGCCCACCTCGCGGCCGCCCACGCCTATGTCGCCTGCGGGCACGTCGCGGTCGGGGCCGAGGTTCTTCCAGAGACCGAGCATGAAGGCCTGGCAGAAGCGCATGATCTCGCGGTCGCTCTTGCCGCGGGGCGAGAAGTCGCTGCCGCCCTTGGCGCCGCCCATGGGCAGCGTGGTGAGGGCGTTCTTGAAGGTCTGCTCGAAGCCGAGGAACTTCAGGATGCTGAGGTTGACGGATGCGTGGAAGCGTATGCCGCCCTTGTACGGGCCGATGGCGTTGTTGAACTGTACGCGGTAGCCTATGTTGTTCTGTACTTCGCCCTTGTCGTCGATCCATGTCACGCGGAAGGTGACGATGCGGTCGGGCTCGACCATGCGCTCGACGATTTTGTTGCGCTCGAATTCGGGATGCTGGTTGTAGACGTCCTGTACGGACATGAGCACCTCTTTTACGGCCTGAAGATATTCCTTCTCGCCGGGGTGCTTGGCCTCGAGGTCGGCCATGATTTTGTTAATATCCATGAGGTATAGATTGGTGAATGGTTAACAATGCAAAAATAACAAAAGTATTTGATTCGGGGCTTAAATTAACAAAAATTTAAGCCCGCGGCCTATCTCGTCATGAACTCAAGGATAATCGGCGCTCCCTCGTGGCGGACGCCGTACTGGATGAGGGTCTGCCCGTCGCCGATGGGCTTGCTGTGGCTGAGGATATATTCGACTTCGTGCCAGGTGAACTTCTCAAGGTCGTATTGGCCGAGCTTGCCGTTGAGTATGCCGGGATGCTTGAGTTCCGGCGATGTCTCCACCGTGCATACATATGGCATCACAAGGTAGCCTCCCGCCAGTTTGCCCACATAGAAGTCGACCGACCATCCGTAGCCGTTTCCAGCATCCGCGCATATTGCGTAGGTCTCTTTGTCGGGCGTCTGCCAGGCGATTACGGAGCTGCTCTCCACAAGATCGGCATAGGTCAGCGGGTACGTGTCGGCGCGCTTGAGGCCGTCATTTCCCGGGCATGGCACCCATCCCGACATGTCACTTTCGAGCAGCACGTGAGCCCATGCGCCCTGTGTGCCCAGCAGCGGCAGATAGCTGTTGGGGCCTACCGTGAGCCTCGACTCTCCTTCGCCAAGGAAAACGGACTGAGATTCCCAGCGGTAGGTGTCGTATTCCGGGCCTTCCTCCGCGACGATGATGTCGGCCGAGGCGTTGGGCGTCCGGAAGATCATCGGAGGATTGTTTTCATCGGCCACCGTGACGATGCCTTTCCAGTCGGGGGCTTTCGCTGTGAACGGCAGCGACACCTGCGCGGCGCCGGTTATGGTCGCCGCGAGAAGGGCAGGGAGGATAAGTGTTCTGTTCATGTCGGTTATTTTACAGTTACGCTGAAGGGGAAGGATTTCTCGCCGTCGGCTCGGGTCCACGTGCCTGTGTAGGAGCTGCCGGAGAAGGTTCCGTCGAAGGTTCCGGTGTTGTTCATGCCGACGTACTCGTCGAGCACAAGGTGCTCGCTGCCGTCCGTCAGCTGTCCGCGCAACTCTATGGGCGTCTTGTTTTTGGTGTAGAAATATTCACCGGAGAAGTAGTTGCCGCCGTCGGTGTAGAGCGTCATCTCTATGGCATACGAGCCGTTGATGAAGCCCTGCATGGCATAGGTGTATTGGTCGGCGCCGTCGTCGGAGCATTCCGGTTCCGGCTCGGGCTCTTCGACGTAGGCCTCGGCCTCTTCGATTGCCGTTGGCTCGTCCCAATCCTCGTCAATCACGTATTCGGTGTCGCAGTCGTCTGTGCCGTATTCTTCCGCTTCGGCCGGAGCTGACTTCGGCCACAGCACCAGTGATGTGAGCAGGACGGCTGCGCCGATGGTGATACCCGCCACGAGGCCGTTCCGGGAGCCGGCGGTTTCGTCGTCGTCCTCGTGCTGTTCGGGCGCGCCGTTCTTGACGCGGTACCATCCCAGAATCATGAATATGACTTGCAGAACGCTGATTATGAGTGCCGCAAGCAGCAGTATGGCCATTATGGCCGCTATTATAACTATAATGTTCATGGCTTAGAAGTTTTGAAGGAGTGAGGGAAGCTGGGAGGCCATGCCGAAGAAGGCGAACAGAAGCACGATGCCGCATATCAGCGGGAAGAACTGGAGTATGATTGCCAGGGTGTAGGATGTGCGCAGCGTCGCGGCGCCCCGCTGTGCCGTCGCGTTCCAGCTCTCCTCGCGGGTGAGGCGGCTGAAGGTGCTGCGGAACTTGAAGAGCGAGACGAGCAGCAGAATCCATCCCGTAAGGCGGAACAGCACTCCGAACCAGCCCAGCCAGCTTGCGAGGAAATAGCAGAGCATGGACACAAGTCCCAGCCAGCAGGCGCTGTAGAGGCGCCCCGTCAGACCGGCGGCGCGCTCGGTGGTCTGTGCGTGGCGGAAGCGCGAGAGGCCGTACACATAGAAGACCCATCCGGCGATGGTGAGAATCTGGAACACGCGCATGGAGAGCGTCGTGTTTTCGTAGATTCTGACGAGTTTATACAAATTGTTGTCGCCGACGCCGAACTGCGACGCCATGTCGACGTAGGTGTTCAGCAGTTTGAAAAATCCGTCTAATAGTCCGAATAATGATTCCAGGACTGAGGCTATAAGGCCGAACAGGGTCAGGGCTAGTATCCCCCCGAAAATCATGGCCGAGGAGTCGTGCCACATGCGCGGTTGGTTTGTCATGATTGTGATTTAAAATTGATTTGTTTGCAAATATATGCAAATATCGGAAGAAAAAGTGTATTATGGATTGATATTTCGGATTTTTATGCTAAATTTGCTCCAAACCAACTAATATTTAATGCTTATGAAAAAAATTCTTCTGATGCTTCTCTTAGGCATCGCGGTTGTCTCCTTCTCGTCCTGCAAAAACGAGAAAGACGAGGCCATGAAACAATTGCAGACCACCTTGGTAGAAGTCAATGCCGAATTGCCAAGCCAGATTGACGAATACACTACATGGACATCTGCAGAAATCGCCGACGGTAATTGGGTGTTCAACTACACTGTGGCGGACACCGAGGACGGAGCCGTAATCAAGGCTCTCAGGGATGATGCTGCCGAACTTAAGGCTCAGATACGTGAGACGCTTTCACAGGAGGCGGAGTTCATGAATGTCTCAAAAGCCCTGCTCGTCAAAGCCGGACTCGGACTCAAGTACCTTTACACCAGCGAGACTACCGGCGATACTATGGAAGTTGTTTTCACTCCGGAAGAGGTGGCTGATATTTAAGGTTTAAGGTTTAGGGTTTAAGGTTTAGAAAATAGCTATATAAAAACAGCCGCATGCTGGTACCTTGGCATGCGGCTGTATGTTTTTGTGCGCGAGTCGTGCTGGCCGAGCTTGGCTCGATGCGGGTCACAAGGCAACCCTGACGTCGGGGACTATCACCTAACACAACGGACGTGCGCATCCTGCCGGAGAGATGCCGGCTTCTCTCCGTGTCCGTTGTGTTGCCCCCTGCCTGCACTGGGCGTTGCGTCTCCGCGGGTGCGGAGCGCAAGGCGAGGTTGTATCAGAATGTCAATGTACTCTTAATTAGTTTATGATAGGGGATAGGTAAGAGGGGGACGGCCGCCTCTGCGGCCGCACGGACGCAAGTTCTCCGAACTTGCCGATCTCTTATCGATTCTCTACCCCACGAACGCAGCGTAAAGCGCTGCTTATCGCGGGGTTAACCACGGACACGTCCTCTTCGAGGACTTGCCGGCAGGACCGGCACGGGCGGGGTGTGCGCTTCGCGCAGTGAGGAGTGAGGTGCGGGCAAAGCCCGCAGTGTGGAGTGAGGAGTAAGTTGCTCCGCGCACGGCGCAGTGCGCCGTACAGTGAGGAGTTAGGCGGCCTACGGCCGTCGGGGCGCTTGTGGTGGCAATCCGGATGATGCAGCTTAGGGAGCAACGGTTGTTGAGGAACAGGGCGTAGTGGAGGAGCAGGCGGCTGATGGCGGCGTGCTCGGCGGCTGATACGGTGAGGACGATGCTGACGCGGCCTGTGCGGCGGCGACGGCGCTCGAGGAGGCCGATGACGGCGGATTCGCGCGGCGTGAGGGGCCTGCGGTACCAGCGGCGGAAGGGGTATGTGCTTGAATGTTTCATGATGCTGCAAAGTTACAACACGAAATACCCCTTGGAACTATGAAATGAACCACCCCCCGGTTCATTTCATAGCTAAAGAATGTTAAAATCGAGGATAACTTATTGTGGGATAGGGAGAAAAAATTTTGCCTGACGGCAAAATTTTTTTAAGGAGGCGGATTTTTGAGGAGGGGAGGGTAAGTCTTATAAGTCTTATAAATCTTATAAATTTTATAAGTCTTATAAACTAATTCTTGGCGATGATGGCGGGGATGTCGGCCGGGGCCGGGTTATGGGCGAGGATGCGGCCGTCGGGATTGACGAGTAGGGTGCCGTACTGGCCGGCCCGGAGGTTGTAGTCGTGCATGAGATGCTCTGTGGCTTTCTCGCTGAGGCGGAACTGGAGCGACTGGTTAAGGCCGTCGCGCTTCACGATCTCGCGGAAGAGGGGCTCCTCGCGGTCGGTGTTGAATGCTATCATGCCGACATTGCCGGCGTTTTGCGAACGTAACCAGCAGCTGTAGTCGCCGACGGCCTGACGCGAGGGTGCGTTGGTGGCCGACCAAAAGCTTATGAGTACGTATTTGCCGCGCAATGCTCTGAGGGCATCGTTCGGGGTGCTTTCAAAAGTCAGCGCCGGAGCTATGTCGCCTATCCGCGTCCGTTCGTGCCCCGAGTGATAGGCCACGGACACGATGAGCAGGCTGATGAACAGTGCCGCAAGCATGAGTGTGCGTGATGTCTGTTTCATGCCGGTATAACGCCTGTGAGGCCATGGTAGTTCAAAAAAAGCTGAACTCAGGACATAAAAAAAGAGATGTTTCACAACATCTCTTTCCAGACCTTTATCCTTAATCTAATACTATAAAAAACACACATGCAAAGATAATACAATATTTTGAACTGACATAATTTTATCTCAATATTTTAATTTAAAATAGCGTGATTTTGGTAAAAAATAATTAAAAATGGTTGATGCGGGGGCAGTTGCTGTCTTTAAACTATGGGAAAATGTGGTCGTAAGGTTCTGAAAATGTAATTGACGTTCG
This sequence comes from uncultured Muribaculaceae bacterium, assembly GCA_948665475.1. Classification (GTDB taxonomy): domain Bacteria; phylum Bacteroidota; class Bacteroidia; order Bacteroidales; family Muribaculaceae; genus CAG-873. The sequence goes on along the minus strand of CAPNHY010000004.1, from coordinate 75,470 downwards.
ATTGACTTTTTTTGTAGGAAAAAGTATCAGTGGACTGATACTATAAAAATGCTCCGGTAAGTGCTTTGTAATGCCGGCGGGGCGCTTTATGCGTATCAGTGCAGCTCGGTGCGGAGGTCGTAGCGGTTGCGGAGCTGCTCGAAAAGGGCGGGCATCATCTTGAGAACGGGGGTGTCGGCAAGCAGCGGATTGTAGCTCGCGGCGGCCTGCGCCTCGGTGATAGCGTCCGGCACGGGCAGGGGTGCCGGCTCGCGCAACTGAAGCCGCGGCAGGCCGAAGTGGGCGGTGACGGCGTCGAGGGCCATCTGCGAGGCGCGCCATTTGCCCTCGCGGGAGTAGCCAGCGATGTGGGGTGTGGCTACGGCGGCACGGGCGAGCAGCGCCGTGGATATGTCCGGCTCGTTCTCCCAGCAGTCTATGACGGCTTTGCCGACAAGGCCGCCGTCGAGGGCTTTTACGATTGCGGGAGTGTCAATTACCGGGCCGCGGGCGGCGTTGATGATGACGGGTCGGCGTCGCAGGGCGGCGAAAAAGGCTTCGTCGGCCATGTGGTAAGTGGCGTCTGGGCCGGAGAGTGTCAGGGGTGTGTGGAAAGTGATTGCGTCGGCCTCGCGGGCTATCTCGGCGAGTGTGTGCCATCCGGAACCTCCCTCGGCGCGCTGCCGCGGCGGGTCGCAGCGCAGCACGCGCATGCCCAAAGAGCGCGCCCAGCGCTCCACTATGACGCCTACGTGGCCCACGCCCACGATGCCGAGGGTGATGTCGCGCAGCGGGCGCGAGGAAACGGCGGCGAGGCTGCCGAAGACGTACTGTCCGACGGCCGGCGCGTTGCAGCCCGGCGCGTTGGCCACCTCGATGCCGCGGGAGGCGCACCATGGCAGGTCGATATGGTCGGTGCCGATGGTGGCCGTGGCTACCATGGTGCAGCGGGAGGCGCCGAGGAGGGCCTCGTCCGCGCGCGTGCGCGTACGTATGATAATGGCGTCGACATCGCGCACCGCCTGGGGGGTGATGTCGGCCGGGGAGGCGTAGACGACGCTGCCACAGGTTTCGAGCATGCCGCGTACGAACGGAACATTGCTCTCTACAAGGAATTTCAGGCGAGGATGTTGCATACGGAGAGAATCATGTAGGCGCAGAGCAGCGCGAGGATGCCTATCCACGAGCGCTCCGTGCGGTGGATGATGAAGAACTGCGCGCCCTGGAGGGCGGCAAGCATGTTGAGCAGGGGGACGTAGGAGGCGACGTTGTTGTAGTCCACGGCCATGGCTATGGCCGTGACAATGCCGGTGAGGACTATCGTGCCGTTGTAGCTGCGCGACCGGGCATTGTAGGCGATGGTGCGGAACAGGTCGAACACGACGGCGGCGGCCAGAACGCCTACCGTGAGCAACAGGGTGGCGGCCAGCAGTGCGCCGTCGGTGAAGCTGAACACCGAGAGCAGGCGTGACAGATGCGGCACGTGGAGCATGGCCGGGCTGATGATGCCGAGGCCGAAAAGGAGCCACCAGGGCGTCAGCAGTCCCAGGGCCACGGCCACGAGCGTGCGGCCCGACATGATGCGCATCTGCCAGCAGCACACGAGCATGACGGGGATGTAGACGGCGAAGGAATACTGCGTGGACACGCCGGCCGACAGAATGAAGAACGCGAGGAACACGCGTTGCGTGCGCCAGGGGTTGCCGTAGCAGCTGAACAGCAGGGCGAAGCAAGCGGCCACGGCAAGAGCCAGGAGCTGGCCGGTGTAGAGCTGCGCCGTGAGCATGGGTGTGGCGGCCTGCATGGCCGCGAATATGGTGCAGCCTATGACGGAGAGGTCGCGCAGCAGGTTGAAGCGGCGGTTGAGAAAGAGCATCATGCCCATGATGAGCAGCGTGGAGCCGACGCCGGCGAGCGCCGACGCCAGCGGCGTACGGAGCCAGAGGTTGGCCGAGGGCAGGGCAATGCCGCGGTCGCCGGCTATTACGGTACCCTCGCCGGAGGCGAAGACCTGCCACGCGGCGAGTATCATAAGCAGCGTCGCCAGAATCATGGCGGCGCGCGAGTGCATGAATTTGTTGGGATTCACGGGATTATTTCTTCTTCCAGCCGCGTGAGCGCATGGTGGGGCCTTCGGCGGGCGGGAGCGAGGGCTTGCGTCCTACGAGGCTCTTGAGGGCGCCGGGATTGCGGCGCACGGCCAGCGGGTTGTCGCTTGTTTTCTCCGGCTCGGCTTCGGGTGCCGCCGCCGTGCCGAAGGGCTTGCGGCGGGGCTTGTCGTCGCGGTCGAAGCGGCGTCGCGGGCCGGAAGTGTTGTCGCGGTCGAAGCGGCGGCGGGGCGCGTCGGCCTCACGGGCGGGCTTGTTCTTCAGCTTGCCGCCTGCGGCGAGGAAGCTTTTCTTGTCGCCTTCGAAGATGACGTACTCGCGCAGCTCGCACTCCAGGGAGCCGTTGAGCAGGGCTATCTTCTCGCTGGCAGCGAGGCCGATGTTGCGGAAATACTCGTCGCGGTAGCCTATGATCCATGCTTCCCATCCGCGGAACACGTGCTTCAGCACCGAGCCGATACTCGTGTAGAGTCCCTCCATGTCGGGGGCGGAGATGCGCTCGCCGTAGGGCGGATTGGTGACGAGTACGCCTTGGGTGGCTGGAACGTCGTCGGCGGTCCATCTGGCAATGGGGCGCACGTGCAGCTGTACGTACTTGGCCACTCCGGCGCCCTTGAGGTTGGCCTCGGCTATGCTGACGGCCTTGGGGGATATGTCGGCGCCGACGATGGGTACGGCCACGGCGCGCTCGGCGCTGTCGTCGTTGTAAATCCTGTCGAAGAGTTCGGCGTCGAAGTCGGGCCACGCCTCGAAAGCGAAGTGCTTGCGGAAGATGCCCGGGGCGATGCCGGCGGCAATCAGGGCAGCCTCGCAGAGGAAGGTGCCGCTGCCGCACATGGGGTCGACGAAGGGCTTCTCGCCGTGCCATCCGCTGAGGAGTATGATGCCTGCGGCGAGCACCTCGTTGATGGGTGCCTCGGTCTGCGCCTCGCGGTAGCCGCGCTTGTGGAGCGACTCGCCGCTGCTGTCGAGGCTGAGGGTGACGTCGGTGCCGGAGATGTGGACGTTGATCATGACGTCGGCGTCCTGGAGGCGTACCTTGGGGCGCTTGTCCTCGCCGTAGCGGTCCTTGAACCAGTCGACGATGGCGTCCTTGATGCGGTATGTGACGAAGCGTGAGTGTGAGAACTCGTCGCTATATGCTACGGTGTCGATGCTGAAAGTCTTGCTGAGGGAGAGGAGGCGGTTCCAGTCGAAGGCCTTGGCCTTGTCGTAGAGTTCGTCGGCGTCGTGTGCGCTGAAGCTGTAGAACGGTTTGAGAATGCGCAGAGCCGTGCGGCAGCAGAAGTTGGCCCGATAGAGCAGTTCGAGGTCGCCGCGGAAAGCCACCATGCGTCGTCCGGGACGCACATCCCGGGCTCCGAGTGTGCGGAGCTCGTCGGCCAGCACACCTTCCAGTCCCTGAAAGGTCTTGGCCACCATTTCAAAAGTGTCGTTCATAAAACAAGAATTTCAACGAAGATATCGAGGCGCCGTGCCATCGTCGGTGCAAAATTACGGAAAAAAACCGACAAGAGGGAGGGTTGGATTGAAAAAGTTAGGAGTGAGTCGCGCTTCGCGCAGTTAGGAGTTAGGAGTTAGGAGTTAAGAGTTTCTCTTATTCATTCCCTATCTATGCTATAAAAATACCGGGTATGGTGAGATACAAAGGGACATAAGGTCATAAGCGACATAAGAATTATTATTTTGATATTATTTAATATTCATCAGATAGTAATCTGTTTCTTTTGACCTTATGTCCTTATTTTTTTCGCCCTCCGAGGTAACTCCCTCTTATCTATACACTATAAACTATCAACTCTTTCGGGCGGAGTCGAGGGCCTGCCAGAGGGGGTCGGCGGGGACGGGGGCCTCGACGTGGACGGGCTTGCCGCTGACGGGGTGGATGAAGTCGATGCTGCGGGCGAGCAGGGAGATGCTGCCGTCGGGGTTGCTGCGCTTGTCGCCGTACTTGAGGTCGCCGCGGATGGGGCAGCCTATGGCGGCGAGCTGGACGCGTATCTGGTGCTTGCGGCCGGTGAGTAGCTCCACCTCAAGGAGGCGGTAGCGGTCGCCCCGGGCTATGAGTGTGTAGCGCAGTCGGGCCTCCTTGGCGCCGGGGCGCGGCGTGGCGGAGGCGTAGCTTTTGTTGTTGCGCTCCGTGGTGGTGATGTAGTGGGTGAGCTCGGCCTGTGGCTGTGGGGGCACTCCGCGTGTGATGGCCCAGTAGCGCTTGTGGACGGCGCCGGTGCGGAACATCTCGTTGAGGCGCGCCAGGGCCTTGGATGTCTTGGCGAAAACCACAATGCCGCCGACGGGGCGGTCGAGGCGATGGCACACGCCGACGAAGACGTTGCCGGGTTTGGCGTATTTCTCCTTGAGCCAGGCTGCAACGGTCTCGCTGAGGGGTGTGTCGCCGGTCTTGTCGCCCTGCACTATCTCGCCGGGAGCCTTGTTGACGATGATGATGTGGTTGTCTTCGTAGAGTACTTCCATAGTCTTATTTTTAACCCCAAAGTTACGTATTTTTCAAAAAAATATCGTTAATTTTGCTCAATTAACAAACAGAACGGAACATGCTGTACTCGATGACAGGCTTCGGCAAAGCAGCCGCCGAAGCCGATGGTGCAAAGGTAACATTTGAAATAAAGACACTTAACAGCAAGCAGCTGGATCTGGTGACGCGTCTGCCGCAGGCATTCAGAAACCTGGAGAGCGACGTGCGCGAGATTATCGCCGGCACGCTGGAACGGGGCAAGGTGGAGGTGACGGCCACGGTGGAGCACACCGGGGCGGCCGCCGGGGCGCCCGTGGAGGTGGACGTGGCCGTGATGGCGGCCTACAAGCGGCAGCTCGAGGCCGCGGCCGAGGAATTAGGCATCCCGCAGCCCGACAACTGGCTGAACCTGCTGATGCGTCTGCCGGAGGTGTGCCGCAGCGTGGCGCCTGCCGAGAGCAGCGAGGCCGAAATCTCGCTGATGCGCAAGGCGCTCGCGGCCGCCGCCGAGGCCTGCATGGCCCACCGCCGCGCCGAGGGCGAACGCCTGGAAGCATTTTTCGACGCGCGCATCAGTGCGATAGCCGGTCTGCTGGCCCGCGTGGACGAGTATGAAACGGCACGCGTGGCCCATATCCGCGGGCGCATAGAGGAGGGCCTGGCGAAAATCGCCGGCGTTGAATACGACCGCGGGCGCCTGGAGCAGGAGATGATTTTCTACATAGAAAAGCTCGACGTGAACGAGGAGAAGCAGCGCCTGGGGCAGCATCTGCGCTATTTCCGCGAGACGATGGCGGCTCCCGGGGTGTCGCACGGCAAGAAGCTCGGCTTCATCGCGCAGGAGATGGGCCGCGAAATCAACACCCTCGGCTCCAAGAGCAACCAGGCCGACATGCAGCGCCTGGTGGTGGAGATGAAAGACATACTGGAACAGATAAAGGAACAGGTCCTTAATGTTTTGTAATCCATGGAAAAACAAGGCAAGATAATCGTGCTGTCGGCGCCCTCCGGATGCGGCAAAAGCTCCATCATTCACAAACTGCTGGAAGGCGACTGCGCGTTGCCGCTGGAATTCTCCGTGTCGGCAACCAACCGCGCTCCGCGCACGGGCGAGTCCGACGGCGTGAGCTATCACTTCATGAGCACCGAGGACTTCCGCGAAGCCGTGGCCGCCGGCCGCTTCATCGAATGGGAGGAAGTGTACCCGGGCCGCTACTACGGCACGCTGCGCAGCGAGATCGACAACAAGATAGCCGCCGGGCGCGACGTGATTCTCGACATCGACGTCAAGGGCGCGCTGAACGTCAAGCGCATCTACGGCGACAAGGCGGTGACTATCTTCATACTGCCGCCCGATGTGGAGGAACTGCGCCGGCGCCTCGTGGGCCGCGCCACCGACTCGCCCGAGGTGATAGACCAGCGTGTGGCGAAGGCTGACTATGAGCTGGGTTTCGCGCCGCAGTTCGACTTCCGTGTAGTCAACGATGACCTGGACGAGGCCGTGGACGAGGCGCGCCGCATCATCACGCAACACATCGCTTCAGCAGAGTAATGGCCACAACCGAGACGATAGGCCTGCTGGGGGGAAGCTTCAACCCCGTGCACTGCGGCCACATGATGCTGGCTGCCTACCTGACGCAGTGGAATGTCGTTGACAGGGTGTGGCTGATGCTCTCGCCGCGCAATCCGCTGAAGAATCCGCTGGGGCTGATACCTGACACGCGGCGTCTGGCAATGCTGTCGATAGCAACCCGCGGGGTGGAGCGTGTTGACACCTGCGACATAGAGCTGTCGATGCCCCTGCCGAGCTATACCATCAACACGCTGGACCTGCTGGCGTCGCGCTATCCCGGTCGCCGCTTCAAGCTCGTCATAGGGAGCGACAACTGGCAGGTGTTCGACCAGTGGCGCGACTGGCAACGCATCCTGGACGAGTACGGCGTGATAGTGTATCCGCGTCCGGGCTACCCCGTGGAGAACCATGTGGACGGCATGGAGACGATAACGCCTATCACCGTGAATCTGAGCAGCACGCAGGTGCGCGATGCGATAGCCCGCGGACGCGACATGAGCTGTTTTCTGCCGCCTGGTGTTTATAAATATATTGTCGACAACAAACTTTACACTAAATGAATACCACACTCCAGCCCAACGAACTCGCCTTCCTGGCTCTCGCCAATGAATACTGCTCGGCCCTGGAGAGCGCGCGTGAGACCGAGCGCGCCGACTTCCTGGCCGCCATGCTGCGTCTGCTGCCGCGGCTGTACATCGCCGCGTCCGACCTGCGACGCGACGACACGGAGGCCATGGCCGACGCATACGTGAACAGCGCCCTTGATGAGGACTATTACGAGGCCGTGCGCCGGCGCGTGGCCGCGCTGCTGGGTGAGGATGACGCTTATCTGGAGGTGTTCGAGGAGGACATGAAGTACAGCGATACGCCGATAGGCGCAAGCATATCGGAGGGGCTGGCCGACCTCTTTCAGGTGTTCTACAACATAGTGCAGACGGCGCGCGACGCCACTCCGGAATTCATATCGGAAATGATGCCGGGCCTGCGCGAGGACTTCGCGGGCTACTGGAGCCAGACGCTGTGCAATGTGCTGCGTGCAATTAACAAAATCTACTACAATGATTGACGACCTTCTTCACTTCCTGAACGCCTCGCCGGTGAATTTCCTGGCTGTGGCCGAACTGCGGCGGCGCCTTGAGGCTGCCGGATTCACAGAGCTGCGCGCCGCCGATGCCTGGACCATCAGCGCGGGCGACAGGCGCTATGTGTGCGCTAATTCGTCGGCTATCTTCGCGTTCGTGGCGGGCGAGGGCGCTCCGAGCGAGGGAGTGCGCATCATCTGTGCGCACAGCGACTCGCCGTGCTTCCGCGTGAAGCCGCACTGCGAGATGCTCTGCGAGGGCAACATCGTAAAACTCAACACCGAAGTGTACGGAGGTCCGATACTCTACACGTGGTTTGACCGCCCGCTTGGACTGGCGGGACGCGCCATACTGCGCGGCGACGACCCGCTGCATCCGCGTCAGGTGGCCGTGCGCCTGGAGGGTGCGCGGCTGGTGATTCCGCACCTTGCCATCCACTTCAACCGCGGAGTGAATGACGGCAATCCGCTGAGCCGGCAGAAGGACATGCTGCCCGTGCTGGGACGGGTGGACGACCCGGCCGAGGCCACGGATCTGGTGGGCCGCATGCTTGCGCGCCAGCTGGGCGTGCCGCGCGAGGAACTGCTGGACTATGACCTGTCGCTGCACACGCTGGAGCATGCCGAGCGAATAGGCCTGAACGGCGAGTTCATAAGCTCGGGCCGCATCGACGACCTGAGCATGGTGCATGCGGCGCTCTCGGCACTGCTTGCGACGGCGGACGAGCCTTCGCGGCATACGCGCGTGATGGCTATCTTCGACAACGAGGAGACGGGCTCGGGAACGAAGCAGGGCGCGGCGTCGCCGGTGCTGAAGCAGACGCTGCAGCGCCTCTGCGCGGCTCTGGGCGGCTCGGAGGAGGATTATTTCCGCAGTATGGCGCAGTCGTTCATGATCTCGGCGGACAACGGCCACGGCGTGCATCCCAACTACGTGGAGAAGCAGGACCCGACGAACCATCCGGTGCTGGGCGGCGGCCCGGTCATCAAGATCAACGCCAACTGCAAGTATATGACGGACGCCGACTCTGCGGCTGTGTTCGCCACGCTGTGCGAGCGCGCCGGGGTGCCGGTGCAGCGCTTCGTGAATCACAGCGATGTGGCGGGCGGCTCGACGCTGGGCAATATCCTGACGTCGCAGATAGCGCTTCGCGGCGTGGACATGGGTTCGCCTGTATGGGCGATGCATTCGGCCCGGGAGACAGCGGCTGCAGCCGACCATGTGGCTGCGATAGGCGCCTTCACGGAGTTCTTCCGGGTGTGAGGGCGGTGAGAAGTGAGGGTGTGATGCCCTTGGTGCTCAGACGCTGATAATTAGTAATTTATGTGTGGACGCACGAGCCGTGCGTCCCTACAAGCGGGTGCTGTAATTGATGGTAGGATAAATTGCTACCAGAGGTTGAAGCGGTAGCCGAAGCAGGCGTTGAAGCTGAGGTCGCTGTTGATGAAAGCCTGCTTTTTGTTGTAGATGAGGCCCTGGTCGGCGCGTCCTATCACGCCGGCAAACCAGTGCTTGTTGTTCCACACGAAGCTGATGCGCAGGCGGTTGGAAAGCGACAAGGATGTTGGTTTTGCGTTGCCTGTGATGCGTCCCTGCTGCAGCCCCAAGACTGGCGACTCGGATATGCCTATGAGCCAGTGTTTTCCAAGTACCCAATTGTAGCCGTAGCCGAGTTTGAGGCAATAGTTGTTGGTGTTTACGTTGTAGCTGTAGTCTTCCCAGGATGTGGGCAGTTCGTCGCGCATTGCTTCGGGCAGTTCGCTGAAATCGAAGTGGTAGGCGTTGTGGAAGTAGGAGAATCCGGCGAAGAATGATCCTGCGCTGCGCAACTGGTAGCGTCCGTAGTTGAAGGCTGCGGCCATGGAGTATCGCTTCTGATTGAAAAAGAGGTAGATGTCGGCTCCGCGGGTGTGTGTGTCAATGCCCTTGAACGGTAAATGCAGGTTAGCGGCCTCGCCTCCGCTGCCGAAGCGTGTGATGTGTACGTCGCCGTCGTTGTGTATGTCGTAATACTCGAAGGAGAGCAGGCTGCACGTGAATCCGAAGTTGAAGCGTTTGCGTGTGCGGTTCGGTCCGCCGAAGTAGCGCGAGACGTTCATGTCGTAGCCAATGGACACGGCGAGGTAACCGAGGCTGAAGCCCATGGAGGTGGCGGGGTCGGTGCGCATGCGTATCTGCTTGTCTTCGGGCAGGTCGAAGTTGTATAGGTCGGCCCAGCTGTCGGCGTTGACGCGGACGTTGAAGTTGGTGTGCGTACGGGAGACGTACAGCGAGTCGTAGCCGTTGAAGAATTCATCGCCCCAGTCGTAAATCTTCATGCAGAAGCGTGGGAACTTGCCCCATGTGGCGATGGAGTCGGAGCTTAGTTTCTGAAAAATACCTGCCGATGCGCGTCCGGGAGTGGCGAGAGCCACACCCAGGAGCACCGGCAGAAAGAGTATTTTCAGTATGTGCTTCAAGTTCAGGCTTTAAGCAGCTCTATCATTTTGTCCATGGCAGTGGAAAGCCCTTCGCGGTCCTTGCCTCCTGCCTGAGCGAAACCGGGCTGGCCGCCGCCGCCGCCCTTGATGGCCTTGGCGGCTTCGCGGATTATCTGCGAGGCGTTCTTGCCGGTGGCGGCAATTGCAGCGTCGTTGAGCATGAGGGTGAGCAGCGGCTTGCCTGCGGCGTCGAAAGTGGCTGCGGCAAAGGCTGTCGGCTCTGTGCCGGCGAGGGCGCGGACGCTGAAGGCGACGTTCTTGACGACGTCGGGAATGCCGGGGCCTGAGAGGGCGGCGATGCGCAACGGACCCTCTACCTTGGCTTTGTCGAGGGCGTTTTTGGCCATGGTCTCGGCGCGCTCCTTGAGGCTTGCCTCTACCTGACGGCGGAGGTCGGCGTTCTCCTCGATGCTGCGGCGGAGGGCAGCGACGACGTCGGGGACGTTGTTGAAGAGGGCGGAGATGTCGCGCATGGTGTCGCTGAATTTGTCGATGGCGTCCTCGACGGCTGTGCCGGTGATGGCCTCGATGCGGCGTATGCCTGCGGCGATGCTGCTCTCGCTGACGATGCGCACCATGCCGATGTTGCCGGTATTGGCGACGTGGGTGCCGCCGCAGAGTTCTATGGAGTCGCCGTAGCGCACCACGCGTACGTCCTCGCCGTATTTCTCGCCGAAGAGAGCCATTGCGCCGAGCTCGCGGGCGTCGGCGATGGGCATGTGGCGGTGTTCCTCCAGGGGGAGTGCCTCGCGGATGCGGCGGTTGGCAAGGCGCTCGACGCGGCGTATCTCCTCGGGTGTGAGTTTCTGGAAGTGGCTGAAGTCGAAGCGCAGTGAGTCGGGGCTGACGTAGCTGCCGCGCTGCTCCACGTGTGTTCCGAGCACTTCGCGCAGGGCCTGGTGCAGCAGGTGGGTTGCCGTGTGGTTGCGCTCGGTGGCGGCGCGCGCCTCGCGGTCGATGGCGGCGGTGAATTCGGCGGCGGGGTCGGCGGGGAGCTTCTTGGTGAGGTGTACGCCGACGCCGTTCTCGCGCTTGGTGTCGTATATCTCTATGGTTTCGCCGGTGGCGTTGTCGGTGAGGGTGCCGCGGTCGCCAACCTGGCCGCCCATCTCGGCATAGAAGGGCGTGCGGTCGAGGATTATCTGATAGTATTCGCGTCCTTTCTGGCGCACGTGGCGGTAGCGCAGGATGTGGCAGCCGGTCTCGCTTTCGTCGTAGCCGGTGAATTCCTGCTCGCCGGGACGGAGCTCGACCCAGTCGGTGGTCTCGACGGCTGCGGCGTTGCGCGCACGCTGCTTCTGCGCCTCCATCTCGGCGTCAAATCCGGCCTGGTCGAGGTTCATGCCCTGCTCCTTGAGGATGAGCAGGGTGAGGTCGAGGGGGAAGCCGTAGGTGTCGTAGAGGACGAATGCCTGCTTGCCGGAGATTTCGTCGCGTCCTTCCTTGCGGGCGGCGGCGATGGCCTCGTCGAGCATGTGGATGCCGTTGGCGAGGGTGCGGAGGAAGGCGTCCTCCTCTTCCTTGATGACCTTCATTATGAGGTCGCGCTGTGTGGCTATCTCGGGGTATGCCTCGCCCATGCTGTCGATGAGCGTGTCGACGAGGCGGTACATGAACGCCTGCTTCTGTTCCAGGAACGTATAGGCGTAACGTACGGCCCGGCGCAGGATACGGCGGATTACGTAGCCTGCCTTGGCGTTGCCCGGGAGCTGCGAGTCGGCGATGGAGAAGGCGATGGTGCGGACGTGGTCGGCGATGACGCGCATGGCTACGTCCACCTTGTGGTCCTCGCCGTATTTCTTGCCGGAGAGCTGCGAAATCTTGTCGATGAGGGGTGTGAAGACGTCGGTGTCGTAGTTGGACTGCTTGCCCTGGAGCGCCATGCAGAGGCGCTCGAAGCCCATACCGGTGTCTATGACCTTGGCGGGCAGCGGCTCAAGGGAGCCGTCGGCCTTGCGGTTGAACTGCATGAACACGAGGTTCCAGATCTCGATGACGAGGGGATTGTCCTTGTTGACGAGTTCGGCTCCGGGCGTCTTGGCGCGCTCGTCGTCGGGGCGGAGGTCGATGTGAATCTCCGAGCAGGGGCCGCAGGGGCCGGTGTCGCCCATCTCCCAGAAGTTGTCGTGTTTGTTGCCGTTGATTATATGGTCGGCGGGCAGATGTTTCAGCCAGAAGCCGGCAGCCTCGTCGTCGCGCGTGAGTCCTTCGTCGGGCGCGCCCTCGAAGACGGTGGCGTAGAGGCGTGCGGGGTCGAGCCGGAGCACGTCCACGAGGTATTCCCATGCCCAGTCGATGGCTTCGTGCTTGAAGTAATCGCCGAAGCTCCAGTTGCCAAGCATCTCGAACATGGTGTGGTGGTAAGTGTCCATGCCCACTTCCTCGAGGTCGTTGTGCTTGCCGCTGACGCGCAGGCACTTCTGCGAGTCGGCCACGCGACGGTACTTTGGCGCGACAGCTCCGAGGATAATGTCCTTGAACTGGTTCATGCCTGCGTTGGTGAACATGAGCGTGGGGTCATCCTTGATTACCATCGGCGCTGAGGGCACGATGTGGTGGCCTTTGCTGCGAAAAAACTCCTTGTAGGATTCGCGTATCTCTTTGGCGGTAAGCATTTTGTGCAACTTGTATATAATAATGTGCTTATGTTTTTTCTATTTCGGTCTGCAAAATTACAGCATATTTCGTACTTTTGCAAGTGAAAACCAAGTCAAGTTCCACGCAGTGAGTCAAAAAGTATACTACAGAATCAATCCTGTGACGGGCCGCTACGAGCGTGTCTACCCGTCGGCGCGTCAGCGGCTTATGGCGTCGCTGCGTCAGGTGGGACTGGGCTTCGGACTGGCTGTGGCGGTGTTCGCGGTGCTGTATGCGGCGGTGGACTTTCCGAAAGAACGCATGCTGCGCAGCGATAACGAGAGGCTGAAGCTGAGCGTGGGGCTGCTGGACCGGCGCGCCGACGAGGCGATAGCCGTGATTTCTGACATAGCCGCGCGCGACGATAACTTCTACCGCGTGGTGATGCAGGCCGAGCCGCTGGGTGCCGCGCGTCGCAACGCCGGCCTGGAGCGCAGACGCAACTATGAACGTGCCGACTCGCTGGCCGACCCGGAGCTGGTGGGCGAACTTTCCGGAAAGCTTGACTTGCTGGAGCAGATGGTGGCGACGCAGTCGCGCTCGTTCGACTATCTGCGGGAGCAGGCGTCGTCGCTGAAAGAGCGCAGCAGCCACATTCCGGCGATACAGCCCGTGAGCGAGAAGAATCTGCGGGCCATGGCGTCGGGCTACGGCTACAGGCGCGACCCTATATACGGCACTGCCAAGTTTCACGAGGGCATGGATTTCTCGGCACCCATAGGTACGCCGGTCTACGCGACGGGCGACGGAAAGGTGGTGGCCGCCGACTGGAACAGCGGCTACGGCAAGATGATAGAGATAGACCACGGCTACCGCTACCGTACGCGCTACGCCCATCTGAGCGACATGCTGGTGCGCCCGGGGCAGACTGTGCGGCGCGGCGACCTGATAGGGCGTGTGGGCAATACGGGCAAGAGTACGGGTCCGCATCTGCACTATGAGGTGCGTCTGGACGGCGAACCGCAGAACCCGGTACATTACTATTATTATGACCTGACGCCGCAGGAGTATGAGGAGATGATACGCCAGGCGGAGAATGCCGGGCACGTGATGGATTAGTTTAGGGTTTAGGGTGCGCGCGTTGCGCGCAGTTAGGTTGTTATTCCTTTTTCTGTCTGTCGGCGAGGGCGTCGCGCAGTTCCAGAAGGGTGGAACGGATGGCGCGCAGGCGCTCGACGGCCTCGAAGCGGCGGCTCACTCCGCTGCGGTTTCGGGCCATCTCGGCGCGGGCGGCGTCGAGCTTGAGGCCGCGCTCCTTCAGCAGATATTGCAGCATGCGTATGCCCTCGATGTCGCGCGGGGTGTAGAAGCGTGTGCGGCCGGCGTTGCGGCGTGGCTTGACGACGTCGGGGAACTCGCTTTCCCAGAAGCGGAGCGTGCTGTGCGGCAGACCGGTCAGCTCCGACACTTCCGCTATGCTGTAGTATTTTTTGTCAAGGCTGTCCATCAGAGGCTGTTTAAAAACAGATGTTAACACAGGGGCGGTCAATCTCCGAGCGATTTTTGTCGTCTGATGAGGGAGTGTGGCCGTAGCCACTCGACCGAAGAAGACGGCGGAAAGCGCCGGAGAGGGACCGAGGCGAGCTATTCTTTAACATCTGTTTGCTTATCATGCTGTTATTTTAATGTTTTTTTATTTTGTCCTGGGGCTGATTTTATCATGAAAAGTTACTTCGGCTTTGCATCTTTTGGGTGTCTTTCATCCTTTGTCACAGTCGCGTACATCCAGTACGCTCCTGCTCCCGCAGGATGAAATACCCTCCAAAATCTGCAACCCTTGTGTTAACATCCGTTTTTAAACAGCCTCTTAGTCCTCATTGTCTTCGTTGGTGAATGATGCCGGCAGGTCCTTGGTGGCCTTGGCGCCCATGGCGCGCAGGCGTTCGGCGCGTCCCACCAGGTTGCCGGTGCCGGAGCATAGTTTGTTGTGCGCGGCGTCCCATGCGCGGCGTGCGGCGTTGAGGCCGGAGTCGATCTTTTCCATGTCGGCGAGGAATCCGCTGAGCTTGTCGAGCATCTTGCCGGCCTCGGCGGCTATGGCGATGGCGTTGCGGCTCTGCCGGTCGTTGCGCCACAGCTGCTCGACGAGTTTGATGACGGCCATCAGATGGGTGGGCGAGACGATGAGCACGCGCGAATCGAATGCGTACTGCCACAGCGCGGGGTCGAGCTGCATGGCAGCCATGTAGGCGCCCTCGTGGGGAATGAACATCATCACGAAGTCGCAATGGCGGCTGCCGGTGATGTCCTGATAGTTCTTGGTGCGCAGCTCGTTGATGTGGCCGCGCACACTTGCGAGGTGGGCCTTGGCGGCTGCCTGGCGGGCATCGTCGGTGTCGGCGTCGAGCATAGTCAGATAGGCCGATACGGATACCTTGCTGTCCACGACGACACAGCGGCCGTCGGGGTAGTTCACCACCACGTCGGGGCGCAGCGCCTTGCCGTCGGGGCCGTGGACCACCTGCTGCACCTCGTACTCGCGTCCGCGCTGAAGTCCGGAGCGCTCCAGTATGTTATCAAGGATGATTTCTCCCCAGTCGCCCTGCATGCGTGTATTGCCCTTGAGGGCGTCGGTGAGGCGCCGGGTCTCTGCTCCGACGGTGCGGTTCAGCTCCACGAGTTCGCGTATGCGGTCGGCCAGCGAGAAGCGCTCGCGGGCCTCGGCGGAGTACATCTCGCGGAAGTTCTTCTCCATCTCGCGCATTCGCTCGGCAAGGGGGGTGACGGCCTCGCCGATGGTGCGCCGGTTGTCGTCGCCGAGCGCACGGGAGTTGGCCAGCAGCACCTCGTTGGCAATGGCCTTGAAGCGCTGCTCGGCGGCTGCGGCGTCGGCCTCGCGCCGGTCCAGGAGCTCGGCGCGGGTGGTGGCTTCGGCCAGCTCTACGGCCAGGCGCCGGTTATCGGCTTCCGTGCGCCTGAGGCGTGCGAACACCGCGGCCGCCAGCGCGAGTGCCGCTACAGTGATGGCAGCCAGAAGGTAGATTATCATCGATATAGAATTTTAATCGTCTATTCCTTTTATATTTCTGCAAATTTAGCGAAATTTGCAGCATAAAACAAAATTGGAGTATGTTTGCTCTTGACATTATGAAAGCTTTAGAGGCCTTTCCGGCCTGTTTTGAGCTTTCGCTCAGTCGTTATGGAACCCCATAACTCCTTCACTCAAGCTCAAAACATGCTCGAAAAACACTCTAAATCTTGGCATAAGTCAAAAGAAAACATACTCCTGCAATGAGCGATAAACCGGAATCGAGGCTGTCGCGCCTGGCCGACAAGGCCGTGCGCGTATGGGACTACGTCAGGGAAGGGGTCTGGACCGACAGGCGCCAGAACTGGGGCGTAACCATAGTGAAGACTCTGAATCTGTCGGTGCGCTCGTTCATGGACGGCAACCTCCAGTCGCAGGCGTGTGCCATGACCTACCGCACGCTGCTGGCTGTGGTGCCTGTGCTGGCTCTGCTCTTCGCCATAGGCCGCGGCTTCAACATCCAGAACCTGCTGGTGGACGAGCTGCGTCACATATTCCCGGCACAGACCTCGGCCATCGACGCCTCTATGGCTTTTGTGGACAATTATCTGAACCAGACTTCCGAAGGCCTTTTCGTGGGCGTGGGAGTCGTCTTCCTGCTGTGGACCCTTATCTCGCTGCTGATGAGCGTGGAGGATACGTTCAACATCGTATGGGGCGTGAAGGAAGGCCGCGGCATATGGCGCAAGCTATCCGACTATACCGCCATGCTGATTATTCTGCCTGTGCTGCTGATATGCTCGGGCGGCATCACGCTGCTGGTGAGCAACACCCTTCAGTCGCTGTTGCAGTGGGATTTCATGACTCCTCTGGTGTCGGCGGCGATGGAGGTGGCCTCGTGGGTGCTCACGTGGCTGTTCTTCACGCTGGCGTATGTGGTAATTCCCAATACGCGCGTTCGCTTTGTCAACGCTCTGCCGGCGGGCGGATTCGCCGCTGCGGGCTTCCTGATTCTGCAGTGGCTCTTCGTGACGGGACAGCTGTACGTGTCGCGCTACAATGCCATCTACGGCAGCTTCTCCTTCCTGCCTCTGCTGCTGATATGGCTCCAGCTTGTGTGGGTGATTACGCTGGCCGGTGCGGTGCTGTGCTATTCGTCGCAGAATATCTTCCAGTTCAATTTCGCCAACGAGGTGTCGAAAATATCGCTGTCGTACCGCCGCCGCGTGGTGCTTGCCATCGCCACAGTGGTGGTGCAGCGCTTCGATGCCGGGCGCCCGGCCGTCACCGTGCAGGAACTGATAGCCGGCTACGGCATACCCGCGCGCCTGGCTACTGACGCCCTCGACCGCCTGGAACGGTGCGGCATCGTGAGCCGCGTTATCATAGACGAGAAGAGAGACATCACGGGCTATCACCCGGCCATGCCTACCGACGAGCTTACGGTGGCGACCGTGTGGTCGCGCCTCGACAACGCCGGTGTCAGCGATTTCGTACCGGATTTCAGCGCGCGCTTCTCCGGCGTGGTGGCCTGCTACGACAGCATCGTCGCGGCCATGAGCCATGCGGGTGCCGGCACTCTGCTGCGCGACCTTAAAATAGAAGAAACAAAGTAACATGCCAGAATACCAGTCAAAGAAACCGAACCGCACAGCTCCGGCCGTGGCCGACATGGGCGGCCGCATCGCTCCGCGCGACACGCGTCTGGAGGCGGCCGTCCTGGGCGCCCTGATGCTTGAGAAGGACGCCTACACGGTGGTGTGCGACCTGCTGACGGCCGAGAGCTTCTACGAGCCGGCGCATCAGCTTATCTACGCCGCCATACAGACTCTCGGCGCCGCGCAGACGCCTATCGACATGCTTACCGTGGTGGAGCAGCTGCGTCTGAACGGCACCCTGGAGCAGGTGGGCGGCACGGCCTATGTGGCACAGCTGACTATGGAGGTGGCCTCTGCCGCCAACGTGGAGTTCCACGCCCGCATCGTGGCCCAGAAGTATCTCTCGCGTCAGCTTATATCCTTTGCCGCCGAGCTTGAGACCAAGGCTTTCGACGAAAGTATCGACGTGGACGACGTACTCAACGAGGCCGAAGGACACCTCTTTGAGATTTCGCAGCGCAACGTGAAGAAGGAGGTGACGCAGATCGACCCCATAATCTCGCAAGCCATAGAGCAGATACAGGCGGCCGCCAAC
The DNA here is from genome assembly GCA_948665475.1 of uncultured Muribaculaceae bacterium. GTDB lineage: Bacteria > Bacteroidota > Bacteroidia > Bacteroidales > Muribaculaceae > CAG-873. The sequence goes on along the minus strand of CAPNHY010000004.1, from coordinate 57,974 downwards.
CGCACGTCGGGCCTCTCGGGCCTGGAAAGCGGTTACCACGACCTCGACAAGCTGACCTCCGGCTGGCAGAATTCCGACCTTATCATCATCGCTGCCCGTCCGGCCATGGGCAAGACGGCTTTCGTGCTGTCGATGGCCAAGAACATGGCGGTGAACTTCAATACGCCCGTTGCCATCTTCTCGCTGGAGATGAGCAAGGTGCAGCTCGTCAACCGTCTGATTTCCAATGTGTGCGAGATTGAGGGTTCCAAAATCAAAAGCGGCCAGCTCACGCCCATAGAGTGGAACCAGCTCATGGCGCGCATCAAGCACCTGACGGGCGCGCCTCTCTTTATCGACGACACGCCCTCGCTCTCCATCTTCGAGCTGCGCACCAAGGCTCGCCGCCTCGTGCGCGAGCACCACGTGAGCATGATTATAATCGACTACCTGCAGCTGATGAACGCCTCAGGCATGAAATTCGGCTCGCGCGAGCAGGAGGTGAGCATGATTTCGCGCTCGCTCAAGCAGCTGGCAAAGGAACTGAACATACCCATCGTGGCTCTGTCGCAGCTCAATCGCTCGGTGGAGTCGCGCACCGACAACAAGCGCCCGCAGCTGAGCGACCTGCGCGAGTCGGGCGCCATAGAGCAGGACGCCGACATGGTCTGCTTCATACACCGACCTGAATACTACCTGCACAGCGACAAGGATGCGGCGGGACACGACATACGCGGTCTGGCCGAGTTCATCGTGGCGAAGCACCGTTCGGGCGCCGTGGACGACGTCAAGATGCGCTTCCGCGCGTCGGTGGCCCGCTTCGAGAACTGGAACGAGACGGCCGTGGCGATAGAACACGGCACGCATGCGTCGCGGCTCAACTCCGGCGGCGGCGACGCGCCGCAGATGCCGCAGGTGCCCGGCGCCGCACCTATGGCGGGCGGCACGGCCGACTTCCTGGCACCGGCCTCCGACGGCCCGCTGCCATTCTGACATATTGTAACTCTAACTGATAAACACTTATATATGAAAAAGACCCGTATTCTTGTGACCGGTGGCACCGGATACATCGGCAGCCACACCTGCGTGGAACTTATCAACGCCGGCTACGACGTTGTCATAATCGACGACCTCAGCAACAGCAAGCGCGAGGTGCTCGACGGCATAGAGGCCATATCCGGCGTCCGTCCGGCATTCGTGGAGGGCGACTGCACCGACATCAATACCCTCTCGGCTCTTTTCGCCGAGTATCCCGACATCAAGGGCATCATCAACTTCGCTGCCAGCAAAGCTGTGGGTGAAAGCATGCACAAGCCGCTGCTCTACTACCGCAACAACCTGAACACGCTCATCAACCTGCTCTCACTCATGGGCCCCAACGGCGTGAAAGGCATCGTGTTCTCGTCGTCTTGCACCGTCTACGGCGAGCCCGAGCAGAACCCCGTGACCGAGGCCACACCCCGCAAGGACGCAACGTCGCCCTACGGCAACACCAAGAAAATCAGCGAGGACATCATCCGCGACACCGTGGCCGCAGGCGCTCCGTTCAAGGCCATCCTGCTGCGCTACTTCAACCCGGTGGGCGCGCATCCCTCGGCCCTCATCGGCGAGCTGCCCAACGGCGTGCCCCAGAACCTCATTCCCTATCTGACGCAGACGGCCATCGGCGTCCGCGAGGTGCTGAGCGTGTTCGGCAACGACTATCCCACGCCCGACGGCACATGCATACGCGACTACATTGACGTCGTAGACCTTGCCAAAGCTCACGTGGTGGCCGTGCAGCGCCTCGTCGAGGACAAGTGCGAGGAGCCGGTGGAGGTGTTCAACCTCGGCACCGGTTCGGGCGTCAGCGTGCTGGAACTCATCAACACGTTCGAGAAGGCTACCGGCGTCCCCGTGCCACACAAGTTCGCTCCGCGCCGCGAGGGCGACATTATTCAGGTGTGGGCCGACCCCACGAAGGCCAACAAGGTGCTGGGCTGGAAAGCCGAGACTCCACTGGCCGACACCATGCTCTCGGCATGGCGCTGGCAGCAGCATCTGCGTGAGACCGGCGTGATGTAATCACATCCCTCCGAAAAACGCATTTCGTTAACACTTATTTGAAATTCATCCGGTGAAATATAAATAGTGTTAACGAAATGCATTTTTTTGTCGGATAATTATGTTGTATAACATAAAACCATTACCTTTGCATCAGTTTTTCATGGTATTAGATTTAAGGTAAGAAGATTATTCGTCGTGACGACGAGTAATTTTTTTTTGTGCCTGCGTGTGGGGCCGTGGTGAGGGCTATATGAGGTTACTTTATCTGTTTCAACAATTTTCTGCCGCAGGGGTTTGTTATATCAGAAGTTATTAATTATCTTTGCGGTCATAATAGAATCGCTTATGAAGCTGATAGAGATACATCTGCAACGAATTCTGGACCTTTGCCGTAAGCATAGGGTCAGGAGTTTGGCTGTCTTTGGTTCGATCCTTACCGATAGATTCAACGACCAGAGCGATGTGGATCTGCTTGTGAATTTTGAGGCGATTGACCATGACAAATTTGATTACGTCAGCAATTATTTCGGATTGCGTGATGCCTTGGAGCATTTGCTTGGCCGAAAGGTTGATCTGATAGAGGAGAAGGGCCTGCGCAACAAATATTTCATAGCGAATGTGAATCGTACAAAACAGATGATTTATGGCTAAGGAGGAGGTGCTTACCTATCTGCAAGACGTGCTGGACGCAATCAATGATATGCAGAGTTGTTTTGTAGGTTTCCCTCACAGATACGATTTGTTTGAGAAGGATATGATGCGCAGATGTGTTGTCGAGCGCAAAGTGGAAATAATGGGGGAAGCTATAAATAGAATAAAGAAAACGGATTCTTCGGTAAACATTCCCAATGCAAGAGCCATAATCGACACGCGTAACAGGATTATTCACGCTTACGATAATGTTCAATCCGATTTCCTTTGGAGTCTTGTTGTACGCCATATTCCTGAACTTAAGAAAGATATAGAGCGTATCATAGCTGAATACGAAACGCAATTTAACCAGGAAGACAGAGATTGACGGGTATGACAAACCCGGCAACGGATGAGGCGTTGCCGGGCCGGTGGTGATTGTGTGATTACACGGTGAGTATTTCTTTTTCTTTGGCGGCGAATACCTCGTCGATCTGTTTGAGGTATTTGTCGTGGAGCTTCTGCACGGAGTTCTCGCCGTCTTTCTCCACGTCCTCGGGCATGCCCTGCTTGATGGCTTTCTTGAGGCCCTCGATGGCGTCGCGGCGGGCGTTGCGTACGCTCACTTTGGCCTGCTCGGCCTCGGCCTTGCTCTGCTTGACGAGCGACTTGCGGCGCTCCTCGGTCAACGGGGGAATGGAGATGCGGATTATCTCGCCGTTGTTCTCGGGCGTGATGCCGAGGTCGGAGTTGATGATGGCCTTCTCTATCTCGCGGAACATGGATTTCTCCCAGGGCGTGATGGCGATGGTGCGTGCGTCGGGCACGCTGATGTTGGCGACGTTGCTCAGCGGCACGGCGCTGCCGTAGTATTCCACACGTATGCCGTCGAGGATTTTTGCGTTGGCCTTTCCTGCGCGGATGTGGGCGAGTGCTTCTTCAAGGTAAGCCACGGCCAGTTCCATTTTGTCCTTGGCCGGATTGAGGTAAGTGTTGACGTCGGTCATTGTCGGTAGTATTTTGCGTTGAGATTTTACGATTATTCGGCATAGACTTCTGTGCCGATAGGCTCGCCGGCGAGCAGACGCTCGAGGTTGCCGGGGGTGTCCATGTCGAAGACAACGATGGGCATGCCGTTCTCCTTGCACAGGGCTGTGGCCGTGAGGTCCATCACGCGCAGGCCGCGGGCCAGCACTTCGTCGTAGCTGATGCGGCTGAACTTGGTGGCCGTGGGGTCTTTCTCTGGGTCAGCGGTGTAGATGCCGTCGACGCGCGTGCCCTTGAGCATGGCGTCGGCGCGGAGTTCGACGGCGCGGAGGGCGGCGCCGGTGTCGGTGGTGAAGAAGGGGTTGCCGGTGCCTCCGGCCACGATAGCCACCACGCCGGTGTCCATGGCCTCGGAAGCGTTGCGGCTGCTGTAGTATTCGCCTATGGGATACATGTTGAGGGCGGTGAACACCTTGGCGGGGCATCCTTCGCTCTCGAGGGCGGAGTTGAGCGCCAGGGAGTTGATTACGGTGGCGAGCATGCCCATCTGGTCGCCCTTGATGCGGTCGAAGCCTTTGGCCGCGCCCTGCACGCCGCGGAAGATGTTGCCTCCGCCGATGACGATGGCTACCTGTGTGCCTGCGTCGACCACGGCCTTGATCTGTTTTGCGTATTGACCCAGGCGCACGGGGTCGATGCCGTATTGCTGGGAGCCCATGAGCGATTCGCCGCTGAGTTTGAGGAGTACCCGGTTGTATTTCGTTTTCATGTTCGTTTCGTTGTGTTTTCGGCAAAGATACTACTTTTTGCCGATAATGCTCCTACAAGCGTTAAAAAATAGCCTAAAATTTTGCGGTTCACTTAAGATGCATTAATTTTACATGCTGTTTCTGCAGTTACCAAAAATCCGAATATCCATAAACAACAAAACATAGTAATGAAAGTACGCAATTTATTTGCCTGTTTCCTCTCTCTGGCAGCGCTTACAGCAGGCGCCGCAGCTCCCGATTCATATTATGATTCCTGTAAGGGCAAGGGCGGCAAGGCTCTGCTTGAGGCTCTCGGCGACAAGATCGGTTCGCACACCAATGTGGGATATGACGGGCTGTGGAATGTGTACAAGACATCCGACGTGCGCGACAACGGCACCGTGTGGGACATGTATTCAACCAAAAACTGGGGCACCCCCTCGCAGGCCAAGCATTGCGGCAACTACTCGCAGGTGGGCGACTGCATCAACCGCGAGCACTCGTTCCCCAAAAGCTGGTTCGACGATTCGTCGCCCATGGTGAGCGATGCGTTCCATATTTATCCCACAGACGGCAAGGTGAACGGCCAGCGCAGCAATTTCCCTTACGGCGAGTGCGCCAACGGCACAACTCTTCCGGCCAACGGCACCACCAAGGCTCTGGGCAAGCTCGGCACGAGCACTTTCCCCGGCTACAGCGGCAGAGTATTCGAGCCTGACGACGAGTACAAAGGTGACTTCGCCCGTTCGTATTTCTACATGGCCGCTGCCTATTACGACCGTTTCGGCGGCTTCCATTCCGACATGCTTGCCGGCAATAACTATCCCGCCTTCAAATCGTGGGCCGTGGAGCTGCTGCTGAAGTGGCACCGTCAGGATCCCGTGAGCAAGAAAGAGACCGTGCGCAACGACGCCGTCTACAACCATCAGCGCAACCGCAACCCCTTCATCGACCATCCCGAGCTTGTGGAGTACATCTGGGGCGACAAGAAGGACCAGACATGGAACGGTCAGGGCGCAGAGGACAACGGCAGTATCGTTCTTCCCGTCAACGGCAGCACCGTTGAACTGGGCACCACGGCTCCGGGCGTAGCCATCAGCAAGACCATCACCGTGCAGGGGCAGAACCTCACGGGCGCCGTGACACTATCCGCCACCAACGCGCTCCAGCTGAGCGCTGCCAGTATCAGCGCCGCCGCCGCCAACGAGGGCGCGCCGCTGACCCTTACATGGAAATCGTCGAAGGCCGGTAACTATACGTCGAAGCTCACCGTTAGCAGCGGCAGCAGCACAAGCACCGTCACCGTCCGCATGACCGTGCAGGAGGGCCTGCCCGCGCTGCCCGCGACCTCCGTCAGCTACAACTCGTTCATGGCTAACTGGGCCTATGTGGGCGACGCCACCGACGGCAAGTACACTCTCGACGTGCGTCAGGGACAGACGAGCATCGACGGCTATCCGCGCAGCGTAGAAGCCGAGGCCGGCACATACCTCGTGGATGGTCTTGACGAAAAGACCACCTACACCTACACGCTGAAGTCGGCAACAATGACGTCTAACACCATCAGCGTCACCACCGGCGAGTTGCTGCCCGGCATAGAGTTCCTCTACGACGGCGAGCTCAGCTTCACTTCCGAGCCCGGCGTGCCCAGTGTGGCCGAGGAGATACTCGTCGACTTCGAGAACATCTCGTCGCCCGTCACCGTCAGCGTAAGCGCTCCCTTCCAGATCAGCACCGACAAGGCCACATGGGCCACGAGCCTTGTGCTCCAGCCCGAGGAGGACAACTTCTTCATGCGCCTCAACAGCGAGCGTGCCGGCACATTCACTACCGAAATCACCGGCACCGTCGGCGAGTTCGTGGCCGAAAGCGGCATCATCACCGGTGTCTGCACCGCACCCGGCGCCGACTTCCTCGAGACATTCGAGGCCAACTTCGCCAAGACATACACTACCGGTCTCTATGAGGGCTCCGCTGCAAAGTGGGACTTCTCCAACGTGGGCGTCGTAGGCCTTGAGAGCCAGGGCGACCGCATCTATGCCGGCGAGAAATCGTGCCGCTTCGGCAAGTCCGGCAAGACCACAAGCATCGCCCTCGCCGAGGATAAGATCGGCGGTGCAGGCACCGTCAGCTTCTACGCCTGCCGCTGGATGAACAATCAGGGTACCGTGGACGAAGAGGCTACCGTATCGGTTGACTACAGCACCGACGGCGGCACGACGTGGCAGACCGCCGGCACCGCGACCATCAGCGCCTCGGACTACACGCTGTACAGCGTGGCCGTGAACAAGCCCGGCAACATCCGCATACGCCTCGACCGCATCAAGGGCAACCGCATACACCTCGACAACGTGAGCATCAGCAACTTCAGCAGCGGCATCAACGACCCCGCTGCCGAGCGCAACAGCTGGACGGCCTACTGCTCCGAGCCTGGCGTTCTGTGCGTGGAGGCTTCCGAGGCTCTTGACGTCACCATCCACGGCGTGGACGGCCTCACTTACGTCAACGGCGCGGCCGTAGCTGCCGGAACAGCCACCTTCGACCTGCCCGCAGGCCTCTATGTGGTTGTGGTGGACAAAGACACCCGCCGAGTCCTGGTGAAGTGATAATTTTCTGAACAGGCGGGCGGCGTATGGTGCGCCGCCCGCCATTCTATAATTCAAATAAACCTATTGAAATGAGCAACGCCCGAGCCTGGATGAAGCGCTACATGTCTGTCTCCACACTGATAGTCATCGGAGTGCTGGTGTATATTGTCTTTTTCGGCGACAGCTCCGTAGCGCGCCGCGTGGAGTATCAGCAACAGATCGACAGCCTGCGCGCCGAGGTGGAGCTGGTGCAGGACAGCGTCAACTATTACCGGGAGCTGAACCGCAGGCTCAGTTCCGACCCTGAGGCTATGGAACGGGTGGTGCGCGAACAGTACAATATGAAACGTGAAGGCGAGGACGTCTTCGTAATGGAATAACAATGGTAGAGAATCCCCTGTATCCCGCGCAGATCACCGACGCCCTGCGCACCGTGCGCTACCCCGGCAAGCACGAGGATATCGTGAGCCTCGGTATGGTAGAGGACGACATGCGCATAGACGGCCGCAGCGTCAGTTTCTCGCTTATCTTCGACAAAACCACCGACCCCTTCGCCCGTTCGCTGGTGAAGGCCGCCGAGGCCGCCATCCATGCCCATGTAGGCGAGGACGTGCGGGTGAGCGTGGTCGTCAAGGCACGCGCCGCGGCTCCCGAGCCTGCTCCGTCGCCGCTTCCCGGAGCGCGCAATATAATAGGAATAAGCTCCGGCAAAGGCGGCGTGGGCAAGAGCACCGTCGCCGCCAACCTGGCTGTGGCGCTTGCCGCCGAGGGCTATCGCGTGGGTCTGCTCGACGCCGACATTTTCGGCCCGTCCGTGCCTAAAATGTTCGGCATAGAGGACGAACAGCTGTACATGCACGAGGTGGACGGCCGCAATCTCATCATCCCTATCGAAAAATACGGGGTGAAGCTGCTGTCGATAGGTCTTATGGTGGAAAAGGACAGTGCAGTCGTGTGGCGCGGAACCATGGCCTCCAACGCTCTGAAACAACTTATCGGGCAGGCCGACTGGGGCGAGCTTGACTATTTCCTCATCGACATGCCTCCCGGCACGAGCGATATACATCTGACCCTTGTGCAGACGCTGGGCATCACGGGCGCGCTGGTGGTGACGACGCCGCAGCGTGTGGCACTTGCCGACGCCCGCAAGGGCATCGCCATGTTCCGCGACCCGAAAATCAATGTGCCTGTGCTCGGTCTGGTCGACAATATGGCGTGGTTCACCCCTGAGGCACATCCCGAGGAACGGTATTACATCTTCGGCTCCGACGAGGGTGTGCGCGAGACTGCGGCCGACTTCGGTGTGCCTGTGCTCGCCGAGATTCCGCTTGTGGCGTCCGTTGGTGAGCACGGCGACAGCGGCGAGCCCGTAGCGCTCACCGGCAGCCTCAGCGCGCAGTATTTCATACATCTGGCCCATGAGCTGACCGACGCCGTGGACCGCCGCAACCGCGAGCTTCCGCCCACGGAGCACGTACACGTGAAGTAAACATGGTTAAGCTGCTGATACTGAACGGACCCAACCTCAACCTCACGGGGCGCCGCGAGCCTGCCCACTACGGCACGGACACCATGGAGCAGATTGTGGCGCGGACACGCGAGGCGGTGGCCGGACGCGCCGAACTGCTCTACTTCCAGAGCAACCACGAGGGCGCGCTTATCGACCGTCTGCATGCCGACGGCTTCGGCGCCGTGGACGGCGTGATACTCAACGCCGGAGCTTACACGCACACGTCGCTGGCACTTGCCGACGCCGTAGCTGCCGTGGATGTGCCGGTGGTGGAGGTGCACATGAGCCGCGTCGCCGCCCGCGAGGAGGTGCGCCGCCGGTCGTTCATCGCCCCGGTGTGTGCGGGCAGCATAAGCGGTTTCGGCGGCGATGTCTACCGGCTTGCAGCCGAGGCTCTGATTGAACTTTGCAGCAATAAGGCACGTTAAGAGCTTGTATAAAAACAAATGTGAATGCGAGGGTTGCAGATTTTGAGATGGATTTTATCCTGCGGTCGAGGAAGCGTACTTGACGTACGCGCCCGAGACAAAGGATAAAAGACGCTCAAAAGATGCAATACCAAAGCTAACTTTAAAAGTACACTTCATGAGCTTAAAAAATCCTAAAAATACCATCGCCTCGGCCACTCTTTGGTGCTTTAGTGATTGCTCTTCGGTCGAGTGGCTACGGCCACACTCCCTCATCTCAATCACAAAACCACTCAAAGATTGACCGCCCTCGCGTTCACATCTGTTTTTAAACAAGCTCTAATTTTGCATATGGGCAAAAAATGCTTATCTTTGCTGCATGAGTGAAAGCTGCGACATAGGGCTGCGTGAGGCCCAGGGCGTCGTCGACCGCTGGATCCGCACCGTGGGCGTGCGCTACTTCTCGCCGCTTACCAATATGGCGGTGCTCGCCGAGGAGGTAGGCGAGGTGGCGCGCATAATGGCCCGCGAGTACGGCGACCAGAGCTTCAAGTCCGGCGAGAAACGTGCCGATGCGCTTGCCGATGAACTCGCCGACGTGCTGTGGGTGGTGATGGCTATAGCCAACCAGACCGGCACCGACCTTGCCGACGCTCTCCGGCGCAACATTGACAAGAAGACTGTCCGCGACGCCACGCGCCACCATGACAATCCGAAACTGAAAGACAACGAAATAACTCCAACACTATGAGCGACAAATACAACCAGGCCATAGAGGCCAGCAAGGTAACAGAGGACGACGCAGCCGTCAGCGCCGCGTTAGCCAAGATTCTCGAAGAAAATTACGATGCCAGCAACACGATGGAGGTGCACAAGTTCCTCCTCAACACCGTCGACCTGACCACACTCAACAGCACCGATTCTCCAAGTAGCGTGGCTGAGTTTGTCGACCGCGTGAACGCTTTCGACGAGGAGCATCCCGAGCTGCGCAATGTGGCCGCCATCTGCACCTATCCCAACTTCGCGCAGCTTGTGCGCACGGTGCTCGACGTCAGCGACGTCGACGTGTGCTGCGTGAGTGGCGGTTTCCCCTCCTCGCAGACGTTCACCGAGGTCAAGGTGGCTGAGACCGCGCTGGCGGTGGAAGGCGGTGCCGACGAAATCGACATCGTGCTCAACCTCGGCAACTTCCTCGACGGCGACTACGAGGAGTGCTGCGACGAGATGATAGAGCAGAAGCACGCTTGCCGCGACGCCCGCATGAAGGTGATTCTCGAAACCGGCGCCCTCAAGACGGCAGCCAACATCAAGAAGGCCTCCATTCTTGCCATGTACTGCGGCGCCGACTTCATCAAGACGTCGACCGGCAAGGGCTATCCCGGGGCATCTCTCGAGGCTGCCTACGTGATGTGCCAGTGCATCAGGGAGTACTACGAGCAGACCGGCACTATGGTGGGCTTCAAGGCCGCCGGCGGCGTACGCACGGTGGAGGACGCCGTCAAGTACTACTGCGTGGTGAAGGCCGTCCTCGGCGAGAAATGGCTTACTAACGAATACTTCCGCCTCGGTGCCAGCAGTCTTGCCAACAACCTGCTCGGTGCAATCCTGGGCGAGGAGACCAAGTTCTTCAAATGAAAATCTGGATACATATCAACGGCATGCAGCAGGGTCCTTACAGCAAGGAAGAGATTGCTGCCATGAACCTTCCCGCCGCCACCCCCGTGTGGTACGAGGGCCTTCCGCAGTGGATTCCCGCCTGCCAGGCACCCGCCTTGTCCGACGTCTTCGGCTACAACCGTGAAGCCGCGGATGGGGAACACGCTGCTGAGCCGGAGGCCGAGGTGCGGGTGGAAGAACGCGTCGTTGTAGAACCCGTCGAGCCGGTGGCAGCCGCTGTGGTTCCCTCGGCAACGGTGCGGCGTCCCGACACGTTCCTCGCATGGAGCATACTGCTGACGCTCTGCTGCTGCACACCGTTCAGCATCGCGGCCATCGTCACGGGCGCCATAGCCAATTCCCGTTTCGGCCGCGGCGACGTGGACGGCGCACGCCGCATGTCGCGCGCCACGGAGTGGCTTGTGATTCTTGCCATCACTTTCGGCATCGTCAGCCTTCCCGTCAGCATGATCGCCATGCTGTGATGACGCTGGTCCGAAAACGCACAGTAGCGGCGGCTGCCATTGTGGCGGTCGCCGCATTGTGTGTTTACTATTATGCCGTAGACCCTGCGTCGTCACCCTCGCCGCGCTGCATGCTGCGCCTGCTCACGGGTTACGACTGTCCCGGCTGCGGCTCGCAGCGCGCGCTGCATGCGTTGCTGCACGGCCGGGTAGGGGACGCCTGGGGTTACAATCCGGCCGTGTTCTTCGCCGTGCCGCTGGCCGCGGCCTATTTCGCAATTGACCGTCTGCCGGTCGGGCTGCGGCGCCTGTTGCGGCTTCCGGCGTTCATTCTCGCCATTGCCGTTGCCATTGTGGCGTGGTGGATAGGTCGGAATTTGGGCTGACATGCGCCCGTATGTTACGCCCGAGCTGCTTTTGGTAACGTGGCAGACGGCTCTGCGGGCTGATTATAGCTAATTTTGCAGGCGATAAACCATAAAACCATACTTGCTACCATGAACCATTGTCTTATAGCGGCTCTTGCGCTTGTGCTCTCTGCGGGCACGTGCGGCGCGCGCAGCTGGACTGCCGACAACGGTAACGGCACGTTCACCAATCCCATATTCTACGACGAATTTTCCGACCCGGACATAATACGCGTGGGCGACAAGTTCTATCTCGCCGGCACCACGATGCACACCGTGCCCGGGCCCGTGGTGCTGGAAAGCGACGACCTCGTGAACTGGCGCTTCCTCAGCTACTGCACCGACCGCATGGACTATGGCGACGCCTTCAACCTCGAGGGCGGCGATGTCTACGGTCAGGGCTTCTGGGCGCCCTGTATACGCTACCATAACGGCACATTCTATGTGCTCAGCAACGTCAACGGCGTAGGTGCTAAAATTTTTGCGGCCGAGAATCCGGCCGGTCCGTGGCGCAGTGTGCCGAACAACATCAGCATACACGACTCGTCGCTGCTCTTCGACGACGACGGCCGTGTCTACGCCGTGTACGGCTACGACAATGTGAAGATGATAGAGCTGAAGCCCGACCTCTCGGGCATCGTGGAGGGCTCCGAGCGCACGGTGATTCCGGCAGGCAACGCCATGGGCGAGGGACATCATTTCTATAAAATCGACGGCAAATACTATATAATAAGTGCCAATTATGCTCCCGTAGGGCGCATGATGTGCGCGCGCGCCGACAAAGTGGAGGGACCGTACGAGACGGTGACTATCAGCGCCAAGGAGACTATGGGCGAGCAACATTTTGCCGGCGTGGAGGCCGACTTACCTGTGACGCAGAACGTCCGCATCCCGCCCAAAGGCACACGCTTCACCGTACGCCCCACCGAGGGCAACTACCACGCCGCAACGCCGCTGCATCAGGGTGGCATCGTGACCGCGCCGGACGGCACGTGGTGGGGATTCAGCATGACCGATTTCCACTCCGTGGGACGCACCATCGCCATATCGCCCGTAACGTGGGTGAACGGCTGGCCGTATTTCGGCCTGCCAGGCAATCTCGGGCGCACACCGCGTACATGGGACAAGCCGGTGCAGGGCCACGCTCCGAGCGCCCCATACGAGCGCAGCGACGACTTCGACGGAAAGGCCCTCAAGCCTATATGGCAGTGGAACCATAATCCCGACCCGCGCTACGCCGGCCTGCGCCGCGGACGTCTGCGCATAACGGCGCAGCAGGCTCCTGACATGATGCATGCCCGCAATACGCTTACGCAGCGTGTGATAGGCCCTGTGTCCTCCGCGACGGTAGAACTCCACACAGCGGGACTACGCGAGGGCGACGAGGCCGGAATAGGCTTCCTGAACGTACCGTATGCCACGCTCGGCGTGCTGCGCACCGCCGACGAGCTCATAATCCGGCGCTACAACCAGGCCGACAATTCGACTGTCGACCTCGACACCCTGCCGGCATCCACGCGCACCGTGCGGCTGCGCGCCTACGGCACTTTCGACCGCGACCTCGGCAATTTTGCCTGGAGCGCCGACGGCGAGACATTCACGACTACCGGCGACGACATACTGCTGCCGTATCAGCTCAAGACCTTCCAGGGCACACGCTATGCGCTGTACGCATTCCGCGAGGGAGATGGGCGTGGAGGCTATGCCGAATTCGACAACTTCGTCGTGGACGAGCCGATGGCCGACCGCAGCGCCAATCTCCCGACGGGGCACCTGATACGCCTTGAGAACAAGGCCGACGGCAGCCGCGTGTGGGCCAACCCGCACGGCATGCTCCACTCCGTGCAGCGGGGCTCGCGTGAGTACGACGGAGAGGGTACGCTGTTCCGCGTGCACGACCGCGGCCGCGGCCGTGTGGCTCTCGAGGCCATGAACGGCACCGGCTTCGCGACGGTCACGGGAGCCGGTCTCTCGGCCGACGTACGCCTCTTTGCCGATGAACGCGGCGAGGCTTCGCAGTTCCTCTGGCAGGACATGCTGCGCGGCGACTGCATGCTGCTTTCGCCCGTGACGCAGCGCTACGTGGCTCTCGAGCCCGGCACGGGAGCTCCCTACAGCGCCGACTGTGCCGGTTGCCGCCCCGACCGTCTGGACGGCAGTGTGTTCACCTTTACCATTGCAGACAAATGAAACGCAGTCTTCTGATTCTTCCCGCGATAGGCGCCATGATGGCAGCCTACGCCTCCGACCCTCTCGTGGTTACGTCGTTCACCCCTGACCCCGCGCCGTATGTGCACGGCGATACCGTCTACCTCTTTACCGGACACGACGAGGACGACGCCCTGTACTTCAAGATGAAGGACTGGCAGCTGTTCAGCACCACCGACATGCTCAACTGGACTTACCGCGGAACCCCTATCAGCACGGCCACATTCGCGTGGGCCGAGCAGGGCGACAACGCCTGGGCGGCGCAGGCCATAGAGCGCGACGGACGCTGGTACTGGTACATCTGCGCCGGCGATACCGCGCGCCGAGGGCTTCACTCCATCGGTGTGGCCGTGGCCGATCATCCGGAAGGGCCATACACCGACCCTCTCGGAAAGCCTCTCGTCCCCGGCACTACACTGGGCTTCATTGACCCTTCGGTGATGATTGACGACGACGGGCAGGCGTGGCTCTTCTGGGGCAACAACGGGCTGTGGTACGCGCCTCTCGGCCGCGACATGGTGTCGCTGGCAGGGCCTGTCAGGGAAGTGCCCGGACTGAACGACCCGGCCGCTTTCGGCCCCATGCGTGAGAAAATGGATTACGCCAGCGGGCGCCGCATGATGAAGACCAACTACGAGGAAGGTCCCTGGGCGTTCAAGCGCAATGGCATCTACTATCTTGTGTATGCCGCAGGCGGCGTGCCGGAGCATATGGCATACAGTTATGCAAAGGATGTGAACGGTCCCTGGACCTACGGCGGCCGCATCATCGACGAGTCGCCCGGCAGTTTCACAATCCACGGCGGCAGCATCGAGGTGGCAGGCCGCAACTTCATGTTCTATCACAATGGCCTCGCGCCCAACGGCGGAGGATTCCGCAGAAGCACCACCGTGGAGGAGTTCGTGTGGCAGGGCGACAGCCTGCCGTTCATTCCGCACACCAATGGACGGCCGGAAAAAGGTATAGGGCGCCTGAATCCCTATGCACGCGTGGAGGCCGAGACGATGGCTTCGTGCTACGGCCTGAAGACCGACCGCCGTGCCGGCAGCGACCATTATATCACCAATGTTGACAACGGCGACTGGCTGTGCGTGCGCGATGTGGATTTCGGCGACAGCGCTCCGGCCGCCATCGAGGTGGCTATGGCAGCCCTGCATGACGGTGGTACCGTAGAGTTTCGGCTTGACCGTCAGGACGGCCCGTTGCTCGGCTCCGTCAGCACCGACGGCTCGTCGCTGATGTACGGCTGTCCGGTGCAGAACGCCGACAAAGCCGCCGGCGTCCACGACATGTATCTCGTGTTCCGCGGTGGCGACGGTCGTCTGTTCGACGTTGATTACTGGAAAATGACGAAGTGACCTTTATTGCGCGCAGGCGCCCGTGAAGTCCGCTTCGATGAAGCGGGCCACGGCGTCGGCGGTATTCGGTCCGATGATAATGTCGGCGGCCTTGCGCACTTCAGGCAGGGCGTTGGCAACGGCAACGGCAACGTCGGCTTCGGCCAGCATGGGCAGGTCGTTGAGATTGTCGCCGAACGCCACAACGCGCTCGGCTCCGGTGCACAAGCGCATGCGCCGTATTGCCTCGGCTTTGGAAACTCCCGGTGCGAACACTTCCAGAATGCCCGTGTCGGCAAGCGCGATGTCGGGATAGCTCTGTACGGTGCATTCGGTGCCGTCGCGCAGGCGCGAGGCTGCCGCGTCGGTCTGCGCCATACGGCCGAGGGTGCACAGCAGTATGGTACGGCTGAGTGCTTCCGGAGGCACCGGAGTGCGCAGGTGAAAGTGCTTCAGCGGCAGGTGACGTCGCTGTTCGTAGAACACCTCCTCGGCATGATTGAGGCAAGCTCCGCCGTGAAATACTTCCAGCCGTCCGTCATCGCCGAGAGTGTAGACGAAAGGAAATATGTCGCCTCGGGCACATGTCTCCAAGGCGGTGGCTACGTCATCGGCGCGCATCAGCCGAACGTCTGCAAAGGATTCTCGTGTCCTGTCCCATAGCGCCGCGCCTGTCATGGTGATGGCCGGCAGCGACATGGCTGTATCCTTAAGCAGTGGCTGCACGGTGGCGGGAGTGCGCGCGGTGGCTACTGTGATAAGAGCGCCTGCTGACGAGAGTGCGGATATAATGCGGCTTGAGTGTTCGCTCACCTGCGACGTGTCGTCAAGCAAGGTTCCGTCAAGGTCGCTGACATATAATGTCTTCATAATGTGTAAGTCGTGTTGTGTCATCCCCAGCGCGACTGCTGACGCTGTGCCATTGTCTGTTCGGCCGGATTGTCGCAGTGTTTCCAGAAACGCAGGCCCTGAAGCTTGTCGGGCATGAACTGCTGTCGCACGAAATTGCCCGGATAGTCGTGAGCGTACAGATAGTTCTTGCCGTAGCCGAGTTTCTTCATCAGCGCAGTGGGGGCGTTTCGCAGATGCAGGGGCACGGGCAGGTTGCCGCTGCGCTCCACTTCGGCAAGTGCGGCGTCGATGCCCATGTATGCCGAGTTGCTTTTTGCGCTTGTGGCGAGGTAGACGGTGCATTCTGCAAGCGGGATGCGTCCTTCGGGCATGCCTATCTTGCTGATGGCGTCGAACGTGGCGTTGGCCAGCAGCAGGGCGTTGGGATTGGCGAGGCCGATGTCCTCTGCCGAGAGTATGACGAGGCGTCGGGCTATGAACTCCGGGTCTTCGCCTCCGGCAATCATTCGCGCGAGCCAGTAGAGTGCGGCATCGGGGTCGCTGCCGCGTATGCTTTTTATGAATGCCGAGATGATGTCGTAGTGCATCTCGCCGTCCTTGTCGTAGGCCTGCGGGTTCTGCTGGAGGCTGTCGGTGACGGTGGCGTCGTCGATTATGATAGGCTGCCCTATCGGTGCTGACTGTTCGAGCAGCTCCAGGATGTTGAGCAGCTTGCGGGCGTCGCCGCCGGCGTAGCGGAACAGGGCAGTGGTCTCGCGCACCTCTACATTGCGCGAGGAAAGCACGGTGTCGTTCTCAAGGGTGGTGTCGAGCAGTCGGCGCAGTTCCTGCTCGTCGAGGGGCTTCAGAGTGTACACCTGCGCGCGGCTGAGTAGCGGGCGGATGACCTCGAACGACGGATTTTCCGTAGTGGCGCCTATCAGCGTGACTATGCCTTGCTCCACGGCGCCCAGCAGGCTGTCCTGCTGGCTTTTGCTGAAACGGTGTATTTCGTCGATGAAGAGAATGGGGCGCCCTTTGGAGAACATGCTTCCGGCCTCGGCACGGCACTGCTCTATGACTTCGCGCACGTCCTTGACGCCTGACGTCACGGCCGAAAGCGTGTGGAAGCTGCATTCCGTGGTGTTGGCGATGATGCGGGCGAGCGTGGTCTTTCCGACACCCGGAGGACCCCAGAGAATGAACGAGGCCACACGGCCGGATTCAATCATGCGGCGCAGCACGGCGCCCGGTCCCACGAGGTGCGACTGGCCTATGTAGTTGTCGAGAGATGTAGGCCGCATGCGTTCGGCCAAAGGTGCGAGTGACATACTTTGAATTACCTTTCTAAAAAGCGAGGCCACGGCATGAAAGCTGCGGCCTCGCTTGAGTGTGGTGCGGTTGTTATTCGCCGAGGGCGGCCTTCACTTCGTTGAGCTTTGCGCCGAATTCGTCGGCCTTCTCCTTGTCGTGGGCCACGTTGGCGTAGTAGACGTAGAGCAGCATGTAGGCTTCCTTGTAGAGACCGAGCTGTCCGTTGGCGGCGTCTTTGTTGGCAGGATCGGCGTCGAGCAGTTCAATCACCTTGAGGTAGGCTTCGGCTGCCTGTTCGTCCATTGCGTTGCCGGCGTTGCGGGCCATGGAGAGACGTCCGAGGCGCTGGTAGATGGCGGGCTGGGGTTCGGCGCCGGCGATGGCCTTGTTGACGTATTCAAGACCGCGTGTGGCGGCTTCCTCGCGCTGCTGCTGATTGTCGCCGGCGGTGGCTGCTGCGTTGAGGTAGCGGCCGGAAGCCGCGAAGTAGTCGTTCATCGTGGGATCTTTCTGGAGCTTGACGTATGCGTCGTAGGCTTCGGCTGCCTTCACGTAGTCCTTGTTGTTGGTGTAGATGGAACTGAGGTTCTTGAGCAGGTCGCCGTCCTCGGGGAATTTCTTGGCGGCGAGTTCGTACTGAACCACGGCGAGGGAGTCCTGACCGAGAGCCGTGAGGGCGTCGGCATAGGTGGTGAAGTCGTTGACGGTGAAGTAGCCGTCGGGATTGTTGGCGAAGAAAGCCTTGGCGTATTCGGCACCCTTGGCGTTGTCGCCGAGCTTGACGGTGTCGAGGAAGCGGAGACGCTGCATCAGGAAGTTGTCGGGCTTCTGGGCGAGCACCTCTTCCGCTACCTTGAGGGAGTTGGTGTAGTCCTCACCCCAGTAGAGGAGCACGGAGTAGCGGGCCTTGTCCTCGGGGAAGTGGTTGGGGTTCTGGATGTACTGGCCGTAGAGCTCGGAAGCTTTTTTCCAGTGGTTGCCCTTGAAGTATTTCTCGGCGAGTTCGCGCTGTGCCAGTGCCGACTGGGGAGCGTGGGCCAGGAATTCCTCAAGCTTGTTGATGGCGAACTCGGGGTTGACGTTGAAGTAGGCGTCGGCGTACTTTACGTAGCCTTCGGGGTTCTGCGGGTCGATGGTGATTGCCATCTCGTATTTTGCTGCGGCGTCGCCCCAGTCCTGCTTGGCGGCTGCCATGTCGCCTTCGAGGATGAAGACGGAGGGCTCCTGGTTCTTGGACTGTTTGAGGGCCTTGGCCGTGTACTCATTTATCTCCTTGGCGTAGGCCACGGGGTCGGCGTTGTAGTAAGCGCGGGCTATGTCGACGAGAATCTCGCTGTTCTTCTTGCTGTATTTCTGGGCGAGCTTGAAGTTGTCGGACGCGGTGCCTTTGTCGCCGGCCTTGATGGCGAGGGCGCCCAGACCTACATAGTTGTAGGGGCATTCAGCGTTGGCAGCCACGCCCTGGTCGAAGTATTTCTTGGCGGCTGCGGCATCGCCCTTGGCGAGAGCCGTCTGGCCGAGGTAGTAGCTTGCGAGGGCTTTGTCGGTGGCGGAGTCGTTGATGGTGCGGGTGAGGATAGTGGCCGCGTTGTCGTACTGGCCGGCCTTGTAGTATTCGATGCCGTCCTTGTAGCCCTGACTCTGTGCTCCGGCGGCGATAGTGCCCGCTGCCAGCATGGAAAGAATAAGCTTGATCTTCATCTTGGTTTGTGTGAAGTGTAGATGGGTTTATTGTATTGTTTTATTATATGCGGTGTTATTCGTCCTCGCCGAGTTGCACTACCTGGATGCGTGTGCGAGCCGGCAGGATGCCTGTCTTCATGATTATCTTCTGTCCGGTCTCGCCCGTAACGAAGCTGTAGAAGCCGCTTGCGAGGCTGCCGCTGACGCCGGTGGTGATCATGTATATCTGGCGGAACAGCGGGTAGGTGCCGTCGAAGATGTTCTGCTGGTAGGGCTTGTAGGCTGTGACTTCGTTGTTGCGGCGTACCTTGAGCACCTTGATGTCGTCGGTGAGGGTGGCGCCTATGACGGGTTTGTCGCTGAGGATGTCGGCGGCTACGGAGTCGGGGCTGATGTCGGCTCCGCCCATGTCGGACGTAATCCAGCTGACACCGAGAACGCCGATTGCGTTGCGGTTGTCTTTCACGGCCTGGAATACCTTGGCGACACTGCCCTGTGCGTAGACGTTGGGGCCGAGTTCGCCGCCGTTGAGCAGCGAGTCGCGCATGTAGGTGACGAGGCTGGAGCCTTTATCGTCGAAGATGACGGCTATCTCGCCCAGCTCGCTCGGCTCAAGGTCGTTCCACTGGCGGCTTCGGCCGGCCAGAATGTCGCCGATCTCGCGTACCGTCAGCATCTCCACGGGGTTGTCCTTGTTGACTATGAGGGCTACGGCGTCGACAGCGATTTTTGAGGATTTGATGTTCTTGCGCTTGGCCTTGAGCACGCGTCGCTCGGCATCGGTGAGGTCGCGGGCTATGACTATGGTCTTGGTGTTCAGGCTCATGAGCGAGTCGATGGCCACACTCTGCGGCTCGTAGCGCGCGAGGATGTGGGCGTCGGGATACTGGTATTCGAAGACGTCAATCTCCTGCTGCATGATGTTCTGGAACGATGCGTCGCACACCATGGTGGTGCTGCCGGTGGTGGAGGAGTTGGCTTTCTTCTCGTATTTAAGGCAGGATGTGGCGCCTGCGCCCAGTGCGAGGGCGCAGGCAGCGAGAGCTATGCTTGTGAGTAGTTTCATCGTTAGAGTCGGGGTGGCGGAAATCAGTAAGGCGAATCTATGCCTTTGACCTGGCGGTAGGCGCGCCATGCGCCGTAGATTATCAGCATTACGCCGACGACGTAGCGGGTCCATGCCCAGTCGCCTGCCCAGCCGAAGTAGTTGATGAGCAGGAGTATGCCCATGCCAACGTAGACAATCACCATTATGATGCCGAAGATAGCGCGCATTACGGCGGGAGTGCCGGTGCCTGATGTGCGGCGGCGTGCGGTGTCGGGAGCTTCGTTCTTATAATCGTTCTCGTTCATAGCTCGATATTTTGATAGTTCAGACGTTTAAGTCTAAACGCTTTGCCCGGCGTGAATGTTCGTCGGACATGTGCTGTGGCTCAAAGTTAGTGATAAACTGCGAATATATCCTCGTCGCGGAATAAAAAAACGACCGACATCGGCATTTTTTAAATTTTTTTCACGGAGACGGGGCTATGAGCGTGGCAAAGCGGCGCACGGCATCGCTTATGGCTGCTGCATCGTCGAGTTCGGTGGTGTCGAAGCGGATGTCGGCGCGCGAGTAGACGGGGGTGCGAACGGCAAGAAGGTCGCGGTACCATTGCCGCAGCCTGCCGCCGGCCATGGCGCGGTCGGCCGCCGGCCGCTGCCCAGGCGCGTCGGCCAGGCGCCGGAGCGTGCGGCCTTCGTCGGCATGCAGCCATACCACGCGTCCGGAGGCGAGCATCCGGTCCATGTTGTCGCTGAAGCACGGGGTGCCTCCGCCTGTGGCTACCACCAGCGGCCTGTCGCCGCGCGGCATGGATGCGACGCACTCCAGCGCGTCGCTCTCCATGCGGCGGAACTCCGCTTCTCCGCGCAGCCGCATTATGGCCGGAATGGTGGAACGGGCGCGCAGCTCAACCAAGCTGTCGAGGTCAACATAGTCGGCCTCGCCGGCCTCGCACAACGCACGGCCCAGGGTGGACTTGCCGCACCCCGGCATGCCTACTAGATAGATTACGCTCAATCGCGTTCCTTGAGAATGTCGCGGATCTGGGTGAGCAGTTCTTCTGTGGTGGGAGCTGCCGGAGCTGCCTCTTCGGCCTTCTTCTCCTCCTTTTTCTTGAACTTCATCATCACCCGTATTATTGCGAAGATGCAGAATGCTATGATGATGAAGTCGACAATAGCCTGGATGAAGGTGCCGTACGCGATGGCTACTTCCGGAACTTCGACGCCTGCGGCATCGACGGTTGCGGCCTTGATGACGTATTTCCATCCGGAAAAATCGGCACCTCCGGTAAGCACACCTACCACCGGCATGATGACGTCGCCTACCAGTGACGATACGATTTTGCCGAAAGCACCGCCGATAACTACGCCGACCGCCATGTCGACAACGTTGCCGCGCATGGCAAATTCCTTGAAGTCAGAAAGAAATTTTCCCATATTATCACTTATTGAGTTGGTTCTGTCTGCAAAGATAAACAAAAAATTGTTTTAAGGCAGGATGATGGGTATAAAAACGCGTCCGCGTTCTTTGCCTTCTCGCGTATTTTCGCTAAATTTGCTCGAAATTATTGCACATGAAGCTATATTCATACAAACAGATACAGGAGATAGAGTCGGCTTCGCTTGCCGCTGCGGGGCGGACGCCGGCGCAGCTCGATATCACGCTCGGCGCGGAGGCTGCCGAAGCTATCGCCGAGGTGCTCGACGAGTGCCGCTGCCGTCCGGTGTTTTTTGCCGGTCCGGGCCGCTGCGGCGCCATCACGCTGGCAGCGGCGATGAATCTTGCGAGCAAGACGTCGCACCGGCCTCAGGTGTATTTTTTCAATGTGCGCGGCACGTCGGCCTCGGCCGATGCCGTGGCTCTGCGCGACGCCTACATAGCAGAGTGCGGCGCGGAGAGCCTGGAAGAAGTTACGGGCCGATTCTCGATGCCCGACCTGTCGTCGCGCGACCTTGTGGTCGACGGTCTTTTCGGCAGCGAGGTGGAGGGGCCGCTTGGTGGCGCCTATCAGGCCCTGGTGAGGCTGATAAACGAAAGCGGCGCCCGCATCGTGGCTATAGACATGCCCTCCGGCCTTCCTGCCGACAGTGCGTCGGGTCTTATCAACCGCAATATCATCCATGCCGACCTGACGCTGGCCATCGGAATGCCACGGCTGGCGTTTTTTGTCGGCGACAATGCCGAGCTCGTCGGCGACTGGCAGATACTTGACGCAGGCTACAGCCGCGAGGTCATGGCGCAGATGGCGGCCGGCTATGTGCTGATAGAACGCAAGCAGGTGCGCCACATCCTGCCGTCCCGCAATCCCGACACGAGCAAGGCCGACTACGGCAGCCTGATAATTTTTGCCGGTAGTTTCGGCATGATGGGCGCCGCGCAGCTCGCCACTCGCGCGGCTCTGCGCAGCGGCGCCGGAAAGGTGACGTGCCACTCGCCTCGCTGCGGCTACTACGTAATGCAGACGGCTACTCCGGAGGCACTTTTTGATGCCGACACGTGCGACCTGTATATACGTGATTTCGAACTTAAGAATAATTACAGTGCCGTGGCCATAGGCCCGGGTATGGGCACCAACGACGCCACGGTAGACGCTCTCGAGGCATTCCTTAAGGTAGCCAATGCCAACAGTCGTCCTCTGGTGCTCGACGCTGACGCCCTGAACTGCATAGCCATCCGCCCCACGCTGCTCGACTATGTGCCCGTGATGAGCGTGATTACACCGCATGCCGGTGAGTTTGACCGTATTTTCGGCCAGCAGCCGGGCGCCGACGCGCGCCTTGCCAAGGCGATCGAGGTTGCGATGTTCCATAAGATTTTCATTGTGCTGAAAGGGCATATCACGGCTGTGGTGCGTCCCGACGGCAAAGTGTGTTTCAACCCCACAGGGACAGTCGCGCTGGCTACTGCCGGCACCGGCGATGTGCTCACGGGACTGATAGCCGGCCTTATGGCCCAGGGCATACGCAGCGAGTTTGCTGCGTCGGCAGGCGTGTACATCCACGGCCTGGCCGGGCAGATGGCTGAGAAAACCCACGGAGCCTACGGGGTCACGGCCGGCGATGTAGCCGACAATATAGGCAAAGCTATAAAATCCATAATGAATTGATGATGAAAAAAATAATTGCCATCATATGCCTTGGGGCCGCCGCGCTGCTGCCGGCCGCCGCGCAGACTACACAGCGTCTGTCGGCTGGAAAGGCCACTGAGTACGGACTTGTGTACAATCTTCCGCGCACGGCCATCGACATAACCCTTGAGGTGGAGCTGACAGAGTCGGCTCCCGGAGAATTCTACAACTATGCCAACCGCCATATGGGCATAACCGATGCCATACGCCGCAACAGCCGGTCGGCCCGGTTGCTCTCGGCGGTCATCAGGTCGCGCGGCGTGCCCGACGAGCAGTCGCAGTGGCTGGTTCAGTTCAAAAGCGGCACTTCGCCGTTTATCGTGCTTGACGAGTCGGGAGTGCCTGTAGCCGTGAACACTGACGCAGTGCCGCAGGTCGACGCTCCGGCTCTCCCTGTGGCTAAACCGGCGGTGCCCACACCGCTGGAAACCGATGCCGCCCGTCAGGCTGTGACGCAGGAGATGACACGCAGCTCGTCGCTGGGCAAGCGCGCCGAGCTGGCCGCACAGCGCATATTCGAGCTGCGCGACATGCGCAATGATCTGCTCTCCGGTCAGGCCGACAACACTCCGCCCGACGGCAAGGCCATGCAGCTGGTTCTGGACAACATAGCGGCGCAGGAGGCTGCGCTTACGGCCATGTTCGCCGGCACGACGAGCAGTCGGACAGTGGTGCGTACAGTCACCGTGATGCCCGACAGCGTCGACTTCAGCGGTCTTGTTGTAGCTCGCATCTCGCCTGTAGACGGCATTGTGGACGCCGACAATCTGGCCGGTGTGCCCGTCACTCTTGATATGGCGGTGACGGCCAGCGCGGAGTTGCCGCTTTCCGACAAGGGCGAACCCAAGCGCTTTCCGAAGGGCGGTTTCGCCTACAATATCCCTGGCGAGGCTGCTTTTACGCTAAATTACGACGGTGCGCGGGTGGCTTCCGTCACTATGCCGGTGGCTCAGTTAGGCACGGTGTTCGGCCTGGATCCGAATGTGTTCACCGACCGCAAGGCGCCTTGTTGCGCCATTCTCGACCCGGCCACGGGCGCCGTCCTGCGGCTGGAACCCGTGTCACAGAATCCATAGAATATGTTCCCCACACTGGCCACACTGTTCGGTAACGGCTGGATGTATTACATCCTGGCTACGCTTTATGCGCTGACGGTTGTGGGCATTGTGATAGTCATCATATCTGAAAACCGGAACCCGGTAAAGTCTCTGGCCTGGGTGACGGTGCTTCTGTTGCTGCCTGTGGCCGGTATTCTGCTGTACGTGTTCTTCGGCCGCAGCATCAAGAACAAGCGCATGATCTCGCGCCGCAACCGCCGCAGGCTGAAGAAACGCGAGTTGCGGCTGCCGCGCGACAGGCGTCCCGAGGGGCTGACGATGGAAAGCGAGCAGAAGATACGCCTTGGACGCTCGCTCACAGGGGCGCCGTTTCATCCCGGCAATGACATAACGATATTCACCAGTGGCCGCGAGAAATTTGACGCACTCAAGGACGACCTCCGCCGTGCGCGCAGGTCGATTTGTCTGCAATACTACATCATAAACGACGATAAGACAGGGCGCGAGCTACGCGATATCCTGATGGAACGGGCCAGGGCCGGAGTGGTTGTCCGCGTGATTTATGACCATGTGGGGTCCTGGGGTACGCCAAACCGTTTCTTCCGGGAGATGAGCGACGCCGGGGTGCAGGTGTTCCCGTTCTTCAAGGTTACGTTCCCGCAGCTCGGCACGAAGGTGAACTGGCGCAACCATCGCAAGATATGCGTGATAGACGGCGCCATAGGCTACATCGGCGGCATGAACATAGCCGACCGCTATATGGACGGAGGTCCGAAGTTCGCATTGTGGCGCGACACGCATGCTCGCGTGTGCGGTCCCATCGTAGCCTCGCTACTTTACAGTTTCACCGTGGACTGGAACTTTATGGGACAGCCGCTGATTGACGACATAGCCGACCCTATGGCCCTCTACGGCAAGGGCAACGCCGGCATGCAACTGCTTGCCACGGGGCCTACGTCGCAGTGGTCGGACATCGAGTTCCTGTTTCAGAAGGCCATAGCCACGGCAAAGCGCCGCATATACATCCAGACACCCTACTTCCTGCCTACCGACAGTCTGCTGAAGACGCTTCAGGCGGCGGCTCTGTCGCATGTGGATGTGCGCATAATGATTCCGCAGCGCAGCGACTCGCGCATGCTCACCTATGCCTCGGAGAGCTATATATCGGAGTGTCTGCGTTCGGGCATCAAGTTCTACCGCTACACGGCCGGAATGCTGCACAGCAAGACTATACTCGTCGACGACGAGTTCTCAACCATCGGGTCGTCCAACTTCGACTTCCGGAGCTTCGAGCACAACTTCGAGGCCAATCTGTTCATATATTCCAGAAGTGTGAACGAGCGAATGGCCGAGATATTCCGCAACGATATGCATCAGTGCGAACGGGTGGTGCCGGCGGTGTGGCGCCGCCGGCCGCTGCGCGACAAAGCCATGCAGTCGCTCCTGCGATTGCTCAGCCCTATCCTGTGAACATATTCATCTTTGAAACATATGAAAAAATCAAGCAAAGCACTTGCAATCATGATGATGGCTGCGCTTGCCGCATCCTGTGCCGGCAAGACGTCCGGGAACGACGGATCGGTTCCGGCGCAGGCATCAGAGGCCGCGCCTTTCGACCTTACCGGCCGATGGGATATCGAGAATATTGTGATTGACGATTCCACATACGTGCGACCATCGGAGGCCGTACCGGGTGTCAGCCAGTACATGACATTCGACGGCGGTGAGTATTATATCCACACCAACTGCAACTCTATTTCCGGCTCTTACGTGCAGTCCGGCGATTCGCTCCGGTTGGGCGACGGCGCCATGACGGAGATGGCCTGCGATAATATGGACGTCGAGGATATTCTGCGTCGCGTGCTTCCGAATATTGCCACTATCGACGTTCAGAGCGACTCGGTGGTGCGCCTCAACGGAGCCGCCCCGGCCGAGTGCATCCTTCTGCGCCGCGCCGCCGGCAACTGAACTACGGCCGCGCAAGGATACTTATTCCGCCGGGTGGATTCGTAACCGGTTATAAATAAAAAAGAGAAACCCGGGCGATTGAAAATCAATCACCCGGGTTTCTCAAAGTGTCCGAAATGAGACTCGAACTCACACGATCTAATGATCACTACCCCCTCAAAGTAGCGCGTCTACCAATTCCGCCATCCGGACAAGTTAAGTCAGCAACGCCGCAGGGCGCTCTTTTTGAGCGAAAAACGGGACTCGAACCCGCGACCCCGACCTTGGCAAGGTCGTGCTCTACCAACTGAGCTATTTTCGCATAGCTTGGTGTGGCGGCCGAAACGATGTTCTGACTTGAAGAATTTTAATGTTCTCTTTGAGCGAAAAACGGGACTCGAACCCGCGACCCCGACCTTGGCAAGGTCGTGCTCTACCAACTGAGCTATTTTCGCATAGTGGTGCGCCGGCGTTTTCCGCTTTTGCGATGCAAAGGTACTGCAAATATTTGAACCGGCCAAATATTTTGCGGATTTTTTTTGAAAATCGAGCGAAAATCCGCGAAAATGCGCCTAATCCACGAGGATAATGGCGTGCTCCTCCGGCGCGGGGCGCTCAAAGCCGGAGTAGAAAGAGGCAAGAGCGTCGGGTGAGACTATCTGGTCGTCAGGGCCGGTGCCGCGGCGGCCGGTGAGGCGGCGTTGCAGTTCTGGGAGAGATACGTCGAGGAAGATTGTGGCGGCGTCGATGCGCCGGTCGGCGCAGATGCGTCGCAGGGCGTCGCGCTGCGGGCGCTTGCAAAGAGGTGCGTCCACGACTACGCGTAGACCGGCATCGAGCATCTGCGCGAGGCATGACGCAAGCGCGGCGTTTACTGACATGAATAGTTCACGCCGTGCTTCAGGCGACATGGTCGCATAGGTCTCGCCGGCGCGCTCCCAGAGAAGCGCGTCGGACGACAGGCGTGTGTAGCCGTCGGCTTCGAAACGGTGGGCGAGCCGGGTCTTGCCGCTGCCGCTGACTCCGCACACCAGCACTACGCGCGCCGAGGGCAGGGCTGCGTCAGGCATCGGCCGGGTCGATGGTACGCAGCTCGTAACGCTGTGTGCCGAGTCCGAGCTGTTCGGCATAGTCAAGGATGTGGGTGGCGTTGCGGCTCTCCATGCGTTCTATAAGATGTGTCTTGCCGGGGTCGGGAGAGTTGTACACCATGTCGACGCATGCACGGTCGAGGGCCACGGGGTCGAGAGAGGCGAGAATGCCGATGTCGCCCATGCGGATGGGGTCGGGCTCGGCCACGCAGTCGCAGTCGACCGACAGATTGTTGGCGACACTGATGAAGAGAATGTTATCGCCGGCTTTGTCGAATACCGATTCGCAAGCCTCGGCCATGGATTCAAGGAAGTCGTCCTGTGGCGGCACATTGGCCCAGTCGACGGGCACATCGGCGCAGGTTCCGGCTGTGTGTATCCATGCCTTGCCGCGGCTGGAGGCCATGCCTATGGCTACGTTCTTGAGCGCGCCGCCGAAGCCGCCCATCGGGTGTCCCTTGAAGTGGGACAGCACTATGGTGAAGTCGTAATCGAGCCAGTTGCGGCCTACGTAGTTTTCCTTGAGGTGCTTGCCCCGGCGCACCGGCAGGGCGATGTCGCCCTGGGCGTCCATGATGTCTACCTCGGCTATGGCCGTGAAACCGTGCTCGGCCGCCGTCTGGAGATGGTCGGCTGCGTTGCACCGGCGTCCTTCGTAGGCAGTGTTGCACTCCACGATGGTGCCTTCCACAAGGTGTACGAGGCGCTTGATTACATCGGTGCTGAGATGGTTGGGATTGCCTGCCTCACCGGTGGAGAGCTTGATGGCGACGCGTCCTTTGGCTTCGCGTCCGAGTGCCTGATATACTTTGACGAGATTGTCTGCCGTGATGCGCGGGCAGAAGTAGACGGTAGAGGGCTTGGTGTCGGTCATTGCGGTGCTGTTGTTGTTGGTGTGTCGTTGTCCGTCTCGGTGGTCTCGGGGCTTTGCTTGCGGCGCAGCGGAATGGTGTACGTGATATGGAACGCACCTGTCAGGGCGCCGTTGCGCGAGCCATAACCGGGTATATACCATGCTTCGCCGTAAGGGGTATGGCTGCGGTGGAGCAGGCTGTGGTATTTGAGTGTCCAGCCGGCGGAGATGCCTTTCCATAACTTTACGCGGAGCCCGAAGCATATTTCAAGCCAGCTGGCGGTGGAATTCTGTCGGGGTATTGAGGTAGTGGCGGTCTCCTGCCAGTAGGGTGAATTTACCTCAATGTCGGTGACCTCCCAGCGGAATGTGGAGAATCCGTAGCGCAGGCCGGCCGTCAGCATGTAGTCGGGATTGCTGTTGTACAGGAAGTTGTAGTTGGCGCCGATGCGGAAGTAGGGCGCCAGCGGAGCCTTGTAGGTGTATCCCATCCCCGACGGCTTGTGGTTTGCCATTCCCAGTCCCGCCTCGAATACGGGTATGTAGCGGTTGTGCATGTTCAGTTCGGCGGCAAATCCCGTAAGGCCGTAGTCCTGCCCGAAAAGGCGCATGGCGGCGTCCCAGATGTCGACCGACACGCTGACGGAGTGGAGCAGCGGGTATTGCATCTTGGGGATGCCTCCCACCTTGGCGAGAGAGTCCACCCATTTGTCGCCGGTGATGGTGTCGACCCATACGAGCATGCCTTTGTCGTTGACATAGCTCGTGGACTGGGCGCGGCGCTGCGCGTTGATTCGCGCGGTGTCGCCGGCCAGTTCGTTGCGGCTCTGGGTGGCTGTGGCGGCGTTGTTGACGGGTGTGGTGCGGCGCTGCGGCAGAGCTGTGAGAGCCGGCACTACGGCCAGCAGAAGCAGTAGCAGGACGTGTCGCATCACCGGTCGCCCGCCTCCTGGTCGGGTTGGTCCGCCTCTTGGGTGCGGAAATATATGAGTATTGCCACGCGGTCGATGTTGGTTATGAGCGAGTCGGCCATGCGCACGCTGTCGATCAGGTGGGTGGTGTGCGATACCTTTGTCACGCGGTAGCGGTAGGACGCGCCGCACTCTTCCGACGCGAAGTAGGGAATGCTCTCGTACTCGAACTCCACGGTGTCGATGAGGTCGGGATTGTCGAGCGCTTTCTGGCGGTAGATGAACTGCCATGCCGTGCTGCTCTGCGTGGAGCGCATGGGCAGGTAGAGCTGGCTTTTGGCAGGAGTGGCGGGGCTGAGCACGTCGCCGTCGGGCGCGCCCACGCCGACCACCTCAAGCGAGTCGACCGAAATCACGTTGCCGGTAGCCGACGACCGGAACTCGGCCAGCGGCAGACTGCTGCGGTTGTCGAGGCAGCCGCTTGTGTTGCATGCACCGAGGCATGCGGCCGTAAGGACGGTCAGTGCCAGATATGCTGTCAGTTTATGCCCCATTGAAGGATGTCGTCGAGAGCCTTGCGCTTGCGTGCGGGTGCTTTTTCGTCGTATGCCGGATAGCCTATCGGGATGATGGCAACCGGTTCTGTGTGCTCGGGCAGGTGCAGGTCGGCGCGCAGCTGCTTCGGGTCGAAGTTGCATACCCAGCATGTGCCGAGGCCGAGCGTAGTGGCTGTCAGGCAGATGTGTTCGGTAGCGATTGCCACGTCGATGTCGGCGTGATCTTTGCCGTCGTAGCTGCGGTGCCACGACTCGTCGTGGTGCCCGCATACGATTATGAATGCCGGTGCCTCGCGTATCCACTCGCGGTCGTAGGCACGTGCGCAGATGTCGCGTCCCTGTTCCCCTTCGAGCACTATGAAGTTCCAGGGCTGCCTGTTGCAGGCAGAGGGGGCGAGGCGTGCCGTGTCGAGGACGGTGCGTATGAGGTCGCGGTCGACGGGCGTTTCTTTATAATGGCGGCAGCTGTGGCGCGACTCCACGAGGCTGGCGAATTGTGCGAATGCGTTAAGTTCCATGAGGTTATATTGTAGCTTTACAATCGGTATCACCGATTTCAGAGTCTATTTCGTAGTGATTGCGTCCCGGCGCGTTGCGGGCGACGAGCTCGCCGACGAATCCGGCAAGGAACATCTGCGCGCCCAGCAGCATGAGCGTCAGGGCCAGGAAGAAGTAAGGGTTGTCGGTAACGAGCGTGTAGGGCTGGCCGTGGTACATGTTCCATAGTTTGCCGAAGCCCACGATGCCGGTGGCGACAAAGCCGAGCAGGAACATCAGTGAGCCCGCGAGACCGAAAAAGTGCATGGGCTTGCCGCCGAATTTGCCTGTGAACCACAGCGTGATAAGGTCAAGATAGCCGTTGACAAAGCGGTCCAGACCGAATTTGCTCTTGCCGTACTTGCGGGCCTGGTGATGCACCACTTTTTCGCCAATGCGCGTGAAGCCTGCCAGCTTGGCGAGGTAGGGGATGTAGCGGTGCATGTCGCCATACACCTCTATGTGCTTCACCACCTTGCTGCGGTAGGCTTTGAGGCCGCAGTTGAAGTCGTGCAGGTTGTGTATGCCGCTGACGCGCCGTGCCGTGGCGTTGAATAGTTTTGTCGGTATAGTCTTCGACAGCGGGTCGTAGCGCTTCTGCTTGTAGCCGCTGACGAGGTCGAAGCCGTCGGCCGTAATCATGCGGTAGAGCTCGGGAATCTCGTCCGGGGAGTCCTGCAGGTCGGCGTCCATCGTGATGACGACCTCTCCGCATGCTCGGGCGAAACCTACGTTCAGAGCCGGGCTCTTGCCGTAGTTGCGCCGGAAGCATACGCCCCGCACTGCCGGGTTCTTTTCGGCCAGATCGCATATCACGCGCCATGAGTCGTCGGTGCTTCCGTCGTTTACGAAGATTATTTCGTAACTGAAACCATTGGCCTGCATCACGCGCTCTATCCACTGCTCCAGCTCGGGCAGCGATTCGGCTTCGTTGAAGAGGGGCACTACTACTGATATATCCATTTCAGAAATGATTATCTTTTTTTGCCGGCGCGGATGACGGCGGCGACTATGATTGACAGAATGGAGCCGGAGAATACTCCTGCCCAAAGGAGCGCCAGGGCGATGTCGATGGCGCGCGGCACCATGTTTTGCTCCACAATGGTGTGCACGGCCTTAGCCATGCTCTGTGCCTGCGCCGACGGCAGCTGCGCGTACACGTCGGCTGCCTGTAGCAGCGAGTCGCGCACAAGCGATGGCTCCCACCACCGCAGCCATGCCAGCGCCAGGGCGGCCATAAGCAGGGTGCCGAAGAAGAAGATACAGATGCCGTGCATCCACAGCATCGCAAACGTGCTTCGGCATCCGTCGGCACGGTATGCGCGGCGCAGCATCATGTATAGGAGCACAGGCACCCCCAGGCACAGCACGGGAAAAGCCAGCGAAGCCACGGCTATGCGCATCGACAGCGCCCATGAGGCGAAAATGCCACACAGCACCAGACCCATCAGCGCCCCGTCGGAGGCTCCGCGGCGATACACGTTATATGTCTCGGCTTCGTATCCCATATCGCATTTATATCTTGCAAAGTTAGTACAAATTTTCGTACCTTTGCAATCCGAATCAACATTTTCACTACATAAGAATTCTGTAATGGCTCTAAAATGCGGCATCGTGGGTCTGCCCAACGTCGGCAAAAGTACCCTTTTCAATTGTCTTTCCAACGCTAAAGCCCAGTCGGCCAACTTCCCGTTCTGTACCATTGAGCCCAATGTGGGCGTAATCAGTGTGCCCGACGAGCGTCTGAACAAGCTCGTCGACATGTGTCAGCCCCGTTCGGTAGTACCGGCCACTGTGGAGATTGTAGACATCGCCGGACTCGTGAAAGGCGCCTCCAAGGGCGAGGGCCTCGGTAACAAATTCCTGGCCAATATACGCGAGACGGACGCGATACTCCATGTGCTGCGCTGCTTCGACGACGATAATATCACGCATGTCGACGGTAGTGTCAATCCTCTGCGTGACAAAGAAATAATAGATTACGAGCTGCTGCTTAAGGACATGGAGACCATCGACGGCCGCCTGGCTCGCGCTCAGAAAGCCGCTGCAGCCGGCGACAAGACAGCCCGCATGCAGGCCGACGTGATGCAGCGCATTCACGACGCTCTCGAGCAGGGTAAGCCGGCGCGCAGCGTCGTGTTTGAGACGCCGGACGAGCTACGCTTCGTCCGCGAGCTTTTCCTTCTGACGTCCAA
This sequence comes from uncultured Muribaculaceae bacterium, assembly GCA_948665475.1. Classification (GTDB taxonomy): domain Bacteria; phylum Bacteroidota; class Bacteroidia; order Bacteroidales; family Muribaculaceae; genus CAG-873. The sequence goes on along the minus strand of CAPNHY010000004.1, from coordinate 25,854 downwards.
GCCCGTTCTGTACGTGTGCAACGTCGACGACGCATCGGCTGTGGACGGCAATGCTTATGTCGATTCCGTGCGCGAGGCCATTGCCGCAGAGGGCGCGTCGCTGATGATTATCGCCGCGCAGACCGAGAGCGAGATTGCCGAACTCGACACCTACGAGGAGCGCCGTGAGTTTCTGGAGAGCATCGGCCTGGAGGAAAGCGGTGTATCGCGTCTTATCCGTGCGGCGTATGCTCTGCTTGACCTCCAGACGTTCTTTACCGCAGGCGCCGACGAGGTGCGCGCCTGGACTTTCATACGCGGCAGCAAGGCTCCGCGCTGCGCCGGCATCATACACACCGACTTCGAGAAGGGCTTCATACGTGCCGAGGTTATAAAGTACGACGACTATGTCTCGCTCGGAGGTGAAAACGCCGTGCGCGAGGCCGGCCGCCTCGGGGTCGAAGGTAAGGACTACGTGGTTCAGGACGGCGACATCATGCACTTCCGCTTTAATGTCTGAAATCGCGCTAATCCAAAAAATCATTGATAATTTTGGATTAGGCCATTTTATACTTGTCATATCTACCATATTTACTCTCCTTAATAATGTCCGAATCAAGAATTAAACATATCGCGGCGGCGTTGTTTGTGATGCTGCTCGGCATAGTGGCCGGAGGCTGCGACAATGATGTGTTCATCAAGCCCTTGCGCGTCAGCACCGAGGCGGTGACTCTCGATGCTGCCCATAGGGAGGCCCATATAGACGTGTCGGGCGACGACTGGCAGCTGGGCAGCTCCTCATCGTTGCCGGTACAGGTCGACGGAGACTGTTATTATATCGACCAACCCACCCTTAGGGCCGGCGTGCGCCGCACTTCGCACGGCCTTGATCTGAGTCTCGACCGCTACATAGGGCTGGAACCATACGAACTGACGCTGATAATAGCCGGTGACTATGCAAGTTATTACGTCAACGTAACCCTTATGCCTACAGAGACCGTCGAAGTGCTTGGCGTGGACTACACTCTAAACTCATGGGGCACATTCCCGCCGTACTCCCGCACCGACGTGCTGTCGGAGGTGCATTATCTCAACGGGCTGTCAGAACCCAAACTTGATCTTGTCGCTCCCGACGGTGTTCCGTCGGTCTATTGTTTCGAGCCGCTGCTGACCGACCAGTTGGCCGAGGTCGCCCTCAGCGTGGGTGCTACGGTGCCGTTGCCATCCGTAGGCGACCACATATGGGACTGGCAACTGGCCGGTGATACGGGCGTGCTTACATCCGGCTGGACCCCTGTCATTCTACGCCACTTCCCGCCTGTGCCGCCGTCGATGGACGTCCCTGTCGGTGTGCCTGTGGCTGTCAAGGTGCTGTGCGATTATGAATGCTGCTCGTTCCAGTGCGTCGTGCGCATCAGGGCAGGCGGAGAGGAGACTTCGTTCATCGCACATCTGAATATCGAAATGCCGGTAAGAATCTACAGTACATATGAAATACTTCCTTAAGACCATAATTGTGGTCGTATCGCTGCTGGCCGTCGGTGGATCGGCTGCTGTTGCCTCGGACGCCGACAGCACCGAGTGCCGCTGGCGTCACGGCATTGAGCTTTCCGGCCGTGCCGCGCCCGTTCTGCGTTCTTCGTCCATGCTGCGTGGCGAGAACGCCACCGGCCGCGGGGTGAACGCCGCCTTTGCAGGGGACATCCATTACACCATGCGCATGCCCCGCGGTTCGCACTGGGACCGTTACTATCCGCATGCCTATCAGGGCGCGGGCATAGGCTTTACCGCTTTTTCTCCCGACGGCCTGACGGGTACGCCCTTCAACCTCTATGTGCTTCAAGGATCGCGCATAGCGTCGCTCACTCCGGCGCTCAGCCTTGATTATGAGTGGAACTTCGGCGCCTCCTTCGGCTGGCGCAAGATAAGCAACGACGATCCGTTCGACTCAAGCGACATCGACGGTTTCGGCTCGAAGGTCAATGCCTACATAAATATTGATTTTCTTCTCAAATACCGCATAAGCCGGCATCTCACCCTGGTGGGCGGCGTGGGAATATCTCACTTCTCCAACGGCAACACCGACTACCCCAACCCGGGCGTCAACGCCGTATGGGCGCGGCTCGGCGTGGCGTACAGCCTCGGGGCTGTGGCGCCCGACTCGCGCGCCGACTGGACCGGCTTTGAGCCCGGAATGGTTTATGACGTCACGGCATACGGCGCATGGCGCCGCGGTTTTTTCGACAGCTCTGTCGCCACCGGCGCCTCCGAACCCGACGAAGCGCTTGTGCCGGGCCACTTCGGCGTCGCCGGTTTCAATATCAATCCCATGTGGCGCTTCAATCCCATGCTTGCCGCCGGCGCCTCCGTCGACGGTCAGTATGACGACTGCGCCAACCTTTCGCCCTATTACGAACCGAATTCGCCTGTCGACGATCCCCGATTCTATCGTCAGCCTTTCAGCCATCGCTGCTCGCTCGGTGTGAGCCTGCGTGCCGAGCTGACGATGCCCGTATTTGCCGTAAATGTGGGCGTGGGCCACAGTATCTGGGCTCCCGGAGGTCCTGACATGCGCGGCTGGTACCAGACGTTCACTCTCAAGACTTTTATAACCAAGCGTCTTTATCTCAGCACCGGCTACCGCCTGCTGCGCTGGCGCGACCCCGGCAATCTCATGCTCGGCGTGGGCTATCGCTTCGGGCGATAATTGGCTGATATAAAAATTAAAATACCATGGAAAGCAATTCTGAAGGCTTTATCGGCCGCGTGCGGCGCATCCTGTCGCCGCGTGCTCTGTGTGCTGCCGCCGCGAGTCTGTGGCGGCGTTTCCCCGTCGCCGTATGTTTCATTCTGGCAGGCACCGTGTGGGAGTGGCTATGCGACTGGAAAGTCCTGCCTGAGGATAATGAAATATGGTTCGCCGGCATATGGTGTGCTTCGCTTGGCGCCATGCTTTCGTCGGTGGTGCGCGTATGGGCGGAATTCCTCGGCGGCATGCGCCGACAGTCTGTGTCGCAAGCGATTGTCTGCGCCATAGTGGCGGTGGATTTCGTGCTTATCCTGACGCATTGTAGCTGGACGGGCGACGATGCCGGGCGTGTGGCTGTGGCTACGGCGCTGTTTGTCGCTGTCGTGTTCATGCCTGCTGCCCGCGGAGCCTCCCGACGCTCTATGCTTGCATTCAGCTTCAGCCAGATAGTCAATGCCGCCCGGTCGTTATGCCTTGCCGTGCTTATGGCTATAGCAGTGAGCATGATAGTCGGCTCCGTCGGTGTGCTTTTCGACGTAAGGGTAGGCCATCCGATGGTTTTCTTCATAAGCTCTTTGGCATGTGCGCTTCCCGCCCTCGTGTTTTTGGCTAATATACCCAGGCCCGGTGCAGTCGGTACAAATGGTGGCGCGGACCGTTTCTTTGCCGGCGCGTGCAAGAATGTGGTACTCCCGCTGGTAGTCATATACATGGCGGTGCTCTATGTGTATGCGCTGAAGATCGTGATTCAGTGGAGTCTGCCGCAAGGTAGCATCGTCGCCATGGTTACCGGTCTGTCTGTCGTGGTGATGCTTTCCCTCTATGGCCTCCAGCCGTATGGCGGTGATGACCGCAATTCCGGCGCGAGGCGCATAGCCGGACTCGCCCGCCGTTGGCTGCCGGTGCTTATGCTTCCTCTGCTCGTGCTGATGTCGGTAGGCCTGATTTACAGATTCTCCCAGTACGGCCCCACGCCGTCGCGCATCTACGTCGCTTTGTTCGCTGTATGGGCCTTCGCATCGATGATATGGTTGATAGTCAATAGCAACGCCAACCTCAACGTTGTGGCAATGAGTTTCGCCTGCTCTTTCGTGCTGGTGTCCGTCGTGCCGGGGCTGAACGTGATGTCGCTCACAACCTCTTATCTCCGCAATTCGGTGAAAGAAGCGTTTGCGGGATGCCGTATGCCCATGACCGAGGAGGAGGCACGCGAGGTGCTGTCCCGTATGCCTTCCGACGAGGCCCGGCTCACAGCCTCGCGCCTGCAATACCTTGACAGCTGGAACGATCATACCCGTGTATCCGACATCGTTGCTTCCGACGGGATGCTGTATGCATGGAAACTTGTTGATGATGAGGATGAGGCTGTCGTCGATGCTTCCGAGGTCTATTGCTGGTGGAACGGTCCGGTGGCGGTACCCGACGGTTTTACTCAGGTAAAGCACAATGTGCTGAGGAGCAGCGACCGGTTGCGGATGGTCGGTGGCCGTGTGTCGCTGGGCTGCGACAGCATCAGCCTAAGCATCCCTGTCGACAGTCTTATGCAAATCGACGATGAACGCTTCATGCCGTTTGATGCCTATTCCGATGCCCGCACCCGCGTCTCGGTCGTGGCTGTCGATGCCGACACCATTGCGCCCGACAAGGCTGTCATCAACAAGCTGGAAGTTTACATTTTCACAAAATAACCGAAAGGCCTCTCTCCGCGCTTTTTCATTATACCAATGTGTATTTTGGAAAATTCTTTGTAATTTTGCAGTCGTTAAAGTAAGAGGCTGTTTAAAAACGGATGTTAACTCAGGGGTTGCAGATTTTGGCGGGTATTTCATCCTGCAGGAGCAGGAGCGTACTGGATGTACGCGACTGCGACAAAGGATGAAAGACACCCAAAAGATGCAAAGCCGAAGTAACTTTTCATGATAAAATCAGCCCCAGGACAAAATAAAAAAACATTAAAATAACAGCATGATAAGCAAACAGATGTTAAAGAATAGCTCGCCTCGGTCCCTCTCCGGCGCTTTCCGCCGTCTTCTTCGGTCGAGTGGCTACGGCCACACTCCCTCATCAGACGACAAAAATCGCTCTGAGATTGACCGCCCCTGCGTTAACATTCGTTTTTAAACAGCCTCTAAACGCAAGAAATCAATCGTTCACGACCATGAATATTTCATATAAGTGGCTTAAGGAATATATCGACATACCAGCCTCGATGACGCCGGAGAATGTGGCCGACGCCCTGACTTCCATCGGCCTGGAGACAGGCGGAGTGGAGTGTGTGGAAAGCATCCGCGGCGGCCTGCGCGGCATCGTCATAGGCAAGGTGCTCACCTGTGTGGAGCATCCCGACAGCGACCACCTGCACGTCACCACCGTCGACCTCGGCGGCGAGCAGCCCGAGCAGATAGTGTGCGGCGCGCCCAATGTGGCTGCCGGACAGACGGTAGTAGTGGCTACCGTCGGCACTACGCTCTACGACGGCGACAAGGAGTTCAAGATCAAAAAATCCAAGATACGCGGCGTGGAGTCGTTCGGCATGATATGTGCGGAGGATGAAATCGGCGTAGGCACCAGTCACGACGGCATCATAGTGCTCCCCGAGGGCGCCGCCCGGCCCGGCACTCCGGCTGCCGAGTACTTCGGCCTCAGTGACGACTACGTGCTGGAGGTGGACCTCACGCCCAACCGCATCGACGCCGCCTCGCACTACGGCGTGGCACGCGACCTCAACGCCTGGATGGGCATACACAGCACACCCACGACGCTCACGCGCCCGTCGGTCGACGGCTTCCGTGCAGGCACTCCCGGCGATGCCCGTGCCATCAGCGTTGAGGTGGAGGCCACGCAGGCATGCACCCGCTATGCCGGCCTCACCATCCGCGGCGTCCGCGTAGGCGAGAGTCCCGAATGGCTACGCACCCGCCTGGAGACAATCGGACTGCACTCCATCAACAATGTCGTCGACATTACCAACTACATACTGCACGCTTTCTGCCAGCCGTTGCACTGCTTCGACGCCGCGCACATAGGCGGAGGCCGCATCGTGGTGCGCACATGCCCGGAGGGTACGCCGTTCACCACTCTCGACGGCGTGGAGCGCAAGCTCAATGCCGCCGACCTGATGATATGCGACGCCGAGCGTCCCATGTGCATGGCCGGCGTCTTCGGCGGTCTCGACTCCGGCGTTACGGAGCAGACCTGCGACATCTTCCTGGAGAGCGCATGCTTCAATCCCACGAGTGTGCGCCGCACCGCGCGCCGCCACGGTCTCAGCACCGACTCAAGCTTCCGCTTCGAGCGCGGCGTAGACCCCAACGGCTGCCTTTATGCCCTCAAGCTCGCCGCCATGATGGTACAGGAGCTGGGCGGCGGTGAAATCTGCGGCGACATCATCGACATCTATCCTCAGCCCGTGGAGCCGGCGCGCGTCGACTTTACCTACGAGGGATTCGCCCGCGCGATAGGCGAGGACGTGCCGCACGACACTCTCGACCGCATCCTCTCATTGCTCGAAATCAAGGCCGAGCCGGCCGGACCAGGCGCGCTGACGCTGGCAGTGCCCACGTATCGTGTCGACGTAACCCGTCCCTGCGATATCTACGAGGAGCTGCTGCGCATCTACGGCTACAACAATATCCCCATGCCCGCGTCGCTCCACAGCAGCATAGGCGTGAAGGCACGCACCGATGCCGATGACGACATGCGCCGCGTACTCAGCGAGCAGCTCTCGGGCGCCGGATACCGCGAGATAATGAACAACTCGCTCACGGCCGAGGCTTTCTACCGCGATCTCGACGAACATAGCGCCGACGGCTGCGTGCGCCTGCTCAATCCTCTGAGCCTGGACCTCTGTGTGCTGCGCCGCACCCTCCTGTTCGGCGGTCTCCAGGCCATGGCCCGCAACATCAACCGCCGTTCGCCCGACCTGCGCATGTACGAGTTCGGCCACGTCTATTCTCTGCGTCCGGGCGTGGAAGTTACGGCCGAGAAGCCTCTCGCTCCCTTCCAGGAGGGTCAGCGTCTGGGTCTGTGGCTCACGGGTGACAGCCGTGCGGCCTCGTGGCAGCATCAGGCCGAGGCCTCGACGTTCTACGACCTTCGCGCCACCGTCGACAATGTGCTGACGCGCCTTGGCATCACGGCCGCCGAGGTGCAGACTGCCCGTTGCGACACCGACCTTATGAGTCCGGCGCTGCGCCTGTCCACACGTTCCGGCAAGGAACTCGGCACCATGGGCGTCGTCCGCCCGCAGATTGCAGCCCGCGCCGACGTGTATCAGCCTGTATATTTTGCTGAACTTGACGTAGACGCCCTCTTCGACCTTGCCGCACGCCACCGCACGCAGTTCAAGCCGCTGCCGCGCACCCAGGCCGTGCGCCGCGACCTCTCGCTGCTGCTCGACAGCACCGTCGCCATGGACGACATCGAGCGCGAGGTAAGCGCCGCCGAGCGCAAACTGTTGCGCGGCGTCAGCCTCTTCGACGTCTACGAGGGCGAGCACCTGCCAGCCGGCAAGAAGAGCTACGCCATCGCCATCTATCTCCAGGACGACGAGAAAACGCTCAACGACAAGCAGATCGACGCCATAATGGCAAAAATTCTCGCCCGCCTCACGGGCAATCTCGGCGCCGAACAGCGCTAAAACAACGCATACACAAAACAATACCACAATAGCAAGCAACAACCACAATGGGAAGAGCATTTGAATACCGCAAGGCCCGCAAGCTCAAACGCTGGGGCAACATGAGCCGCACATTCACCCGTCTGGGCAAGGAAATCACCATAGCCGTCAAGGCCGGCGGCCCCGACCCGTCGTCCAACCCCCGTCTGCGCGCGCTCATGCAGAACGCCAAGGCCGCCAACATGCCCAAGGACACCGTGGATCGCGCTATCAAGAAAGCTACCGACAAGGACGCCGGCGACTATAAGGAAATCACCTACGAAGGATACGGCCCCCACGGCATCGCCATCTTCGTGGAAGCCGCAACCGACAACAACACCCGCACCGTTGCCAACGTCCGTTCCTACTTCAACAAGCTCGGCGGCAACCTCGGCACTCAGGGTTCGCTCAGCTTCCTCTTCGACCACAAGTGCGTATTCAAGATCAAGCCCAAGGACGGCGTAAGCCTCGACGACCTCGAGCTTGAGCTTATAGACTACGGCGTGGACGAGCTGGAGAACGACGAGGACGAAATCGTGCTCTACGGCGCGTTCGAGTCGTATAGCGACATCCAGTCGTATCTCGAAGGCAACGGTTTCGAAATCATCAGTTCCGAATTCGAGCGCATTCCCAACGATCTCAAGGATGTGACTCCCGAGCAGCGCGAAGCCATCAACAAGCTCATCGACAAGCTTGAGGACGACGAGGACGTGCAGAACGTCTTCCACAACATGCGCGAGGACGACGAGGACGAGGAAGAGTGATAATGGACGAACCACAGACACACGAACTCTCCCACGGGCAGAAGCGCACCGTCCTTGACGCCGATGACGTCATGGACATGGTGCCGCGTCTGCGCGGTCATTACAAACTCGTCAACCGTCTGCTCCACTGGCTGCAGGTCGACCGCGTCAACGCGGTGCACGACAAGTACTTCGACACCCCCGGCGTACCTTTCACCGAGTCGCTGCTGAAGGACTTCCGCATCACAACGGAGATTGACGGCGCCGATGTGCTCGACCATCTGCCCGAAGGCGCGTTCATCACCGTGAGCAACCATCCCTTCGGGGCGCTCGACGGCATCACGCTCATAGCCGAGGTGGGCCGCCGCCGTCCCGACTATAAGGTGATGGTGAACATGATTCTGAACCGCATCACGGCCATGCGTCCCAACTTCATTGCCGTCGACCAGAAAGGCAGCGACGACCCGGCCAAGAAGGCCGTGTCGATGCAGGGCATAAAGCAGGTGATCGAGTGCGTGCGCGCGGGGCATCCTGTGGGATTCTTCCCGGCGGGAGCAATCAGCATCATCAACCGCCACGGCTGGCTTGAGGACGACCCCTGGAAGCCTGTCGTCATACGCCTTATCAAGCAGCTCCGCGTGCCGGTGATTCCCATTTTCTTCCACGGCACCAACAGTTTTCTGTTCAACGCATTCGGCAAAATCAACTGGATGCTGCGCACCCTGCGTCTGCCCAGCGAGGTGTGGCGCAAGTGCGGCACTACAATGCGCGTAAGCGTCGGGCCGGTCATTTCTCCCGAGGAGATAGCGCTCCATGCCGGCAGCGTCGAGGAACTCGGCGAGTGGCTCAAGGCACGCACCTACGAGCTGCGCACCGCGCCTTTCCATGCCGATATCGTCGACGACAGGTCGGCTAAAAAGTAATCATTCTGATATGCCATTGGTAGCCAACATAAGCGAAGCGGATGTGCAGCAGGCCAAGATGCGGCTGGGCATCGTAGGCAGTGCTCCGGCCCTTGTCCAGGCCGTGGCGCGTGCCATACGCGTCGCACCCATCGACCTGAGCGTGCTCATCATAGGTGAAAGCGGCACCGGCAAGGAGTTCTTTCCCAAGATAATCCACCAGTACAGCGCCCGCAAGCATGCCAAGTACATAGCCGTGAACTGCGGCGCCATCCCGGAGGGAACGATCGACAGCGAGCTGTTCGGTCACGAGAAGGGTGCCTTCACCGGCGCGCTCGCTTCGCGCAAAGGTTACTTCGAGGAAGCCGACGGAGGCACGATATTCCTCGACGAGGTGGCCGAGCTGCCGCTTACCACCCAGGCACGCCTGCTGCGCGTGTTGGAAAGCGGCGAGTTCATAAAGGTCGGCTCCAGCCAGGTGCAGCGCACCAACATCCGCGTGGTGGCCGCCACCAACGTTGACATGGCCCGCGCCGTAGCCGAGGGACGCTTCCGCGAGGACCTGTATTACCGTCTGAGTACGGTGCAGATAGGCATTCCGCCGCTGCGCGAGCGCGGCAGCGACATTCTGTTGCTCGCGCGCAAGTTTGCCGCCGATTTCGCCGAGCGCTACCGCATGCCGGGCGTGACGCTGAGTGACGGCGCGCGCGCCCTGCTCACCCGTTACCGCTGGCCCGGCAATGTACGCCAGCTCAAGAACGTCATGGAGCAGGCCGCCCTTTTCGAGGCCGGTTCGGAACTGAGCGCCGACGCCATGAGCCGCTACCTGCCGGCAGGCAGTGCGGTGATGTCGCCCGTGCTCGCCGCTTCCGACGCCCACACCTACGAGCGTGAGCGTGATATGCTCTTAGGCATGATAATGCGCATGCAGGCCGACATACGTCAGCTTCAGGAACGCGCCGATGCCGCCGGAGGCGACGACGTGCGCCGCCATCGCCACACCCCGGCCGATACCGGATACGTGGAGATGCCTCCTCAGCTACCCGTCAAGCTCGAGGATGTAAATCCGATGGAAATCAACACAAGCGACTCCACGCCCTCGCTCGACGACACGGAGCGCGCCGCCATCGTCAACGCCCTGGAGCGCAATCTCGGACGGCGCAAGGCGGCAGCCGCCGAGTTGGGGATAAGCGAGCGCACCCTTTACCGCAAAATCAAGGAATATGGTCTGGAGTAAACGTATATGTGCCGCGCTCGTGCGGCCTCTGCTCGTGCTGGCGGCGCTGTGCGTCGCCCTGCCTGCATGCAAGGTGTCGTACACGCCCAACGGCTCAATGCTCGACTACAACATCTACAAGACGATACGCGTGGCGCAGTTCCCCATCCGTGCCGCGCTGGTGTATCCGCCCCTGCAGCAGATGTTCGAGAACGAGCTGCTCGACTATATCTCGCGCAACACGCGCCTTCAGACCGTCGAGGGCGCTTCCGACCTTGAACTCGAGGGCGAAATCACGGGCTACAGTCTCACACCGCAGGCCGTGACCGAGAACGCCTATGCATCCAAAACGCGTCTCACCATCAGCGTGCGCGTGAAGTATCTCGACAACAAGAACGACAAGAACAACGTCGACCAGACGTTCAGCGCCTATCGTGATTTCGATGCGTCGCTCATGCTCACCGATGTGCAGGACGGCCTATGCGAGGAGATAAGTGAGGAACTTGTGAATCTGATTTTTAACGCCACGCTCGGCAACTGGTAATCTCCCCCGATATGACATTCGCCGAAGCTCTGCACCGCATCACAGCATGCCCCGAAGCCGTACCGGACTCCGAGACGGCCGCCGCGTTGCGCGATGCCGCCGCGCGCTGGCCGTTCAGCCCCCTGGCTCCGGCCCTGCTGTTGCGTTACGGCCTTGTGGAGCTCGGCGAAGCGGATGCCATGCGCGCCCGCGTGGCAGTGCTTACGGCCGACAAGCAGGCGCTGGCGTCGCTGGCGGCAGCTCCCGGCGAGGACCCGGCCGCATTCTATCCGCCGCAGCCCGTAGCCGAGCCCGTCAGCACCGATTCGGCCATCGACACCTTCCTTGATACCTACGGTCGGACATCGCCCGAGGAAGATGCTCTGCTCGAACGTCTTATTTTCAATCCGGTGCCCGAGTACGCCGACTTGCTCGAGGATAGCGAGGCGCAGTCGGCTCCGTCGACAGCCCAGGACGCTATGATTGACGCTTTCCTACGGCGTGAGAAGGAGGTGCCGACGCCACCCGAAATGCCGGCTCCAGAGGAACCGTCACCTGCCGAACCTGCACCGCAGCATGAGGCCACGACGGCGCCTGAATCGGCTGCAACGCCGGCCGACAGCTCTCTCAGCGAGAGCCTTGCCCGCATATTCATAGGACGCGGCAGCTACGGCCGTGCACTGGAGATAATCAGCGACCTCGCCGCACGCTTCCCGGAGAAAAATCCTTTCTATGCCGACCAGATACGCTACCTGCAGAAGCTTGTGACCCTGCAGGGTATGGCCGGCGGAGGCAACTGACCCATATTCTTTCGCAACGGTTCAACAATTGCCGCCGTTTGTTTGTTATGTAAGAGAAACATCTGCATAGCAATACATCAGAATATGGAAACCGTTTATCTCAAAGGCACTCCGTGCCACACCTATGGTTCTTTGCCCGAAGTGGGCGATAAAGCACCGTGTTACACTTTCGTCGATAAGGATCTCAAGGAAATCAGTTGCATGGACTTCCTCGACCGGCGCGTGATACTCAATGTATTTCCGAGCCTTGACACACCCGTGTGCGCCGCTTCGGTGCGCCGTTTCAATGTAGAGGCCGCAGGCCTGAAGAATACGACCGTGATATGCGTGTCGATGGACCTGCCCTTCGCCATGGAGCGTTTCTGCACCGCCAACGGCATTGACAATGTGGTAGTCGCATCGGCTTTCCGTTCGCCCCTGTTCGCCCAGAAGTTCGGTGTGCAGATGGTCGACGGCCCGCTGGCCGGACTGCTTGCGCGCTCCATCTTCGTACTCGACGAGGACAGAAAAATCATATATTCGCAGCTCGTGTCGGAAATTACCCACGAGCCTGACTACGAGGCCGCCATAGCCGCGCTGAAGTAGTCTGTCATCATATAGTAAAGCGCCACAGCATTGTCGCGCCCGTGCGGGCGGCTGACGATGCTGTGGCGTATTATTGTAGGGCGGAAGGCTGTTATTCAGCCGCTGCGGCTGCGGCTCCGGCTGCTGTCGTTGCTGCGGCTGCCGGCGTGGGCTTGGCTTCCCAGCCGAGGGCGCTGGCGCCGAGCACTGCTGCGTCGGCTTCCTTCAGCTCGCTCAGGAGCACTTTGGGTTTGCCCTTGAAGATGTTGAGCATGCTGCGGTCCATGGCCTCGCGCAGCGGCTTCATGAGCAGGTCGCCGCTTTTGCTGAGACCGCCGAAGAGGATGAATGCCTCGGGCGAGGAGAACACGGTCATGTCGGCGAGTGCTTCGCCCAGTATTGTGCCGGTGTAGTTGAAGACGTCCTTGGCCAGTTTGTCGCCGTTCATGGCGGCGTCGTACACGTCCTTCGAGGTGATGGATTCGATGGGCATGTCGCGCAGGGTGGAGGGCTCGGTACGAATCTCCAGGAACTCGCGCGCCGAACGTGCCACGCCCGTTGCCGAGCAGTATGCCTCCAGGCAGCCCGTGCGTCCGCAGCCGCAGAGGCGGCCGTTGTTGCGCTTCACAATCAGGTGGCCCAGCTCGCCGGCGAAGCCGTCGTGGCCGTAGACCAGCTGACCGTTGATGACGATGCCAGAGCCTACGCCCGTGCCGAGGGTAATCATGATGAAGTCCTTCATGCCGCGTGCGGCGCCATAGGTCATTTCGCCGATGGCGGCTGCGTTGGCGTCGTTGGTGATGGCTACGGGAATGCCGAATTTCTCGGTTACGAGCTTAGCCAGGGGCACGTTGGGCCAGGGCAGGTTAGGCGCGTTCTCGATCATGCCGGTGTAATAGTTGCCGTTGGGGGCGCCTATGCCTATGCCGTAGATCTTGTCTTCCGCGTCGTTGGCCTTGATGAGGCGGGTTGCCTCGGTGTAGAGTTCGTCGATGTAATCCTCGATTTTTGCGTGCTTCTGTGTCTTGATGGAGTCGGAGGCGATGACGATGCCGCGTGCGTCAACGATGCCGAAAACGGTGTTGGTGCCGCCGATGTCAATGCCCAGTACGTAGGGTTTCATTTCTTGTATGCGTTAAGGTTAAGAGTTTATTGGACAAAATTAACAAAAACCTCGCGTCGCTGCAAACATCCTGTGCTAAAAATCAATAATTGCACAGATATACACTTCGCACAGAGAGAAAGAGTATGTACTTGTGGCTATCGCTTTTTATGATATTCTTTGCGTTCAGCTTTGCGTATTGTTTTTGCCTCTTTGGCGTCCAGAGTCTTAACCGAACGGATGGTGACGTGTATCGTTGTTTTGCACTCGGTCGGAACAGCACCGAAAATGCGGCGGAAATTGACACCGTTTCCGATGAATTCGGATTGTTGTACCATCGACCCTAACTGTCCTGATGGCAGATATGTATCGATGATCTGCCATTGGCGTATATCGGAGGATAAACCGATGGCATTCCTTATTTTCTCGTTGTCGCGCGTTATGAACGGGCGCATGTCGCGTGTCACTGTCGTGTCGCGGTATGTGGCATGCTGATCTGCTTTGCCCGGAATCGGCCAAAATTCCGTAAGCACGTCAAGCGCAAGATGCTTTGCACTTTTCAGGGTGTAATTTGCATCGCAACTTATGCTGTCGGCGTAGTTGTCATATTCAACGCTGTATCTGCCGTCCTTTGTCGGGTAGAGATAATAAATTGTTGTGCCTGATTCGAAAGCTTGTCCTTTGCCGGATTCGTTACAGAACTGAAGTTCGGCACTGTATTCGCCGTCAATGCGCAACACATTACTTCCTGCATCTTTCGCATGTGCGGTATATGCGCACATGTTCGTCAGAACAAGCAGAAGCATATGAGCTATGTAATGGGAAATATTGTTGAGATTATTTGTCCTTGTATATGTGCTTAAAGAGGGTATACCAAAGTTCATAGCTGTTTTCTGCAATGGATAAATGTATTAAAAGACGTTCCTTTGAATCTTCGTTTATTTCTGATTCTTTAATTGTGCTGGCGAATCTAATTGTAAGACCTTTTACATCTTCAACGGTTTGAAATTGACTTATTTCGTTGTAATAGCAATCTCTTAACAATCTCATTTCATAGCCTAACTGATTATCAAGACTCGCGATTCTATTACATACGGACAAATAGTCTTCATCACTATTTTCGTCCTCGTATATTGTGAAATAAGAATTGGAGATTGATTGAACACGCTCTTTATGAAATAAAGGCAATTTGCATTCGTCTTTTAAGTAGGAGTTTATTATGGGATATGAGAGCTCCATTCTTGCAATCCCTTCTTCATCGTTTTCTGGTGATAACGGGCCGTTTTTCATAGCACAAATGATTATAGCATTATGCCAATTGCCCACACAATTGGTTAAATTGCCATTAGCATCATTGATGGCATTTATGTCGAAAAGTAAAAGACTATCCATTTTTTTCAGAAGCTCTTCTTTATTGGTGAGATCCCAACGAGGGGGTTGACTTCCGCGGCTATTAGAGAAATAGATTTTAATTCTGCCCTCTTTTTTCCAAGAGCTATGAGCTCCGACGGCCAAAGATTCTTTAAGACCGTAGCCGTCGAACAATGATGTTATTGTGCTTGAAGCATCGGCAACTACAATGCCAATTAGTTTTCCTATGAAGCTGAAAAAACCTCGTCCTGTTTCCTCATTTGAAACTTGTACGCCTTTGTTGAATTCTTCCGAGATGTTTTTCAGATTTGTTGCGAGTTGATCAAATGCTTCTTTTTCGTGATCCTTGACAGTTGTCTGGGGCGTTTTTACATAGTTTTCATTGCCGCATGAAAATATGCTTATGGAAAAAAGCATTATCAAAAAGGTTGAGAGAATGACTCTCGAATTTAGGAGTTGTTTTTTCATGGTTATTTAAATTTTTTCAAAAAAAATGAATGTTTTCTTGTTTTGCAATGCTCCTTAGGGCTAATTAAGTTTAAATAGGATAAATTGATATTTATTAACAATGCTAAATTATAAAATCGTTGAAGTTTATCCTGATTTATATATGGTTGCGGGGTGTAAATACATGCGCAGCAAGCTCCGGTCGGTTGCGCAGCTGCGCCTTTTCTGACGTTAGTTCGTGGAGCCGTCGGTGTGAATTGGGATCAAGGTACGCAAGCACGCGCTGTCGCTTCCTGCCGGAGCTCGGCGCGTGGAGGATGGCGGGTTGCACACCCTCTGGCGGCCGCGAAATATTCTGAAAATCTGACAATAAATCCGGACGTCGTGCAACCCGCCATCCGGCGGGTTGATGCGTTTGTGATGCTTCTTCCGCGAGTATGTCGCTCCCTTTGGTCGCTCCTTAACCCGTGGTAACCGGATTCAACCCGCGACGAGCGCGGGTTGTTCCCATGATAGTAATTATTTTTTTATTCCATTAGATTCCAGTACACGGTGTAGCGGCGGTGGTGGGCGTCGTACAGCGGCATGAGGGTGCGGCCGTCCGGGGTGGCGAAGTGGAGGCCTTCGCCGGGGACGCGGCGCACGGTGGAGGGGGCAAGTATGGTATTTAGGTCGGCCGGCACGTGATAGTCGTAGGTGTAGTAGTCGTTGCGCACGGTGGGGTCGGAGAACGGAGCCGGTGCGGCCATACCTTCCGTGCCCATGTCGCCGGCGAGCACCACGGGGCCGTAGAGCAGGGAGCCGCGCGATGCGTCGTCGCGGGTCGTCTCCACGCGCAGACTCATGGGATAGCGCACGTCCACGGTGTCGCCCTTGCGCCAGCGGCGGCGCAGCGTCATGTAGCCCGAGGACGAAGTCTTGGCTGACACCCGCTTGCCGTTGACGTGCAGTTCGGGGCGCGCGCACCATGCCGGATGGCGCAGCGAGATGGCAAGCGCCTCGGCGGGAGCCTCGTCGATGGTGAGGCGCACGGTCTCCTCCTCGGGGAAGCGCGTGGTCTGCGTCAGCCGCAGGCCGCGCTCGCGCCAGTTCAGGCGGGAGGGGATGAACAGGTTCACAAGCAGCTCGTCGTCGCTGTCGCCGCCGTGGTAATAGATGCCCTCGCCGTACTTGGCGTGGCTCTCGAATCCGCTGCCCACGCAGCACCAGAAGGAGTTCTCAGGGGTGGAGTACACCTTGTAGGCGCCGCTGAGCAGGGGCAGGAAGTAGCACACCATGCCGCTGGCCGTGTCCTGCTGGGCGAGGATGTGGTTGAAGAGCGCGCGTTCGTGATAGTCGGCCACGGATGCGTCGGCGTCCCAGCAGAAGATGTGGCGCCCGAGCTTGAGCATATTGTATGTGCAGCATGTCTCGCCGGTGTAGCCGTTGATGTTGCGGCTCATCTCGTCGGGATTGAAGAAGTGTTCTTTCTGGCTGAGCGAGCCGGTGGCGAATGCGTGCTTGCCGAGCATCTCGCCCCAGAATTTCCTCACCATGTCGCGGCTGCCTGTCTCGCCGCACAGCTCGTAGTTGCGGGCCTCGGCCAGCAGCTTGGGCAGGAAGGTGTTGCAGTGCTTGGTGCCCATGTCGAAGTCGCCGCGGGCCAGCGGGTCGAGCACGTCGTTGTGGTAGAAGAAACGGGCGGCGCGCAGATAGGTGCTGTCGGCGGTGGCCGCATAGAGGTTGTAGAGCGACTCGTTGATGCCGCCGAACTCGTTGCGCAGCATCAGGCGGCGCGTCTCCTCGGGCAGCGAGCCCACTTTCTTGGCAGCCCACGAGCCCATGCGCCGCGCCACCTCGAGAGCCTGTTCGTTGTGGCCGTAGACGTACTGGTCGAGCAGGCCGGCCAGAATCTTGTGCAGGGTGTACCAGGGTGCCCACACCGACTTGCCGCGGATATTGCGGTTGATAAGTTCCTCGGGGAATGCGCTCAGGTAGCCGTCCGGTCCGAGTGCCTGCTGCACCTCGGCCAGCCCGGCCACAAGGCTGTCGCCCTTGAGGCGGAACAGCTCGTCGCCCGTGGCGGCGTACATCAGTCCGTAGGCTGAGAGCAGGTGGCCGGTGGTGTGGCCGCGCAGGTCGCAGTCCGGCGACTCCCAGCCGCCCAGGCGTATGGGCGTGTCGTAGCCGCCCTCGCGCCCGGCGAAGACGCCGGCGTTGGTGCGGAAGTTGTGCAGCAGCCTGCGCACGGGGATGGAAGCCATCCATGCCGAGTCGCGGGCGATGTTGTCGTGGACGCGGCCTGGAAGCACGCGCACGTCCTCCAGCGCGAACGACCGGGCGCGCAGCGGGGCCGTGGTGTGCAGTTGCAGCGCCTGCTCCGTGGCGCCGGGATATACTGACTGTGCGGCGCCCGAGAGGGTTGCCATGCACATTATGGCGGTGATTATTCGTCTCATATCAGGATGTTTATGATGAAATACGTTTCAGATGACGTCGATACCCAATCGGGCGGCGAGTGGCGCCCGTTCGTGCGGCCCGAAATTTTTCTTCTGAAAAATTTGGAATTACGAACAGCATCGCTTAATTTTGCGTTATGAAAGAAAGGGCGGAAGAGACCGCCACAAGATACACCACATCAAAGTAGATTGGGAAACTCTTCAAATTTTACTGAAATGCCGAGACACGCTTTGCCGCCCAATGGCGGGCCTCAGCCTCGAGCCCTTGGCGAGAGGATGCCTTTGAGCCGGAGGATTACAAAGGACGGCGAGCACTCAAACCCTGTCTTATCGGAGTTTCATCGCATCCTTTGATGTGGCCTTATAAAAAGAGGCGCCCGACCGCAACGGTCGGGCGCCCTTTTCGTCATGTGCCTTGCGGAGTTACATTCTCACTTTCTCCACGCGGTTGCCCTGACGGCGTATGTAGAGTCCTCCGGCTTCGGGATGGGCCACGCGTATGCCTTGCAGGTTGAAGTACTCTACGGGAGCCTCGCTGTCGCTCTCCTCGACGGTGTCGCTCTCGATGTCGTCGATGCCGGTGCTGAGCCGCTTTGCGGAGATGACGATTTTGTCGCCTGCCTTAAGACTCGGGAATGCCACGTAATCATCATTTGCTACAGAGGCGGCAGCATATGCGGCGGCATGCTGTGGCGCAGTATATGTTCTGCCGTTAAGGTAGATGTACATACTGCTTATGCTCGGGTGATGAACCTGTAGCTTGCCGCTGTGCGATACATTGATGGTTGCACGCTGCACACGGCTGTCGCTCCAGGTCATGTCGGTGGTGTAGCCGCCTTTTGCGCGTATGCCTTTGATTGAACCGGCTGTCCATTCCTGAGGGAGCGCAGGCAGCAGATCGATAACGCCCGATACGCCCTCTTGCGTAACGCTGCCGCGGTAGCTCTGCAATAGCATTTCGGCTATGGCTGAGGTAAGGCCGGCGTTGCCCTCTATCTGATATTGTCCGAGGGTTGTGTTGTTGAGGTTCAGCATCAGGTGTTCCTCTGCCACAGCGGTGCGCAGATTTTCGTATGCACCTTTGTACCCGTTGCTTGTGTTGGGCTGGCGTGTACGTGCGCGGCAGTTGGCGCGCCATGCGTCCACCCATCCTGCGGCTTCTCCGCCGTCGCCGTCACCGCGAAGCTCGAGCGAGCGTATAGTAGCGTCGAACGCGGTCGGGTCAGCATCAAACGGAGATACTTGTCCTAAAGGGAAAAGACACATCAGATGCGAAAGGTGACGGTGTCCGTCGGCTATTGGTGCCGTACCTTCCCACTCCTCGATGGCTCCACCGTTTACGTGGATACCGTTGTCAAGGCGGGAAAGTATATCCTGCATAGTGGAAAGATAGCCGGTGTCTCCGCCGAGTATTTTCCGGCCTGCTATGGCGTTGGTGAACAGATCGGTCACGAGCTGGCGACCGTGGACAGCCGTTGTACCGCCGCCACCGCCATTCTCCGGCGACCAGCATTCAGGAAGCACGAGTTTGCCCGAACCGTTGCTGATGAGGCGCTTTTCCCAAAAGCGGCAGGCATTTTCCATTACAGGTACTATACGCGCCAGATATTCTCTGTCGAGGGTGTAGACGTAGTGTTGCCACAGGTGATGGCAGAACCAGGCGTTGGCTTCCGAATACTGCGAGTTGAATTCAACCTGGTGGCCGAATATATTGTTGGCGTTGCCGAGAGTCCATGCTCTGCTGTCGCAGCCGGGAGCGCGTGCGGCTGCAAGTTTGCGCCATTCAGGACGTTGCGACATGTTGATGATGTAATTGAGGAATGCCATGTGGGGGTCGCTCAGTCCGGTACTTTCGGCCGGCCAATAGTTCATCTCAACGTTCACATCGGCATGAATGTCGCGGTTCCACTGGTCGTCTGTGCCCCATATGCCTTCAAGGAAGTTTGGAAGCACATTGTTTTTGCGCGAGGAACCGATGAGTGTGTACCGTCCGTAGTTGAAAATGATTGTCTCCAGCAGGCGCCACTGCGCATCGGTCAGAGTGCCTTCCCGGCCGCCGTCTACGAGCCGATCTATGGGCATGTCGTTTTCGGCTGTGTTGTCGAATTCCAGTGCGCATGCGTCGTAGAGAGTGCTGTGGTCGGCCACATGGTCGGCGTAGAGTGAACGGAAACCTTTGGCAATTGCCACGTCAGTCTTTCCGATGGCCTCGGCTGTGAGGTCTTTGCCGCTGCGGAAGTCCTCGGCGGTCTGGTCATAGCTTGAAGCGCATGCCATCACTACCATTAGACGTGTTGCGTTGTTGATTTTTACTGTTGTACCGGATGTATCCGCCACGCCGTCGGTGTCCCATGCTATGCAGACTGTATTGCTGACGGTTGTCAGTGAAGCGGAGGCTATGAAGTGAGAGCCGTCGGTGCATTTGCCTGAGAGTCTGCCGCCAAGGGCTATTTCATAATTGCGCGGCTGCTCTGATGTCAGGTTGGCAACAAATACGTCGTCAGGGTTGCTGACGAAATACTCTGCGGCCACTGGCTTGTCGCGTAAGGCATAGGCTGATATTACACCTTTGCTCATGTCAAGCTGCGACAGATATTTGAGGTCACCGTTCTCATTGTTGTCACGTATGGAAAGTTTCCCCAGTTCCTCATACTGTCCGGGGGCATCGATGTAGCCTGTGCCGGTTGTGGTCGTTGGGTAGGCCGATGGCGGTGCACCTTCATAAAATGTCTTGTGGCAAAGCTTCATCTCATCGAATCGGTTGCCGGATAATGTCAGGCCAATGCTTCCGTTGCCTATCAGGAAAGTGTGCATGTCGTAGCGTGGCGAGCATTGCATACTCCATCCGGGGTTGGTTTCCTCATAGAAGATTGTGTTGGCTTGATTGGCGGGTGTGTAGCCATTGCCTGTCCATTCCAGCATTTCCTGCGGGAATGTGGAGGAAAATCCTTCGTCGGGCAGCGAGGGATCGCGGTAGCTCGTGCAGGTGTAGGAGAGGGAGAGCGCCGTGGGGTTGACGCGGAGGTCGTAGCTGCCGGCGGCGGCCACTTTGTGGCCGGAGTCGGAGGTGCTCAGCGCCATGGCGTGTGCCTCGGCATCGGCGGCGAGGATGTCGGCGCCCAGATAGAGACGGGTGCCTTCGTAGACGATTACGGGCACTGCCCCGGCGCTGTAGAAGGCCGTTTTGGTGTAGATACCGGAGGCGTCGGGAGTGACTGATGCTCCGTCCAGTGTCAGCACGGGAGTGTAGGGGGCGCGGGTGACGGTGCAGCCCGTAGGCTCGCCGTCGCGCAGGGCTATCGTCAGCGAGTATGTGCCTTTTACGCCGATTGTCGCAGCGTTGCCGCCGGACACGAGGCGGAGCTTAAGTGTCTGTTGTGCGTTGCTGGTCGCATCGAATGCCGGGTCGGCATCAAAGCCGTAGGAAGTGTCGCCCACGGTGACGGGACCTAAGCTGAGGCTGCCGCCGGCGTCCACATTATAAGTGCCCTGCACGTTGAAGACGCCGGTCTGCCCCTCCACGTCGTCGGCCACTATCAGGCTGTTGCCGCCAATGTTGATTTTGAGAGGAATCTTGTCGCCCGATGCTTTGGTGATGATGCATGCCGACGGCACTCCTTTCTGCACGCTCAGCCTGACAGTGTAGATGCCCGGCCGGGTGACGCTGATGTTCCCGCCGCCGCTTACGAGCGCCACTGTCTGCGTCTGCTCGTCCTTGCTGTCGGTGAACGTGGGCTGTGTCTGTGCGCCGTAGGCTGCGCCGCCTGCGGAGATTCCACCGATTATGAGGCTGTTGCCTTCCGTGACCTCATAGCTGCCCTCAATGGTGAAAGTCTCGCTGAGTCCGTTGATGTCGTCGCTCACGGCTGTTGTCGTGCCGTTGATTGCCACAGACAGCGGGGTGGGGTCGGCGACATCTTCGCTACGAATGACTTTTACGTTCATTTTGGTCTTGTCATCCGATAACTCGGCAACCATGTAGAACGTTTCCGTTACTGTCGTATTGAAATATCCCCACGTTTGAGTGTCTAGGCTTATTTGTACAAGTTCCAAAACTCCATCAGTAGCCTTGGAAATTTCACCATTCTCGTAAACATATTGTTGAGAGCCCTGATAGCCGTAATCGCCGCAGGAGAATACTACACTTTCATATTGCTGTAGTGTTACATACCCTTTGTAGGTATTGGAGCTGACTTTTGGCAAAGTCGCTACGGTGTTCAGATTTTCCACGGCTTTGCCCCATTCGTGTTTAAGAACTTTTACTTCGTCTTGCGCCATTCCGATGGTTGGCAGTAAGGCAAGAATACAGAATAGAATCATCCGTGTTATCGGTCTCCCGGGGGTGTTTTTCATAGTATTTAATGGTGATGGTTTATTGTTTTCTGTACAAAAGTAATGAAATTTTTAGATAAAATCGCAAAATTTATTTAAAATGTGATACTATTTTAACGTCTTCGGCACTGAACCGTCAGACAGAGGCGGTTACAATTTGTGTTTTTCATGCCAAAGCGCTATCTTTGCAGAAAATATCATACTTGCCAAAAAAACACAGTTTACTTAAGATGAAGAAATTATTACTGACATTTGTGGCTCTCGTCCTGGCCTGCGGCATCGGCGCCGTGGCTCAGATTGTCACCACTACGCCGGCTGTCTTGCAGGAAAACTCCACCGGCGTGGTGCTTTACTATCACGCTGATTCGCCTCTCGGCAACGACGGAATGAAGAACTACACCGGCGACGATGTGTACGCCCACATAGGCGTCACCACCGCCGCAGGCGACTGGCAGTACATCGCTGCGGGTTGGGATACCGATCTTCCTAAGTGCCACATGACGCGTGTCAACGCAAATACTTACTCGCTGGCTATCGGCGATATACGCACATTCTTCGGAATCAAGGACGGCGACCACGCCACGCGTCTGTGCATGGTGGTGCGCAACTCCGGCGGCTCGCGTCAGGGCAAGGCCAGGGGCGACAAGGACATCTTTGTCGACATCAAGCCCGCCGGCCTGGCGATGAACTTCGAGTGCTCGGCAGCCGGAGTAATTACTGCCGCCACCACAGTGACGCTTGCCGTCAACACTACCGAGGAGGCCGACATCGCCATCACCGTCAACGGCGCACCATTCGCCTCGGCCACAGCCGCGGTGTGGCTTGCCAAGGATTATACCATCAGCGCGGCCGGAACATATGAATTTGTAGCCACGGCCACAGCCGGCGGCAAGACGTTGAGCCAGACACACACGGTGACGTACGTCAGCCCCTCGGCCGAACGCGAATATCCCGGCGGCACACCCCGCATGGGCGCCGTGGAGAACGCCGACGGCACCGTGACTTTCTGCCTGGCGGCTCCCGGCAAGAAGAGTGTGGTTATGGTGCCCTCGTGGGACGGCCACAAGGTGCTCGACAGCAACACCATGTACCGCCACGACTATAACGGCGCGAGCTACTTCTGGATTACTTCGCCCGTTCTGGCCGACGGCACGGACTACACATATTATTATATAGTGGACGGTCAGACAGCCGTGGGCGACCCCTATGCCCGCCTTGTGCTTGACCCCTACAATGACAAATATCTGCCTGCCACCGACTGGATGCCGGCCTATCCCGCCGAGGTCACTGAGACCGTGCCCCTGGCCGTATGGCGCCGCGGCATGAACGACTACAGCTGGAGCGACTTCACGATTCCGGCACACGGCAGCCTGTACATCTACGAGATGTTGCTGCGCGACTTTACCGGCACCGAGGGTCAGCGCCTGGGCAACGGCACCCTGGCCGCCGCCATGGAGAAGATACCCTACATCAAGAGCCTCGGCGTCAACGCCGTGGAGCTGATGCCGGTGATGGAATTCAACGGCAACAACTCGTGGGGCTACAACACCAATTTCTATATGGCTCCCGACAAGGCGTACGGTTCGCCCGAGGAGTACAAGGACTTCATCGACGAGTGCCACCGCCAGGGCCTGGCCGTTATCCTCGACGTGGTGTTCAACCAGACCGACGGCCTCGCCCCCTGGTATCAGATGTATCCCGCGGGCAGCAATCCCTTCTATAACGCTACCGCGCCGCACGATTACAGTGTGCTCAACGACCTCAACCCCGAGAATGCCATCGTGGAGCAGCACTACAAAGACGTGCTGCAATACTGGCTGCGCGAGTACAATGTGGACGGCTTCCGCTTCGACCTCGTGAAGGGCCTCGGCGACAACGGCAGCTACGGCTCCGGCACGGACGCCGCCAATACCACGCGCACGGCACGCATGAAGCGTCTGCACGCCGCCATGCGCGAGGTGAAGCCCGACGCCATTCACATCAACGAGCTCCTGGGCGACAACGCCGAGGAGAACGCCAACGCCGCCGACGGCCAGCTGGGATGGCACAATCTCAGCCACAACGCCGGACAGTTCGCCATGGCCTACGACGAGAACGGCCGCGGCATCTCGGAGTTCTATGCCGTCAATGCCGGCCGAACGGACGGCTATGCCGTGTCCTACGCCGAGAGCCACGACGAGGAGCGCCTCGCAGCCAAGATAATGGCCTATGCCACCGACAACGTCAAGACGGCCACCGTGCGCGCCGCACGTCTGGGCGCTACCGGCGTATGGATGATTCTGTCGCCGGGTCCGAAGATGCTCTGGCAGTTCCAGGAGCTCGGCAATGAGGAGAGCACCAAGAACGCCGACGGCTCGAACAACACCGACCCCAAGACCGTGCGCTGGAACGACCTCGACAACGCCGTGCGTCAGCGCATCCTCGAGGCATACCGCGCCGCAGGCTCCCTGCGTGCCGCCCATCCCGAGATGTTCGGCACGGGCGCCGAGTTCTCCTCGGTATGGAGCGCCGACAAGTCGGCCCCGCGCAGCCTCTGCGTGCGCAAGGACAAGAAGTCGGTTGTGGCCCTCTTCAACCCCTCCGTTTCGGCCGCGCAGACTGTGACCGTCACTTCCACCGGTCTTGAGGCTGCCGACGCCGAGCTGGTCTATGCCAGCCGCGGCTTCAGCAATCCGCAGCTCAGCGGTACGGGCGGCACGCTGTCGCTGAAGGTGCCGGCCAACGGCTTTGCCATCTACTGCACGGCCGGCCTCAACGGTATTGACGACATCACGGGCGATGACGGCGGCGCATCTGCCGTGCGTGTGCGCGGCGGTGTCGGCGAGATCGTCGTGGAGGGCGCCGAAGGCATGCCCGAGGCTTACGATATGTCCGGTCGCCGTGTGGCTCTCACCGGACTCGACGCCGGGCTGTATCTCGTCCGCGTTGACGGCTCCGGCTACAAGGTTGTTGTGAAATGAAGAAACTTATCCCCATATTCCTTATAATCGCAAGCGCCTGCGCGAGGCCCGGCCATGATGATGGCTCGGGCGAGCCGCAGGCGCTTGCGCCCGTCTATGAATACTTCGCCGAATATGGCCCGGCTTCGGCGCTGCCCGACAGTCTGCGCCCCGAGGTGGAGGCGTTCATGAAGGTGACGGGTAGGGGAGATGCCTCGGCTCCGGTGCTCGCTGCCTGGGCGGCTTCGCCGGCAGTGGAAGTCTTCACTCCCGCCGTCGACAGTGTTTTTCCCTCGCTTGCTCCGGTGGAGCAGGGGCTTGGCGATGTGCTTGCCCGGGCCGTCCGTGAGGGGCTTGATCTGCCGCGACGGCGTTATGCCGCCGTTGTGTGGGGACGCCCGGAAAGCATCGTATTCTGCGACAGCGTGATGCTTGTGGCCCTCAACCACTATCTTGGCACGTCCTATCCGGGCTACAGCCACCTCCCGGCCTATGCGCGTGCTGCGAAGGAGCCGTCGCGCCTCTTGTCCGACATGGCGGAGGCTCTGGTTGGCACCGCCTGTCCGTACGAGCGCCGCGAGGGCAGCACGGTGCTGTCGCGCTTGCTCTACGAAGGTGCCATGGCCGAGGCGCGCATGCGCCTGTGCGGCATCGGCGAGGCCGAGGCGCTTGGATATGATGACGATACGTATGCCGACCTGGCGGCACACGAAGGCGAACTGTGGCAGCTGCTTGTGGCCCGCGGCTTGCTTTACAGCACTCTGCCGGCCGATGCCGAGCGCCTTGTGGCGCCGGCGCCTTCCGTGCCGCTGCTTGGCGCGGCTGTTCCCGGCAGGGCGGGGCGCTTCATTGGTCTGCGCATAGTGCAGAACTATCTGCGGCGGCATCCTGAGGCTACATTGCCCGAGCTGCTCTCGCCCGCATTCTACGACTCTGATGAAACCCTGCGCCGCGCGGCCTACACCGGTGGAATATGAAAATGTCCCGGCTTTCACAAGCCGGGACATTTAATAGGGGAATTGTTGCAGTAAATTATGGAGTGGGCGCTGAGGGATTCGAACCCCCGACCCTCTGCTTGTAAGGCAGACGCTC
>CAPNHY010000003.1:0-101990 GCA_948665475.1 uncultured Muribaculaceae bacterium | reverse complement strand
TCGTGCCCTGCGGATTATATAGAAGACACTTTAAGCGGAGATTCGACACCGATTTTCATGGATAACGCAGCGGATTCCATATTCATTGATTTTTGCAAGGCTCTTGTAAAATGGCAGGAACAGGCATCAGCTGTCTATGTAAATGTTGTCATTAACGTTAAAGATAGTGATAACGAGAGTTATGATTTCAAAAACTCAGGGAAGTTGGTTTACTTAAACTTTACACTTCCTCAAGACAAATTGACGATAGATAATTTATTAGAACAGAACAACAATTGCATATTCAGATATATGCTTGAAAATATGATGCCGAATGACGCTGTCAGACCAGCTCCGAAAAAGTCAATCAGGAATAGAGAGAAAGGAGGCAAGCGATGAAAGTGATATATAAAGCAAAATGGATGTTCATCATAATGTTTGCGATTGTATTCACGGCATCATTTGCTGTACTTTTTGTAGGAGGTTCGGCAGAAGTCAACAGGTGTCTGTTGGCGGCGAATGTATTGCTGATAATTGTTCAATCAGCAAATGTGTTATTTGCGTTCCGAAATCGGTATAAAGATGTCGGAGTCTCTTTGCTTGTATGTCTTATTTTAAGTATTGGGCTGATATGGATAACATATATTTGGAGCTGGAATTATACCGTTAAAGCATTGACAATTGGTTTTGAATGAGATATTAAAAAGATTTGATATGGAAGATTTATAAATAGTTCACAAGTTGATTCCACCTCGTCCTCTCTCAATCTTCCAATCATACCGACCTTCCGCAACATCGCCAACCTCATTGAGTGTGTGGCGATGTTTGATTTCCTCAAAGGGCTGGAGGTGTTCCGCATAGTCGCAAAGCCATGCGCCGACCGCTTTCTGCTGCTCGGTGGTTTCCCCATAGCTCTGCATCACGCTCTTGATGTCGGCGGCTTCATCGTTGGAGAAGATTGACTTGTATTTCTCCGTGGCGAACCGGATTATCGCATCAATGGCTCGCCGGAACACCTCGCTTGCCTTTTCCAGTTGTTTCCTTAATCATCAAGAAGAAATCCTCTTTGGTGATTAGCGTAATGTGATACGTTATCTTGCAAGCTCTGAGTGTACCCTTGTATATCAAGTTGTACACGGTTCTGTTGCTCACTTGCAGAAGGTTCGCCACCTCTCCAATGGTGAGGAACGGCTTGCTTGGCATATCCCATTCTGAATGGGACTGACCTGTTAAATTCTGTTTAATATGACGGTCCATAATCGAAGAAATTTATTTGCACACTGTTGAACATTGTTGCACGCTGTTGAAAGGTTGTCGTGCCGTGCGACCCCTCTCACGTGGTACAATGGCGGTACAAAATTACTCCAAAAAGGACGAAACGCCAATAACCAAAATTTCCGTTTGTTAAAAATTATATTCTGTAAATCAGTATTTTATAACACTAACTTTTGCTTTCGTTTGCCGTCGTTTTGACCTCCGAAACTCCATGTGGAATTGATTTTCAATTCTTTTGAATGGCTGAATGGTTGCCGTAAAAAAAGGGCATGCCGACCGGCACGCCCTTCGTGTTGCAGTGTGGAAGCTTATCGGATGTGGATTTTTGTGGCCGTGCTTCCCTGGCGCTTGATGTACATGCCCGGAGTAAGGGCGTCGGCAGCCACGCGTATGCCTCGCAGGTCGAAATACTCGGCGGGTGCGTCTTTGTTCTCGACAGCGATTTCGTCGATGCCGGTGGCGGTGCGCTCGCGTGCGTTTTCAAATTTGAACCACGCTTTTTTCTTGTAGGCTTCGAGCGAGCCCTTAGGCACGATTACTTCTGCGGTCTTGTAGATTTCCTCGGGGAAGAACTGTGCGGTGGCTTCAGTGACTGTGGGAGCGCCGTAGTTGTAGAGTGCGGGAGGTGTAGAGCATTTGAATTCTATCTTCTCAAGAGCTTTGTCCCCGTTGAAGCACGCTACGCCCATCTGCTTGACGCCGGAACCTATGGTCAGTGTCTTTAACTTGTAGCAGTTCTCGGCTGCATTCATCCCGATCAACTCAGTCTTGTTTGATATGACAAGCGTCTCCAGGTTGTCGCAATGGTTGAAGGCACCGTTGCCTATAGTTGTGGCGTTTTCCGGCGTTACGGCATTTACAAGCGCATCGCAGTTACTGAAGCAATATTGCGGCACCTCCGTCAGGCCGGGCAACGCAGGAGCCTCGGTGAGCTGTGCGCAATTCTGGAAGCTGATTTTCGTCACCCATGCGGGGATGTCGATTGTACTGACAGCCGATTTTTCCAGAAAGCCGTCAAACTCCGTGAGGGATTCAGGAATTACGGCTTCGGCAATCGGGCAGTCCTGGAATACGGGAGTGCGGGCACCTGCCGCATAGAACTTTTTCATTCCTTCCGAAAAAGTCACCTTGCTGAGATTGGTGCAGCCGGCGAAAGCGCCATTACCGAACAGATACGGATTCTCCGAGGTGCCATCATCTTTGCGATAGGTGAAATGGGCATTGTTCTGTGGAAAAGTAGCCGGAAAGCTTACGGAAGTGATGCTCGTGTTGTTCTGGAACGCAAAGTCTGCGATGCCCATTACGCGTATTTGAGTGCCGTTGTAGGGAACCGTTTCGGGAATCACCAGGTCTGTCCCCGCATAGTCGGGATTTGCCGCCACGATGCACACGTTGCCTTCCTTCGGAACGGTTATCATTTCGGTACCGGTCCAGGTCATGTATCCGCCGATGTAGGCGCTTTCGCCATCGAAATACCAGTATTTGACGCCGTTCACATCGAAGTACGTCTGCTCGGCCACAGCCGGCAGAGCCATGCAGAGAAGAAATGTGAGTAGAAGTTTCTTCATAAGATTGATTTAGTGTTTGATTAAAGGATTATTTGCAGTTGTTTGCCTGTGTACGCATTATTTTACAAATATAGGTATAATTTACCCCCCTTAATTTATTAACACAAATTAATCATAATTAACAAATGGCGTGATTTTGGATTGTCTTGATTACGGTTACCCGGCGATTCAGAACCATCTGTGCGATGTGCTTGTTATGAAGTAAATATCATAAACATTCGATTATGAAGAAAGCAGGCATTTTTTATGCTTCAAGCACAGGCCACACTGCAAAGGTGGCGCATAGGATAGCCGCCGCGCTCGGCGTGCCCGACGACGACGTCCACAACGTGGCGGAAACTGCACCCTCGGTGCTTGGCGATTATGAGCTGAGTATACTCGGCTCGCCCACTTATGCTTCCGGCGACATGCAGTACACTATGGAGGATTTTGTGGACGGAGCATCGGCACTCGACCTTAAAGGCCATCGTCTGGCCTTCTTCGGCCTTGGCGACGAGACCATGAACCTGAGCTTCTGCAGCGCTGTGGGCGACATGGCGAAAGCGATGTCGCCCACAGGCGCGGAGCAGGTAGGACAGTTCGATGCCAAGGGCTATGTGTTCGATACCACGGAGGCCGAGATTGCCCCCGGTGTCTATGCCGGTCTCATGCTCGACGAGGTCAATCATCCGGAGCTGACCGACACGCGCATTGCCGCGTGGGCCGAGAAACTCAGGCAATGATTATTTCGGCAGGATAGCCAGCGTATCCGTGCCGAGCTTGTGCTTGACCTCCGAGTGGCGTTTCACCATCGCCACGAACGGGTCGGCGTCAAAGCAGCCGCGCACGCTGATGAAGTCGTTGTCGGCGGCATTGTCGGGTGAGTCTATGCCGAAGCCGGTGCGCGAGCGCAGCGAGTATTCCTTGGCGGCATCGTCCAGCAGCAGGTCGTTGAGAGTGATTACGCTGCGTTCCCAGCGGTGTATGATGGCGGCGACGTCATCGCGTGTGATATCGCCGAGCGCTTTGCCGTACCAGTCGGCGAAGTGTTCGTCGACCCACGTCCATTCCATGTCGTAATACTCTTTGTGCAGCCTTTGCCAGCGCATTTCTATTTCTTCAAGGGTTGTGACGCGCTGTTGCTCGATGTCTTCGCAGAGAGCGTCTACTTCGGATTTCGGTGCTATGAGGCCGCACACGTCCACCCATTGTCCGCGTCCTGCCAGATGGGTGCTTCGGAGGCGCCGGTGCATTTCATCTTCGTCGGCGCACGGCGTGGTGCCCAGACGGTTGATGATGGAGTTGCCCATGAACTTGTCGATGGCAAGCGAGTAGTATTCGCGTCCGCGTCGCAGCGCCCGTGCGTCTATAGTCATGGACTGGAACGCGAGCCGTTCGGCGGTGAGGCCTGCTGTGCGTTCCAGCGCATTGAGCAGGTCGATGGCGCCCATCATCTTGCCCACGGTATAGGGACTGAGCAGGTTGAAGTTGATGCAGTCGAGGCGGCGTGGGTCGCGGCGTTTGTCGCGTTTGGGCCATTTCTGCGCATCGCGTATTGTGCCGACGCTGCGCAGGTTGATGCCCGGTACGAGGAAGCTGCCGCCACGGTTCTCTATGAGATAGGAGAACGGCAGACGCGAGGTGTCGGGATGGTTGACGTGGCGCCCCATCACCAGCGAGAACGCTCCGATGCGCGCGGGCCAGAGAATGTAGGAGTCACTCGTGGTCTTGCTGCCTCGCTCCACTACTCCCTGATGGATGGGGCCGAGTTTGTACATGTGGTTGCTCTGGTTGGAGCCGGAGCCGGCATTAAGGAAAGAGAACATGCCGGCTATGAGCAGGCTAGACTTGTGCATCGTCACCGTGTAGGGGCCGCCGAATATTGCCGCCGCCTCGCCGTTCTCGCAAGTGCAGTTGGCGAAGAAAAGCGAATCGTGAGCCGAGAACAGATGCGCCAGCCGTGTGGCCTGGCCGATGAAGCAGTGATTGACGAGCGCGCCGTCGTCCACGCAGCTGCCGGAGGCAAATATGAAGCCCTCGGCGATGACGTCGCGGCCCACGCGCACGGGGTCGGCCTCGGAGCCGGTGATGGTGCCGTTCATCAGCCGCGTGGCGCCGCTGACGGTGGCGTATGCGCCGATGTTGACATTGGTAATGGAGCCGGTGTTTACGATGCGGGCCTTGGTGCCGATGCGTCCGCGCTGTCCGTAAAGTTCTCCTGCGTGTATCTTTATTATAGTGCAGAGGCGCTCCACCATCTTGCGGCGGTCGCGGTACATGGCTATCAGGTAAGCGGTATGCGCCGACATATTCTCGTATATCGGCACCTCGCGGCCGCCGGTTTCATTCAGCACCGACACTTCCGTGCCTATGCCGAAACTGCTGTCGAGGGTGCATATCAGTGCATCGGCATTCTCGATGCATACGCCGTCGGCTATGTCGTAGTTGCTGATGCTGTCGGCAACGCGTCGTATGAGTACGTCATTGCCGACGCTGACATTGTGTAGCGTGACGTCGGTGATGGCGCTGTGGCGTTGCAGGCCTCCCGCCATGGTGAAAGTGCCTTCGAGGCGCCCCAGGCGGATGTCGCCGGAAAATTCAACGTTGCGGATGTAGTCGGGACGGAAGTCGTTGTCCACACGTACGCGCGTCCAGTCGGCGCAGGTGCAACCCTGTGCTTCCATCGCGCTGATCTCTTGCTGGGTAAGACTGCGAATCATAAGGTAGTGAGCAATTGCATGTTGGTTGATGCCGCAAAATTACAACAAAATTCGCAAATGCCCGGCATAGGAATGAAAAAATGCACGGATGCAGATACTGTTCCCGTGCATTTTTCATTATATACAGCTAATTTCTATTTCTTCAGCTTGATTTCGACAACGCCGTTGGGATAGTCGGGGTCTTCCTTGCGTACAGTGATGCTTTCGATTGTGTTGGGATCGATGTTTTTTATGTCAGTGCAAGGCTTGCCGTCGACGGTGACATAAGGCTTGTTTTTGTCGTCGGGGGTGTTGAGGTTGACAACTACGGTTTTATCGGCAGGCTTTGTGGAAGATACGGCGCCATCTGCTTTCTTCATTGTTCCGTAGCCTATGACCTGAACTTCGTCGAGAGTTTTGTCGGCAGGCTTTTCGGCCGCTTTCTCTTCATTGCCTCCGCTGAGAGCGAAATGCACAGGTAGGGAATAGGTGCATGCCACAGGCCGGCCGTTCTTGTCGCTGGCGGGAATCCATGCGGGCATGTTCTCTACGACGCGTACGGCCTCGGCATCAAGATCCGACGATACGCCGCGAAGCACCGACACATCGCTCACGCGGCCGTCGGCTCCCACCATGAAGCGCACAACCACGCGTCCCTGCTCGTTGCGCTTCATAGCCTCGGCCGGGTATTTGATGTTGGTGGCTATATAGCGGTATAGTTCACTCTCGCCGCCCGGATATTGCGGCAGCTTTTCGGGTTTTGCTTGCCCGGACGCGGAAATGTTTGTAACTTTGCCCTTGGTTTCCGGCATGGCGATGACTGAGGCGCTTTCTGTTTCAATGCTGCCGATTGCCGAAGCTACAGCGGGCGCGCTTGTAGCCGCTGCCGCCAGCATGAGAGCCGGCGCGAGTGCCAGCACGCGCAGACGGCGCGCGGCACGGTTGGTTTGTTTGTTCATCATAGTGATACGTTTATAAATATTGCTGTGATTCAGGCTGTTGGCGAGCGACTCCAATCTCACGCCGGCAGCCTTTTCTATTAGAAGTTGTTGATATTTCGCCGCGTCGAATCCTTTGCGAAGCACGGCCTCGTCGGCCTGGTTCTCGTGGACGGTGCGGAGCTCGCGGCGCATGAGCCATGCGGCCGGGTTGTACCACATCAGTATGCATGCGGTCTGAGCTACTATCAGATCTATCCAGTGATGTCCCTGCATATGGGCGCTTTCGTGTGCGGTCACTACGTCGGCATTGCACTGCATGTCTTGTTTCCCCAGCACTATGTAGTGCATGAAGCTGAACGGTACGGCACAGTTTTCCAGCACGATGGTCGTGACACCTTCGTGGCGTGTGCGCTTACCCATGCGCACAATCAGGGCAAGTCTGATGATAGAAAGAAGGGTGAGTGCGGCGACGGCGGCTGCACCTGCGAGAAATATCGCGGGTAATATCCGCACGAACCATTGGGTCGGCGCCGGAGCAGCCTCAACAGTTGCCTGCGGCATGTCGAATGTGGCGATGACGGCGGATACCGACAGAGGCTGGTGCAGCATCTCGGGCCATAGGGAGGACAGCGCAACGCCGGCGAAGCTCGTAAGATATATGATAAGGAGTGCTGCGCGGTTCAGTCCCGGCTGTTTCTCTCCGCTGAGCAACATACGGTATGTGGCGTAGCCGAACAGGAGGAACACGCTGCTGTAAAGCGAATAGGAAAGGAGTGCGCCCATGGTTCAGGAATTACGTCTTTTTTCAATCATCTTAATTATCTCGCGCAGCTCGTCGACCGACACTTTTTCTTCCTCTACGAGTGCCGATACCGCTGAGGCGTAGCTGTTGTTGAAGTAGCTTTTGACAACCTGTGCCAAAGAGCGATCGCGGAAGTCTTCGGGACGGGCGGTGGCATGGTAGCGGTAGCCGGGTCCTACGGCCTCATGTCCCACGAAGCCTTTTTCTTCCAGAATGCGCACTGTAGTCGACACCGTGTTGACGTGCGGACGCGGATCGGGGTAATGGGTGAGCATTTCCCGAACGCTCAGGGGACCGTACTGCCACAGCATTCCCATTATCTCCTGTTCTTTTTCTGTAAGCTTATTATGTTTTGCCATAACTAATCTTTTAGTTGATGTGGCAAAGGTATAACTAAAAAATTAGTTACGCAAATTTTTGTGAAAAAAAATATCGTTTGACCGTTGATTGCAAAATCTTGTGTATCTTTGTCGAATAATTGGAACGATGATAAATCGAATAATTAAAGAAGAAAATGTGCGCAGGCTGCACCACCTGCTTGCCGATGCCCGCAAAGTGGCGATTATCTGCCATGTCGGTCCGGATGGCGATGCCGTGGGTTCGTCGCTTGCCCTGGCTCATGTGCTCGGTACGCTGGGCAAGGAGGCCCGCTGTATAATCCCTGACGCCACCTCGGCGCTCCTGATGCGGCTTCCCGAGGCAAAGGAACTGGTAGATGCCTGCCGGCATGCCGATTTCGCACGTACTCTCCTTCTGGATGCCGACCTGATATTCTGCCTTGACTTCAACGAGCCGAGGCGTGTCGACCGCATGGCCGATACTCTGCTGGCTGCCAAGGCGCCGAAAGTGATGATCGACCATCACGAGAATCCTGCCGATTTCGCCACTGTGGCCATATCGCACCCGGAGATGGCCGCCACATGCTATCTGCTGTTCCGTGTGCTCTGCCGCCTGGAGCTGCTTCCTTATATTGACGCT
Organism: uncultured Muribaculaceae bacterium; assembly: GCA_948665475.1. Classification (GTDB taxonomy): domain Bacteria; phylum Bacteroidota; class Bacteroidia; order Bacteroidales; family Muribaculaceae; genus CAG-873. Next base: position 93,769 of record CAPNHY010000003.1, on the reverse strand, counting down.
ACGGCGGCCACCCAGCTCCTCGCCGGCATCATGACCGATACCGGCGCTTTCTCCTACAACTGCGACGATCCTGAACTCTACGAGGTCGTGGCCGAACTCATGCGCCACGGTGCCGACCGTCCGTTTCTTCAGAAATTGTTGTTCAACACCGTCTCCGAAAACGCCATGCGCCTGAACGCATACGCCGTTGATAAAAAAATGGAGGTATATCCCGACATGGGCGCCGCGCTGATAACCCTCAGCCGTGCCGAGCTTAATCGCTATCACTATTGTAAGGGCGATACAGAAAGCCTCGTAAACCGGCCGCTTGCCATTCCCGGCGTCATTTACTCTTGCTTCATGCGTGAGGAAGAGCATTACATCAAGGTGTCGATGCGCAGTCAGGGCGATTTCCCTGTAAATGAAATATGTGCCGGACATTTCGGTGGAGGCGGCCACATCAATGCCGCCGGAGGTGAATACCACGGCACCCTTGAGGAAGCCGCCGAGGCTTTCCGCAACTTAATGTCAGAAAATAAGCATAAATATATTAAGCACAATGCATAAATCACTCCGAAACATAGCGCTTGCCGCGATTGCCCTTGCCGGCGCGTCGCTTGCCTCGTCGTGCGAGGACTCCAAAAGCTATGCCGAGCTTCTTGACGACGAGAACCACTATGTGAACATGTATCTCGCCAACCAGCGTGTCGAGCCTAAGATTCCGGCCGATACGGTATTCGAGACCGGTCCTAACGCTCCATATTATCGTCTTGACGAGGACGGCAACATCTACATGCAGGTGCTCGACGCCGGCACGAAAGACAATAAGGTGAAAGACGATGAGCTGATATACTTCCGCTTTACCCGCTTCTCGCTTTACGGCTACAAGGGTGGGGTGCTGACAGGCGGCGTAGGCAACGAGAACGACCTCAGCTTCAACAATACGTCGTTCCGCTACGGCAACTATCAGCTCACCAGCTCCAGTCAGTGGGGCGTCGGCATCCAGTATCCTCTGTCGTTTCTCCCGGTGGACTGCGAAGTGAACATAATCATCAAGTCGCAGTACGGACTGACCAGCGAGATTGCCGAGGTTGTACCTTATATGTATCACATCCGTTATTATCGTCCCAAGATATGACACTCATCAAATCAATTTCAGGTATCCGCGGCACAATCGGCGGCCAGCCCGGCGACGCCCTGACCGCGCAGGACATTGTGCGCTTCACCGCAGCATATGCGGCATTCATAGAAAAGAACACCACGCGCACCTCGCGTCTTATCGTGGTGGGCCGCGACGCCCGCCTCAGCGGCGACATGGTGGCACGCCTCGTCACAGGTACGCTCATGAGCATGGGCTTCGACGTGGTGAACATAGGCCTTGCGTCCACGCCCACAACCGAACTCGCAGTGACGATGGAAGGCGCCTGTGGCGGTATTATACTGACCGCGTCGCACAATCCGCGCCAGTGGAATGCTCTCAAGCTCCTCAACGAGCGTGGGGAATTCCTCAACGACGCCGAGGGCCGCGAGGTGCTCCGCATCGCCGATGCCGGCGAATATACATATGCCGAAATTGACGGCATAGGCCACGAGTATGTGAACAACACCTACAACCGCCGCCACATCGACGCCGTGTTGGCCCTTCCCGCCGTGGATGTCGAGGCCATACGCCGCGCCGGATTCCGTGTCGCAGTCGATGCCGTGAACAGTGTCGGCGGTACGGTGATTCCCCAGCTGCTCCGTGCGTTGGGTGTTGCGGAAGTGGTTGAGCTCAACTGCGAGCCGAACGGCAAATTCGCCCATACACCCGAGCCTATACCCGAAAACCTCACCGGCATCTCCGACCTTATGCGCGGAGGCGTGGCCGATGTGGGCTTTGTCGTCGATCCCGACGTGGACCGTCTTGCCATCGTGCAGGAGAACGGCGAGATGTTCGGCGAAGAATATACTCTTGTCAGCGTGGCCGACTATGTGCTGGGACTTACACCCGGTGCGACGGTGAGCAACCTGAGCTCGTCTCGCGCGCTGCGCGACGTCACCAGTGCCCACGGTTGCCGCTACGAGGCTGCTGCCGTTGGCGAGGTGAATGTTACCACCAAGATGAAGGAGATCGGCGCTGTGATCGGCGGCGAGGGCAATGGCGGTGTCATCTATCCCGAACTCCACTATGGCCGTGACGCCCTGGTGGGTGTAGCCTTGTTCCTCACGCTGCTTGCCAAGTCCGGCAAGAAAGTGAGCGAGCTGCGCGCCACATATCCACCGTACTCCATCTATAAGACGAAGGTGTCGCTCGCTCCCACGCTCGACATCGACGCGCTGCTCGATGCTGTGAAGAAACGCTTCGCAGGCGAGGAGATTACCGACATCGACGGTGTCAAGATTGATTTCGCCGACTCATGGGTGCATCTGCGCCGCAGCAACACCGAGCCCATCATCCGCGTCTACGCCGAGGCTGCCACTCCCGAGGCCGCACAGACGCTCGGCGAGGATGTGAAAGCCATCATCACCGGCATGCTCTGATTTATTAATATCGGTATACATACACGCGGCGAGGCTCCGGTCGGAGCTTCGCCGCAGTTGTTAGTGCTGTTCAGTAGTCGTTGCGGTGCGGGTTGCGGGGAAACCATCCTTTGCGCACGCGCTGGCGCTGCTCGAAGACTTCCAGGATGCTCCAGAACGACGAAAATGCGGTGACGCCGAGAAGCGACGACCAGAACACGTCGGCCACGATTATGGATGCGCCGAGCATTACGATGCCCAGCAGGAGGAATACCCACCAGCATCGCACGCCGAAATAATATTCGCCTTTGATTACTATGGGGTGAAACAGACCTATTATGAGGAAGGTGCATGCTCCGATGGCTATGCCGAGCAGATTGTGGCTTTGCAGGAATTCTATCATATTGTGATTGTCAGGCGGGAGTGTACTTGGCTTTTTGGCATAGGAACTGATGGCCGAGTCGGCAGTACAGGCACTTGCGGGTCTCGCAGTAGTTGCGGCGCAGGTGTATTACGGCCTGCGACGTGAACGCGTCGGCGCAGTGTATGCCGGCACCCTCGAAGAGGCGCGTGATGGTGTTCTGCTCGGCCGGAATCTGTTCCAGAAATGAGACGGCGAGGCTTTGCAGGCGCTCGTCGCCGAAGAATGTGCCGTAGGCATGCAGCAGCGGAACTATGGCATTGATTACCAGTATGTCTATGCTCTGCTTGCTGAAGGCACGCGACGGAGCCGACCCAGACGGCGCGCCGAAATGGTAGCGTCGCACCCAGTAATAGGGCAGCGTTATGTCAAAGAGGCCCCGGGCTTCGTCAAGGGTTGAGACGCTGCATGCACGTGAGGCGATGGTGAAACCTTCCGTCACCATTGCCGCAAGTGCCGCTATGCGCCGGTGCGGGAAATTGTGTGGACGTGTGCGGGACATCCGCCACACCACGCCATCCGGCGGCGTGAGGTTGAATTTGTGTCGCAGAAAAGTGTATTCGCGGCGCATTATCTGCACGTAAGTATCTTCGTCGCCCTCTTTCTCCGCAGCGTCGGGCAACAGGCCGGCAAGACCGAACAGAAGTCCTTCCACGGCGCCGGGGTCATCGCGGTGTTTCAGCAGTGTACGCAGCGGCACACCCAGGGCGAGCTGCTCGAACGCCTGACCGTTGAGTCCGAAGCCTAACGCTCTGGCGAGCGTGACATAAAACGCTTCGGTCCAGTTGCCGTCGAGACGCTTTACGAGCGCAGTTATGCGGTCCGACTTCTCGTACAGTCGTTCAAAAGCCATAGCCGTGATGCAGTCGGTGACGTAGATGCGCGGTGCCTCCTTCAGCTCGTTGTAGCATGCGAGGCGGTCGGTGGGAGAGTCCACCATATTTACATAGCGGTTGTGGAAATCGGGAGCGCACCGCATCACCATCTGCGGCAGCGTGCGACCGTTGGCAACCGTTATGCGGCAGTCCTCGGCGCCTACCACATGCAGGATGACCGACGAGTAGGCCGGATCGTGGTCGTGCCCGTGGCGATGCCAGTCGGAAGCCCGCAGATGCATCTCCACATTGCCGCACCACATGCGTTCCCCTATACGCACCTTTGCGTTGAAAAAGTCGGGCCCGGCATCATGGTTGAGCTGTCCGGGGTCGACAATCTCCACGCGCTCGCCGTCGGTAGTTACCATATCGGCCTGCAACACGAGGCGGTGTTGCCACACATAGTGCATCAGTCGCTCCATTTGCGTCAAAATTAATTTATTTTGATGTGTTAAGCAAATTTTGCGGCGGAAAAAGTGTTATCTTTGCAGATATAATCTATAGAACTATGGACATACTTAAGAAAGACATTCCGGTGGGCCTGTGCAGCGACCATGCCGGATATGAGTTGAAGAGCATAGTGGAAGGCTGGCTCGAATCGCAGGGCATAGCCTACCGGGACTTCGGCACACACAGTGCCGAGTCGTGCGATTATGCCGATTTTGCCCACCCGTGCGCATATGCGCTGGAGCGCGGCGAGGTTTATCCCGCCATCGCCATCTGCGGCAGCGGCAACGGTATCGGAATGACGATGAATAAGCATCAGGGAGTGCGCGCCGCCTTGTGCTGGAACGTCGAGCTCGGCAGCCTTGCCCGTCGCCACAACGACGCCAACTGTCTTGTGCTTCCCGCACGATTCATCGCGCCCGAACTCGCAATCGAAATCCTTGACACATTCCTGCACACGGGCTTTGAGGGCGGCCGTCACGAAAGGCGTGTCGCCAAAATCCAGGTGAAATAAATACACCTTATAATATATAGAAAAGCGACAGACGGAGATTCAAACCGTCTGCCGCTTTTCTATTTACTGTGCTATATTACTTCACGGCCACCTTCTCGACGCGCGAGCCCTGTACGCGGAGGTACAGGCCGGCAGCGGGTGTGCCGGAGACGAGGCGTCCGCTGAGGTCGTAGTAACGTACCGGAGCTTCGTTGTCGCTCTCTATGTCGCTGATACCGCCCTGCTGGTTGGCGTATCCGTAAAGGCGTACGTTGCGGATTTCCCACGTGTCGGCCTTATACTCATTGGAGCCGTACTGGAAGGCGAGCTGTACGCGTTTGCCGTCGAAGTCGCTGATGTCGGCTTTGCCGGAGTTGGTGAATGCCCAGCTGCCGGGCTCAGGCCAGTTGGCGATGTGGAGGCGTGTCCATTCCTGCGCGCCTTCCTCGCGGATGAGGAAGGAGCTGAGCGATGCGAGGTTGGTCTGGAACTTGGCCGCATGCTCGAAGGATACCTTGATGTCGCGGTAGCCGGAGAGGTCGATTACGGGAGAAATGGCGTAGGATACAGCTTCGAAGACGTTGCCGCCCACATAGGCGCTGCCGTTGAGGTAGTGCGAGCCGTCGCGGTCGAGGGTGCGCCAGGACCATACGTAGGAGAGGCCGTCGGCCAGATGCTCGTTTTCAAAAGTCCAGTCGCATTCGGTGCCGTCGTAGTCAAGCAGCAGCCGGAACATCACTTCCTGCTCGGCAGGCTGCTCTACATGCAGTATATAGGACGCCTCGCCGCCCTTGTACTCGCCGTTGGCGTCGCAGGCGGCGGTGATGGTGACGGTGCCTTCTTCGAATACGGAGATCTTGCCGGAGGTGTTGACCGATGCGATGGAGGGGTCGGACGATGTGTAGCGTATGGGAGCCGTGGTGGCGAACTGCAGAACGGGGCTGTCGAAGTCTTCGCCGATTACGGCCGTAGCTTCGGCTACCGGCCATACGAGGCCTGCGTCCTTGAGCTCGCGTCCGTCGGGCACGCCGGAGATTTTGAGATTCTTGATTTCCCAGGTGTCGGCACCCTGTTCGGTCGACTTGTAAAGGAATGCCACCTGAATTGTCTTGCCGGTATAGGCCGAGAGGTCGATGTCGCCGCTTGAGGCGAAGTTCCATGTCCCGGCATCGGGCCATACGGGTATCTCAACCTTTTCCCACTCGGCGCTTCCCGGTTCGCGCACATAGAATCCGCAGAGCTGGCGCAGTGTGGTCTGGAATTTGGCTGCATGCTCGAATGTGGCCTTGATGCTCTTGTAGCCTGTGAGGTTGAAGGCGCTCCGCGATACCAGATATGATTCTGCGGCATTGTCTGTGTCGTTGATGAAGGCCGAACCGTTCATGAAATTGCGGCCGTCGCGCGATTTCCAGTGCCAGACATAGGTCATGGAAGAGGGCATGCTGACGACTTCCTCGTTCCAGTACGGGTCCATCGTCCATTCGTCCTCGTTCAGGCTGTTGAAGATGCTGACGGCATCGTCCGGCACAACGGGGTCCTCGCCACCTCCGCCCTCGGTGACGTACTTGTACCAGTCGGTGCTCTTGAGGCCGTTGTATTCGAGGTATTTGTCATTGATGCCGCGCACTATCACTTTGCGCCCGAGATTGCCGATCTCGTAGGGGCTGAGTGCGGTGCGGATGTCGCCTTTCGGCAACTGGACCGTAATGCACCGGGCTATGTCGCGCACGTCGGCGGCATCGGCCAGCAGCATGTTGGTTACCGGTGCCGAGGGCACGTCCCACTTGGGCTGGTAGACGCCGAAGACCTTGTCGAGGCAGCCGACGATGTAGCCCTGGACGTAGGTGTCGGCCACCGGCTCGGCTGGTACGCCCTGCTCGATAAGCTGTGCCACGCTGAGGGGCTGCTGCTCGGAGCCTGTTGCCGCTTGCGCTGTGGCGGCCGTCAGCAGCACGAGAGCAAGTGATAGGAATTTTTTCATAAAAGCTTGTGTTAAGGTATAAATATAAATAGGTAAAAAGCATATGCATCGCGCCGCGCTCGGACATCGGGTTCGGTGTCGGGCGCGTCGCGTCGTTATAATCATGTCTGGTGCATATCTATTCTCGCAATCGGAAGACTCTCAGTCCCATAAGCTTCGGATTCCGTTTGAAAAAATCAGCGACGGAACCCTCGGTAATCATGACACGTCCGCCCGACGACGAGGCGTGAAGAAGGTGCGGGACTCCGTCTTCGTCTTTTATTATGATGCCCATGTGGGTGACGTCGAGGTCGGTGCGTTTTGCTACAAGGGCTACCACATCGCCGTTGGCGAGTGCGTTCTGCACTTCCGGCCGACGCAGGTCGGTGGCGCGCACGCAGGGGAATCGGTGGCTGCGGTAGCCGGCCTCTACACTCTTGATTGCGGCCAGAGTGGCGGAGTCGCTCAGCGCCGGATACAGATCGCTGTGAGCGCTCATGAAGTCGATGGTGCGGACCACATGCGTGCAGTGCGGCACCCGGTCGGTCACTTCGTCAAAATTGCCGCGGTGCGAATTGTCGAGAGCCCAGTCCGAGATATAGTGCAGCCGCGAGGGGTATCCGTTGAGATGTCCTCCGCGATAGCGTATGCGCTCGAGATTGTAGACAAAGTCGCGCCAGGAACTGCGGCGTTCTGCCGCGGTATAGCTCAGTGCGAGCACTGTCTCCACGAAGGTCGTGCAGTCAAGCGAGTCGAGGCGTACGGTCAGCTGCTCCGGAATGCCTTCGAGGGTGTGCGCAGCGTATGGCGTACCCACGAATTTCTTTGCCGTATAGGCGGTGCGTTCGGATGGCGAGGCGAAGTTGTGCGCGACTAAGTCGACGAGCACGTCGTTGATGCGCGTCGTGTCGGTGGCCTCATTGCCGAAACGCAGTGCCGTCGCGGAAAAAGCGGCACACAGAGCTATTGCCGATATGACCTTGCGGAGATTCATTCCGATACTCAGAATTGGGTCGCGGGGTCGAGGTTCGGTCCTTCGATATCCTTGAAATAGCGGTAGGTATCTACTTTGAGCTCGCCGCATGCGGCGTCATCGGCCACGATGATGGCCTTGGGATGGAGCTGGAGTGCCGAGATTGTCCACATCTGCGATACACCGCCCTCCACGCCGTGGCGCAGTGCGCGCGCTTTGTTGTGGCCGTTGACCATCAGCAGCACGCTGCGTGCGTCCATCACGGTGCCGACGCCTACGGTGAGGGCTGTCTTGGGCACCAGATTGATGTCGTTGTTGAAGAAGCGTGAGTTGGCGATGATGGTGTCGTGCGTGAGAGTTTTCTGGCGTGTGCGCGAGGTGAGCGAGGAGCCCGGCTCGTTGAATGCGATGTGACCGTCGGGACCTACGCCGCCCATGAACAGCTCTATGCCTCCGTAGCTTTTGATTTTCTCTTCGAAGCGGCGGCATTCGGCCACGGGATCTTCGGCATTTCCGTTGAGGATGTTGACGTTCTCGGTGGGGATGTCGATGTGGTGGAAGAAGTTGTTCCACATGAAGCTGTAGTAGCTCTGCTCATGGTCGCGGGGTATTCCGCAATATTCGTCCATGTTGAATGTCACGACATTCTTGAAGGAAACTTTGCCTTCGCGGTAAAGACGGATGAGATTGCGGTAGAGACCCAGGGGCGACGAGCCGGTGGGGCATCCCAGCACGAAGGGACGGTCGGCGGTGGGTTTAAACTCGTTGATGCGGGCTGCCACATAGTTTGCTGCCCAGAGCGACAGCTGGTCGTAATCGGGTTCGATTATCAGGCGCATAGCATTGCTTTGTTAGTAAGTTTATAATATAGTGAATCTTTAGGCTCAGGGATGCAATCGGTTCGCATTCGGTATACACCTGAGTGCGCTGCAAAGTTAATATTAATTTTTGACTTTTTTGCATATAAAGGCAAAAAGTAGCAACGCAATTGCTGAATACTGAATATATGTTTATAAATGCAAAATAATCTAAAAATATTTTTCCAATTCAAAACTCTTATATACTTTTGCATCGTAAAAATGGCATAAGCAATAGCAATAGTATAACAATAAGTGAATCATAGGTTAGGGATGCAATCGCTCGTGAGGGTGGTTGCATTTTTTTGTGGCTGTTGCTAAAATAGTGTTAAAATGATCCTCCGGCTGTAATTATGGGGCATCGTCACGCGTCTTATGTATGATTGAAATTAATGATAAGTCACATTATGGGTCACATCATACAGCTTACTGATGTAAACAAGACATACCCCGGCGTGGTGCCGCTGCACGTGCTCAAGGACATAAACCTCACCATTGACCGTGGCGAGCTTTGTTCAATCATGGGCGCCTCCGGTTCGGGAAAATCCACACTCCTTAATATATTGGGTATACTCGACACGTACGACAGCGGAGAGTATGTGCTTGACGGAACCTTAATCCGCAACCTTAGCGAGAATCGTGCGGCCGACTTGCGCAACCGTCTGATAGGATTTGTGTTTCAGAGTTTCAATCTTATCGGCTACAAGAACGCGGTGGAAAATGTTGCTCTCCCGCTGTTCTACCGAGGCATAGGGCGCCGCAAGCGTAATGCCATGGCTATGGAGCAGCTCGAGAGAATGGGACTGGCCGACCGCGCGCACCATCTGCCCGGCGAACTTTCGGGCGGACAGAAACAGCGCGTGGCCATAGCCCGCGCGCTCATCACGCAGCCTTCCATAATCCTTGCCGATGAACCCACCGGCGCGCTTGATTCGCATACCTCACGAGAGGTGATGAACGTCTTTCGTGAGCTTAATGCCGAGGGTATGACAATAGTCATCGTGACCCACGACCCAAAGGTAGGAGAGCAGACCAATCGGGTAATACGCATCAGCGACGGCCGGATAGAAAACGAAGAAGACAATGATTGACCTGATTCGGGAAATACTTCAGACACTCAGCCACAATAAACTGCGCACGGCCCTGACAGGCATTGCCGTGGCCTGGGGCATATTCATGCTCATAGTGCTGCTGGGCATGAGCCGCGGCATGTACAACTCGATGCAGCGCAACAACAGCATCGAGTCGTCAAGCTATGCCAATGTGTGGGGCGGCTGGACCGGCAAGGCACACAAGGGCTACAAGGAAGGCCGCCGCATAAGACTGAAAGAGGACGACCTCGAGCCCGTAGCCACGCACGGCGGCCGCAAGGTAGCTGAAGCCACGGCCACGGTGAGCATTGACACGGCTACCGTGTCCACGATGCGTGAGTTCCTTACCGGCGGCATCGACGGCGTCTATCCCGGTGAGATGGTGCCCGACCACGTGGAGATGCTGTACGGCCGTTTCATCAACGAGCGCGACATTACTGAAAAACGCAAGGTTATGGTGCTTAACGAAGATAATGCACGCCTTCTTTTCGGCGCGGCCGACTCGGCAGTGGGGCGCCGTGTCGACTGCATGAGCCTCTCGTGGGCGGTTGTCGGCGTATATAAGAACGCATGGAGCCGCACCTCCTATGTGCCGTTCTCGACGGCCATGATGCTTCAGGGCAACGACGGACACGTCGACAATATCTCCGTGCGTCTTACCGATATGCACGACATGGCCGACGCCGAGGAGGGCGAGGCCGGTGTTCGCGGCGTACTGGCTCAGCGCCACGATTTCGCTCTCGACGACCAGGGCGCCGTACACATCTGGAACCGATTCGAGGGCTACCTCCAGCAGAATATGGCCATGAGCATCATGGAGATAGTGGTGTGGGTGATAGGCCTGCTTACGATGCTTTCGGGCATAGTGGGTGTGAGCAATATAATGTTCGTGAGCGTGCGCGAGCGCACGCACGAGATAGGCATACGCCGAGCCATAGGTGCCAAACCCCGCAGTATCCTGATGCAGGTGCTCGCCGAGAGCGTTGCCATCACCGCCATTTTCGGCTACATCGGTGTGTTTTTCGGAATCCTGGTGACGGAGGTGATAGACAAACTGTTCGGCAACACCGACTTCCTGTATAATCCGCGCGTCGACATCAGTGTCGCCATAGAGGTGACGATAGTGCTGATAGTGGTCGGCGCGCTGGCCGGACTTTTCCCGGCCATCAAGGCCACCAAAGTCAAACCCGTAGAAGCTCTGCGCGACGAATAGCCATGACACTTGCAATTTTCGACCTTGACAACTGGCGCGAGATCGGCGCCACACTGTCGCGCAACAAGACGCGCACATTCCTGACCGCTTTCGGCATATTCTGGGGCACGGCCATGCTTGCCATGCTGCACGGAGGTGCCATAGGCCTTGCCGGCACGATGTCCCGCAACTTCGAGGGCTTCGCTACAAATATGGCCGGTATCATACCCGGTGAGACGTCTATCTCCTACAAAGGCTTCAACAAAGGTATGCGCTGGAGCCTTACCACCGACGATGTGGAGCGCGCACGGCGTATGTCGCAGGGTATCGACCTTACCACTATGATTATAGGGCGCTATGTGTCTATGGGCTATGGCAGCAAAAGCACCTCCGGACAGCTGACGGGTGCGACGCCCGATTTCTGGCATGTGCAGGAGGTGAGACTGATAGCGGGACGCCTCCTCAATGAGGCTGACGAACGGACGAAAGCCAAGTCTGTTATAATCGGCAAAAACGTCAGCGACGAGATTTTCGGCCCCAATCCGCAGGTTGCCATAGGCAAGTATGTGAACATAAACGGGATGTACTACAAGTGTGTGGGCGTGGCGGCGCAGAAGAGCGAGGCGTCCATCAACGGCCGTGTCGACGACGGCGCATACATCCCTCTGTCAACCATGCAGCTGAACTACAATACAGGCAATAAGATTGACTTCATGCTGTTTACTGCCAAGCCCGGTTATCTTCCCAAGGATGTTGTTCCGGACATCCGCCGGGCCATATGCGCCGGCCATCCCATTCATCCTGACGACGAGAAGGCATTCTGGGTTATAGACATAAGCGAGATGTTTGAGATGGTGGGAAATATTTTCACGGGCATCGACCTTCTGGCCCTCTTCGTGGGCGCAGGCACCCTCATGGCCGGTATAATAGGCGTCGGCAATATAATGTGGATAATAGTGCGTGAGCGCAAGCGTGAGATAGGTATCCGCCGAGCTATCGGCGCCAGGCCCCGCGATATTATTGTGCAGATACTTTCAGAAAGCATGGTGCTGACGGCTGTGGCCGGAACCGCCGGTATCTCATTCGCATGCCTGGTGCTGTATGTGGCCGACCGCATGACGGCAGCTCCCGGCATGGCCGACGCCGGCTTCCAGCTCGGCTTCGGTGCCGCAGTGTCTATTCTCGTTATCTTCCTGCTGCTCGGCACCGTGGCCGGACTTATTCCGGCGGTAAAGGCCATGCGCATAAAGCCTGTCGAAGCTATGAAGGACAAGTAGCTGAAGTATGAAGTATAAAATATTAGGTATAAATACGTGGAAAAAATAAATACAATTATATGAAGAAGTTTTTTAAAATTCTGCTTTGGACACTGGTCGGCGTCATTTTTGTCGGCACCTTTGTCTATCTGTTCATGAACTCACGGCCCAAGGAGGAACGCTATGCTGTGGTGAAGCCGTCGACAGGCGACATTGTGCGCACCACGGTGCTGACCGGCACAATCGAACCGCGCGACGAGATTGAGATCAAACCGCAGATTTCCGGTATCATTTCTGAAGTGCTCGTGGAGGCCGGTGAACTGGTGAAGGAGGGCGATGTGATAGCCCGCATCAAAGTCATCCCCGAGGCTTCGCAGCTCTCGTCGGCGCAGAACAGGGTGGATATAGCCAAAATCGCGCTGGACGACGCACGCGCCAAGTACGACCGTTGCAAATTGCTGTACGACAAAAAAGTCATAGCCCGCGAGGAGTTCGAGACGGCCGAGAGAACCTATCGTCAGGCCGAGAAGGAGCTTGCCGGTGCCCGCGATGCCGTGCGCATTGTGCGCGAGGGCGTGTCGGAACTGAATGCCAAGGAAAGCAATACTATGGTGCGTGCCACAGTCTCGGGGCTCGTGCTCGACGTGCCGGTGAAGGTAGGCACGTCGGTAATCCTGAGCAATACTTTTAACGATGGCACCACCATCGCTAAGGTGGCAGATATGAACAACCTTATCTTCAAGGGCAATGTCGACGAGACCGAGGTCGGTCAGCTTGCCGTCGGCATGCCCATGAAGGTGTCGATCGGCGCCATGCCCGAAGCCGAGCCGACGGCTGTCATCGAGTATATTTCGCCGAAGGGTACAAGCTCCAACGGTGCCAACACGTTTGAAATCAAAGCCGCGCTGTCCAATCTGCCCGAAAAGGGCCTTCGCGCAGGCTATTCGGCCAACGGCACGGTGACACTCAGCAGTGTGAAGAACGTGCTAACAGTGCCTGAAAGCGTGGTGGAATACTCCGGCGACAGCACCTTTGTGTACTGCCTGACGGACACAGTGCCTGTGCAGAAGTGGAACCGTACGGCCGTCAAGACCGGTCTCGGTGACGGTATCAGTCTTGAAATAAAAGAAGGTATCGACTCTCTCGCACAGTTGCGCGGTGCAAAAATACAGGAAATGTAAGGCTATGAAACCTCATTTTTTATCACTTGCCGTATGCCTTGCGGCTTCGGCCTTCGCGGCTCGCGGCGAGGCCTGGAGTCTGGACAGCTGCATCAGCTATGCCCATCGCAATAATATCAGCGTGCGCCAGCGCGCTGTGGATTGCCTGAACGCCGAGTACGGCGTGACGGAGGCCAAGGACCGTTTCCTGCCTACGCTTTCGGCCGGAGCGCAGCAGAGTTTCTCGTTCGGTCGCGGTCTGACGTCGGAGAACACCTATGCCAACCGCAACACTCAGAACTTCGGTGTCAACGCCGGGCTGAATGTGCCGATTTTCCAGGGACTTGCCGGTGTGCGCCGCCTGGCTTATGCCAAGGCCAATCTCCGCGCTATCGTGGAGCAGTATGAGGCCACCAAGGACGATGTGACGCTCAACGTCATGTCGCAGTACCTTCAGGTGCTGTACTGCAAGGAGATGCTTGAGGTGTCGGCCGACCAGACGGCCCTGTCGACCAAGGAACTTGCACGCCGCCGCGAGCTTTGCGATGCCGGCAAGATAGCCGAACTCGATGTGCTCGAGGCTGAGGCGCAGCTTGCGCGCGACGAACTGTCGGAAGTAAATGCCGACAACGATTACCGTCTTGCGCTCGTGGCTCTGACGCGGTTGCTCATGCTCCCCGATCCGGATGGCTCATTTGAAGTCCTTCCGCTGGAGGAGGCCGAGACGCCGCTGCCTTCGGTCGAGTCGGTATATGCGCATGCTCTCGGCTCTAACCACGGAGTGCAGGCTGCCGAACTGACCGTCAAGGCCGCCGAACGGAATGTGTCGCTCTCGCGCACAGGCTATATGCCTACGCTGTCGTTCAATGCCGGGCTCGGTTCCAATTATTACAAAGTAAGTGGCATTGACGGCCAGAGTTTCGGCCGTCAGATGCGCGACAACTTCAGCAAGAGCCTGGGCTTCACTCTCAGTGTCCCCATTTTCGATGCTTTCGGCACCCGCAACAGCGTACGCCGGGCCAAGGCCTCGCAGCTGAGTGCCGAGCTTCAGCTCGACGACATGCGCTCGCAGCTCTATCAGAATATTCGTCAGGCCCACAGTCAGGCTGTGGCCGCCCGCCGCAAGTGTGCCAGCAGCGAGGTTGCGGCGCGCTCGTCGCGCGCGGCTCTCGATGCCATGCAGGAGAAGTACAATTACGGCCGCGCCACCGCCACCGAGTTCGAGCAGGCCAAGAGCGCGTGGTTCCGTTCGCGCGCCGAACTGGTGCAGGCACGCTATGAGAGCATACTCCGCACCCGCATAGTAGAGTTCTACAATAAATAGTTAAACAGGCAAAAACCGAAAGAAGCGACGCATTTCTGCGCCGCTTCTTCCGGTTGGAATAAATGTCGTTATTTCAGCGTGCCTGCTTCGGCCTGCTGCACCATTTCGGGTGATGCCGTGATGTAGATTTCCACACGGCGGTTCTGCGCCCGTCCGGCCGGAGTGTCGTTGCTGGCTACATAGTCAGCCATGGGGATGCCCTTTGCGCTCAGACGCGTTGGGGTGACGCCGCTGTTCACGAGGTAGGTCATGACTGCGTCGGCGCGCTGGTTGCTCAGACGCTCGTTGACGGCATAGCTGCCTGTGTTGTCGGTGAATCCGTAGATCTGCACGTTAGTGCCGGGATTGTTCTTGAGGTTTACGGCAAACTGTGAGAGGTCGGTCTGAGCCTGCGGATTGAGAGTGTATTTGCCGGTGGGGAAGAGGATGCCGCCGTCGAATGTCACCTTGATGGCCTGCAGGCCGTTCTGGTCGGTGGTCTGCTCCACTTTTGCCTGATTGGCGAGCTGCCGTTCGAGTTCCTGCTGCTGCTTGTCCATGCGGCGTCCTATGAGTGCGCCGGCACCCGTGCCTACGGCCGCGCCTATGGCTGTGCCTATGCCGGCGCCTTTGCCGCCGCCGATGATACCGCCGAGGGCTGCGCCGAGAGCTGCGCCGCCTCCACCGCCTATCAGGGCGCCTTTTCCAGTGTTGTTCATAGAGTTACATGCAGTTTCTCCTGCCAGGAGTGAGGTGCCTAACACTGCGATAAGTGCGATTTTCAGAAATTTCATGATGATGAGTATTTTGGTTATGGATTAATTTGTGACTCTCATATGCTTTTACAAAAGTACAAATTTTGTGGCTTAATTGTTTTGTGAGCGTCGTTTTTTATGCTAATTTTGCATTACGAAGTCGAACGAAGAAACATTTTATGTTACCTGAAAGCCCTAACACAAGATCGTCAACAGGATTGAAGACAAAACGAGCAATGCTACTCGCACACCTGGGGGCTCTTGTGGCGGTGACGATGTGGGGCGTTTCTTTCGTATCCACCAAAGTGTTGCTGGACAATGGTATGCATCCCGTGGAGGTGTATGTCTACCGTTTCATAATAGCCTATCTGCTTGTGCTGTGCTTCTGCCACAAGCGGCTCATGAGCCATAATCTCTGGGATGAAGGCCTGTTTGCCGTGTGCGGCCTGTGTGCAGGCAGTATTTATTTTATTGCTGAGAACACGGCGCTGGAATACACGCTCGTCAGCAACGTTTCGCTCCTCACGAGCACGTCGCCGCTGATTGTGGTGATGCTCGTCGGGCTGCTTTACCGTGACGAGCGCCCCAACCGTGGTGTCATCATAGGGTCGCTCGTGGCCTTCTTCGGCGTCGCGTGCGTGATCTTCAACAGCAGTTTCAATCTGCAACTCAATCCCGTGGGCGATTTCCTGTCGCTTGCCGCAGCTTTCGGCTGGGCGATATACTCGCTGGTCCTGCGCAAACTCAATGTCAGCTATGACGCCTGGTTTGTCACACGCAAGACATTCTTCTGGGGTCTCGTGACGGCACTCCCGTTCCTGTATTTCGAGCCACAGATCATGAGCCCCGCCCATGTGGTGGCCGTGCCGGCCATCTGGGGCAACCTGCTGTTCCTCGCTGTTGGAGCCTCAGTCATCGGCTATCTCATGTGGGCCCGCAGCGTCAAGAGCCTTGGCGCCATCACCAGCAACAACTACATATATATGCAGAGCATAGTCACGCTCGTCGTTTCGGCCATCGTGCTCGGCGAGCGTGTCAGCGCCGTAGGCTACACCGGCTGCGCCCTCATCCTCTTCGGCCTTTGGCTCAGCGACTATCTCGGACGCAAATACACTGCTTGAGGTTCGTCAGAATAATATTTGCTAAGCTTTTCGGCAGTAAATAAAGAATCGCCCCGGCCGAGAAGCCGGGGCGATTCGTATGTACATTTGGCTCAGTCCTCGAATTCTATGAGCAGCGCGTCGGTGCCGACCACGTCGCCGGGCTTTACGAAGATGCGTTTCACGGTGGCCTCGCGGTCGGCCGTTACGTCGTTCTCCATCTTCATTGCCTCGTAGACGAGCAGGACAGTCTTCTTGTCGACTTTCTGACCCGGCTTCACGTTGACTTCGATGATGCGGCCTCCCATGGGTGCCGACAGCGTGGGGCCGGTAACGGGCTCCTGCGGAGTTTCCTCCACAGCGGCAGCCTCTTCGGCCTTATGGGCGGCTTCTTCAGCCTGATAAGCCTCGGCGCGGCGCTTGGAGAGGTAGGGCTTCGCAACGTTCGGCAGCAGGGCCAGCAGCAGCTCTTCCTCGCGGTTCTGCGCAAGTTTCACGCCTCCCATTTCGGGAAGTACCGGATTCTCAGGCTGCTTGTAGGTGCTGACGTCGTAGGGCTTCTCCACGGGCGAACCGGTGATTTTTTCTCGGAATTCGGGAGCCACCGCAACGGGCGTATGGCCGTATTCGCCCTTTACGAGCGATATAAACTCGTTGCTCTTGGTCGTATAGTCGGGTTTGCCGCCGCGGCGGTCGATAGCCACCATCACGGCCTGCGAACCGACGATCTGACTCGTGGGAGTTACCAGCGGCACCAGTCCGGCGTCGCGGCGCACCATGGGTATCAGGCGCATGGCGTCGTCCAGCAGGTCGTCGGCCTTCAGTGCCTTGAGCTGGGCCACCATGTTGGAGTACATGCCGCCGGGCACCTCGGCCTCTTTGACGAGCTCGTTGGGCTTCGGGAATCCGAAGTACTGCTCCACGGCGTGGCATGCCTCAAGCAGCGTGGCTTCGTCGCCGGCCTTGGCGGCAGCGACGGCGCGGTCCACCTGTGCCTCCACCTCGGCGGGCAGCGTGTCCTTGAGGGGATCGAACGGACGCGGCATCTTGTCCTTGTTCAGGTCGAAGGCGGCCAGCGAGTGGCGTGCTTCGAGCAGGTGATCGCGTATCTGTCCCACGGCCTCCATGTTCACATCTATCTCTACGCCGAGCTTCTTGGCAAACAGGTATACAAGCTCGATGGCGGGAGCAGCCGAGCCGCCGCCGAACCACCATATGTTCGTGTCCAGAATGTCTACTCCGTTGATGATGGCCATGATGCTCGAAGCCAGACCGTAGCCCGGCGTGCAGTGCGTGTGGAAGTCCACGTCCACCTTCAGCGCGGCTTTCAGCTTGCCGATTATCGACGCGGCGCGCAGCGGGTTCACCAGGCCGGCCATATCCTTGAGCGTGATTATCTTCGCGCCCAGTGCTTCCATCTGCTTGGCCTTCTCCACAAAGTATTCGTCGGTGAAGATTTTCTCCGGCTCCTCCGGCTTCTTGCCGAGCAGACGAGCGAAGAATCCGGGCTTCTGCAGCGATGCCGGGTCCACCTTCGGGTCTACGGTGTAGCATACGGCGCCGTCGGCTATTCCGCCGAGCTCGTTGATGAGACGTATGCTTTCCTTCACGTTGTCAATATCGTTGAGCGCGTCGAAAATGCGCATCACATTCAGTCCGTTGGCTATGGCCTCCTTGTAGAATCCCTCCAGCACATAGTCGGGGTAGGGCTTGTAGCCGAAAAGGTTGCGGCCGCGCGACAGCGCCGACAGCAGCGAACGTCCCTTCATGGCCTTCGAGCATGCACGCAGGCGGTCCCAGGGCGATTCGTCGAGATAGCGCATTACAGAGTCGGGCACGGCGCCGCCCCATACTTCCATGATGTAGAAGCCGGCGTTCTCGTAGTATGGCAGAAGTTTGTCTATTTCCGCCTGGCTCAGACGCGTAGCAAAGAGTGATTGCTGACCGTCGCGGAGCGTAAGGTCTCGAATTTTGAGTTTTCGCATATCCATCGTCTATTTGTAAGTTAGATAACTGATGCTGTATATGGGTGCAAATATAACGCTTTTATTTTAATTATGGAAAAATTTCTTTAATTAACGTCCGTTGCAACAAAAAAATCAGAGATTGAAGAAAAATATTCCCAAAAACAGCGCTTACTAAAAAAATAATGCGTACCTTTGCAGCGCAAATAAAGCAAGGAGCGATGCTCGAGTGGCTGAAGAGGCACGCCTGGAAAGCGTGTATACCCCAAAAGGGTATCCCGAGTTCGAATCTCGGTCGCTCCGCAAAAAAATGGACGCAGTCCTTTTTTAAGGACGCCGAGATGAGAACGAGGAGAGTTCGTCATCGCCTTCAGGCGCTTGCGCAGCAAGAATCTCGGTCGCTCCGCAAAAAAATGGACGCAGTCCTTTTTTAAGGACGCCGAGATGAGAACGAGGAGAGTTCGTCATCGCCTTCAGGCGCTTGCGCAGCAAGAATCTCGGTCGCTCCGCTTAACTTATAATCCCGCAAGCAGTATTGCCTGCGGGATTTTTTGCCATTAATAAACATCTTAAGCACATATGATCAATAAAAAAATATCGGATCTTCTCCCCGAATTCAGAAAATACTTTAAAACCGCACCCATTTTGAGAGCTTGGTTGTTCGGCTCCTATTCTCGTGGAGAAGAGACTGCCAGTAGTGATATTGATATATTGGTAGACTATGATAGAACTCATAGTCGCGTTTCTCTTCTTCAGATGGGAGGTATGTTGATGGATTTATCAGAAATTGCCGGATGTAAAGTCGATCTGGTGGATAACCGTGGCCTTATGGAGTTTGCGAGAAAGAGCGTTGATAAAGATAAAATTCTGATTTATGAGAGAGGCAATTAAAGATAGGGGCCGAATTGAGCACATGCTTGAGATGGCGCGAAACCTTCAGGAAGCTAAGTCATATCATACGTTTGAGGATATCCTTAACGATAAAATTCTATTTTATGGATTGACGAAAATGACCGAGATAATCGGAGAGGCTGCCTACAAACTCACTCATGAATTCATTGATGCTCATCCCGCAGTCCCTTGGAAACAAATTATCGGTATGAGGCATATATTGGTACATGGCTATTTTAAAATCACTCCTGAAGACCTTTGGGATGTGATTCAAAATGACATCCCTCCTATGATTCCTATTTTAGAAGGCTATCTCAAGGAATTTAAATAATATAGGTTATTAGTAATTTCAACATCTCAGAGCCCTGTCCTACCTTTATGAAGCATCTGTTATCATCCATTCTTCTCATATTCGTCACTGTCGTTACGGCTTTCGCTACCGGACAAATCACGGAGCGAATCAATGAAAATGGAATTGACAAAGGTCTTGCGGGGCGCTTGCTTGAGCTTGACGATTCCTCTTTTCCCAAACTTAAGGAACGTATCCCGGCCGGTATGGTCAGCACTGCATTATGGCGTGGATATATAGGTCATTGGAAGATTAAGAACGACTCTCTCTTTCTTGACAGTGTTCTTGTCAGTGATAATTCAAGTGATACCCTTCGGTTTATCCCGGCTGTGATTGATGACATCTACGCCGCACGCCGCACGCCGTCAGGCTATTTTGCAGACTGGGTTACTGACACGCTTCGGATCGTGTCCGGCGACATAGTTCGTTATGTACATATGGGTTGGGCGTCAGATTGGGAAAACGAAGAATTTGTAACGGTTGAGGGCGGACTGGTAAAAGATAGGACTGTATATAAGAATCGGGCCATCAACCGTGTCAGCGACGGCGATGTTAGAAAGGTCATCGACTCCCTCAATCTCGGCTTCATTCCCAAAAGGATTGTCTTGCAGCTTGGCTACAGCGGCTTTGACGAAAAAGGAACCCCGACGGGCTATGAAGTCAAGGTCGTACGCAGCTGTGGAGATACTGTTATCGATGATAAAGTAGTCCGTTCGTTCAGCGACTCAACGGTATTGCGTAGGTTTATACCTATATATTATATACGCGGCCGGTACAAGTCTCAGGAATTGACTGTACCCGTCCCTGCAAGTCATAATTCCGGCAGTACTTCAAACTGAAACTACGCTACTGAACTTTTATCTGAGTTTGGAACGGATTTTTGCGACCATGTCCGGCGCGTCTTTGCAGCCGAGCATGTATTTTCGGCCATCCTTAAGAGTGACAAGAAAGCAGTCCGAGGCTTTCCCGTAATAAGCGAAATATTTCCCGAGGTCACGCTCTCGGAACCAGCCGTACCAACCGAACCATCCGCCGCTGCCGCAGATTCTGATCGCACCCATTGTCGGCTGGCACAACCTTACGTCGGCTATATCCGCCAAGGGGATACTCTTTATCCGCAGAGAACGGTTTATATTTAAATCTTTGTCATCAACTGCGATTGACACCGGCATGTAGAATAATGCAGATAGCAATAGGCTGATGATGACTATCCCGATAGTTATTATGGCCCACTTGTGCTCAGGTTGTTTCAGCGCGTATAGAAGGACTCCGCACATCAGTGCGGTTGACAGCGAAGAAATAATCCAGCAGTAACTGCTCAATTCAACATTTCTTTTCATTCGTAAGGCGATTTATTATTATTCCTCTCCTCTCAACTTCCTCCTGGCCTTAAGATACTTATTAAACCTCTCTGCCATCCTCGCGTTGAAACTGTCGAGGCGCAGCGCATTCATATTGTCCTCAAGGTCGTGCAGTTTTACTATGCGCCCCAGCGGGTTACGTCCGGCGCGCGCCACGAAGTCCTCGTAGTTTTCTCCTTCGCGTTTCGTCACGGACAGCACTCCGTCCACGATGTCCTGCGGGAAACCCTCGGCGAGTAGCTCGTCGGGTGTCACGCCGCAGTCCTCGATGGTGTCGTGCAGCAGAGCCACCATCTTCTCCTCCGGCGTGGCGCATCGCATCGCCACACGCATGGGGTGCTGAAAATAAGCCTCACCTGCCTTGTCGCGCTGGCCGGCATGACGCGTCACGCATATATACGCAGCCTTGTCGAGCAGTTTTGCCGCCTCTTCTTTTGTCATATCTGTGTCTGAGTTTTTGTCCCATGTAATATGTGTTCCAGTTGTCCGTCGCATAGCCGTTGCCACGGTTTTGGAATGAACCGGCCGACGCGTCCGTTATTTTTACGCCGTCGAAGTAAGCGTTCCAGTCGTCTTTGGCATACCCGTCGCCAAGCACCTGAAAGCCCGACGGCGACGCGCCGCTTATCTTGTCCGGCCCGAAGTAGACGGCGAAATCATCCGCGGCGTACCAGTCGCCAAGCACCTTGAAGGAACTGACGGATGCGCCGGGTATCTTTCTCCCTTTGAAATAAACGTTGAAACTGTCTCTTGCGTAATCCCACGACAGCACGGCGAACGACGATGCCGACGCGTCCCTGATTTTCTGTCCGAAGTAGTACACGTTCCAGTCGTCGGCGGCGTATCCGTCGGGCAGTATCTTGAACGACAGCGGTGACGCGTCCTCTATCACGCGTCCCTCAAAATACACGGCGTCGGGTCCGACGAAGTATGGGTTGAACCTGTGCCACTGTGCGTTAGCCACAATCGTGCAGCACGCTATGGCTGTCAGTAGGGCGAATATCTTTTTCATGTACAAATATACGTATTTTTGCGACACATTGGCTCATGTTGACAGCACAATCGCGCGCACCGACGAAAAATCGCGGGCCCGCAGTGCCTCCGGCGCAATCAGGAAGTCGAGCACGCCGCAGTCCATGAAGTTGAGGTTGAAATCCATCCCCGCGAAGGAGTCCACTTGCAGCAGTATCTCCCAGTCCTCGTATGGCGCGTCCCACGTCTCCCATTCCCGGTGGTCGGGGCGGGCCAAGAGGGCGTGGTCGTCGCCGAGGGGTTCGTGCTCGCGCGTGAACGATATTTCCATCTCCTCGGGCGAGAGCTGTCGGTCGTCGTCATCCACCAGCACCACTTCCCGAAGCTCGGAGCAGTCTTCAATATATACCACTTTCACGGCCTCCGGCTCGCTGATGTAGCCACCCACGCAGTCGGTTGCTGCGAAAAGTCCGAGATAATGGTCTATTTTTGCGAAGAACAGCAGCAATCCTTTCGCGGGCAGCGGATTGCCGTCCTTGCCGCAGAATTCGGCAAGGGCGGCCAGATTGATCTGGCATACGAATACGTAGGGATACTCGTCTCCCTCGTCGTCTATATACGTGGGGTAGGGCATGCCCTCGGGTAGTGCCGGATTGCCCCAGAAGCGCGATGCCTCAGCGGGCAGTTCCTCGAACGGCTTGGATAGTTTCAGATATACGGGTTTCATATGTCAGTCTTCTTCAATGCAGTTTTCAGGCTCCCATATCATGTCCATTATGATGTGTGCGTCGTCGTTGCCTTCCTCCACTGCCGACATCAGCAGGTCGAAGTAACGGTCCATATCGGTCATGAACTCCGTCGGGTCGTTATAGTCGGCAGCAGCTTTCAGAAAGCGCCATCCTCCCTCATTGTCCGGTGCAAGGGCGCCTCTCTCAATGCCTTCAAGCAGAATCTCGCGGAAAAGCTCCGGCCGCGTTATTACGCCGGCGTTCCAGTTGTCCGACGAGGCTAAATGTGCTTTCAGAGGATAGAATTCCGTTTCTCCCGCGGCTATGAATCCATCGAGCAGCGCGAGCGCTTCTTTTTTCTTTTCGTCAAGCTTCGCCGAAAATATCCCGGCCTCATGCGCATTGCCGATTACTGTCACAAGTCGGTAGAACGGTGCGTGGGCCTCTCTTTGTGCATGCGCGCGCATCTGTTCGCGCACTGTCCGCGCCTCCTCGTTGTCCTTGTCGGCCTCCGCCGCTTCAAGCAGACGGAGAAACCGGCTGCTGTCGGCCATGAACTCCATAGGGTTGTTGTTCATGGCCGCATAGCTCGTCCACGACCATCCCTCGTGGCAGTCGGGTGCCAGGGCGCCTTTCTCGACGCCCTCAAGAAATATTTTCCGGAAGACGTCCGGACGCACTATGGTGTCTGCGCACCAATTGTCCGCTGCCGAAAGCAGCGCCTTCAGCGGGTATAGGCCTGTGTTGCCGAGGGCGATAAGCGTGTCGATGTTTTCTAATACCGCCAGCTCCCGGGCTGCGGTCGCGGGGCATTTTTCCCCGTCGCAGCCGTCGTGCTCGGCGCTTATCTCCATCAGCGCGCCTATTGTGATGTCGAAGAGTGTCCGCGATGTGTATTTCACGGAAATCTGTAGCTCGTCACGCAGATATGGATTGGGCAGCAGCACGCGCCGGCCCTTCACTTCGCCGTTGGCCTCTACGGTGATGAATTCTCCGTCGCACTCAAGGGTGACGCTGTCCGGGCTGATTTTCAGCACTCTGATACTGTGTATGTCGGGGTCGCCCGGCTCTATGCTGTCGCCGGGTTTAAGCTCCGTGGCGTCAACTGTGGCCGAGTGCTCGTAGCGGTTGTTTATGCCCATGTCGCACGTGTAGTGTGTGGCCGTTACCGTCACTGTCCGTTTCGGAATGTCGTTTTCCATAGCCGTCATTCAGTCAAACATTACGCGTGGATTCATTGCCGCCGGCGAGTTCCACTCTATGCCGCGTTCGGCCAGTGCTGACCTCTTGGCCGCCCAGTAGCCGAAACAGAAGCCCATGCCGCGCGGTGCGCCTTTCAGCTCTTTGCTCACCTCTGCCTCTACTTCGGGAAGCACGGCCTCGTATTCGGCCGTGCGCTCCACGGGGTCGAATTTCAGCAGGCGCCGGTAGCGCTTGCAGTATTCCTCCATCGGCATCGACGGGTCTGTGTAGTCGCGCAGCTTTTGCAGCTCTGCAAAGTTGTGTTCGTCCTGAGGGGAAAGCAAGGCGATATACTCGCGCACCTCGATGCAGAATCTCGCCGACTCCGTTTCCTCCATCTGGTCGAGCATCTGCGAGAGCAGTTCGGCTTTTTTCTCGGGCGAGTCGTATTCGCCGGGCAGCGTGTCGGGCAGTTGCTTCATGATTCCGAATGCTTCCTTGCCCAGTGCGATGTTCTTCCACTGGCAGCCCATTGTCTGTCGGTTTCTCACCATTTCTTTAAAGATAGAGGCGAGCTTGTTTACTGAGTGATTCATGGTTATTTCTGTTATGTGTATTCGCAAAGATACGAAAAGAATTATGGCTGCAAAATTTTTTGGCCCGAAAATTTGCCGATTTAAAATCCGTTCGTTATCTTTGCGGCACAATGGGACTCTTATGCCCCGCGATTTTACTACTTAAAGGATTTCTATCCGAAGCTATGAAGCAACTATATCTCACAGACTGCAAGTTCGGCGGTGCTGCCCCTCCGGGTAGCGCGGAGATGAGGTGCGCATAGTAGTTTTCACCAACATTTTTCAACCGCAGAAATGCCCCGGACAGCCCGTGGTGCGTCTTGTCGTACGCATCCCTGGCCGCATCCGGTGCGGGAGCACATTGACATGTTGGTAATGGCTCCGGAGGAAGGCCTCCGGTTATAAATTTTCCTGATTTATTAATTGCGGAGAGGCTTCCGTGCTTCTCCGCCCTAATCCTAAGTAGTAAAATATGAAAAATAAAACCCCACTCAATATCAACGAGGTGCTTTTCAGCGCCTACACCGTCGCCGAGAAGGAAGTGCTCGGCGATTCCCTCTTTCTGCTTGACTTCGACAAGCGCCGTGACTTCCTCCTCGACTCCGATTTCGCCGGCGTGGCCGTGCGACTGGTTTTCTGTAACGAACGGCTCGCCGACGCTGTTCCCCGCGGTCTGCGCCGCAGTGTCGAGGCGGTGCTCGTGGACGCTACCGCGCGCTGCGAGGTGGCCGTGCGCACCCTGCGGGTCGCTATCGCCCGCGACGAGTATGTCCGCATCCTCTACGCCGACTTCCCGCAGCCGGAGCTTGGCTTCCGCAGCGGCCACACCTATCGCCTCGTCGTTCGCGACTGCGGCGTGGGCCTTACTCTCGGCGAGTTCGTGTTCCATACATTCGGCTGCGACGCACTCGGCCATCCTTCTGGTTGGTACACAGTCGATTCGGCCGGCATCCGCCCCGACTGGGAGGACAACCTCTACAAGACTGTCGATGCTCGGAACGACGGCTTATATCATGCGCGTTTCAATATTTCGCACAATTTCGGCAGACTTGTGCCGCCCATACTGCCGGAGGTGGAGATACGCATCCACTACGCCGACGGACGCACCCCTCACGTGCGCTTCGTCGAACCGCGTTGCGCCGACTTCGACAGCAATATCTATTATGCCGAGATTCCGTTCCTTCCCGGTTCGGCCCCTGATGGCGCGCACTATGCCGAACTGCTGTGCATGCAGTATCCCCTCGGCGGATTCGTTTTCGCCACGAACGCAGAGTCCGCGCCGGGCGACTGGTTCGGCGACGGCGTCGCGCCTCTCGACGAATATTCCCCGGAAGCCGCAGCAGAGCGACTTGCCGACGCCCTGCCCGATGCGCCTTTGACCGACGTCGAAGATTTCGATGCCCTCCTCGACAGTTTCATCGCTTCGGAGACTGCCGAGCTCGGCTCAGACGGCGAGGACGCGGACGAAGAAGATGCTGACACGGCGGCCGAAGAACCCGCCGACCGTCCGCTGCTGCCCTCGCTCGAGCATCTCACGGGGTTGCGCGCCGTGAAGGAGAAACTCACGGTCTACGAGCGCGTAGTGCGCTTCAACCGTATGCGCTCGGCCATGAATCTGCCTGTGGCTTCGGCGCCGCTTCATGCTATGTTCCTTGGCTCGCCGGGCACAGGTAAATCTACGGTGGCTAAGCTCATGGGCGCGATGCTCCATCGTGCCGGACTCCTGTCGAAAGGCCACGTCGTTGTGCGCGAACGTGCCACGCTCCTCGGCCGCAACTACAACTCCGAGTCGGAGAATACCCTTGAGGCCATCGAAGCCGCGCAGGGAGGCATTCTGCTGATCGACGAGGCATACCAGCTATATCAGCCGGACGACCCACGCGACCCTGGCAAGTTCGTGATAGAGACCCTGCTGACTGCCCTGGCCGACGAGTCCCGCCGCGACTGGATGCTCGTCCTCGCCGGCTATCCCGACGAGACAAGGCGCCTCTACGAGATGAATCCCGGATTCCGTTCGCGCATCCCCGACTCCAATGTCTACGTGTTCGACGATTTTACCGAGCCGGAACTGCTGGAGATTGCAGAGAAGTTTTTCTCCCGCAATATGTACACGCTCGCTCCCGACGCTCGCCGTGCGCTGGCCGTTCGCCTGAACGCCGACTATTGCGCCCGCGAACGCAACTTCGGCAACGCCCGGCACGTCATCAACCTCATTCAGACCGAGATCATTCCCGCAATGGCCGTAAGAGTCACCTCGTCCTGCGACGGCGCCGACCTCACGGAAATACAGCCCTCCGACATCCCTGTGCCTCAGACTCGTCCTGCCGAGACACGCCGCCGCGTCGGCTTCTCCGTGTAATTGTAAAACATTTGATTTAAAGATAGATATGGAAAATATGGATTCACACGTATGCCACATCATGTGCAGCGACGAGGACCGCACCGCCGTGGAGGACCTGGTCGTCTACATCAACACCCGCAAGGAACTGGTCGTGCGCCTCGACCATACCGACTACGAGAACGCGCGCCGCAACCGGTCCACATTGGCCGTCGTGCCCGACGATGACACCTCGCGCCTCGCCGAACGCCTGGATGTCACGCTCTCCGAACTGCCCGACTGTATCGGCGAGTGCATGGACCGGTGGACGCACATCGTCAATCCGGGCTTCCGCCACGTCCGCAACTGCTTCAAGGAAATCACCGAGTGCCTCCTCGACGAAGGCTGCCGCTTCCGCATACACACCCACTCGCGCCGTCTGTCTTAGCTCGTAAAGCTTGCGCCGGTGACGGTATATAAGACTTATAAGATTTATAAGACTTAAAGGACAATTTTCTCTCCAAAACATTATTTTTCTCGCCAAATGCAATTTTTTTTCGCTCTATCTCTCAGTGAGTTATCCTCGATTTTAACATTTATTAGCTATGAAATGAACCGGGGGGTGGTTCATTTCATAGTTCCAAGGGGTATTTCGTGTTGTAACTTTGCAGCATCATGAAACATTCAAGCACATACCCCTTCCGCCGCTGGTACCGCAGGCCCCTCACGCCGCGCGAATCCGCCGTCATCGGCCTCCTCGAGCGCCGTCGCCGCCGCACAGGCCGCGTCAGCATCGTCCTCACCGTATCAGCCGCCGAGCACGCCGCCATCAGCCGCCTGCTCCTCCACTACGCACTGTTCCTCAACAACCGTTGCACCCTAAGCTGCGTCATCCAGGTCGCCGCCACAAGCGCCCCGACAGTTGCCGCCGCAGGCGCAACTTCTCACTCCACACTCCCAATTTCACACTGCGCGCGGCGCGAGCGCCGTCGCGCACACCCCGCCCGCGCCGGTCCTAAACCATAAACCTTAGACCCTAAACCGCGGGCAAAGCCCGCACAAAACCGAGAACATTGACATTCTGATACAACCTCGCCTTGCAGAGCGTGCTGCCAACACCCTGACTTGTAGGGACATGCCTTCGGCATGTTGACGTAGCCAGCTGGACGTCAACAACCCGCATAACCACGGTATTGTTCAGCACCCTCCGCAACGCACAGTGCAGGCAGGGGGCAACACAGCGGACACGGAGAGAAGCCGGCATCTCTCCGGCAGGATGCGCACGTCCGTTGTGTTAGGTGATAGTCCCCGACGTCAGGGTTGCCTTGTGACCCGCATCGAGCCAAGCTCGGCCAGCACGCAACAGCGCACAAACACATACAGCCGCATGCCCCGTCCGTCAGCATGCGGCTGTTTTTGCATAGAGCCATTATCTAAACCCTAAACCGCGGGCGAAGCCCGCAACTTTTCCTCAAAAACATTTTGGTAATTAGAAATTTATCCGTACCTTTGCGCCGTATTTTGAGAACCAATATAAAGTCTCACCCATTAATTAAACCCTATTTATTAACCCTTAAATGGCAGAAACTACCAACAGCCCTATCGAAGAATTCGACTGGGAAGCCTTTGAAAAAGGCGAAACCGCGGGCGAGAAGACTCGTGAAGAGCTTACCCGCACCTACGACGAAAGCCTCAACACCGTCAAGGACAACGAAGTGATTGAAGGCACCATCATCGCTCTCAACAAGCGTGAGGCCGTTGTCAACATCGGCTACAAGAGCGATGGCATCATCCCCATGAATGAGTTCCGCTACAACCCCGACCTCAAGGTCGGCGACGTGGTAGAGGTATTCATCGAAAACCAGGAGGACAAGAAAGGTCAGCTTATCCTCAGCCACAAGAAAGCCCGTGCAGCCCGCAGCTGGGACCGCATCAACGCAGCCCTCGCCAACGACGAGGTTATCAAGGGCTTCATCAAGTGCCGCACCAAAGGCGGCATGATTGTCGACGTATTCGGCATCGAGGCATTCCTCCCCGGATCGCAGATCGACGTCAAGCCCATCCGCGACTACGACATGTTCGTCGGCAAGACCATGGAATTCAAGGTCGTTAAGATCAACGAGGAATTCAAGAACGTGGTTGTCAGCCACAAGGCTCTCATCGAGGCAGAACTCGAGGCTCAGAAGCGCGAGATCATCAGCAAGCTCGAAAAGGGTCAGGTACTCGAAGGTACCGTCAAGAACATCACCAGCTACGGTGTGTTCATCGACCTCGGCGGCGTGGACGGTCTTATCCACATCACCGACCTCAGCTGGGGCCGCGTCAGCCATCCCAGCGAAGTCGTTGCCCTCGACCAGAAGCTCAATGTCGTTATTCTCGACTTCGATGACGAGAAGAAGCGCATCGCCCTCGGCCTCAAGCAGCTCCAGCCCCATCCCTGGGACGCTCTGGACCCCAACCTCAAGGTCGGCGACCATGTCAAGGGCCGCGTAGTTGTTCTGCCCGACTACGGCGCATTCGTAGAAATCGCCCCCGGCGTGGAAGGTCTTATCCACGTCAGCGAAATGAGCTGGAGCCAGCACCTCCGCGCCGCACAGGACTTCCTGAAGGTCGGCGACGAGGTAGAAGCCGTTATCCTGACCCTCGACCGCGAGGAGCGCAAGATGAGCCTCGGCCTCAAGCAGCTCAAGAAAGATCCCTGGGAGGACATCGAAGTACGTTATCCCATCGGCAGCCGCCACACCGCCAAGGTGCGCAACTTCACCAACTTCGGCGTATTCGTCGAGATTGAGGAAGGCGTCGACGGTCTTATCCACATCAGCGACCTCAGCTGGACCAAGAAGATCAAGCACCCCAGCGAGTTCACCAGCATCGGCGAGAACATCGACGTGGAAGTACTTGCCATCGACAAGGACAACCGTCGTCTCAGCCTCGGCCACAAGCAGCTCGAGGAGAACCCCTGGGAAGTGTTCGAGAACATCTTCACCGTGGGCAGCATCCACGAGGGCACCATCACCGAGATGCTCGACAAGGGCGCTATCATCGCTCTGCCCTACGGCGTGGAAGGCTTCGCTACTCCGAAGCACCTCGTTAAGCAGGACGGCACTCAGGCCCAGGTGGACGAAAAGCTCAACTTCAAGGTAATCGAGTTCAACAAGGACGGCAAGCGTATCTTCCTCAGCCACAGCCGCATCTACGAGGATGAAGCCCGCGCTGAAAAGAACGCAGAGCGTCGCGCAAAACGTGCCGCACGTCCCGCCAAGCAGGAAGAGGCTCCTCTGGCAACTCCCTCGATCGAGAAGACCACTCTCGGCGACATCGAGGCTCTTGCAGCTCTCAAAGAGAAGCTCTCCAAGTAATACGAGCCTGTAAATCTTAAAAGTCTGTGCCGTAACGCAATGCTACGGCACAGATTTTTTTTGTTAACCTACTTAAATCTTTTTCCATGAACCTTTCTGATGATTTCCACGCCATGCTGACAGGGCATGAGGACGACGCATCGGTCCATAAACAGATTGCCTCCATGGTGCTTGCGGCTCCCGAGACTCCCGAAAGCAACGGGCTCCTCGCCCTGATGTACCACGAAGGGATAGGCGTCGCTACCGACTGTGACCGGTGCTTCGCGCTTGCCGAGAAAGCCGCTTCCGAGGGCGGTGACGGTCTGGGATGCTTCCTTATGGGCTATATGTGCGACTGCGGCGAAGTTCCTTACGACAGGGCGGCCGAGTACGGTTCTGATGACGCCGAGCGATTCTATCTGAAGTGCGCCGCATCCGACAGCCGCTGGGCCGAGCATGCGCATCTGTGGCTCGGTGACTACTACATGGACCCCTCGGGCGACGGCGACCCGGTCGAGGCTGTGCGCCACTATGAGGCCATCGGGAGGCATAATGCCGAGGCGGCCGGAAGGCTGAGCGATTACTATTGGGAACAGCTCACGGTGGATGCCATAATACCTGAGGAGTTCCGCACACCGGACCTGAAAAACAAGGTATTTGAGTGGACCCACGAGGCCGTGCGGCTCAATCCGCACGACTATTCCTACCGCATGGGGTGGTGCTATGCCGACGGGATAGGCTGCGACGCACAGGGCGGCTTCCGCCTCGCCAGGAAGTACTGGGAGGACGCCTACGAGTTCGGCGACTGGCGCGCCGCCGAGGCTATCGCAACCCTCTACGAGGAGCGTCTGGCGGCTCTTGCCGACCGACCGGCCGATGACTGGGACCGCCGGCGCTGCGAGAGGGAAATTGAATCGTGGCGCCGCCTTGCCGCCCTCACCCGCGAGCGTCAGCAGAAACAGGACGGGGAGGCTTCGGAACCTTGATTATATCCTGCCCAGCTTTGGAAATGAGGCATATTTGGGCTAACTTTGCGGCTGGAAAAACACAATGCACTTATGGCAACAGAAGCAATTCCTTTAGGCTCAAAACCGAGATTTGAAATTCTCGACGGACTCCGCGGCGTGGCGGCTATGATAGTCGTCGCGTTCCATCTGTTTGAAACATATTCGGCCGGACCGCGTGAACAGATTCTGAATCACGGCTATCTTGCGGTCGATTTCTTTTTCGTCCTTTCGGGCTTCGTCATAGGCTATGCCTACGATGACCGCTGGGGCCGCATGACTAAGTGGGATTTCTTCAAGCGGCGCCTCATACGCTTGCAGCCCATGGTGATATTGGGTACGCTGATAGGTGCGTTCTGGTACTATTTCAGCGATGCTCCGGCCTTTGAGCTCGTGGCGCAGACGCCGTGGTGGAAGTTGCTGCTGATAATGATTTTAGGCTGCCTGATGTTCCCTACGCCTCCTTCGATGGACATAAGGGGCTGGCAGGAAATAAATTCGCTCAACGGCGCGCAGTGGTCGCTGCTCTGGGAATATATAGCCAACATATTCTATGCTCTGATAGTGAGGCGTTTCAGCAAGGTGGTGCTGGGCGTGTTCGTGTTCCTCTCGGCCTTCCTCACCATTGACCTGGCGATGAATATCGACGCCACAGGGCTGTTGGCTGTGAGGGAATATGCCAAATACACCGTGATAGGCGGTTTCGGACTTACTCCCGACCAGATTTATATAGGCGTGTGCCGCCTGTTGTATCCCTTTTTCTGCGGTCTGCTTCTATACCGCCTCGGCAAGCTGCGCATCAATCTTAAGCGCGGAGCTATGACGTGGTGCTCGCTGGCCGTGGCGGTGACGCTTGTGGTGCCGAATATCGGCGGGGAGTCGCATCAGTGGCTCAACGGTCTGTACTGCGCGGCCGTCATACTGTTTGTCTATCCGGCTATTGTGGCCGCCGGTGCCGGCAGTCCGCTGACGGGACGCCGCACCACGGCCGTCTGCAAGTTCCTCGGCCTGATCTCATACCCCCTGTACATCACGCACTATCCGATGATTTATGTGCAGATGAACTGGGCGGCCCGTCATCCGGATGCACCCTTAGGTACTCACATATGGGTGGCTGTGAGCATCTTTATCGCATCGATAGCCGTAGCCTACGCCTCCGTGAAAGTTTACGACCTGCCGGTGCGCGCGTGGCTCTCGGAATGGTTCATTCATAGGTGCCCCAAGGCCTGACGGTAGAGGGTTAGGTACTCCTCGGCCTTGGCTGGGTCGGGGAGGACTCCTATGCCGTTGCGGTACAACTTTTGCTGTCTGAGAATCCGACTTTCAGACCCATTCAGAACATCCTCGGCCCATTATACCATGTCCGTCAGGGACTGTAACTAAATATCCCTATATAGTTAAAAGGGTAAATCATTTCGATATTCAGAAATAGCCTCATTTACCACACCATTTTGAATCATATATGATAAATCCTTTAATTTGCTACAAAAGGAAAGTCGTAACTGCATATTGTCAATTTCATTACGTCTATGCATCGATAAAGTGGCAAAATCATTCTCCTGTTCAATACCCAAAAATCTCCGACCACATAAATTCGCAGCAATACCCGTAGTTGACGAACCAGCGAAAGGATCGAGAATCCAATCGTGCTCATCCGTGCTGGCGAGGATGATGCGAGTGAGTAGAGCCAATGGCTTCTGAGTTGGATGTTTACCGCAGGATTTCTCCCAGCGTCCAATTGCTGGAAGTCGCCATACATCTGTCATTTGTTTACCGTCATTAATTGTCTTCATAAGTTCGTAATTATACTTATGAGGTATCTTTGGACACTTACGCGCCCAAATAATGAACTCTGTCGAGTAAGTAAAGAAGCGACATGATATGTTTGGCGGCGGATTGGTCTTTGCCCAAGTTATTACGTTGAGAATTTTATAGCCAAGTTCACTCAGAACATTTGCTATTGAAAAGATATTATGATGGGTTCCGGAAATCCAGATTGTTCCGTTGTCTTTAAGCTTTTCTCGGCATAATGATAGCCATTTGCGGTTAAACTCCATGATGGATTCCGAGGAGCCGCCTTTATCCCATTCGCCTTTGTCCACACATACGACTTTCCCTGCCTGATAGCTTATCCCTCCATTAGAAAGAAAGTAGGGAGGGTCAGCAAAAATCATATCAAACTTAAAATCAAACTGTGGAAGCACATCGAAACAGTCACCATGGACGATAGTGAAATCTCGATTGTCTGATTTATAGAATGGTACGATCATATCAGTCAAGATATTGGGGGAACTGGTAATCCAAGTTTCTGGAGAGGAATGTATTGGAAATAGTATTGGCAGCCTACGGAGATGATATAATCGAGAACATCTTTATACTTTGGTTTCTTGAACCAGTCATCTAATATGTAGACATATTGGACTTCGATGTTCAAGGGAAAGAAAAGCTTTTGATATTGTTTCTTTTTGAAGTCACACGTTTGCAGTTTTTCATCAACACTCCCAGTTGTATTCTGAGTTTTTACCTCAATTATGAATACTGTGTTGTTGACAATAACATATATACCATTATCGGGTAGAAGTTGAGAAGATATACAGCTTTTCCAATCTATTCCTCTCGGTACTAGAAATTCGGAATACAATTCATGCTTTTGGAAAATCTGAGCAACCTCTTCGTTTTGATATATGACGGTGCTTCCGACTACTCTATATCCCTGTTGCTGATTTAGGAAAGTCTTTAAATCAACTTCCCCTTCATAAATCAATCCAGTTAAGGTGTTTGCTCCACCTGTGCCGCCTATTTTCATTTTAGTTTTTCTATGAAAGTATTTATGTTTGTAAGGTTATACACACTTGGGATGTGCGCAAATGCCTCTTCGAGTTTATTGCGGGCTGATTCCCAGCCGATACCGTCTGTTATCCAGACAAATTCAAAACCGGGAACGGCGTTTATTTTTGGAGCAAGTTCAGAATAGGAACGCGCAACCTCATTAAGTTTTGAACCGCCTCCGGTGTAAAAGTTCGCCTCAATAAGATACGTCTTTTGTGGAGTGCGGATAACGAAGTCGAAGCGTTTATTATCTGCTCCTAATGCCTTGACTATCTCCGGAAACTCTGTGTAATAAACTTCCTGTTCGAATGGAATTCCGTATAATGTGAGGATATTTGCTACAAGACCTTCCATGATGTGTCCACCTCGATTCTTGCGGGCATTTGAATCAAGACCGACTTCTACGCCAAAGACATAGTCCACCAGACTCTTGATTTGCTTTTTCTGAAAAACTTCGGTTAGGCCGGTCTCGTTAAGGAACGCTGTTACTAGTTCTGGAGAATTGAAGTAATCGCTGACGAGATGGATGTTGCCATAAACGTCAATAGCTTTCTTTTTGTCTTTTGTTCTGACTGCGATAAGCACATCCAATACGGAGAACACTTTCGGATTCTCTTCCCATAGACGTTTCACCGCAGCCGCCATGTCTTCCTGTCCAATCAGATAATTGAGTTGGTTAAGCTTTATAGAAATGGCTTCAACATTAGCGGCAACTTTAGGAAAATCCACATAATCCTTAGAAGTGGGTTTCCTTCAACGGTTTCATGAAGTCTGAAAATCTGTCTGACATGGCTCTATAGGTTAATGAGATTCAAGGGTTCTCCTTGATAGTTTTCGTAATTTCTTATCAACAGCTCTGTCAAAGTCCCGCGTTTGGCCGCATTGGCATTGATGCACCTTTTTGCATAAACTCTTTCAATAAAGAAGTCTTCATAAAGTCTGTCAAAAAAATCATCTTCTACATTGCGACCTTTACAGTCTGAGTTGCTGAGCATTGCATAATATCCTCCGGCCGAAAGGTTAGAATAGAAATTTTTTAACCGAATCTGTTCATTATCGTCAAAAGATTCCTTTACATAAGAATTAAAACTTGATGTAGTATCAAGAGGACGATAAGGAGGGTCAAAATAAAAGAATGTATATCCATGCACGTACTCAGCGGTATGCGAGAAATCACCGTTCAGAATCTCAACTTTTTGCAATAACTCGCTATCGGCAAGAATTAAGTCTTCGTCACATATAGTAGGATTGGAATAACGTCCAAATGGCACGTTAAATCCACCTTTGGAGTTTTCCCGATATAGTCCGTTAAAGCAGGTGCGATTCAGGAATATCATATACGCTGCCTCTTCAACTCCTGAAATTGTATTGTTGTTGAAATGATCTCGGATATCAAGATAGAGTTTCTTTTGCTTTTCATAATCTCCCAATGCCTTAAACTGATTTTGGAGATCATTTAAAGCATCTATTAATGAATATGGTTCATTCCTTATAATGCAATAGGTTTTTATAAGATGGGGATTGATGTCATTGATTATGGCACGCTTGATATTGGGGTATTTTTGTAGCATGTAGAACAGCATAGCTCCTCCGCCTACAAATGGTTCGATGTAGGTAACATCATCCTCACCTCGAAATGTATTGGGCAAGAAAGAGTCAATGGTAGGAAGCAATTGAGTCTTGCCTCCAGCCCATTTCAGAAAAGGCTTAGCCTTCGTTTTTGTCATAGTTTGTACTATCATTCAGTTACAAGCTAATAACGAAAAACTCCACGGTAGTATCTGAAGGCCGACCAAAGCCCGTAACGACTACGATGGAGTTCTCAAAGTTCTTTCGGCTCTCGCCGTATGTCTTTGTTAAAGTTATTTGGTCATTCCCAGATTAGCGTTACTTTTCCTACATACAAAATTACAAAGAAAACCTGATATGACAATCGAGTATGCCGAGAAACATAATTCCAAGAGTTAAAAAATGCCACTGATAAGCATGTAAGCCGACGAGCCATGGGCTGAAAACTGGCTGCCTCGCTCCGCGGACTTCCGATCTGCTTAGTTGATAGTTTGTGGGGACGTGCCTTAGGCATGTTGACGTAACATACTGATTAGCAACACAACATCCCAAAGGGATGTCCCTACAATTGGATCGAAACCATGATTCTGCAATACCTACCTGCCGGTGCGCGCTTGGCTCTCGGAACGGTTCATTCATAGGTGCCCCAAGGCCTGACGGTAGAGGGTAAGGTACTCGTCGGCTTTGGTGGCGTCGGGGAGCACTCCTATGCCGTTGCGGTACAGCTCGGCAAGGCGGAGGGCTGCGGCATATTTCTGCTTGGAGAGGGCTTCTTTCAGGCACGCTACGCCCTCGATCTCGTTGGAGTAGGGGCGTGAGGTGTCGGTCAGGGCGCAGCCGTAGAGGTAGGAGCAGTCGGGGTCGCCGTAGCGGGCGCCGCGTTTCAGTGCGGCGAGGGCCTGCTGTTCGTCTTTTTCTATGCCGTCGGCGCTTATGGGCGTGAAGCCTCCGTCGGCAGCGGGGAAGCCGCGGGTGAAGTCGTCCGGGGCGTACAGCCGATAGAGCAGCAGTGCGCTCCGGGCTGAGCCGGCGCCTCCGAAGAACAGCGCGTTTTTCAGATGTTCGATGCCTTCCTGCCGTGTGTGGGCGCCGGGTGCGTTGCCGTCGAGGCACATGCGTCCGAGCAGATACTCTCCGCTGTTGCCGCCGAGCAGGGCGCTGCGTTCGGCCCACGCCCACGCTTCGGCGTAGTTGCCTTCGGCGAGCAGACCTTCCGCTACTTTGTCTATGGCGTTGCGGTCGCCGAGTTCGGCGGCGCGCATGCGCCATTTCTGCATGAGGCTCCACGCTATGTTCTCGCCGTTGCGGTAGCGGCGTTCATAGCTGTTGGCAAGGGTGCTGATGCATTCCGGGTTGTTGTGGTCTTCGTCGATTCCTTCGTCGATGTAGCGGAAGCCTTTTTCGGGAGTGTCGGAACAGTCTATGTAATATTTGGCGAGCGCATTCAGCGCCGAAGGATATCCGGCTGCCATAGCGTCTTCTATTAGCCTGAGGCCACGGGAAATGTCGCGGGTGCAGATGTCGCCGCGCGTCAGCTGCACGCCCAGTTCGCACATGCACTCCGGATAGCCCAGCTCCGTTCCTTCCTCCAGCAGCCGCAGTCCGCGGCGCGGATTCTTGCGTATGCTGAAACCGTAGATGTATTCTCTTGCGAGGAACCACATGGCCGGCGCGAATTTTTTGCGCGCGAGGAGCGTGGCTTCCTCAAGAAAGCGGTCGGGATCTCGCTCCACTCCCGCGCCGAAGCTGTAAAGCATGGCAAGTTCCATGCGTCCGAACATGTTGCCCTGTCTCGAAGAACGAACGGCGTATTCGTAGGCGAGGTTGTGGTCTATGTCGATGAATCCGTGATAGCGCGACATCATGCATTGGGCGAAGGCGTTGTCCTCTTCGTCGGCAGCCTGACGCACACGCTGCCAGAACGATTCCGGGGCGAGGCGTATGAAGCTGGCCTTCAGCAGCCAGCGCAGGTGCGAACGGGCATCGCCGTAGCCGGCGAGGGCCGGCTCCAGAAGAAAGTTCATCGCGTCGCCGTACTCCATGTGGCGCAACGCGTCCATGCCGTCTTCGAGGTCGTTGCCGTAGAGCTCGTCGGCTTCGTCGCCGAAAGCGATTATTTCGCAAGCTTCGGGCGGCAGCTGCATGGGTGGCAGCTGTCTCGGCCTTTTCTCGAACGTGCTGCTGTCCTGAAGGATATTGCGGACATCGTCAAGCAGGGCGCCGAACACTTTTTCGGGCTCAGGAAAGGCGTCTATCCAGTTGAGCGATTCAAAATAATATGATTTCGAGGCCTCGAACGGCGTGTCGGACAGTCGGAAGGGCAGGATCGGCATCCGCGATTTGTCGGCGATACTCAGTTCGCGGTCCACCTGTACGGAATTGTTGTAGTTCTGAGAGAAAATAGCCACCATGACGGCGCTGTTGCGTATTGCATCGGGCAGAACGCGCGCCCACCATGCTCCGTGCGGTATGTCGCGGTAGTCGATAAAACAGCGCAGTTTGTCGGATTCCAGATAGCCGCAGACGCCCTCGGCCACTTTGCGGTCGGTACTCGAATAGCTGATGAATACGTCGTATTTGTATTTCCTGATGTCAGTCATGGCGATTTCGTTTTTGCAAAAATAAGCATAAATATTCTGAAAACAAAGCGGGCCTGATGCTTGTTGAGAGTATAGAAAGATCGCATTATGTCTAACGAGCAAAATTCATCACGGGACAAGAGAGGGCTGCATGACCTCGTACGCGACACCGTAAGCCTGCTGCACATGGCTGTGGTGGTGCTGTCGCTGTTGCTGATCATATCCATCTCGATGGATACTTTTCAGAACATACAGTACAGCCATGAGCCCCGCTTCCTGAAATTCGAGTTCTGGGTGTGCATGCTGTTCATCGCTGACTTCTTAGCACAGATGCTACGTTCGCCGCACAAGCTGCGGTTTTTCTTCACGAATATTCTTTTTTTTCTGATATCTATTCCTTACCTGCCGCTGCTGCATCATTTCGATGTGTCGGTGGGACCGATAGCCGCATATGTGCTGCGGTTCGTGCCTCTGATACGCGGCGGCTACGCGCTGGCTCTGGTGGTGGGGTGGTGTACGTCGAACCGCGCCACAAGCATGTTCGTCACCTATCTGGCTACGCTGGCTTCGGGAGTGTATTTCTCAAGCCTTATCTTCTATGTGTTCGAGCACGGACCGAATCCGATGGTTCATGACTACTGGGACGCGCTGTGGTGGGCGCTGATGAACTGCACCACTGTGGGCTGCAACATCGTGGCGTCCACAGCCGTTGGCAAAGTGCTGACCGTGCTTGTGGCGGCTCTCGGCACGATGATGTTCCCGGTATTCACCGTCTACATCACCAACCTCATCACCCGCGTGCATCAGGCTAATGTGCAGGAGAGGTGAGGCGTCGTTTGGCGCGGGAGAGGGCGTGGAGGAGGCGGGGGAAGCAGGCGTGGAGGGCGATTTTGAGGCGGAGGCGGAGTGGCTGGGCACGGTAGAGGGGGTTGCGGCGGAAGTCGGGAACGTAGCGGGTGATGGTGCGGCGCACGTAGCGGTGGCGCAGCATGGGGACGCGCGAGAAGCGGTAGACGCAGCCGAAGATGGTGTGCGTGTAGTATAGGTTGACGAAGAGGAAGTCTATTTCGTCGCGGTAGCGCCCGTAGATGCCCAGACGCTTGAGGTGGCCGAGCAGGATACGGGCCGAGGCGAGGCGGTCGAAGAAGCGGTAGTTGTCGGTGGAGCGCGTGACGGATACGTTGTCGCAGCGGTAGAGGTATAGGGTACGGTTGATTTTCACCGGCCGGCGGGCGGAGAGCTGTATAGCCATGGCTACGGCGTTGTCCTCGTAGAACACTTTCTCGGGGAAATAGAGGTCCTGCGCGGTTATGAGCCGGGCGTCGTACATCGCCGACCATACCGGCGTGGTGCGCGAGAGGATGCGTCGGCGCAGGTCGTCGCCCTTCAGGGCGGCGGCATCGTCGCCGAGCTGGCAGCGGCGCGTGCGGCTGTCGCCGGAGCATGCGGCGTAGTCGAACACCACCATGTCGGCGCCCCGGGCGGCTTCGCGCAGGCAGCACTCCACGGCCTCGGGAGCGAGGGCGTCGTCGGCGTCGAGAAACATAACGTAGCGGCCGCGGGCGGTGCGGAGGGCGCGGTTGCGGCCGCCGCCCTGGCGGACGTTGACGGGCGAGTCAATGATGTGCATGCGTCCGGCGGACTGCTGCTGGAGGCGCTTCAGGACGTCGAGGCTGCCGTCGGGCGATGCGTCGTTGAAGCATATAAGCTCCCAGTCGGGACAGGTCTGCGCGAGCACGGAGCCGACGCTCGCGTCGAGGAAGGCCTCGGCGCGATAGACGGGCATGATGATACTTACGGCGGGCTGGCTCATGGGTTGTATAAATCTTTGTTGAAGAAATCCATTACGTCGCGGGCCAGCTGAAGGGCTACGGCTGCCTCGCGAGCCGCTTCGCCATCACCGTCGGCGGCGCGCTCGTAGTCGGCCATGGCTGCGGCGTGGCGCTGCATGCGCCAGAGCAGCCGGCCCCGGTGCAGATACAGCTCGGCTGAGGGAGACTGTGCAATGCGGCGGTCAAGAACTTCGAGTTCTTCTTCCAATGCGTCTTTCATTCTGCAAATTTATAGCTTTTTTGTGCAAAAAATAGCCGGAAAGGCAAAAAATCAGTAATTTTGCCAGAAAATTATAATTACCTATGGCAGAGAAAGCCAAATTCAGCAGTCGTATAGGTCTGATAGCCGCCACAGTGGGCAGCGCGATCGGTCTCGGAAACGTGTGGCGCTTTCCGGCAGAGGCCCAGGCCAACGGGGGCGGTGCATTCCTCCTTGTGTACATTTTGTGTGTATTCATTCTCGGCATTCCCGTGATGCTTGCCGAGTTCTCGCTCGGTCGCGGCGGTGCTACCGACGCTGTGGGCGCTTACCGGAAGTACGCCCCCAAGTCGCTGTGGTGGCTTGCGGGAGCGTTGCCCGTGCTGGCCTCCTACATCATCCTGAGTTTCTATATGGTGGTGGCCGGATGGACGCTGGAGTATTTAGTAAACAGTGTGTCCGGCGCGCTTTACGGCGGCGTGCCGGCAGGCGATGGTCAGCTCGACGGCTTCTTCGTGGGCAAGATGCAGGAGTACGTGTGCGGTACGGCCGGTCCGCTGCTCAATACTTATGTGCTAATTATCCTCAACCTGGCCGTGCTTCTGCTGGGCGTGCGCAAGGGCATCGAGAGGCTGAGCAATGTGCTGATGCCTCTGCTGTTTGTGGTGCTGCTGGTGTTCTGCTGCGTGTCGCTGTCGCTGCCCGGCGCGGCCGACGGTCTGCGTTATTTTCTGAGTCCCGACTTCTCGAAACTGAGTCCGGCGGTGGTAGTCAACGCGCTCGGTCAGGCCTTCTTCTCGCTGAGCCTCGGCATGGGCATACTCGTCACGTACGCGGCCTATTACCCGAAGGAGACGCCTCTGAGCCGTACGGCGGTGACGGTGTCGCTGCTCGACATGATGGCGGCCGTTCTGATGGGTGTCATCATATTCCCCGCCGTCATGAGTTTCGGCCTGCAGAACGCCGATATGGAGGGCACGGCGCTCGTGTTCGTCACGCTGCCCGAGGTGTTCGCGCAGATGCCCGCCACGAGGATATGGTCGTCGCTGTTCTTCTTTCTGCTCCTTGTGGCGGCTCTTACCAGTACCGTAAGCATAGCGGAAGTGAGTGTGAGTTTCGTGCAGAACCGTTTCCGCCGCGGCAGGCGCGCGGCGTGCCTTATCGTGCTGCTGCCGCTGTTCGTGCTGAGTGCGGCCAGTGCGCTGAGTTTCGGTGTGCTGGACGGCATACGCATAGGCGGCCTGTGCATTTTTGATTTCCTTGACACGGTGGCTACCAACGTGATGCTGCCGCTGGCGTCGATATTCCTCTGTGTGTTTATGGGATGGCGCAAGCCGGGCCTGCTGCGCGGGGAGCTGGCGAATTACGACCCGGAGGGACACCGGCTGGCCGGCGTTGTGGTTTTCGTGGTGCGCTGGGTGGCTCCGCTGCTGATTCTGGCGGTGCTTGTGGCTAATAGTTTATAGATATGCGCTTCGCGCAGTGAGGAGTTAGGAGTGAGGAATCAGTAGCCGAGGTTGTCTTTACGCCATGTTCGGCGTACGTTTGACATCTGCTCTTTTAAGCCTCCGTTGGCGATAAATTCCTGCTCGATTGATTTCAATACAGAGCCTAACATTTTATCGAGTTGCAGGCACTGCACAAGCATTATGTTGGCAATCGTTTCCGAAGATCGTTGCTCACATTTCGCAACAAAAAGTTCCGGACTGTGGTCAATGCGACAGAATGCTCAGGTCTTACTTGTCCGCGGATCCTGCAAAGACCATGTGACAAGTTTGTTCTGTCGCAGAAAGTCGCCATAATCCTCGGCAAGTTCTCTCAGCGAACCCAAAGCCACACCTATCAATTTTATGCACATCTCTACCGAAATGGTTTTGTCGGAAACACCCTCAACGATATTCTGCTTGCAGGAACGAGCTGCCTGGCGCATCTGTTCGGCAGTACGGGCGCTGTAAGTCATATATTTGCGCACGAACATTTCGGTTACGTCGCATATAATCACAGACTTCCTGTATACATTCCATTGCCTGTGGTCGCCGGGCAATTTGATGAAGGAGTTGGGGGTCATGGGGAGGAAGGTTTATGGGTTTTGTGAGTTATATAAGTTATATAATTTATATAAGTTATATAAATTTAACTTATTTTATTATTTTCGTCTTCCAGAAGCCAGGTGGCTTCGTCGAGGAGGGCGGATGCTATGGAGAGGGTCTGGGGGCACTGGCGCTGCTGCTCTGCGCGGGCCATTTCGGCGGCTTCGGCGGGGTGGAGGGCTACGAGGTTGAACATCAGGCGGAGGGCGCCGTAGCGGACCATGGGGTCGGGGTCGGCGCTGAGCCGGCGGCCGAGGTCGGCGGCGAAGGGCAGGTGGCGCAGGAGGCGGTGGCAGAGTACGTCGGTGACTTCGGCGCAGGGCGATTCGCGCAGGAGGCGTTCGGCGGCAGTTTCGTCGGTGGTGTCGCGCCGCATGAGCATTGGGGCTGCCAGCATGCTCTCGCGCGTGGTGCGGTTCTGCCACAGGGCTTCGGCCAGAGCAGTGGCATGCTCGGCCGGTACTTCCGCAGCTATTTCTACAATCTGAGGTAGGTTGAGTCCGAATATTATCGAGAACGGGCTTCCGGCACGGCGCAGGGTGTCGGCGATGACGCCGTTGCGCATAGCGAAGAAGCGCCGTTTCACGGTCTGCATGGGGTTGAATTGTGTTTCCATACGGCAAAATTAGCAAAAAGGGGCGAGACTTGCCACTTTACTTCAACTATTGTGTGCGGTATTTGTTAATTCTATATCATCAAACAAATTGAATTATGAAGATTTTAAGATTAGCACTCGTTGCACTGATAGCCGTCGCATCGCTGTCGGCCGCCGCACAGGTATTGCCGCAGGGCGGTCCGGGTATAGCCATATCGGGTTCGGAGCCGGAGAG
Source organism: uncultured Muribaculaceae bacterium (assembly GCA_948665475.1). Lineage (GTDB taxonomy): Bacteria > Bacteroidota > Bacteroidia > Bacteroidales > Muribaculaceae > CAG-873. The sequence continues at coordinate 50,799 of CAPNHY010000003.1, read as the reverse complement.
CACGCTGCCGAAGGAGGCAAAGGAATTCATCAAAAAGCATTATCCCGATGTGAAGATAGCCAGCATCGAGAAGAACTTTCTGCGCACGGAGTATGATGTGCGTCTGGTGAACGGCGTCGAGATAGAGTTTAACGGGCGCGGCCGCTTCGAGAGCATAAAGGCTCCCGGCGCAACCGTACTGCCCGAGGAAATTGTGAAGGCTCTGCTTCCCCACAAGGCATACCAGCATCTCAAGGACAACAACCTCGCGGGCTATGTGGACGAGATAGACCGTGACGGCCGCGGCTACGACGTGGGACTGATATTGGAGAACCCCGACGAAGTCACCTATACCATCGTGGGCGACTTCGTGGAGTTCGACGATTGAACCCATAATAAATATTCCGCTGCATACTCCGTATGCGGCGGATTTTTCGTACCTTTGCAGTCCGAAAATCGCAGAGAATGTCCGAAAACAACATCATAGTAAGGCATGCCCGCGTCAACAACCTCAAGAACGTGGACGTGGAGCTGCCCCGCAACAAATTCATAGTCATAACCGGCCTCAGCGGCTCCGGCAAATCGTCGCTGGCTTTCGACACACTGTATGCCGAAGGCCGCCGGCGCTATGTGGAGAGCCTCTCGGCCTACGCGCGCCAGTTTCTCGGCAAAATCACCAAGCCCGAGTGCGACTTCATACGCGGCTTGCCGCCGGCCATCGCCATAGAGCAGAAGGTGAGTACGCGCAATCCGCGTAGCACCGTGGGCACGACAACGGAGATTTACGACTATCTGCGCATGCTTTTCGCCCGCATAGGCCGGACCTATTCGCCCGTCAGCATCACGCAGGTGCGCAAGCACACCGTCAAGGACGTTGTGGAGGCTGCGGCTGCCTATCCCGAAGGCACCCGCATAGCCGTGGCCGCGCCGATAGTGCTGCCCGAGGGCCGCGACATGGCCGCGCAGCTCGGAATATACGTCAAGGAGGGATACTCGCGCCTGGTGATGCCCGACGGCACATTCGTAAGCATCGAAGACTACCTGTCGGCGCCCTCTCTGCGGGGTAAGGGCAAGAAAGTGCAGCCGCTGTTGCTGATCGACCGCCTGGCAACGGCGGCCGCGGGCGACGAGGTGTCGCGCCTGGCCGAGAGCGTGGAGACCGCCTTCTTCGAGGGCCACGACACGGCCATGCTCATGGTGTGGGCAGAGGAGGGACTGCGAACGTTGGAATTCAGCCGTCGCTTCGAGGCCGACGGCATAGTGTTTCCGGAGCCTTCCGACGCTATGTTCAACTTCAACAACCCTTACGGCGCCTGCCCCGTGTGCGAGGGTTTCGGCATGACCCTCGGCATTGACGAGCATCTGGTGGTGCCGAATACGGCGCTGTCGGTCTTCGAGGACGCCGTGGCCTGCTGGCGCGGCGAGACCATGGGCGAGTGGAAGCGCAACTTCATCCGTTCGCATCACGGCTTCCCCATCCATCGTCCGTACGCCGACCTCACCGACGCCGAGCGCGCCACGCTTTGGGTCGACATCCGCAAGTTCTTCGACTGGGTTGAGTCGCGCCGGCAGAAGGTGCAGTACCGCGTGCTGCTGGCGCGCTATCGCGGCCGCACCGTGTGTCCCGAATGCGGCGGCACGCGTCTGCGCAAGGAGGCGGGATACGTAAAGGTGGGCGATGCCACCATCACGCAGCTCGTGAGCATGCCCGTTGACCGCCTCTCGGCATGGTTCGACAATCTCGAGCTTGGCGACACGGACGCCCGCATAGCCGAGAGGCTGCTCGTAGAGATACGCAGCCGCCTGACATTCCTCTGCGAGGTGGGACTGGGATATCTGACACTCGATCGCCTCAGCAACACCCTCAGCGGCGGCGAGAGCCAGCGCATCAATCTTGCCACATCGCTGGGAAGCAGCCTCGTAGGCTCGCTGTACATCCTCGACGAACCGTCGATAGGTCTGCATCCGCGCGACACCGACCGGCTGATAGCCGTGCTGCGCAAGCTCCAGGGTCTGGGCAACACGGTGGCCGTGGTGGAGCACGACGAGGAGATAATGCGTGCCGCCGACTATCTGATAGACGTTGGTCCCGACGCCGGCACTCACGGCGGCGAGATTGTGTATGCCGGACCGGTGGAGGGCGTGATGTCGGCTCCCCGCAGCTATACCGGCAAATACCTCGGCGGCGAGATGTCCATCCCCGTGCCGAAGTCGCGGCGCCGTTCGTCCTCCTACATCGAGATACGCGGAGCCAGGGAACACAACCTCAAGGACATAGACGTGTGTTTCCCTCTTGGAGTGATGACCGTAGTCACCGGCGTAAGCGGCTCGGGCAAGTCGACGCTCGTGCGCGATATCCTTTACCGTGCCATCTCGCGGCGTCTCGGGCTGAGTGGCGATGCTCCCGGCTCGTTCCGCGAGCTTGCCGGCGACGTGGACCGCATCGGGCACATCGAATTTGTAGATCAGAATCCCATAGGACGCAGCACGCGGTCAAATCCGGCCACCTATCTCAAGGCCTACGACGAGATTCGCCAGCTGTTCGCCGAGCAGCCCCTCTCGCGGCAGATGGGATACACTGCGGCCACGTTCTCGTTCAACACCGAGGGGGGCCGCTGCGAGGAGTGCAAGGGCGAGGGCGTAATCACCATCGAGATGCAGTTCCTGGCCGACGTGAGCATAGTGTGCGAGGAGTGCCACGGCAAGCGCTTCAAGCGCGATGTGCTGGAGGTGGAATACCGCGGGAAGAATATCTCCGACGTCCTCGACATGACGGTGGACGGCGCCATCGAGTTCTTCGGCGAGGACAAGAGCACATCGGCGCAGCGGATAGTGCGGCGTCTCCAGCCGCTGCACGACGTGGGTCTGGGCTATATACGCCTGGGGCAGTCGTCGAGCACACTCAGCGGCGGCGAGAATCAGCGTGTGAAGCTTGCATACTTCCTGGCGCAGGACAGCCGCGAGCGCACGATGTTCATCTTCGATGAACCTACCACCGGCTTGCATTTCCACGACATACACGTGCTGATGGACTCTTTCGAGCGACTTATCGCGCTCGGCCATACGCTGGTGATTATCGAGCACAATATGGACGTCATAAAGTGCGCCGACCATGTCATAGACATAGGTCCGGAGGGCGGTGAAGCGGGCGGCAATCTCGTGGCTGCCGGTACGCCGGAGGAGATTGCGGCCTGTGAGGCGAGCTATACGGGGAGGTATCTTAAGAAAAGTATAAAGTATTAAGTTTATAGTTTAGAATTTATAGGTAAGAGGGGGGCTGCAGGCGATGCCCCGCAGAGGGGGAGGAAGGTGCTATTCGGCACTGTCGTAGGCCACATAGAGGGGTGCGCCGAAGGGGAGTGTCATCCATCCTGACTGGCTGGCGTAGCGAAAGCGGGTGCGGCCCGTCACGGGTTTTGTCTTCATCAGAAACATCCCGTTGCGGATGTTTTCAAGGAACTCAAGTTCCACGTAGTAGTCTCCGCTGTCCAGCATCAGTTCCGAGGGGAATGTGAAGACGAAAGTGCCGTCAACAAGATCCTTGCGGTCGTAGTCGAAATATAGCGGCTTGATTGGCTCCGGCTCGTAGCCGCTTTCACCCTTGCGGTAGATGTTCACTCTGAATTTCATGTGCTGAAGGGTCGCGTCGTTCACCACTACGGTGAAGCCTAACTCTTTCAGCCACGCTCTCTTTTTTACGTTCAGAGGTATGGCAAGTCCCTGACCTGCGGCTTTATGGCCCTCCACTTCGATGTAGATGAATCCTCCGGTACCTTTGCGCCCGGCTATCCGGTGTTTTATCCGCTGCGGTTTTACCACAACTTCGCCAAGCTCGATGATGTCGTCGTCGAGTTCGATGGTGTCGGGTATGTTCTTTAAGTCTTTGACCGCGAATGATTTAGAAATGTAGCCGACGGAGGAGATGCGCAGCGTGTCGTCCAGGTATTCATTCGGGACGCTCAGAGAGAAATGTCCGGCAGTGTCTGTCACGGTGCCGAGATTGCGGTTTACGATTCCCACGCCGGCGTAGGCCACGGGTTCGCGGGTCGTGCGGGAGATTACCGTACGGGAACTGACGCTCAGCGAGCAAGTGGCAAGCAGAATTAAGGGCAGACACTTTATTGATTTCATCGGCATGATGTGATATATATGCCGCAAAAGTAATGATTTTTTTGTTATAGGACAACAATAATAATCGATAGGCCGGAAAAACCTGGCGTTTTTCCGGCCTATGCTGACGCGTGAGTTACGCGTTACTTTTTTAGCTTCTCGCTATATTCGGCTGCTTTCTCGGCGATGGTTTCCAGGACATTGGATGCCACATGCTTAGCCTTGTCCGAGAATTCGGAGCCTTTCTCCTTCACGGTTGCGGCGGCTTTGCCTGCGCATGCGCCCGTCTTTTCCTTCAGTTCGGCGGCTTTTTCCGTCACGTTCTCCTTGATGGTGGCGGCGTTGGCTGTGGCTTTTTCCTTGATTGCCTCGGTTTCGGCGTCAGCAGCCACTTTTGCGGCGGTGGCTGCCTGGGCGGCTTTCTCTTTGGCTACGTCGGCAGCCTGAGTTGCTAAATTCTGATAGTCCATGATTATGCGTTTTAAGAGAGTTGTATGGCCTTATAACGCATCATTGCGGACGTTTGTTCAGCAGAATTCAGCGTCGGGCGCGGAGATAGAGGATGACGGCGATGATGGTGAAGACTACGTTCGGAATCCACATTGCCACGAGGGGAGAGGTGAGGCCGGACAGGGCGAATGTCTGGGTGATTGTCATGAAGAGAATGTAGCTGAAACTCAGCACCAGGCCGATACCGATGTTCAGGCCCATGCCGCCTTTGACTTTGCGGCTGGACAGCGACATGCCTATCACGGTGAGGATGAACGCTGCGGCCGTGATGGCGAAGCGGCGGTGGTACTCCACCTCGAAACGGGCTATGTTGCCCACGCCACGGCGGCGCTGGCCGTCGATGTACTGCGAGAGGTCGGCGGTTGTCATCTTCTCATGGTCGCTGTTGGAGATTAGGAAGTCGCGCGGCTCGAAAGGTATGATGGTGTCGAGCGTGAAGCCTCGCGTCAGGTACTCGCGGTTATCGCGGAAGTCGCGTATCACGTAGTCGTTCACGCGCCAGTTGTAGAGCGTGTCCCATTTGATGCTCTGTGCCGTCAGGCGCGAGACGAGGCGCTTGTCCTTGTCGAACGACTCGAGAGAGAAGCGTGTGCCGGTCTTGGTGATGTTGTCGTAGCGGCTCATGTAGGCAATCTCGCCGGGCTTCACCATGAGCATGATGTTGGAGCCGTAGTCCACACGCTTGTTCTTGACATAGGTGTTGTAATACTCGATGCGCTTCACGTTGGCCGGCGGGATGATGAACGCATCCAGCGTGAATGTGGCGATGGCAATCACCGTGGCCGATACGAGGTAAGGCCGCATGAGGCGTCCGAAGCTCATGCCCGAGCTGAGCATGGCTATGATCTCGCTGTTGCCCGCGAGCTTGGAGGTGAAGAATATCACGGCAATGAACGTGAACAGCGGCGAGAACTGGTTGGCGAAATAGGGCAGGAAGTTGACGTAGTAGTCGAGCAGTGTGGCGCGCAGCGGCGCCTTCAGGAAGGCGTCGAGCTTTTCGTTGACGTCGAACATCACCACGATAGCCAGCAGGAGTATGATGGCGAATACGTAGGTGCCCAGGAATTTGCGGATTATGTAGCGGTCGAGTATCTTGAACATTTCTTATGGAACGCTGTGTCAGAGGCGGCGGCTGAGTTGGGGTATCATGTTGCGTTTCCACTCCGGGAAGTCGCCGGCCAGGATGTGGCGGCGCGCCTCTCCCACGAGCCAGAGGTAGAAGGCGAGATTGTGTATGGAGGCTATCTGCATGGCAAGCAGTTCCTCGGCGATGAACAGATGGCGCACGAAAGCCTTGGAGTAGATACGGTCCACCTCGGCGGCGCCGTCGGCCTGCAGCGGCGAGAAGTCGTCGGCCCACTTGCGGTTGCGCATGTTCATGGTACCGTAGGGGGTGAAGAGCATGCCGTTGCGGGCGTTGCGGGTGGGCATCACGCAGTCCATCATGTCGACGCCGCGGTCAATGGCTTCGAGAATGTTGGCCGGCGTACCGACGCCCATCAGATAGCGCGGGCGGTCTTTGGGCAGGATGTCATTGACGACCTCTATCATCTCGTACATCACCTCCGTGGGCTCGCCCACGGCGAGGCCTCCGATGGCGTTGCCCTCGGCGCCGAGGTCGGCCACATGGCGCGCGGCCTCGCGGCGCAGCTCGGGGTAGGTGCAACCCTGGACTATGGGGAAGAACGCCTGGCTGTGGCCGTAGTGCGGCTCAGTCTCGCAGAAGTGCTTCCAGCCGCGGTCGAGCCAGCGGCGCGTGAGCGAGAGCGAACGACGGGCGTAGTCGAAGTCGGCGTCGCCTGGTGTGCACTCGTCAAGGGCCATCATTATGTCCGAGCCGATGATACGCTGCGTGTCTACCACATTCTCCGGGGTGAACAGATGCTTTGAGCCGTCGATGTGGCTGCGGAACCAGGCGCCTTCGTCGGTGAGCTTGCGGCGCTCGCTGAGGGAGAATACCTGAAAGCCGCCGCTGTCGGTGAGGATGGGACGGTCCCAGCCGTTGAAGCGGTGCAGACCGCCGGCGCGGCCTATGATGTCCATGCCGGGGCGGAGGTAGAGGTGGTAGGTGTTGCTGAGCATTATCTGCGCCTTCACCTGCTCACGCATCTCGCTGAAGTGTACGCCCTTGATGGCTCCCTGCGTGCCCACGGGCATGAAGATGGGAGTCAGAATCTCGCCGTGGTCGGTGGTGATGGTTCCCGCGCGGGCGGCGCTTCCGCCGCCCGCCTCGGCCTGTACTTTGAAATTCATTTGCGGAGCGTGGAGTAGTCGCGGCTGTAGCGCAGCTGCTGGTCGGTGTATCCTTCGTCGTAGCTCACCTTGACGTCGGTGATCTTGCCGTTCTCCATGACGGGAGTGTAGACAGGATTGACGAAGCCGCGGTAGGGGGCAATGTTGAGCTTGGCGTAGCGTTCGCGCACTTCCTTGTGCAGCTCGGGGTCTACCTTCACGGCGTACTGCTCCACAAGCTGACGGCCGGCCTCATAGTTGCCCGTGCTGCGTATGCGCTGGATTTCGGCCAACAGCTCGCCGAAGAGGCCGCGCAGAGCCTCGTAGTCGTTGATTTTTACGAACGTCTTGCCGTCGCGCTTCACGAACTCTATCACGTTGGCGTCCTTGCCGTGCTCGTAGGCCCAGCGGGCTATGAGGGCGCGGTTGCGCATGTGGGCTTCCTCGATGTCCTTGCCCGGCTCGATGCGGTTGAGCTGGGTCATGATGCCGTTGAGGATGTATTTGTAATACTCGGCTTTGTAGGCGTCGGGATTGTCGAGCAGACCTATCTCAAGCAGCTTGGGGTCGGCCAGATAGTAGAGCGCGAAGAGGTCGGCGCGGGTCTCCTCCAGAGTGGAGCCGTGGGCCTTGAGCGCGTCGGGGTCTACGCCGGGCAGCAGTCGGCCCGAGCCGTGGCCGAGGCACTCGTGCAGGTCGGTGTGCAGGTTGTCGGTGATGAACAGATAGTCGGCCATGAGCTTGCGGGTAGGCTCGTCGATGACGAACTCCTCGTCGAAGCCGCTGCCGTGGCTGGCTGCGTCGTAGGCCTGGGTGATGTTCTCCAGAGTCACGCTCTTGGAGCCGTGGGCGGCGCGTATCCAGTTGGCGTTCGGCAGATTGATGCCGATGGGAGTGGCGGGATAGGAGTCGCCGGCGAGGATGGCGGCGGTGATGACCTTGGCTGATACGCCTTTCACCTTCTCCTTGCGGAACTTCGGGTCAACGGGCGAGTGGTCCTCAAACCACTGCGCGTTGGCGCTCAGTGTCTCGGTGCGGCGGCTGGCCGGTATGTTCTTGAAGTTTACGATGCTTTCCCAGGAACCCGTCATGCCCAGGGGGTCGCCGTAGCTCTCGATGAATCCGTTGATGAAGTCGACCTGCGAGGCGGTGTCCTCGGCCCATGCAATGGAATAGTCGTCGAAGGTCTTGAGGTCACCGGTGGTGTAGAACTCGATCAGCTTCTCTATGATGTTGCGCTGGGCGTCGTTCTCGGCGTATGCCTTGGCCTTGTCGAGGTTTTCGACGATTTTGGCGATGGCCTCGCCGTAGAGGCCTCCGAGCTTGTAGACCTGCTCCTCCACCTTGCCGTCCTTGCCCTTGATGACGCGGCTGTTGAGGCCGTAGCTCACGGGGGTGAGGTCGGTGGTGTCCTTCATTGCGTTATAGTAAGCCTCGACTTCGGCCTGTGTCAGACCGGGACCGTAGAGGTTGCAGGCCGAGGTGGCGATAAGGTCGGCGTTGTCGGCCTGGTTGACGCGCTTGGCGAGGTATTCGGGGTCGAAGACCACGCGGGTCAGCTCCTCGCGGTCCGAGGCGCAGACGCGTTCCAGCTGTGCGGCGAAGAACTCTTTGGAGAATCCGGGCGTGAACTTGTCCATCGAATAGTGGTGATGGATGCCGTTGCCGAACCAAACCTGCTTCATGTAGGTCTCGAAAGCCTTGAAGTCGGCCGACTCGCGGTCGCCGTCGTAGGTGGTGTATATCTTTTCAAGCGTGTTGCGCAGGGGGAGGTTGACGGCGCAGTTCTGGTCCCACAGTATGTCGCGTCCCCAGAGGGCGGCTTCCGTCAGGTAGTAAACGAGAGCTTTCTGATTGACGCTGAGGCTGTCGAAATCGGGCACCTTGTAGCGCAGTACCTCGATGTCGGCGAAGCGGTCGACGGTGTAGTCGAAATCGTCATCGGCTGCGTTGGCGGCCTGCTTCGGGCTGCAAGCCGTGGCTGCAACGGCTGCTGCGGCCGCCATTATGCAAAATTTATTCATATCGTTGTTCATTATAATTTATTCAACATATAGAACCAGACCCTTAAGGTACTCGCCCTCGGGGTGGTAGATGCTTACGGGATGGTCGGCCGGCTGCGTGAGCTGGTGGAGTATGCGCACGTTGCGGCGGCTCTGGGCGGCAGCCGAGAACACGGCCAGGCGGAACTGCTCGCGGCTCACGGCCTGTGAACAGGAGAAGGTGAACAGCACTCCGCCGGGGGCTATCTTCTCGAACGCGCGGGCGTTGAGGCGGCGGTAGCCCTGGAGGGCGTTGTGCAGCGCGCTGCGGTGTTTGGCAAAGGCGGGCGGGTCGAGGACGATAAGGTCGTAGGCGCCGGGCTGCATCGCGTCGAGATGCTTGAATGCGTCCTCGGCCACGGCACGGTGACGTGTGTCACCCGGGAAATTGAGCTGCACGTTGGCGTCGGTGAGGCTGACGGCCTTTGCCGACGAGTCAACCGACACTACCTCCGCGGCGCCTCCGGCGAGGGCGTACACCGAGAAGCCGCCCGTGTAGCAGAACATGTTGAGCACACGGCGCCCGGCGCTGTAGCGGCGCAGCAGCGACCGGTTGTCTCGCTGGTCCACGAAGAAGCCCGTCTTCTGTCCGCGCAGCCAGTCGATGTGGAATTTCAGACCGTTCTCAAGCGCCACGTTGCCGCTGTACTGTCCTATGATGTAGTCGTTCTGCGGGTCGAGTCGCGCCTTGTAGGGGAGTGTGGTCTCGCTCTTATAGTACACATTGGCTATGCCGGCGCCGGGCAGCTGTGTCAGCCCGCGGGCGATGATGTCGCGCACGTAGTGCATGCCCGGCGAATGGGCCTGGACCACGGCGGTGTCGCCGTAGACGTCCACTACGAGTCCCGGCAGGAAGTCGCCCTCGCCGTGTACCAGCCGGAATGCCGTATTGTCGTGGCGCTGTAGGCCGAGGGTTTTGCGCAGGGCGTAGGCCTGGGCGAGGCGTCCGGCGAAGAAGTTCTCGTCGATGACGGTGTCGGCGAAGTCGAGCATGCGCACGGCGATGCTGCCTATCTGGAAGTGGCCTACGCCTATGAGGCGTCCGTCGTGTGCAGTCACTCGCACCACGCTGCCTTCCTCGATGTCGCGGGGCATCTCGGTGAGGGCGCCGGAGAACACCCAGGGGTGAAGCCTGTCGAGCGATTCTTCCTTGCCGCGGCGCAGGCGGAGCGAGGGTAGGGTGTCGTTGTTCATTTCAGTATGAAGCGGAAAATGTCGTTGGCATTGGCGTAGAAGAGGAGGAGGAATAGGAAGCCCATGCCTATCATGTTGGCAATCTCAAGGAAGCGCTCGGATGGCTTGCGGCGTGTCACGATCTCGACAAGGAGGAACAATGTGTAGCCGCCGTCGAGCGCAGGGATGGGTATGATGTTCATGAAAGCAAGGATGACCGACAGGAACGCCGTTATCTGCCAGAAGCTGTACCAGTCCCATTTCTCGGGGAAAAGGCTGCCGAGCGTACCGAATCCGCCTACGCTCTGAGCGCCTTCCTTGCTGAACACCAGCTTGAGCGAGCTGACGTAGCTGCCGAGCTGCTGCGTGCCTATCTGCCAGCCGCGGGGAAGCGAGCCGAGCAGAGAATAACGCACCTCCTCGATCTCGAAGATGTCGGCCGGGCCGAGCATCTGAATTCCTATCTTGCCGTATTCGTTGACGGGTACCTCGACGCGGCTGTAGCGGCCGTCGCGTATGATGCCCATGGCGACGGTCTCGCCCTTGTGCGCGGCAAGCGCCGGCATGAATTCTCCTATGGAGGGGGTGGTGTCTGATGCCACGCTGATGATGCGGTCGCCCTCGCGTATGCCGCCGCGGACGGCGCCCTCGCCCGGCATGAGTTTCGCCACATGCACGGGTACGCGGATGCTCATGAATCCCTCGGTGGTGTTGACGAGCTTCTTGACGAGTTCTTCGGGGATGACTATCTCTGTGGTGTCGCCGTCGCGCAGCACGCCAACGCGAGCGCCGGGCTGCACCATCTTCCAGTGCTGCGACACATCGAGCGCGTCGAAGGGGCGCCCGTCGAGTGTCAGCAGCCGGTCGCCGTCGCGGAATCCCGCACTTTGCATCTCCGGCGAAAAATCGAGGCCCTCGGTCATGGCCTGATAGGGCACTACGCGGTCGCCCCAATGGAAGGCGATGCCGGCGTAGATGATGATTGCAAGCACGAAATTCATGAGCACGCCGGCCACCATGACGAGCAGGCGCTTCCATGCGGCTTTGCTGCGGAACTCCCAGGGCTGCGGCTCGGCGGCGAGGTCCTTGCTGCTTTTGGTCTCGTCGACCATTCCGGCAATGTCGCAGTAGCCGCCCAGAGGCAGCCAACCGAGGCCGTAGATTGTGTCGCGCCACGTGGGCTTGGCATTGTCGGCAGCCGGATGCGGCTTGCCCACGCGGATGGTTTTCCATGCTTTCTGCACTTCCGTGCCGTTCTCGTCGCGTGTGTAGCCTATGACCTGCAGCTCGTTGGTGCGCGGGTTGTATTTCAGCAGGGAGAACCAGGGATTGAAGAACAGGTAGAATCGGTTCACCTTGATTCCGAACATTCTGGCGAATATGTAGTGGCCGAACTCGTGCACGGTGACGAGTATCACGAGCGCCACAATCAGCTGCAATGCTTTGAAGAGGAATGATTCCATTCAGTGGATAAGTTAGTGAAGGGTTAAGAAATCATTTCCGCGGCTATGGACCGGGCCTCGGCGTTGGAGGCCACGTAGTCGGCATAGTCGGGCGAAGCGGTGAATGTAGCCTTGCCCAGCGTGCGGGTGATGATGTCGTAGATGTCGTAGAATCCGATGCGGTCGTGCAGGTATGCGTCGACCGCGATTTCGTTTGCCGCGTTGATGATGCATGCCGTGTTGCCGCCTCGGCGTATGGCTTCGTCGGCCAGCGTCAGGCAGGGGAAACGCGAGGTGTCGGGCTGCTCGAACGTCAGCGAGGCAAGCTGCTCCATAGTCAGAGGGCGCTCTGCGTGGGGCAATCTGTGCGCGCATCCCAGGGCGTAGGCTATCGGCAGGCGCATGTCCGGTACGCCGAGCTGGGCCTTGATGGCGCCGTCGGTGAATTCCACCATGGAGTGAACGATGCTCTGCGGATGCACGATGGCGGTGATGCGCTCCGGCTCCATGTCGAAGAGCCAGCGGGCTTCTATTATCTCGAAAGCCTTGTTCATCATCGTGGCGGAGTCGATGGTGATTTTTGCGCCCATGTCCCAGTTGGGATGGCGCAGGGCTTCGGTGGCCCTGGCGGCTGCTATGCGTTCACGCGACCATGTGCGGAACGGCCCGCCGGAGGCCGTGATGATGAGACGGCGTACCGTGTCGCGGTTCTCGCCATGCAGGCACTGATAGATGGCTGAGTGTTCGGAATCGACGGGATAGACTTGCGAGGGCGAGTCTTCGAGCAGACGGCAGATATAGTCGCCGGCCACTACGAGTGTCTCCTTGTTGGCGAGCGCGATGTCCTTGCCGGCACGGATGGCGCTGATGGTTGGAGCCAGGCCGCTGTATCCCACGGTGGCAGTCACTACCATGTCGACTTCGGGAAGCGCGGCGGCTTCGGCAAGCGCCTCGGCTCCGGCCTCGCAGCGTATGCCAAGCGGTTCGAGCGCCTCACGCAGGCGCGGAAGGGCGTTCTCGTCGGCGATGACGGCGAGAGCAGGACGGTGCTTTCGCGCGAGGGCTATAAGGTCGTCGACCTTGCGTCCGGCGGCAAGCACGGTGGCACGGTACAGCTCGGGGTGTTCCCCGATGATGTCGAGTGTCTGAGTGCCGATGGAGCCTGTACAGCCCAGTACGGCTATGTTTTTCTGTGAATTCACGATTGGTGTATCTAATGCAGATGCAAATTTACGCAAAAAATATCATTTCCCGGCAATTGTGGCATCGGCAATTACGCGCATTTCGCATCGGGAGCAGTCAAAACCGAGTCTGTAGCTTATGCCGGGGGCGCGAAGATACAGATCCCGGGGCAGCGCTGCGGCATTCTTGCCGCGCAGACAGGCGCCAAGTTCGCGGCGCAGACAGTAGCGGGTAGTCATTACTGTAGTCTCGCCTTTCGGACGCTCCACCTCGACGGCGCGTGCGTCGACAATGGCCCCCGAACGGGTATAAAAATCGGCTGCCAGGCGGTTGGCTACGTTGTCATGGCTCGAGGTGACGAGGCCGGACATGTCCTCTGCCGTTATCAGGCACGGCCGGCGCCGGTCGTAGGTATATCGGGCGCGCTGCGCCCGGTCGAGAGCGTCGAGAGCGTCGCGCCGCAGTGTGGTGAGCAGCGAAGCCGGCACGAAGCGGGCGCCGAGGCCGTCGTCGAGCGATTCAAGACGGTAGATGCTGCCGCCGAGGCGGTCGAGCGCACGGCGGCGTGCCTCGTGCTGGTCGGTGCGCGCCTCTTCGGCAGGCGCTGAGGCGCACAGTTCCACGCTGTTGCCGCGCTCATCGCTCATGAGCAGAGCAATACGCTGGTTGTCAACGGCTTTCAGCTCCATCCTTATGCCGATTGTGCGCTCAGGACGCGCGGCTTCCACGGTGTCGTTGTAGGCCTTGTCGGCGTTGCGGTAAAGTATAGTTCCGTACGGTACATTGATTTCCGAAGTGGTGTGAATACGCTCCCCTTCAACTCTGTTGGCACGGAAGCCTGTGAAGCGGCCATCGCGGTCGAAGAATCCGAGACCGTCGCCGTTGTGAAGCTCCGTGTCGAGGCGCGCTGTCAGCACTCTGCCGCGGGCCGACAGCACTGTGCCGACCTTCGTGCCGGTGTTCTTCGGCGAAGCCATCGACGCTATCTTACCGGGCTCGCGGCGCGGCGTATTCAGGAAATAGGATGTGTAGCCGCGGTTGAACACTTTGTCAAGCTGTGGCTCGAAGTGTGCTTCGGCGCGTCCGCATGAGCTGCGTTCCCAGGCACCGTCCGACGCCTGTACGAGTCTGTCGAGCGCGGCGGAGTAGGCGGCCACGGTGCTGCGCACATAGGCCGCGTCCTTGAGCCGTCCCTCGATTTTGAACGACGATATGCCGGCGTCGGCCATCGCTCCGAGCATGTCGATACGCTGCATGTCGCGCAGCGAGAGGTAGTGGCGTTCCGGGGCCAGGTCGCGGCCAGATGCGTCCTGAAGACGGTAAGGCAGGCGGCACATCTGCGGACATTCGCCGCGGTTGGCGCTTCGTCCGGTTGCTATGAAGCCTGCCTGGCAGTCGCCGCTGTAGCTGACGCACAGCGCACCGTGGACGAACGCCTCCAGCGGCACGGTAGTGGCTTCCCGTACCGCCCGTATTTCCGGGAGGGTGAGCTCGCGCGCGAGCACTATCTGCGAGAAGCCTGCCTTCTCCAGCAGGGCGGCTTTCTCGGGCGTGCGCGTGTCGCACTGCGTGCTGGCGTGAAGCGCAATGGGCGGCAGCGACAGTTCGAGGTACGCCATGTCCTGGACGATGAGCGCGTCTACTCCCGCGTCGTACAGCTCCCGCACCATTGCCTCGGCCGCCCGTAGCTCATTGTCGTAGAGCAGCGTGTTCATTGTGGCGTATATGCGGGCGTTGTAGCGGTGGGCCTCCGCTGCGGCGTGGGCTATGTCTTCGATGCTGTTGCATGCGGCGGCACGGGCGCCGAATGCCGGCGCTCCCATGTACACCGCGTCGGCTCCGCAGCGCAGGGCGTCTATGGCGATTGCGGCGTTGCGCGCCGGGGCTAAGAGTTCGAGTCGTTGTGCCATAAGTCAAGTGCTGTACGCCGGGATGCGTCCGTCAGGTGCGGGTCGTGCGCATCGCTGTTTACAAGGACGCGGATGCCGGCTTTGCGGAGAAGCGGCCACCAGCGCACGGCCGGGAAGAAACGCTGCCAGCGCGCGTAATGCTTGGTGTTGATTTCGGCTATGAGGCCTCGGGCGGCTATCGCGTCCACGACTTCGGCGATATGGCGCGCGTACCAGGGACAGTCCTCGATGTCGGGCTGCATGCACGAGGCGTTCAGTCCTATCTTGTCGAAGTGGCCAACGATGTCAAGACCGCCGGCCTCTATCATGGAGATAGTCTGGCGGAAGAATGTGTCGACCACATAGCGCAGGTCGCCGCCGAACACTTCCTCCACGTAGCGCCGGAAGCGTTCTGGCTGCCCGTCGGTGTCGGCATAGGTGCCGTCCTGTGCCGGAACGAAGTGTACGCTGCCTATTATGTAGTCAAGACCGTAGGCCTGTACCTCGGCCGAATGCGGTCCCCACTGCGGTCCGAGAAAGTCTACCTCCATGCCCGTGTACAGCTCGATTTCTCCCTTGTGCAGTCGCCTCAGTCGTTCCGCTTCGGCTTTGTATGCCTCCACTGTGTCCGCGCCCATGTTGCAGGGCGACGGTATGGGCATGGGGCCGTGCGGCGAGAATCCGTAGTGCTTCAGCCCGGCGTCGATGGCACCGGCAACCATTTGCTCCATCGGAGCGTGTCCGTCGCAGAATTGTGTGTGGCTGTGCAGGTTGTAGCGCGTCGACCGGCTTATGCTTTCCAGTATCTGTGCGAACTTGGCAGTCATGCGGGTTCGGTTTCGGTACGGGACTTAAGTATCATGCGTGCGAAAGCGGCGGTGCATCCGGCAGTGACGCCGAGAGCGCACAGCAGCGATGTGCCCCACTCGAGGCCGAGACCTTCGGGGCGCGGTGCGAAGAGCAGATACGAGCAGCATACTGTAGTCATGAACATGGCGGGAATCAGCGTCAGCACATACATGCGTCCGTGTCGCCACAGGTAGACCGATGCGGCCCAGAGCGTGAACATTGCCAGCGTCTGGTTGCTCCACGCGAAGTATCGCCACAGCACGTTGAAGTCTATCATCATGACAGCCGCCGTGAGTGCGAACAGCGGAATGGACACCAGCAGACGCTTGGCTATCGGTCGTTGGTCGAGGTGCATGAAATCGGCGGCGATAAGGCGTGCCGAGCGAAGGGCGGTGTCGCCTGTGGTGATGGGCGCGGCCACCACGCCGAGGATGGCGAGGATGCCTCCGAAGGTCCCCAGCCATGCTATGGAGATGTCGTGCACGAGCGCGCCGGCTCCGGCATGCGATGCCATGTACTCGCGCAATTGGTCGTAGCCTCCTGTGAAGGCTATGGCCGCTGCAGCCCATATCAGGGCCACAAGTCCTTCGGCCACCATGGCGCCGTAGAATACCGGTCGCGCCAGTTTCTCGTTTTTGATGCAGCGTGCCATCATGGGGCTCTGCGTGGCGTGGAAGCCGCTTATGGCGCCGCAGGCTATGCTCACGAACATCATCGGGAACACCGGATGCGCCGAGTCGGCGTAGCGGCTCTGCAGACCCTCGGACATGCCGACCGGAATCTCGACGCCGCTGAAAAGAAGCATGCACAGCAGACCTGCCGCCATGAACAGCAGCGCGAATCCGAACACAGGATATATGCGGCCTATCACCTTGTCGACAGGCAGCAGCGTGGCGAGAATATAGTAGGCGAATATGGCGCATATCCAGAACGTCACGCCCATGTAGTCGGGCGTCATGGAGGCGAGCAGTCCGGCCGGAGTGATGACGAAAACAGCCCCTACAAGTATAAGCAGCAGGATACTGAACGCACGCATGAACTGCCTTATGCCCGAGCCGAGTTCGTGGCCCACGAGTTCGGGCAGCGATTCGCCGCCGGAACGTATGCTCATCATGGCCGATATGAAGTCGTGTACGGCTCCTGCGAATATGGTGCCGAACACAATCCACAGAAATGCGGCCGGACCGAACATCACGCCCATTATGGCGCCGAAAATCGGCCCCAGACCGGCTATGTTCAGGAACTGAATCAGGAATACGCGCCATGTGGGAAGCGGCACATAGTCGACGCCGTCGCGCATGGCGTCGGCCGGGGTCTTCCGCGCCGGGTCGATGCCGAACACTCGCTCGGCCAGCAGTCCGTAGACGAAATAGCCGCCCACAAGGACACACAATGCTATGATGAATTCTGTCATATTTTTAAACTGCCTCTTAGGTTTTTACAGCATACATTCAAGACGCACGACGGTGTTGACGGCGGCTTTGCGGCGTGTGCGGGCCTTGGCAAGCTCCGATTCGAGTCCCTCGATGCGGTGAGCCACACCGGAGTCGCCTTTCCCGTATTTTTCGCGCAGGGATGCGAGGTCCGCCTGTATGGCGGCGATTTCAATGTCTATACCCATAAGCCGTTCGCCTGCGCGCCGTGCCTCCGGCGATTTAAGTTCCGATACACGGCTGATTACGCGGCCGTCGGGCAGCGCCAGAGTGATTTCGTTTCTTGATGCGGCGTCGCTGCCGTCGCCGTCGGCGCGTCCGAGTTCGCTGACGCGGCGGCGCAGCGAGTCGTAGTCCTTGTCCGGTTCCTGAGTGAGGGCTATGGAGGATATACGGGCACGGGCGACAAGGTCGGCGGCATCGGGCTCTACGTTGACCCTGCGGTGCGACGGAATGAACTCGTATATCGTCACTTTACCTTCCGGCGCATTGCGGTCGGTGGCCCACCATCCTATGCCCGTGGCCTCGTCTATTGCCAGCATATAGTCGTTGGCCGGCGAGTTATAGGGCATGCCTATGTTCTGCGGTTGCAGATAGCCCTCGCCCGTCTCGCTGCGGCGTGTCATGAAGATGTCGTAACCGCCCAGACTCTCCGGACCCTCGGCCGCGAAATAGAGGGTTACGCCGTCAGGCATCATGAAAGGGTAGGCCATGGCGTCGGCCTCCATGTCTATGTCTACCCGCTTTGTGTCCTCGAGGCTCCCGTCGTCCAGTATGCCTGCCTGCACCAGCACACGCGCATCTGTGCTGTCGGCAAGCTGATCCCACAGTATCTCGCGCCCGCGCTGGGGTGAATACACCACCATTGCGTCGCGCATGCCGATGTCTGCTCCTGCGTTGAGGCGCCCTGCCTCCGGCGACAGACGGTAATGGCGGAAAAAGTCGTCGGCGTCGACCGTGAGCGAGTCGATGATTTCTATGCGTTCCACGCGTTCCATCATGTTGCGCATCATTATGGCTCTCTGCTGCATCTGCCTGAGGGCGTCCGGCGTCTGTGCCTTGCGGTTTTTGCGGATGGCTTCCTGCCATTTGTCCAGATTGTCCGATGCCTCTTCGGGACGGTATTCCGAAAGGTCAATCTCCGCGAGGAGTCTCGACGCGTCGGCCACTCCGCGTCCTTGCGCCGTTTTCAGCGGGGCGGCAGCTTCCGCGTCGCGCCCCAGGGCATGGAGTGTGGCTCCGAGATAGTACGCGGTGTTGCCGTCGCGGGGCGATTTGCGGTGCAGCGTCTGCAATTCCGGAAGTGCCTGCTCGTAGTTGCCGTCGAGAAAAAGCGCCTTGGCGTTGTCAAGCGGGCCGGCCGTCGCAGAGACACCTAAGGCTGCGATGGCATATATGATTGAACGTTGAAAAAACTTCGATTCCATAATAGCGCAAAATTACTGAAAATCCGTAAAACACGCAACACCGCATATGTTTTAAAGAAAATTTCACTAACTTTGCATTCCGATTTGAAGAAATTGAATGGAAGACAACAGCCAATCCATAATACCGTTTATCGAACAGTGCATACGCGACAATTGGGAGCGACCGGCGCTGAGCAATTATCACGCAGCCACTTTCCAGTATCGGGACCTGGCCCGGAAGATAGCAAAGCTTCACATCCTGTATGAGAAGGCCGGTATAGTCCCGGGCGACAGAATTGCCGTGTGCGGACGCAACTCGGCGCAGTGGTGCGTGGCTCTCCTTTCGGTCGTGACATACGGCTGCGTGGGTGTGCCCATCCTTCAGGATTTCAAGCCTGACTCGCTGCACCATCTTGTCAACCACAGCGAGGCACGGATGCTGCTTGCCGACAATTCCGTATGGGAGAATCTCGACCCAAACATGATGCCGGGGTTGGTTGGCGCACTACGCATTGCCGACTTCTCGGAGCTTTTTTCGCGCAGTGACGCCCTGGATGTGGCCCGCGCACATCTGAACGAGCTTTTCGGCCATCGTTATCCGGAACGCTTTACTCCGGACGATGTGACCTACCGTCGCGCCAAGGGCACCGACCTCATGCTTATCAACTATACAAGCGGCTCTACGGGCTTCAGCAAGGGAGTTATGCTCTCGCACCGCGTGCTGTGGAGCAATGTCGTTTTCGCATCCGACACTATGCCGAGGCTTCAGGCCGGCGAGCCTGTGGTGAGCATTCTGCCGCTGGCGCATATGTACGGACTTACAGTGGAGCTTTTCTTCCCCATATGCCGGGGATGTCACATCACATTCCTTACCCGCACACCCGCGCCGCGTATTATAATGGAGGCTATGGGCGAGATACGCCCGCGCATGGTCACGACAGTGCCTTTGGTGCTGGAGAAGTTGATTCGTGCCACGGTGCTCCCCATGCTCGAGCGTCCGTTCATGCGCATGCTGCTGCATCTTCCGGGAGTTCCCGCAAAGTTGATGTCCCGCGTGCGTACGGTGCTTATGGAGGCTTTCGGAGGCCGCATCGAGGAAGTGATTATAGGCGGAGCCGCCCTCAACCGCGAGGTAGAGGAGTTCCTGGCCAAGATTAATTTCCCTTACAGCAACGTCTACGGCATGACCGAGTGCGGACCGTTTATCGCCTATGCTCCTACGGCGGAGGCTCGTGTGGCCTCCTGCGGCCGTGCGGTGCCGAGGATGGAACTGCGTATCGACTCGCCCGACCCCGTAAGAGTGCCGGGCGTGCTCTGGGTGCGGGGCGACAACCTCATGGACGGCTATTACAAGAATCCTGACGCGACGGCCTCCGTCATGCGCGACGGATGGATGAATACCGGCGACATCTGCTCGCTTGATGACGACGGCTATCTTTATATCCGAGGACGCGACAAGAATATGATTCTCGGCCCCAACGGCCAGAATATCTACCCGGAGGAAATAGAGTCGAAGCTGAACAATATGCCCTGCGTGGCGGAAAGCCTCGTGATAGAGTCCGAGGGTAAGCTTGTCGCGCTTGTGTATCCCGATTTCGGTGCGGCACGGCTTCAGAATCTTGACGAAGCAGGCATTCTCGCCGTAATGCGTGAGAATATCAGTACGCTCAACGGAGAGTTGCCGAATTACAGCCGCATCGCCGATGTGCGTATTTATCAGGAAGAGTTCGAGAAGACAGCCAAACGTTCCATCAAGCGCTACCTCTATCAGGGCTGATTTCGTATTATTAACGAAAAAAGAGCGTGCTCTCCTGCCATAGGAAAGCACGTTCTATTATTGTCAGGTCTGGTTATATCTTTGTGAAGTGCGAGCTGTCGGCGCCGCAGATAGGACATATATAGTCCGCGGGCAGCTCGCCCTCAAACTCGGCTACGTACTGGCATATGTCGCACCGGTAGCGGTTGACGGCGGCCTTGTCCTGCTGGGCACCCGGCTCCTCGGTGTAGGTAGGCGCGTTTTTAGGCGCCTTACCCTTTATCACGCTGTGATAGTAGGCATATGTCATGGGGGTGCCTTGTCCGGGGCATGTGTCGAGCAGACGCGCCGTTACGAGAACATGGGTCTCGCAGTCGATGAACTGCTCGGCTTCAAGTATGAGGCGACCGGCAAAGTCGCCTCTGACGCAAGGCGTATAGCCGATGACATCGAAGCCGAATTGCTCGTATTTGTCGGTGTCGCGGCTGCTGAAGAATCCGAAGCGGCCTATAAGTTCGGGCGCGCTGTCTTCCGAGAGAATGGACAGAGAGAAGCGCTTGTTCTCACGTATTGCCTCCAGCGTGTAGTTGTTCTTGTTGAGCGATACCACAAGCAGCGGATTCCGGCTCGTGACCTGAAAGCAGGTGTTGATGACGCAGCCGGTGGCGCGGCCGTCCTTGAACGCTCCGAGGATGTACAGCCCGTAGGTGAGCTTTTGGAGCACTGTTGTATCCATGGCAATCAGTAGTTGCGGGCCTCGATTTCGAAGAAGCTCTTCTTGTGGTTGCACACGGGGCATACCTCGGGAGCTTTCTTGCCGATGACGAGGTGGCCGCAGTTGCGGCAGATCCACACAGTGTCGCCCTCGCGGGAGAATACTATTCCCTCCTCGATGTTCTGGAGCAGACGGCGGTAGCGCTCCTCGTGGTGACGCTCTACGGCTGCGACGGCGCGGAATCGGAATGCGATTTCCGGGAAGCCTTCTTCGTCAGCCTCGGCGGCCATGCGCTCGTACATGTTGGTCCACTCGTAGTTCTCGCCTTCGGCTGCGTCGTGCAGGTTTGCCATCGTGTCGGCGATTTCACCTCCGTGGAGGAGCTTGTACCAGAGCTTGGCGTGTTCTTTCTCGTTGTTTGCAGTCTCCTCGAATATGGCGGCAATCTGCTCGTAGCCGTCCTTGCGGGCCTTGGATGCGAAGTAGGTGTACTTGTTGCGTGCCTGTGATTCTCCGGAGAACGCTTCCTGCAGGTTGCGTTCTGTTTTGGTTCCTTTAAGTTCTTTCATTGTTGGTTTGGTTATTGGGGTTGTTGTTGAGTTTTATGACATTCGGGGCATATTCCTTTCAGAAACACATCAGACAGCTCTACGGTGTATCCCGGCAGCACGATGTCGGCTATGCCGTCGGGCATACGCATATCCATTATGCGGCCGCACCGGCGGCACACGAAGTGGCTGTGAGGTTCCTGCATGGCAATGTCGTAGCGCACACACCCGCTTTCTATCTCGAGTTCGCGCAGAAGATGTTTTTCCACGAACAGGTGCAGAGCGTTGTATACAGTCGTGCGGGAGAGCGATGGAAACTGTTCCGACAGTCCGGCATATATCTCTTCCGCCGACGGATGGCATCCGCCGGCCACATGCGACAGCACGGCTATGCGTTGCACTGATGGGCGGATGCTGTGGCGGTAGAGCATCTGCGTCAGCTGCTGGGTGGAATATGTTGTAGATATAGTCATTATACAGTCGTAAATTGTAATCGTTACAAAAGTAGTAATTATTACAATATTGTACAAACTTTCATCGAAATTTAACTTATATTAATGTTAAATATCAACAAAAATAAAATGGCCCCACATATGAATATGGATTAAATCCGTATATTTGCACATATAAATAAACCGATAACTCTCATACCATAACATATTAAGTAAAGATTATGCATACTTCTATTGTGAAATTTATGTTGCCGGCCCTTGCGCTCACAGCATGTACCGGCACGCCCGACTCGCGGCTCCAGTCGCCCGACGGCGCCCTTGACGTGGTCTTTGCCGCCATGGACGGCGGTGTGCCGGCCTATAACGTGGTTTTTCGCGGCGACACCATCGTGCGCAACTCCACAATGGGTTTCAGACTTCTGGGCGCCCGTGACAATCTTGATTCCGGATTCAGCATCGAGGGTGTGGAGCATGGCAGCCACTCGGGCAGCTGGGCACCCGTATGGGGCGAGAACGACTCCATAGCCGACAATTACAACAGCATGACCGTCAGCCTTCGCCAGAAGTCGACAGGTCTGAAAATGAATATCGAGTTCCGCGCCTACGATGACGGCGTGGGCTTCCGCTATGTGTTCCCTCAGCAGGACGGCGTGGATTCACTGCTCATTGCCGAGGAGCTGACGCAGTTCGCCATGACGGGCGACCATACGGCATGGTGGATTCCGGGCGACTACGACACGCAGGAATATGAGTACAACATCACTCCGCTGAGTGAAATCCGCGGTCGCAACAGCAGCGACCAGCCGGGCAACGTCTCGGCCACAGGCTTCTCGCCCACCGGCGTGCAGACATCCATGCTCATGCGCAATGATTCCGGAGTGTACATCAACATACATGAGGCCGCCCTCGTGGATTATCCCGCAATGCACCTCAACCTCAACGACACCACCATGACCTTTACCTCGTGGCTCACCCCCGGCATACCCGAGGCCAAGGCTGTCGTTAAACTGCCTTTCGCCACTCCCTGGCGTGCCATTATGGTTGGTTCGGCCACCGACATCCTGGCTTCCAACCTGATTTATAACCTCAATGAGCCCAACGCGCTGGACGATACAAGCTGGATTCATCCCACGAAGTACATGGGTGTATGGTGGGAGATGATTACCGGCAAGAGCCAGTGGAGCTACACCAACGCCGAGAATTTCGACCTTGCCACGTTCGACTACAGCAAGGCCAGGCCTCACGGCCATCACGGCGCCAACAATGCCAACGTGCGCCGTTACATAGATTTCGCCGCCGACAACGGCTTCGACCAGCTGCTCATCGAGGGCTGGAACGTAGGCTGGGAAGACTGGTTCGGCAAGGAGAAGGAATATGTCTTCGACTTCGTCACACCTTACCCCGACTTCGACCTCAAGGCACTCAACGACTATGCCCACAGCAAGGGCATAAAACTGATGATGCACCACGAGACCAGCGGCTCGCCTGCCAACTATGAGGCACACATGGACACCGCCTACGCCCTCATGAATCAGTACGGCTACGATGCCGTGAAGAGTGGCTATGTGGGCAACATTCTGCCCAAGGGCGAGACGCACTACAGCCAGCGCATGGTGAACCATTACCTCAATGCCGTGAAGAAGGCTGCCGAGCACCACATCATGGTTAACGGCCACGAGGCAGTGCGTCCCACCGGTCTTGCCCGCACCTATCCCAACCTCGTGGGCAACGAGAGCGCCATGGGCACCGAGTACCGCAACATGAGCACGCAGCACGTCACCATTCTGCCGTTCACCCGTCTCAAGGGTGGCCCCATGGACTTCACTCCCGGCGTGTTCCGTATGGACATCGGTAGCTTCGTGCCCGGTAGCACCGAGCACAAGAAAGCTACGGTTGCCAATCAGCTCGCACTCTACGTTACCATGTACTCGCCCCTCCAGATGGCTGCCGACATGCCCGAGCACTATGCCGAGAAGGCCGACGCGTTCACCTTTATAAAGAATGTGCCCGTCGACTGGAGCGAAAGCCGCTATCTTGATGCCGTCCCCGGCGAATACATCCTTGCCGCACGCCGTGCCAAGGGTGGCAAGGACTGGTACGTAGGTGCTGTCAACGGCGACACGGCCCGCAGTCTCAAGGTCGACCTCTCGTTCCTGACCCCCGGACGCGAGTACGAGGCTACAATCTACGCCGACGCTCCGGACGCTGACGCCTACAATAACCCCGAGGCATACGTAATCACTACCCGCAAGGTTGATGCCTCTACCGTCCTCGATATGCAGATGGCGCGGGGAGGCGGTTTCGCAATCGAGATCAAGGCACTTTGAATATCCTGACAATTATTATAATTCAAGTTTAACCTACCATGGAATTAAAAGAAAAAATCCATTCCGCGTTTGAGAAGCGCTTCGGTACAGATGGAGCATTCTATGCTTCGGCAGGCCGCATCAACCTCATCGGTGAGCATACTGACTACAACGGCGGCTTCGTGTTTCCCGGTGCCATCGACAAGGTGATAATGGCCGAAATCAAGCCCAACGGTACCGATAAGGTACGTCTCGTCAGCGTCGATTTCGACGACGCTTACTGCGAGTTCGGCCTGCGTGAGGAAGATGCTCCCGCACCCTCCTGGGCCC
Organism: uncultured Muribaculaceae bacterium; assembly: GCA_948665475.1. GTDB lineage: Bacteria > Bacteroidota > Bacteroidia > Bacteroidales > Muribaculaceae > CAG-873. The sequence continues at coordinate 26,445 of CAPNHY010000003.1, read as the reverse complement.
GCTACGTGTTCGGCGTGTGCCGCGAGGTGCTGAAACGCGGCGGCAAAGTGAAAGGCTTCGATGCCGCATTCGCAGGCAATGTCCCCAACGGTGCGGGCCTCAGCTCCTCGGCTGCTCTCGAGAGCTGCTTCGCTTTCGCCATCAACGATATGTTCAACGAGAACCGGATCGACAAGTTCGAGCTGGCAAAGATAGGTCAGAGCACCGAGCACAACTATTGCGGCGTGAACTGCGGCATCATGGACCAGTTCGCAAGCGTGTTCGGCAAGAAAGGCAATCTGATGCGTCTTGACTGCCGTTCGCTGGAGCATGAGTACTTCCCCTTCAACCCCGAAGGCTACAGCCTGGTGCTCGTTGACTCGCGTGTGAAGCATGAACTTGCCGACTCGCCCTACAACAAGCGCCGCGCCAGCTGCGAGCGCGTGGCTGCCAAGCTCGGGCTCGAGACTCTGCGCGACGCCACAATGGAGGCTCTCGACGCAGTGAAGGGTGAAATCACGGCCGAGGATTATTTCCGTGCCAAATTCGTCATCGAGGAGAAGGACCGTGTCCTCGCAGTATGCGACGCACTTGTGGCCGGCGATTACGAGACGGTAGGCCGCAAGATGTACGAGACCCACAACGGCCTCTCCAAGGACTACGAGGTGAGCTGCGAAGAACTTGACTTCCTCAACGATGTGGCCCGCGAATGCGGCGTCACCGGCTCGCGTATCATGGGCGGCGGCTTCGGCGGCTGCACCATCAACCTTGTGAAGGACGAGCTCCGCGACGAATTTGTCAAGACCGCCGTCTGCAAGTTCGCCGAGAAGTACGGCCACGAGCCCAAGATCTACGACGTAGTCATCAGCGACGGCGCACGAGCCCTCTGATTCCGGTCACCACCCCAACAAAAAGCCACAGCGCAGGCCATTTCCCCCGCGCTGTGGCTTTTTTGTGCGATTTATGCTGCAATTTCGTGAATTTACGCCTGTTATCCATAAGTCTTATACGAATTATACGATTTATAAGAATTTAAAAATATTTTTGCCCCAAATGCAAATTTTTTCTCCCTATCCCACAGTGAGTTATCCTCGATTTTAACATTTATTAGCTATGAAATGAACCGGGGGGTGGTTCATTTCATAGTTCCAAGGGGTATTTCGTGTTGTAACTTTGCAGCATCATGAAACATTCAAGCACATACCCCTTCCGCCGCTGGTACCGCAGGCCCCTCACGCCGCGCGAATCCGCCGTCATCGGCCTCCTGGAGCGCCGTCGCCGCCGCACAGGCCGCGTCAGCATCGTCCTCACCGTATCAGCCGCCGAGCACGCCGCCATCAGCCGCCTGCTCCTCCACTACGCACTGTTCCTCAACAACCGTTGCACCCTCTCCTGCACCCTCCTGGTTACCGCCGCAGGCGCAATTCCTCACTACACTGCGCGTAGCGCAACTCACTCCACACTCCCAACTCCTAACTGTATGCGGCGCGAGCGCCGCATACATCCCGCCCGCGCCGGCCCTAAACCCTAAACCCTAAACTATAAACCTTAAACCGAGAACATTGACATTCTGATACAACCTCGCCTTGCAGAGCGTGCTGCCAACACCCTGACTTGTAGGGACATGCCTTCGGCATGTTGACGTAGCCAGCTGGACGTCAACAACCCGCATAACCACGGTATTGTTCAGCACCCTCCGCAACGCACAGTGCAGGCAGGGGGCAACACAGCGGACACGGAGAGAAGCCGGCATCTCTCCGGCAGGATGCGCACGTCCGTTGTGTTAGGTGATAGTCCCCGACGTCAGGGTTGCCTTGTGACCCGCATCGAGCCAAGCTCGGCCAGCACGCACAGCGCACAAACACATACAGCCGCATGCCCCGTTCGTCAGCATGCGGCTGTTTTTGTCTATGCCTAAAGTTACTTCGCACGACGAGATACAGAAAGACATAAGGTCATAAGGGACAGAAAAGTAAATATTTAAATAAAACTTTTGTTGCTTTTGACCGTTTGTCTTTATGTGTCTCGCCCTCAGAGTATAAACTATCAAATAATCGACGCAAGAAGAAGCATTGCCTCGGTGGCGGCGCGGTCTATGACCCGCGAACGGTTTCCGGGCAGATGCAGCAGACGGCTTTCGGTGCGGGTGGTCGTAGCGGCAGCTATCCATACGGTTCCTACCGGCTTTCCCGCTGTGGCTCCTCCCGGTCCCGCAATACCGCTTGTGGCTACCGCGCAGTTGCAGCCGAGGGTGCGGATGGCTCCCTCGGCCATCTGTTCCACTACCTCACGGCTTACGGCGCCGTGTTCGCGGAGGTCGGCATCGGATACGCCGAGCACAGCGGCCTTGACTTCGTTGCAATAGCTGACGACAGAGCCTCTGAACACGTCGGAGCATCCGGCTATAGCCGTGATGCGCTGAGCTATGGTGCCACCGGTGCAGCTCTCGACCGTTCCGAGCGTATAGCCCTTGCGACGGCATGCGTCCAGCAGTATTTCGGCAGCCGTGGCGTCGCCGTCGTAGCGGAGATTGTCGCCGACAAGTTTTTTTAGTTCCTCGATTCGGCGACCCATCTCGGCGTCGATACGCGACGCGTCGTCGCCGCGTCCGTCAAGGCGCAGGCGTATCAGCCCCGGGGTGGGCAGGTAGGCGAGGTGCAGGTAGTCGGGCAGGTCGTTTTCCCATTCGGCAAGTCGTTCGGCGAGAGCCGATTCCGTTATGCCTCCCACCATCAGGCAGTGGTGGCGCAGCGCGGTGGCTGTGCGGAAGTGACCGGCCACGGCCTGCGCCACTTCCGGAAGCATCCCCTCGGTCTCGAACGGTACGCCCGGCATCGACACCAGCATGCGTCCGTCGCGGAAAAAGCACATGACGGGCGCCGTGCCGAGGCGGTTCTGGATTACGGTGCAGGATGCCGGCACGTCGGCCTGCGAGGCGGTGAGCGCGTTCATCTGCAAATGACGCAGGGCGAATACACGCTCGATATTGGCCGTCACGCTCTCGTCGCGTACCAGCGGACCGCCGAAGATGTCGGTGAGGACGTGTTTGGTTATGTCATCCTTGGTGGGGCCGAGGCCGCCGGTGCATATCACGAGCTGCGATTCCGCCAGAGCGTCCTCTATGGCGCCGCGGATGGCGTCGCCGTCGTCGGCCACGGTGCGCACGCCGGCAATGTCCCATCCCTGTGGGCCGAATGTGCGCGCTATGGCTCCTGAATTTGTGTCGGTGACCTGACCTATCAGTATTTCGTCGCCGATGATGATGATTGAAAGTCGCATCAGACAGTTACGCGTGCAAAGGGAACGGAATCGTAGGGGCAGAACTGCCCGTCGAGATATTTGTAGTATCCGGCGATAGCCACCATCGCCGCATTGTCGGTGGTGAAGGCGCGCTCGGGAATGAATGCCTTGAGGCCGCGGGCAGCGCAGTAGTCGGCCACGGCGCTGCGTACTCCGCTGTTGGCCGAGACTCCTCCGCCGATGGCTACGGTGCGTACGCCCGTCTGGCGCACGGCTTTGTCGAGCTTGTCGAGAAGTATTTCGATGATGGTGGTCTGGAGCGATGCCGCGAGGTCGGCCTTATTGGCCTCGATGAAGTTCGGGTCGGCTGCGACGGCGTCGCGCAGCGTGTAGAGGAATGATGTCTTCAGGCCGCTGAAGCTGTAGTCGAGGCCGGGGATGTGCGGTTTGGCGAACTTGAAGCGCTTGGGATTGCCTTCGGCGGCGAGGCGGTCGATGTGCGGGCCGCCGGGGTAGGGAAGACCCATCACCTTGGCGCATTTGTCGAACGCTTCGCCGGCGGCGTCGTCGATGGTCTGGCCCAGCACCTGCATGTCGTTGTAGCTCCGCACGAGTATGAGCTGCGAGTTGCCGCCCGACACGAGCAGGCAGAGGAATGGAAATTCTGGCACCTCGTCGTCGGCTTCGCGCCGCACGAAGTGGCTGAGCACATGACCGTGCAGGTGGTTCACGTCGACCATGGGCACGCGCAGCCCCAGCGACAGCCCTTTGGCGAAGCTGGTGCCCACCAGCAGCGAGCCGAGCAGGCCCGGGCCGCGGGTGAATGCTATGGCCGAAAGGTCATGCTTGTCGACGCCCGCGCGTTTCAGGGCCGTGTCGACCACGGGCACGATGTTCTGCTGATGCGCCCGCGATGCAAGTTCGGGCACCACGCCGCCGTATTCCTCATGTACTTTCTGCGAGGCTATCACGTTGCTCAGTAGCAGGCCGTCGCGTATGACGGCGGCCGATGTGTCGTCGCACGACGACTCTATGCCAAGTATTATTACAGGTTTGTTGTCACTCATATCCGTTTGAAAAAGCCGCACGGACCGGTAGCCTTAAAATTAAGCATAATGTGATTTGTAAGTCTGCATGCACGGTCCGTGCGGCTATATTCTGATTTAAGTGCAAAAATACTAAAAAAACTCCATAGCGTGCATCTCTTTGCGAATCTTTGATTAACTTTGCGTCATAAAATCAACAGAAATGAAAAGATTCGGCTTATTCATCGCCATAATATGCTTTTTTGCCGCATCGGCTGCGGCTCAGTTCCGTGCCGCCGGCGTTGCGGGTGTCAACATCGGCAGTCTCAGTTTCAATCAGGATATCGTCAGCGTCAGCAACGGCGTAGGCTATCATGCCGGCGTGCTGGGCGAACTGATGTTTCCCGGCATAGGTTTCGGAATTGACCTCGGTCTGCTGTATAATCAGTCAGGCGCTAAAGTGAATCTCGGCGAGAAGAAAGTCTGGTCGTCGCTGGGCTACGGCGAGGAGCGCGCCCGTATGCACTACTTGCAGATTCCGCTGCATCTGCGCTTCAAGTGGACCCGCATGAACGGTTTCGAGGATACTCTCGCACCGTTCGTCTACGGAGGCCCCGAGCTTGACATTCTCCTTGCCCACGGCAAGTGCAAGGCGTTCGACTACAACGGTACCGAACTGGGCATGACTGCCGGTATCGGTGTGGAGATTCTCCGCAACTGGCAGGTTTCCGGTTCATACACCTGGGGCGTGACATCGGCCGTCAAGACCCGTCTGCTTGACGACTACCGCGCCAGCAACCGCCAGTGGACCATCCGCGTGGCTTATTTCTTCAAGCATTGACGCTGCTCCATTCCGGAATATCCCGAGCGAAGCTGTAGCGGCCCGTTGTGTGGTCGTAGCGGCAGCAGTAGTGCGATATTCCGTTGCTGACGATTAGCCAGTCAGCCCGCATTACGAGATTGTAGCGGGCTATCTGGTCGAAAACACGCTGTGTGATTTCTATATCAGGGGCTTTGTATTCCACCACGACGGCGGGCGTCATGTCGCGCCGGTAGACCACGGTGTCGCAGCGCCGTAGCGTGCCGTTGAGGCGCAATCCCACTTCGTTGGCCATCAGCGCGGGCCGGTAGCCTTTTTCCGTAATCAGGTAATTCACAAAATGCTGGCGTACCCATTCTTCCGGCGTGAGCGCCACGAATTTGCGACGCAGAGGGTCATAGACCTGCATCGAGCCGTCGGCCATGCGGCGTGTCTGAATGTCGAAGGACGGAAGATTGAGCTTCATTTTGCGTTTCTCGGAAATAATGTGTAAATTTACGAATTATTTGTGAAACTATGGCAGGCACAAGCGCCAATATCTCATTCGATGCCGTCAGGCGGCAGATTCGCAACGGACAGTATGCTCCGGTGTACCTTCTTCACGGCGAGGAGGGTTACTTCATTGACGAGCTGCTGAAAGACTTCGACAGAATAATCCCCGAGGAGGACAAGGAGTTCAACCAGTACACTCTGTATGCCCCACAGGTGGAGCCGGGCAGCGTGATGGATCTGTGCATGAGCGTGCCGATGATGGCCGAACGACAGCTCGTGATACTGAAAGAGGGTCAGGCCGTGCGCTCCGACCAGCTCAACCGCCTGCATCGTTACGTCACGTCGCCCTCGCCGTCGACAATACTTGTGATATGCGTACGCGGAGCCGTAGCCAAGGGCAAGGAACTGCTTGCGGCTGTCAAGGCCAACGGCGTGATTTTTGAATCGAAGAAGATACGCGACTATGAGCTGCCGAAGTATGTGTACCAGCTCGTGACGGAGCGCGGGATGCGCGCCGACCAGAAAGCCATAGGCATGCTGTGCGACTTCGTGGGCGCCGATCTGAGCCGCCTGAGCAACGAAATCGGCAAGCTCGTTGACATTCTCGGCAAGGGTGCGGAAATCACACCCGAGGCTATCGAACGCAACATAGGCTACAGCAAGGAGTTCAACTCCTTTGAGCTTGTGGACTCCGTGGCCGCGAGGGATGTGGCGAAGTCGATGCGCATAGCCGGCTATTTCGCGGCCAATCCGAAGGCTGCCCCCATGGTGCTGGTGGCATCCGGTCTGTTCAGTCTTTTCGCCGACCTGATGACGGCGGTCTATACGCCCGACAAGAGCGACGACGGACTCATGCGCGCACTGTCGCTGAACTATAAGGCCGCGCTGCGCCGCATCCGCCTGGGGTTGCAGAACTACAACGCATTTCAGATTATCGAGATTCTGGATGCCATACGGCGTTTCGACGCCATGAGCAAGGGCAACGGCTCACGCCAGCCGGCCACGGCGCTGTTTCACGACCTGCTCTACCATATTTTTACGGCTCCCGGCAAGTTGCCGTTCTAAACAGCCCCCTCAGTCGTCGAAGAGGCTCATCTGCATGCCGTCGTCGTAGGGGCGGGGCTTGGGTTCCGGTGCGTGGTAGCCGAAGTCGTCGTTGTCGCTGACGGGCTGCGGAGCCTGCGGTTCCGGCTCGGAGGCGCCGAACCAGCTGTGGTCGGCAAATCCCGACTCCACATCCATCAGGTCGTCGTCCGTGATTTTCGGTACGACCGGCTCCGGTTCCGGCTTCTTGGGTGCTGCGGCGCGCTTGCGCGGTTTCTTCTCCACGGGTGTCTCCTCGCTGACGAGTTCCTCCGCAGCCTTTTTCTCCTCCAGCTGCGCGATGCGGTCGAGCAGTTCGCGTTCGCGTGCCGAGGCATTGTCGGCGGCCGCGCGAGCCGAGGAAGTGAGAGTTTCTATCTGAGTCTTGAGGCGCCCGATGTTGTCGCGCTGGCGTTCAAGGGTTTTGTCGCGTTCCTCGATGGCCTGACGTACTATCTCCACCTGCTCGGTGATGGCCTGCAGGTCCTCCACCTCTTTCTGCGATACGGCGAGGCGCCGACGCAGGTCGGCGCACATCTCGTCGGCCATGGTCTGCCGTTCGGCTGCCTGCTGAAGCTGAGTTTTGAGCGATTCGTTCTCGGCTTCGAGCTTGCGGCAGGATTCCGTGAGGCGTTCCATCTCCTCGGCGTTCTTGCTGTCGTCTATCTCCACCGGGGCCTCCTTGGTCTCCGGACCCTGTATGGCCATCACTTTCAGCTTATTCAGCAGGCTTTTGTTTTCAAGCTCAAACTGCTCGCGCTCGGCCCCGAGGATGTCAATCTGTTTTTCAAGGTCCTTCAGGCGGTCGCTGAGCGCGCGCTTCTGGCGCTCGGCGCTGAGCTGCTTCTGTTTAAGCTCGGCGCGTTCGGCTTCTATCTGAGCGCTCTTGTGCCGCAGAGTCTCCATGTCGGTGCGCAGCTGCGACTGTTCCTCGCTCCAGCGCTGCTCGCAACGGGTGTCGGCGTCGGCCCCTATGCGCGCCACATAGTCCTTCAGGCCCTGGTCGAGACTGTCGAAGAGGAGTTTGCGCTGTGCCGCCGGGTCGATACTGCGGGCAATGAAGTCAGGGAGTGCGGTGTTGAATACGTTGAGTACCTGAGTGAATATTTCTTCGCGCATGTCGCTGTACTGCCCGTCCTCCTCTTTCTCGGCCGGAACGGCTGCGGCCGGGGTTTCGGTATCGGCCGCGTCGGCAGCGAGTTCTTCTGTCTCGTATTCTTCTTCGCCCCCGAATCCGAGCGAACGGCATAGTTTGTTGATGAAACTCATGGCTGAAAGGTTTATTGGTTGTGTAGAGGCCCTTGTCCGGGTTTGTAGACCACGCCTTTTCCGGCGCGTCCGTTGATGCATATTGTGATAGGTCGGCCGAAGCGCACTACGCGCACCCGGCCGTCGTCGTACTCGGCCGGCATGGCGGCGAGGGTGCCGCTGTCGTATATGTCGGAGCCTGCGGTGGGGTCGAGCGTGAAGTAGCCTACGCCGAGGCTCGTGAGGTTCTGGAAGAAATGCGTGCCCTGACTGGGCTCTATGCGGTAATTGCTTTGCGCGGCTTCCACGATGAGGCGCGCGGCCGAGATGTCGGTCCAGGCGACGGGTATGCCGAGGGCGGCGTCGCGCGAGCCCCAGCGACCGGGGCCGATGAGGATGTAATGCTCGCCGCGTTCGGCGAAGCTGTCGTTGATCCTGCTGAGAACGGCCACAAGCTCGCGGTTGTCGAGCGAGTCGAAAGTGTCGGGTCGCACGTAGACCACGGAGCTGATGTCGTCGACGATGCCGTTGCCCAGCGCCGTAGAGCAGCGCAGCAGGAGCTTATCGTCCGGCGCTTCCGTGAGGGAGTCGTCCACCGACTCGCGGCGGTCGGTGATGGGGCGGATCTGAAGCCAGTAGACCTGTCCGCGACGTCCTCTCTCGTCGGATGCCGGTTTCAGGGTGCCTGCAAATTCTATCTCTACGGGCCGCTGCATGGCTTCCTGTCCCTTGGTGAGCATCGTGTCTATGACCTGCGCAAGCGGGAAGGCGTTGTCGCGCAGCATGTTGGTGAACGTGATAACGCGTCGTCCGCGTCCTTCCTCATAGTCGCGCAGCGTGCCGTCGGCCGCGTCGTAGGTGCTTGCCGCATAGCGCAGTGCGCCCGTGCCGGCGAACTGCTGCACAGGTACGCGCTCGATGTTGAAACCGTCGTCGGTGGCGAAGTCGCTGCTGCTGACCGGTTTGCGCCTGAGTGCCAGAAGGTGGGTCTGAGTATCGCGCAGGGCGAGGTCGAGTGTCGATGTCTGCAATACGTGCGCCGGATGTCGCGGAGAGAACCTAAGTCCCTTGCAGCCGTCCACTATGTACTTGCCGAGGCCGACGGCCACCTGGGCCACGCCGTCCTCCGGCTTTTCGTCGCCCAGCGGATAGTAGTTGAGCGAGCGCCCCACGCCGCTGAACGCCGGGAAATAATATTCGCCGTGCTCCTCGCCGACAACCTCCTGTATTATCACCGCCATTTTCTCCTCGTCGATGACGTTGCTCGTGGCGGTCATGTAGGTCTTGCTGGCACGGTAGAACACGGAGGCGTAGACCGCCTTTATGGCCGATGTGAGCATGTGCAGCCGCTGCTCGCGGTCATCGGAGCAAGGAACCATGTAGGTGGCGTAAACGCCCGCAAAGGGCTGATAGTGCGAATCTTCGAGAAGGCTCGACGAACGTACCGCCAGGGGACGGTCCACCACGTCGAGCAGTGCGTTGAGGTTGTCGCGGATGTCGTCCGGCAGCCGTCCCGCTATGAATGCTTTCAGAATCTCCTCGTCCGAAGCCTTGCCGAGCGCTATGGGGTAGAGCGCGTTGTCGGCCATGAAGCGGTCGAAGATGTCGGTGCAGAGCACGACGGTGCGCGGGATGGTGACGCAGACGCCCTCGATGTCGTCGAACACCGCGTTGTTCTTGATTATGGAGTCGACGAAAGCGAGGCCGCGTCCTTTGCCTCCGAGGCTGCCGTCGCCTATTCGGGCGAAGTTGCTGTAATGGTCGAAGCGGTTTTTGCGGAACACGGCCACAACGCCGCGGTTCTTCATGCGGCGGTATTTCACAATGAGGTCGAAGAAGAGGCGGCGCACCGCCGGAGCCTCGTCCAGGCTCTCGAAGCGATGCTGGCGCACGACGTCGGCTATCGGAAAGAGTGCGCGGCTGTAGAGCCAGCGGGAGATGTCGTTGTTCTGAGCGTGATGGTAGAGCGCATCGGCGGGGATGTCGAATATGCGCTGCTGCATGTCCTTGAGGTCGACGATGCGCATTATCTCGCGTCCGTCGGCCGGGTCGCGGATTATGAAGTCGCCGAAGCCGAAATTTGCCATGATGGCTTCTCCGAGGTCGACTGACAGTTTTTTTGAATTCTTGTCGACGAATGTGGCGCCTACCTCCAGGGCGCGGGGTGCGTTGGCTATCTCGCTGCTTTCGATGATGACGGGCAGATAGGGGTCGCGCGCGCGCAACTCGCGGGCGAGCTGCAGCCCTGCATCGGCGCACTTTTCGCCTCCGCGGGCAAAACTGACGTCGCTGATAACGCCCAGCATCTTGTCACCGTAGCGGTCGTAGAGCGCCATTGCTTCCTCGTAGTTACGCGCGAGCATCACCTTGGGGCGGCCGCGCATGCGCAGCATCTGCTCGTGCTCGTTGAGGGCCTCGGTGGAGAACAGCTGGCTCTGCTTGAGCAGGAACTTGTAGATGCGCGGAAGCACCGACGAGTAGAAGCGCACGGAGTCCTCCACGAGCATTATCATCTGTACGCCGATGCCGTTGATGTCCAGCTCGGCGTTCATCTTGTCCTCCTGTAGCTTGATGACGGCAAGGAGCAGGTCCATGTTGCCCAGCCAGCTGAACACACAGTCGATGCCGCTGAGATCCTCGTGGCTCAGGCGGCGGCTCACTTCCTTGCTGAACGGAGTCAGCACCACCAGCGGCACATCGGGGTGCTCTCGCTTGATGCCGCGCGCGCCGGCCATGCTTTCGCTGATGTCGTTGGCCGGCATCACGATGACGAGATCGAACGCTTTCGCGCGCATCTCCACGGCGGCTTCGGCTGTGGTGGATACGCGCGTCACGCGTGGCGGCGAACTGAGGTTGAGGCGTACGTACTCGAAGTAGAGCTGTTCCTCCACCCGGCCGTCTTCCTCCATCATGAAGGCATCGTAGGGCGAGGCTATCAGCAGCACATTGAATATACGGCGTTGCATAAGATTCTGGAACGCCGTATCCTTCAGGTACATCTGGCTGAGAGCCTCCTCGTTCATGCCTCCGTGTCGTTCTGTTTATCCTTATCGGAGGGCTTGCTGTCGCTTTGCGCGGCATCTTCCGGGTCCGGGACGTCGTCGCCGTCGAAGGGAGGCGGGGTTATGTCGGTCGCCTCCACATCCTGCGGCTTTCCGGCAGCGTCGCGCGCGGCGAGAATCTCGTCGGTGCGCGAAACCCAGGGACGCTTTCCGAAGATGTGCTCGACGTCTTCCGTGAAAATCACCTCGCGCTTTACGAGCACGTCGGCCAGATTGCCGTGGCCCTCGGCATGCTTGCGCAGCAGCTCCTTGGCGCGCTCGTACTGCTCGGCGATAATGCGGCTCACCTCCTCGTCGATGATGCGGGCTCGCTCGTCGCTGTACGGTTTCGAGAAACCGTAGTCCTGCCCGGTGGAGTCGTAGTAGCTCAGGTTGGGGAGGCGTTCGCTCATGCCGTAGTACACCACCATGGCGTAAGCCTGCTTGGTGACACGTTCCAGATCGTTGGCCGCGCCGGTAGAAATGTGCCCGAGGAATAATTCTTCGGCAGCGCGACCGCCCAGTGTGGCGCACATCTCGTCAAGCAGGGCCTGTGTGGGGGTAATCTGACGTTCTTCCGGCAGATACCATGCGGCTCCGAGAGCCTTGCCGCGCGGAACGATGGTGACCTTCACCAGAGGATTGGCATAGCGCAGATGCCACGAAACTGTGGCATGTCCGGCCTCGTGGACGGCGATGGCGCGTTTCTCCTCGTCGGTAGTGATTTTGTTGCGTTTCTCGAGTCCGCCGATGATTCGGTCGACAGCGGCGATGAAATCTTCCTTGCCGACCGCTTTCTTGTTGTGGCGCGCGGCAATGAGCGCGGCTTCGTTGCAGACGTTGGCAATGTCGGCGCCGCTGAAGCCCGGGGTCTGGCGCGCCAGCAGCTCGATGTCGAGCTCGCCGTCGAGCTTGATGTTGCGCAGATGCACCTTGAAGATACTTACGCGGTCGTTGAGGTCGGGGAGGTCAACGTAAATCTGGCGGTCGAAGCGTCCCGCGCGCAGGAGAGCCTTGTCAAGAATGTCGACACGGTTGGTGGCGGCGAGGATGATGACGCCGCTGTTGCCGCCGAAGCCGTCCATCTCGGTAAGGAGCTGGTTGAGCGTGTTCTCGCGCTCGTCGTTGCCGCCCATGTTGGCGTTGCGTCCGCGGGCGCGTCCGACGGCGTCGATTTCGTCAATGAATACGATGCACGGTGCTTTCTCCTTGGCCTGGCGGAAGAGGTCGCGCACTCGGGAAGCGCCCACGCCCACGAACATCTCCACGAAGTCGGAGCCACTCATGCTGAAGAACGGCACGTTGGCCTCGCCTGCGACGGCCTTTGCGAGCAGAGTCTTACCTGTGCCGGGAGGGCCGACGAGCAGCGCTCCCTTAGGAATCTTGCCACCGAGATCGGTATACCGCTGCGGGTTCTTGAGGAACTCCACAATCTCCTCTATCTCGGTTTTCGCCTCACTGAGTCCGGCCACGTCCTGGAACGTGACCTTCACGGCGTTGTCCTTGTCGAAAAGCATTGCCTTGCTTTTGCCCACACTGAACACGCCTCCGCCTCCGCCGGGTCCGCTGCCGCCGTTCATGCGCTTCATGAGCCAGAACCAGAAGAACACGAGCAGGAGGACGGGTCCGAAAGAGAAGAGCAGGGAGGTCCATGAGCCGCTGCGTTCGTACTTGACATCGCCCGAGAACGCACCCATGGCGCGCCATTCGTCGATTTTGGTGTCGAATTTGTCGGCTGACGGAATGTCGGTCACTACTTTGGCAACGCCATTGCCGGGAGTGTATTGTTCCGAAGGAAACAGCTGCGAGGCGAGGGAGTCGGTGAGGAAGCCCTCTGCACGCTTTTTGTCGGTGAAGACCACGATTTTGCTGATGCCGTGGTCTTTGGTGACGTATTTCTCAAAGTTGCTGTAGCTCACCTCCTGAGTGATGTCGTTCTGGTCGAGAAACCATATGCCGCCAATGAAAAGCAGCACGATGGCATACATCCAGAAGAAACTGAAGCGTGATGCCAGGTTGTTCTTTTTTCCGGGTTTATTATTAGGTGCCATATCAGTCGAGATTCGGAAGTTCGCTTATGACAGCATCGCTCCATAGTTCTTCAAGATTGTAGCGCAGGCGCGCTTCGCGCTGGAAGATATGCACCATCAGGCTGCCGTAGTCGAGTACAATCCACTCCGACTGTCCGTAGCCGTCGTAATTAAAAGGCTTTATGTCGCCGTGGCTTTGCACGTAGTCGCGTACGCTGTCGGCGATAGCGCTTACCTGAGTGTTGCTCGAGCCCTCGGTTATGATGAATCCGGATACCGGCGCGGCCTCAATTGCGCTCATATCTACTGTCGTGATATTGCGGCCTTTACGGTCGCGTATGCCTTCTATGATGAGCTCTTCTAAGGAGTTTTGTGTCATTAAGAATTATTTAATATGCAAAAGTAATGAAAATTTGTGATAATCGCCTGTGGTGTGTACCTTAATTTGGCGTGTGTTTAACAATAAATGTTAAAATTCACATCCGTTATAGTTAAGAACAAAAAGTGGTGGGGGTTTGGTTCGTCAGGCAGAGCGATTTTAGAGGCTGTTTAAAAACGGATGTTAACTCAGGGGCGGTCAATCTCCGGGCGATTTTTGTCGTCTGATGAGGGAGTGTGGCCGTAGCCACTCGACCGAAGAAGACGGCGGAAAGCGCCGGAGAGGGACCGAGGCGAGCTATTCTTTAACATCTGTTTGCTTATCATGCTGTTATTTTAATGTTTTTTTATTTTGTCCTGGGGCTGATTTTATCATGAAAAGTTACTTCGGCTTTGCATCTTTTGGGTGTCTTTCATCCTTTGTCGCAGTCGCGTACATCCAGTACGCTCCTGCTCCTGCAGGATGAAATACCCGCCAAAATCTGCAACCCCTGAGTTAACATCCGTTTTTAAACAGCCTCTTATTCATAGCGAACCGTGAGGGCCGGGTCGACACCGGCGGCGATACGCGACGGAATAACGAGTATCAGCCATGCCGCAACAGCCACGCCGAGGTTGAGCGCAAGCATGTGCATCCAGTGCATGCTCACCGGCACATGGTCGAGATAGTACATCTCCGGGTCGAGGGGGATAAGATGCAGCTGACGTTGCAGCATGAGCAAGCCGATACCGACAGCGTTGCCGATGACGATGCCGCGGAGTACAAGCCTCATGGCCGTGGTGATGAATATATTGCGCACCATACGGCGTGTGGCTCCCAGTGTGCGGAGGATGCCTATGGTGGAGATGTGTTCGAGCACGAGGATGAATAGCGCGGCCACCAAAGTGGAGGCGGCGACGAGCAGCATCAGGATGAAAATCACGATCACGTTGGTGTCGAGCAGGTCGAGCCAGTTGAGGTACATGCCTCCGCTGCGCTGAATGTTGTCGACGGGATGGAGACGGGCTATAGCTCCCTGCTGCCATTCGGCCACGAGGCGGGACTGAAGACGGTCGGCCGCCGCCGCTGCGGAATCTATGCCGATGCCCCGCAGTTCAAGTCTCGTTCCCTGATTGCTCTCAATGCCGCTTACTGCCTGAAGCATGGGCAGGGAGGCATAGGCCGTGGAACGGTCGCGCTCCTCCATGCGGCTGGCAAACAGGGCGCTGACCGTGACGCGGCGGCTGCGAATGGCGGTGCGCCCGTCCACGAAGTACAGCATGGGCCGGTCGCCGACGGCGAGATTGAGAGCCCGGGCCGTGGCCTCGCTGATGACTATATGGTTGCGCGTGCTGTCGTTTGTGAAATCGGGCCACTCGCCATGCGTGACGCAGGAACGCTCGAAAGTGTAGTCGTGGGCCGTAGGGTCGTAGGCCGAGAAATACAGGACCGAAAAATCGCCATCGGTCTTCAATACGGCGGGACGCGACACGGCCAATGCCGTAACGGCATGCGGAACCTCTTGCCTTATGATGCCGGCGATGGCCGAGTCGGCCGTAAGGTATTCTTCCGAAGTCGCATCTTCGGGATTGTAGGGGGGCATGACGCTCACTTCAGGGTCGAATCCGAGAACCTTATGGCGAATCTCGTCGCGGAAGCCGCCCACTACGGCCAGCGTGAATTCCATGACAGCCAGAGCTATGGCGATGCCGGTTACGGCTATGACAGCACCCGTGCGGGCGCTCCGTGAACTCCCCGCGCCGATGCTCAGCCGCGATGCTATCCATGCCGTCATATTCATTGTATTGCAAAATTAGTCAGTTTTATATTGCCCTGCAAATGAATTTTCATTAATTTTGCAGTCAGAATAACCAAATATACATTATATAATAGTTCAGAAAATGAAACTTCTCGAAGGAAAAACAGCCCTCATCACGGGTGCTGCACGCGGCATAGGCCGTGCCATTGCCCTGCGTTTCGCCCAGGAGGGTGCCAATATCGCTTTTACTGACCTCGTGATAGACGAGACCGGCAAAGCAACCGAAAGCGAGATAGCAGCCCTGGGCGTAAAGTGCAAGGGCTATGCCTCCAACGCCGCCGACTTCCAGCAGACCAAGGAAGTGGTAGCCGAGGTGGTTAAAGACTTCGGCCGCATCGACATCCTCGTCAACAACGCCGGCATCACCAAGGACGGCCTGATGATGCGCATGACCGAGCAGCAGTGGGACGCCGTAATCAACGTCAACCTGAAGAGCGCCTTCAACTTCATCAACGCAGTTCTGCCCGTGATGCTCCGTCAGCGCGGCGGCAGCATCATCAACATGGCATCGGTGGTGGGCGTTCACGGCAACGCCGGTCAGGCCAACTACGCAGCCTCCAAGGCTGGCCTCATAGCTCTCGCCAAGAGCATAGCACAGGAAGTGGGCTCGCGCGGCATCCGTGCCAACGCCATAGCTCCCGGCTTCATCGAGACAGCCATGACCGCAGCTCTGCCCGAAGAAGTGCGCGCCGAGTGGACCAAGAAGATACCTCTGCGTCGCGGCGGCAAGCCCGAGGACATCGCCGACGTGGCAACCTTCCTCGCCTCCGACATGTCGAGCTATGTGTCCGGCCAGGTTATCCAGGTGGACGGCGGCATGAACATGTAATCCATCCGAAAAATCCTATCACACTGAGAGGGTGTTTCATAAGAAATGTTAATTCAGGGGCGGTCAATCTTTGAGTGATTTTGGTAATGAGATGAGGGAGTGTGGCCGTAGCCACTCGACCGAAGAACATTGCCGAAAGCGCCAAAGAGTGGCCGAGGCGGTGGTGATTTAAATCTTCGTAAGCTATTTTCCATTTACTTTAAAATTAGCTTTGGTTTTGCATCTTTTGAGTGTCTTCTATCCTTTGCCTCAGTCGCGTACATCAAGTACGCTCCCTCGGCCGCAGGATAGAATCCATCTCAAAATCTGCAACCCCTGATTTAACGTTTCTTATGAAACACCCTCTGAGGCAAGACGGCCAGGCGGTATGCTCCCCTGCCTCTTGCCTCCGTTTTCAGATACAAAAAAAATGAAAAAACTTACAGTAGCCATCGACGGGTATTCATCGTCGGGCAAGAGCACCATGGCGCGCAGTCTGGCCGCACGCATAGGCTACCGCTACATCGACAGCGGAGCCATGTACAGAGCCGTAACGCTCTACGCCCTGGACCACGGCCTGATGCACGCCGACGGCACGCCCGACACTGAGGCCCTTGTGGGCGCGCTCCCCGGCATCCGCATCGACTTTTCGCCGGCAGGCGCCGACGGCCGCCAGCACACGCTGCTGAACGGGAAGGATGTGGAAAAAAAGATCAGGTCGCTGCGGGTGTCGGAAAGCGTGTCGCCCGTGGCAGCCATTCCGCAGGTGCGCCATGCCCTGGTGGCCATGCAGCAGGCGCTGGGCCTGGAGGGCGGCATCGTGATGGACGGCCGCGACATAGGCACAACCGTATTCCCTGACGCCGAGCTCAAAATCTTCGTGAACGCGCCTGCCGAGACGCGCGCCCGGCGCCGCTACGACGAGATGAAGGCCGCCGGCGGCGATGTGGACTATGCCGAGGTGCTTGGCAACGTAAGGGAACGCGACCGCATAGACGAGACGCGCGAGGAGAGCCCCCTGCGCCGTGCCGACGACGCCGTGCTGCTCGACAACTCCGACATGACGCCGGCGCAGCAGGACGAATGGCTCCTCGAACGCTTCCGCGAGGCATCGGAGCGCAACTGACCGGTCATGGCACGGATAGAGATTGACAAAGATTCGGGTTTCTGCTTCGGCGTCACCACGGCCATAAGCAAAGCCGAGGAGCAGCTGGAAGCCGGCGGCACGCTGTACTGCCTGGGCGACATCGTGCACAACAGCGACGAGGTGGAGCGCCTGCGCGGGAAGGGCCTCGCCACAATCACGCACGACGACCTGTCGGCGCTTCCGGCCGGTGCGCGGGTGCTGCTGCGCGCCCACGGCGAGCCGCCGTCGACCTACGCCACCGCGCGCCGCCGCGGCATAGACATAGTGGACGCCACCTGTCCCGTGGTGCTGAAACTGCAACAGCGGGTGAAGGCCGCCTACGACCGCGACCCGGCGCGGCGTCCGCAGATAGTGATATACGGCAAGACAGGACATGCCGAAGTGAACGGCCTGGTAGGGCAGACGGACGGGCAGGCCATAGTGGTGGAGACCGTGGCCGACCTCGACCGTCTGGACTACACCCGCGACATAGCGCTGTTCTCGCAGACCACAAAGAGCCTCGAGGGCTATCGCGGCATCATAGAGGAAATAGAACGCCGCATGCAGCCACAGGCCCATTTCGAGCATTACGACACAATATGCCGTTCGGTCAGCGGCCGCGTGGAGCGTCTGAGACGCTTCGCCGCCTCGCACGGCATAGTGCTGTTCGTGGCCGGCACCAAGAGCAGCAACGGAAGGATACTTTACGACCAGTGTCGCGCGGTGAATCCCGACACACACCTCATAGCGAATGCCTCTCATCTGAACCCCGAGTGGCTGCGAGGCGCCTCGTCGGTGGGCATCTGCGGCGCCACGAGCACGCCGCTGTGGCTGATGGAGGATGTGCGCGACGCCGTGGCGCGGTACATGGAGAGCGATGAATGACTTTATAGCTGTGGACGTGGAGACGGCGAACGCCGAGCCCGGGAGCATATGCGCCCTGGGTGCGGCGAAGGTATGCGGCGGCCGCATTGTCGACACATTCTACAGCCTTGTGCGTCCCGAGCCGGAGTATTATCTTTGGTCGTGTACGCGTGTGCACGGTCTGACGGCAGCCGATACGGCCGACGCTCCATGCTTCGACTCCGTGTGGCGCCGTTTCTCGGCCTGGGCCGGCGATATGCCTCTCGCGGCGCACAACGCCCCCTTCGACCAGCGGTGCATACACGCGGCCTGCCGTATCTATCGCCTCGACGCGCCCGAGAGGCCGTTTCTATGCACACTTGCCGCAGCCCGTCGGAAAATTCCCCGCGGGGTGCTTGCGTCGAAGTCGCTTGATTCGCTGTGCGATTTCTTCGCCATCAATCTTAAGAACCATCATAACGCCCTGGCCGACGCGGAAGCCGCCGCCAGGCTCGGTATAATTCTGCTATGAGAGCACCGGCTATATCAATATTTTTGTTTCTGCTGCTGAGCGCGTGCGGAGGAGGGTCCATGAGCAATCCGCACTCGTCGGCAGCCCTTGATTCGGCCGCAGCCGCCGGGCGAAGGGATGCCGCCGCACTTGCCGACAGCAACGTGACGGCGATGGAGCGCGAAGCCGCGCTGCTGATGATAAAGCATAAGGAGGCACATATGCGCGCTCTCGGATATGACCGTGCGGCCGATGCTTATATGGACGCGGCCGCGCAGGTGATTCCCGATTCAATCACATCTACGGAACCATGAACGAGCGTAGCCGGCAATTGCTTGAGGGATTCCCGCCCGAAGCGTGCATCTGTTTTGACGCAGAGTTCGCACGCGGGATGGAGATGCTGGAGCTGTCGATAATCGACGTGCGCGGGCGCCTGATGTATCAGCAGCGTTTCAAGCCGCGCCGCTACCGGACGTGGTCGAGCGAGATACACCATATTACGCCTGAAATGGTGGCCGGCGCGCCATCGTTTTCGTCGGCGCGGCGACGCATACAGCCTATCATCGACCGCTGCCGCTATGTCATGGGCTTCGCTGTGCGCGAGAACGACATGGCGAAGATGAAGCGTCAGTATGTACAAGGACTGGACTCCAAGCGTGTGCTGGAGCTGCGTGACTGGTTCTGGCTGTGCCACGGCCGCGAGTCCGGTCTCGATTATATGCAGGGCATAAGTCTGCGCCGCTGCTGCGAGGAACTCGGGGTAGGGCATGATGACGGCATGGCACACTCGGCGGCTTACGACGCCTGCGTCACTCTCGAATGTTTCCGAATACTGTTCGACCGGTTCGTGGAAAAGTATGGCGTCGAGCGCAAGTATGAGCGTTTCGGCGACGTGGTGGCGCATTTCGAGAGCGTTTTCAAGAAGTACAAGCATGAATACGACTGCTCGCTCGCGGCAGGCTACTGCGTGATAGAGCGAGCCGGAAAATCCTATCTCGTCAAGAGTTCGCGCGAGTTTCCGGCTGTCGGCGAGGATACGGTTGAATGCATCGCCGTGGCAGACCGCCGCAGCACGATGATGGCATTGAGCGAACGCTTCACGGGGACGGCCCGTGCGCGCAGTTTCTTTTTCGGACGCCTTACGCCTGACCGGCTCGAATTCTTCAGACTACAGCGACGTCAGGATGCCGCTAAAGGCTGAGTGTGTCCGAACCAAGCGCGCATTTGTGCGGTTATAATAATGTCGCCGGATTATTCCGGGCGTTGTTCTAATCCGTACACTTTATGCGCACTCTCCATATTTACCGCCTGCTGTTGCTGCTGTCGCTGCTGCTGCCTGCGTCTGCCGTATGTCAGGACGTAGCGCCCCGTGCTGTCGACGACGGACAGTGGTGGGGCTTATTCGCCGATCCTACGCTTGACTCACTTCTTGTCCTTGCAAGGTCAGGCAACAATGATGTCGCAGTCGCGGCTCTGCGCATAGACCAGGCTACCCAGACCATACGCCAGGCTGAGGCGGCCCTCGCCACGGCGCGCAGCGAGAATGATTATGCTGCCAAGCATCTGGCAGCCATGGAGAAGGTCTGGCGGAGCGATGCCGTGTCGGAGATGGAGCTGGAACAAGCGCGCTTCCGGCTTCAACGCCCTCACGTTCACGCCAGCCATGTGCGCCTTGTTTCTGAAGCCGGCCTCCAAGTCGCCGAGTTTCTTCCTTTTCCGCTGGTGGCGAAAGGGCGAAGACGTCTGCAACGGCACCTACATGAAGGTCGTAGGCCGCTTTGTGCGTAAGCCGTGGGTGGCCGTCGCGCTGTATTTCGTGCTGACCGGAGTCGCCTTCTGGGGCTTCCTCCGCTGGCCTGCGTCTTATATCCCGGCTGAGGATATGGGCTACTGCATCGCCTCTGTACAGCTGCCTTCCGGCGCGTCGCTCGACCGTACGGAGAAGGTCATGAACCGTCTGGCAGACAGTGTCGCCACGATTCCGGCCGTCAAGAATGTCATGGCTATAGCCGGCACCAGTTTTCTCGGGGGCGGTTCGGGCGGCAACGTCGGCTCGATGTTCGTAATACTCAAGCCATGGGACGAGCGCAAGAGCAAAGGAGAGGGCGTAAACGAAGTCATACGGCAGATCGAGGCTTTCGGCGCCGCGATGCAGGAACCGATAGTATTCGCACTCAATCCGCCTGCTATACCGGGCCTGGGCATGTCGTCGGGTCTGGAGATGCAGCTGCTCGACATCAACAACCGCGGGGCGCAGGCCATGAGCCTTGCTCTTGAGGACATCCGTGCCGCCGCAGCCAAAGACCCGCGCATAGCGTCGGTGAGCTCTCTTTACGAGGGTGCCATACCGCAGTATACGCTGAAAGTAGACCGCGACAAGGTGAAACTGCGCGGCCTCACGCTGGAGAGCGTCTACTCGGCTCTGTCGGCGTTCATGGGCAGCAGCTATGTCAACGATTTTGTGGAATTCGGACGCGTCTATCAGGTGACGGTGCGCGGCGATGCCGCCTCGCGCGGACGCATAGCCGATGTGCTGGCTCTGAGCGTGCGCAACGCGTCGGGCGATATGGTGCCTTTCAGCGCATTCGCCACTATGGAGCCGTCGTTCGGCTCGGCTACCGTGAGCCGTTATAATATGTACCAGACGGCCTCGCTGACGGCTGCTCCTGCCAAGGGCGTGAGCTCGTCCGATGCAATTGCTGCCATGGAAGAGGTGATTTCGGATGCCGTAGGTGAAAACTACGGATACGCCTGGACCGGCGAGGCATATCAGGAAACTCAGTCAGGCACGACTGTAACATTCGTCCTCATTCTGGCCGTGATAATCACTATCCTGGTGCTTGCCGCGCAATACGAGAGCCTTACCGACCCGATAGCCGTCGTGATTGCGATGCCAACGGCCATTCTCGGCGCTGTCACGGGATGTATATTCATGGGGCAGAGCATCAGCATATACACACAGACAGGCATTATCCTGCTGCTGGGGCTCTCGGCTCGGCGGTAGTGTTCGGTATGGCTGTGAATGCCGTTGTAGGCACTCTGTTCGTGCCCAACTTCTGGGCCATACTCCAGAAATTCAAGGAAAAACATCTCGACAAGTTCTTCCATGGCAACAGCGGCCTGAGTTCGGGCCAGAGCAACGGCGTCTAAGCGTCTTTCACTTTGCTCCCCTCTATGCCGATGCCGAAGAGGGCGAAGTCATAGACTACGGGGTCGTCGGGGCGCAGTCGGCGCAACACGGCGGTGAGTTCTTCCACGGCTCGCCTGTCGTTGCTGCGGCGGGTGAGGAGCCCGAGGTCGCGGGCCGTGTTGCCTACGTGAACGTCCAGCGGGATGTACAGCTTGTCGGGCGTGATGACATTCCATATGCCGAGGTCCACTATGCCGTCGCGTCGCACGAGCCAGCGGAGGGCCATGTTCAGGCGCTTCAGGGCTGTGGATTCAAGATTCTGCGGCAGGCAGCGTGAGTCGTGACAGCTGTCGTTGGCGGCAGCCATCTCTGCGTTCAGCTCGCGTGCAAGCGCCCATGCGGGGGCCGGTTCATCGGCAACTCCTCGTGCCGCAGCAAGACCTTCCACGCTGCCGTATTTGCGGAATATGCGGTTCAGTCCGCGCAGCCAGTGCTTCAGATTGGCCTGGAAAAAAGTGCGGTGGATGTTCTTCCCGTCGTCCAGCGCTTCGTATTCTCCGCTGAGGATGTATTCTGTGGGCCGGTTGTCCATAATGTCGAGCATACGCTCGCAGTTGCGGCATATCATGGTCCGTTTGCCCCAGGCTATGGTGGCACAGAGCAAGGCCGCGGCCTCGATGTCGGTCGGGGCGGAGAATCGTCTCGGGAACTGCACGGGGTCGTCGGCGATGAATGCGGGAGCGTTCAGGCGTGCGGCCTCGGTTTCGAGCAGTTCGGCTATGTAGGGGTCTATATGGTCCATATGTTGCTGAATAATATATAAAAAACAATGCCCGACATCACGTCGCGCATTGAATTCAGTTTTGCAAAGTTACGTTATTTCATTGGGGTGAGGTGTGGGGGTCGAACCCACGACCTTCGGAACCACAATCCGACGCTCTAACCAACTGAGCTAAACTCACCATTTCTGATTGCGAGTGCAAAGTTAGGCCTAATTTCTGAAACTGCCAAATTATTTGGCGAAATTTTTCCAAAAAATGTTTTTTGGCGTGGGTTTTGGGACGTAGGCAGACATTATATTTTGATTATAGCCAATAATTTGTTACCTTTGCCGAGAAATTTTGAAAAAATTTAATCACTATAAGCAAATATAGTTATGAGTTTGAACATCATTGTGTTGGCAAAGCAGGTACCGGATACCCGCAATGTCGGCAAGGATGCCATGAAAGAAGACGGCACCATCAACCGTGCCGCGCTTCCGGCCATCTTCAACCCTGAGGATCTGAACGCCCTCGAGCAGGCTTTACGCCTTAAGGACGCGAATCCCGGCGCCACCGTGACTATTCTCACCATGGGCCTGCCGCGTGCCGCCGAGATTATCCGCGAGGCCATCTACCGAGGCGCCGACCATGGCATAGTGCTGACTGACCGTTGCCTCGGCGGCGCCGACACGCTGGCTACGTCGTATTCGCTGGCCCAGGCAGTGAAGAAATTCGGCAACTTCGACATCATACTCGGAGGACGTCAGGCCATCGACGGCGACACGGCCCAGGTGGGTCCGCAGATCGCTGAGAAGCTCGGCCTGCCGCAGGTCACATATGCTGAGGACATGCTCTCGCTGGAGGACGGCCACGTCACCGTGCTGCGCCGTCTCGAGCATGGCGTGGAGACCGTGAAGGCCCCTCTGCCCTGCGTAATCACCGTCAACGGCAGTGCGGCCGAGTGCCGTCCGCGCAACGCAAAGCGCGTGATGAAGTACAAGCGCTCCGCATCTCCCTCCGAGAAGGCATCGCTTAGCCCCGAACAGCAGCAGAAACTGGCCGAGCGCCCCGACCTCAACATCGAAGAGTGGAACGCAGCCTTCATCGAGGCCGACCCCGAGCAGATCGGTCTGCCCGGCTCGCCCACAAAGGTTAAGGGCATCGTCAATGTGGTCTTCACCGCCAAGGAAGCTCTTACTCTCGACGCGGCCGACGATGCCGCCGTGGAGAAGCTCATTCAGGACCTTATCGCTAACCACACAATAGGCTAACCTACAATTATGGCAGATACCAACAATCTTATAGTTTACTGCGAGTACGAGGACGGCCATGTGGCCGATGTCAGTCTGGAACTCCTCACCAAGGGCCGCGTGCTGGCCGACCGTCTCGGCGTCAAGCTGGAGGCTCTCGTCATCGGCGACAAACTCGAGGGCATCGAGAAGCAGCTCTTTCCTTACGGCGCCGATGTGGTCTACAAAGTAGAGGACTCGCGTCTGTATCCCTATACCTCCAATCCGCACGCAGCCGTGCTGATAAACCTTTTCCGCGAGATCAAGCCTCAGGTTTGCCTCATGGGCGCCACCTGCATAGGCCGTGACCTCGGTCCCCGCGTAAGCTCGTGCCTGCACAGCGGCCTCACCGCCGACTGCACGGCTCTGGAAATCGGCGACCACACCGACCCCAAGACCGGCAAGGAGTACAAGGACCTGCTCTATCAGATACGTCCCGCCTTCGGCGGCAACATCGTGGCTACCATCGTGAACCCCGAGTGCCGTCCGCAGATGGCTACCGTGCGCGAGGGCGTGATGAAGAAAGAGGTTTACAACCCCGACCACAAGGGCGAGGTAATCAGCCTCGACGCTTCGCGCTATACCTCTTCCGAGGACTACGCCGTGGAGATCATCGACCGCCACATCGAGAAATCCAAGACCAACATCAAGGGCGCGAGCATCATCGTGGCCGGCGGTTACGGCGTGGGCAGCAAGGAGAACTTCCAGCTGCTTTTCGACCTGGCCGATACTCTCGGAGCCGAGGTGGGCGCATCGCGTGCCGCCGTCGACGCAGGTTTCATCGATCATGACCGTCAGATAGGTCAGACCGGTGTGACAGTACGTCCCAAACTGTATATCGCCTGCGGCATCTCCGGCCAGATTCAGCACATCGCCGGCATGCAGGACAGCAGCATCATCATCTCCATCAACACCGACCCCGACGCTCCCATCAACACCATCGCCGACTATGTCATCAACGGCCCGATGGAGGAAGTGGTTCCGAAACTCATCAAGTATTACAAGAAAAACTCCAAATAAGCTATGGCCAACTTCTTTACCGACAATCCCGATTTGCGCCATCACCTCAACCATCCCCTGATGCGCAAAATCGTAGAGCTCAAGGAACGCAACTATGCCGACGCCGAGAACTACGACTACGCCCCCGTCGATTTCGAGGACGCCATGGATAACTATGAGCGCGTGCTCGACATCGTGGGCGACATCTGCGGCAATGTGATTGCCGAGAATGCCGAAAGCGTAGACCACGAGGGAGCAAGCTGCTCCGACGGCCACGCCCACTATGCTTCCGCAACGGAGACAAATCTTGACGTATGCCGCAAGGCCGGCCTGATGGGTATGTCGATGCCCCGTCGCTTCGGCGGACTCAACTTCCCCATCACTCCCTATATCATGGCCGCCGACATCGTCAGCCGCGCCGACACGGGCTTCGAGAACCTCTGGGGCCTCCAGGACTGCGCCGAGACGATATATGAATTCGCCAGCGAGGAGCAGAAAGCAAAATACATTCCCCGCGTATGCCAGGGCGAGACCATGTCGATGGACCTCACCGAGCCTGACGCCGGTTCCGACCTCCAAAGCGTGATGCTCAAGGCTACCGAGCAGCCCGACGGCACATGGCGCCTGAACGGTGTGAAGCGCTTCATCACCAACGGCGACAGCGACATCCATCTCGTGCTCGCCCGCAGTGAGGAGGGAACAAGAGACGGCCGCGGCCTCTCCATGTTCATCTACGACAAGCGCGACGGCGGTGTGACCGTGCGCCGTATCGAGAACAAGATGGGCATCAAGGGCTCGCCCACCTGCGAGCTCGTCTACAAGGACGCGAAGGCAGAACTCGTCGGTTCCCGCCGCATGGGCCTCATCAAGTATGTGATGGCCCTGATGAACGGCGCCCGCCTCGGCATCGCCGCACAGAGCGTCGGCGTCAGCGAGATAGCCTACCGCGAGGCTCTGGCCTACGCCAAGGAGCGCAAGCAGTTCGGCAAGGCCATCATCGAGTTCCCCGCCGTAGCTGAAATGATAAGCGTGATGAAGGCCAAGCTGGACGCATCGCGCACGCTGCTCTACGAATGCTCCCGCTACGTGGACCTGTACAAGGCCTACGAGGACATTGCCAAGGAGCGCAGTCTGACGCCCGACGAGCGTAAGGAAATGAAGGCTTACAGCCGCCTGGCCGACGCCCTCACTCCTCTTGCAAAGGGCATGACCAGCGAATACTGCAACCAGAACGCCTACGACTGCATCCAGGTGCATGGCGGCAGCGGCTTCATGAAGGACTACGCATGCGAGCGCATCTACCGCGACGCCCGCATCACGAGCATCTACGAGGGTACGACCCAGCTCCAGGTGGTTGCGGCAATCCGCCACGTCACCACCGGCACCTACCTCAACCTCATCCACAGTTATGCCGAACAGCCCGTGGCCGAAAGCCTGGCCGATGTCAAGGAGATGCTCGCCGGCCTGACCGAAACCTACGCTCAGGCAGTGGAGAAAGTGAATGCCGTGGGCGATACCCGCTTCACCGATTTCATGGCACGCCGCCTTGTTGAGATGGCAGGCAACATCATCATGAGTCACCTCTTGCTGATCGACGCCACCCGCACGGAATCGTTCGCCCGCAGCGTCCGTGTCTATGCCAAGATGGCGCAGGCCGAGGTTGCCCGTCATGCCGAGTTCATCGCCTCATTCGACCCCTCCCAGATGGCGCTCTACGAAGCATAATCCATTCAGACTTTAATTTGCAAAACCCTCTGTCGTGCATGCGGCAGAGGGTTTTGTGTAACTTTCACTAGTGTCTCTTAAAAAGTGTTAATCAAATTCGAGGTCAAGAGTTGGATGG
>CAPNHY010000002.1:0-169486 GCA_948665475.1 uncultured Muribaculaceae bacterium | reverse complement strand
ATATCAGAATAATACGGATGACGAGATACAGAAAGACATAAGGTCAGAAGGGACAAAAGGAGTAATTGAGGGCGCTATCGAAACAAAAATACAGAGATGACAAAAAACAGATATTGTGGAAGCGAGGGTGTTGAAGAACTCGACATTTTCCCCTGCTTGTAGGGGCGCACGACTCGTACGTCCGCGTAAACGGTTGGGAATCAACCATAACGGCTCGGGCGCACGAGCCGTGCGTCCCTACAATTCGAGGTTTTGCAACACCCTCCTACAATTTGTCGTAGCCAGGGTGTTATACAAAGATGCCGGCTTCTCTCCGTGTCCGCTGTGTTGCCACCTGTCTGCACCGGGCGGTGCGGAGAGTGCTGAGCAATACCGTGGTTATGCAGGTTGTTGACGTCCAGCTGGCCACGTCAACATGCCAAAGGCATGTCCCTACAAGTCAGGGTAAGTCCTATAAGTTATATAGGCCGTCACGGGGTGAGGTCGGCGAGTTTTCGTCCGTCTGAGGGAGGCAGCGGAGGTGGATGTTATATAAATATATGTGGCAGGTTTTGCCCTGTGAAAAAAAAGCGTTAACTTTGCAGTCGCTAAGATTCAACCTTTTCAATAAGTACAATTCAATCATGGAATGGATTACTGACCTGATTTTTCCAGGCAATACGTCGATTGCGAGCACTCTTGTGCTGTACTCGTTCGTGATTGCGGCCGGTATCTATATCGGAAAGCTTCGGGTGGGAGGCGTGTCGCTGGGAGTGACATTCGTTCTGTTCGTCGGCATTCTGATGGGTCACTTCGGATATGTAGTGGACTCGAACATCCTGAAGTTCGTCAGGGAATTCGGCCTCATCCTGTTTATTTTCTCGATAGGCCTACAGGTGGGCCCGGGTTTTTTTGAATCCTTCAAAAAAGGCGGCGTGACGCTGAACGGTCTTGCGGTGCTGGGCGTGCTGCTGAACGTGGCAATAGCGCTGTGCATATACTTCTGGGGCAACATCAAGGATGTGGCCGTGCTTGTGGGCATAATGAGCGGCGCCGTGACGAATACGCCGGGCCTGGCCGCGGCTCAGCAGGCCATAACCCAGACGGGCACGGGAGCCGAAGCCGCCAACCTCATGGCATCGGGCTACGCGGCCGCCTACCCTCTCGGCGTGGTGGGCATAATCGCGGCGATGTTCGTCATAAAGGGCATCTTCCGCATAAACACGTCGAGCGAGATAAAGAAAATAGAGGAGGACCAGGAGAACTCGCAACTGAAGCCATTCCTGCTGTCGATAGAGGTGACGAACAAGCTGATAGAGGACCGCACGCTGCTACAGCTGCACGACGTGATACAGTGCAACTTCGTGGTATCGCGCATCATGCGCACGGACGGGCACATATCCATCCCGAAATCGTCGACGCAGATCCACATCGGCGACAAGCTGCTGATAGTGTGCTCGGCACATGACGCCGACCGCTTCAGGGCGGTGCTGGGTCCGCAGGTGGAGATGGACTGGGAAAGCATACCGGAGCCGGTGTACTCGCGCCGCATCCTCGTGACGAAAAGCGAATACAACGGCGTGCCCCTGGGCTCGCTGCGTCTGCACAACGGCTACAAGCTGAACGCCACGCGTGTGAACCGCGCCGGCGTGGACCTGCTGGCAGCGCCTAACCTGCGCCTGCAGATGGGCGACCGCATAACGGTGGTGGGACGGCTGGAGGACATCGACCGCCTGGCATCGCGCCTGGGCAACTCGATGAAGCGCCTGAACCAGCCCAATCTCATAACGATATTCGTCGGCATAATCTTAGGTATCATCCTTGGCTCGGTAAACGTGGGCTTCGGCATGAAGTTAGGCCTTGCCGGCGGCCCGCTGGTGATGGCGATACTGCTGAGCCGCTTCGGCTACAAGATGAAGCTGGTGACGTACACGTCGTCGTCGGCATCGCTGCTGCTGCGCGAGCTGGGCATATGTCTGTTCCTTGCGTCGGTGGGCATCTCGGCCGGCGCGGGATTCTACGACGCCGTGTTCAACGCCACAGGCATGTGGTGGGTGATCTGGGGCTTCGTGATAACCTTCGTGCCGTTGCTGATAATAGGCATCATAGCCCGCGCCAAGTACAAGTTCAACTACCTGAGCATCATGGGTCTCTTCTCCGGCAGCTATACCGACCCGCCAGCCCTGGCATATGCCAACAACAGCACGGCGAACGACGCGCCTGCCGTGGCCTACAGTACGGTATATCCCCTCACAATGTTCCTGCGAGTGGTGGCGGCCCAGGCCTTGGTGCTGTGTCTGGCATAACGAATAAGTACGCACGCATACGTAAACAAAGGGTGTCCCGAAGGGCACCCTTTGCCACGTTTCAACTATTTATTTATGAGAGCCTAAATACCCAGTATCACTACTCGGCATGTAGAAGTTGATACCAAATGAGGGGATGCGGCTGCCCGCATCACTGTACCTTAAACGCCCGAGAGGGCGTTTCGCCGTATTAATTAAGTGTAAAGGGGCGCCCTGTAAGCACAAAAAAAATTAAATGAAAAAAATTTGAGAAAAAATTTGGTGAATAAAAAAGTATTCGTACCTTTGCGGTGTCATACGACACTATTACACTAATAATCCACAACACCACATTATGATTCTTGCAGCCTCCATAATCGCCACCGCCGGCTTCGGAACCACAATCCTTAGCTTCCTTAGCGTATTGCTGCTGGTATTAATCTGCCTAATCTAACAAATATGGTCAGTATAGAAAATCTTTCGTTCAAGTACCCGGGGCGCAACAAGGCTGCCGTGAACGGGCTCTCGCTGGAGCTGGCACCCGGAGCCGTGTACGGCCTGCTGGGCCGCAACGGCGTAGGAAAAAGCACCCTGCTCTACCTGATAGCCGGACTGCTGACACCCGACAGTGGCCGCGTGCTGCTGAACGGCACCGACACCCGCAAGCGCCTGCCGCAGACGCTCACCGACATGTTTCTCGTGCCCGAGGAGCTGGAGCTGCCGGCCATCTCGCTGCGGGACTATGTGCGCATAAACGCTCCGCTGTATCCCAACTTCAGCTACGACGACCTGAAGCGCCACCTCGCCACCTTCGAGATAGACGAGGCCATGCCCTACAAGCTGACGAATCTCTCGATGGGTCAGCGCAAGAAGGTGTTCATGAGCTTCGCGCTGGCATGCAACACGAGCCTGGTGCTGATGGACGAGCCGACCAACGGCCTCGACATCCCCGGCAAGATGGCATTCAGGCGCTTCGTGGCGGCAAGCCTTGACGACAGCCGCACGATAGTGATCTCCACCCATCAGGTGCGCGACATAGACACGCTGCTGGACCACGTGCTCATCACCGACAGCGAGCGCATGCTGCTGAACGCGTCGACGCTGGACATCAACCGCCGCCTGGCATTCGTCCACAGCAGCGACCCGACCATCACCGAGCGCGCGCTGTACTCGCAGCCGGCACCCGGCGGCTACTCGGCCGTGCTGCTCAACGACGGCAGCTACGACACGGAGATAAACCTGGAATGCCTGTTTGAACTGGCCTCGACGCGTCCTGACGCCATGGCCGAAATTTTCGGAAAGGAGGACAAACAATGAATACAACAGACTTCTGCCCGCGCCGCTTCGGCGCAGTGCTTCGGCGCGACCTGCGCATGGAGCTGTCGACATGGCTGTGGCGCATCCTGGCCATGGTGGCAGTGATGGCCGCAATCGACCTGTTTTCCGCATGGGTGGTCTACCATGCCACCGGAGGCTCATGTGGCGCCCAGAACATAGCCATCACCTATGTGTGCTGGATGAGCACCTCGATATTCACCACGCTCGGAGCGTCGCACTTCATGCAGGGCTACGCCACGCCGGGCGAGCGCCTGAACCAGCTGATGTCGCCGGCGTCGACCCTTGAGAAATTCGCCTCGCGCTTCGTCATCAGCGTCGTAGGCGTGACGGTGGCCGTCATCATAGCCTGGTACATCGCCGAGTTTGTACGCGTGGTCGGCGGCGAATATATTTTCGACGCCGGACTGGTACCGGTAATGGGCTGGTGGACCGCACTGTGCAGTTTCCAGGAGGTGGACGGCGCGAATCTGTTTCCCGTAGACATACTGCTGATGACGCTCGTGACATGGCAGTCGTTCTACGTGCTGGGGAGCGCCGTGTGGCTGAAGAACGCCTTCCTGAAGACAGTGGCCGCATGTTTCGTGCTGGAATTCGTGTTCGGCTTCGCCGCAGGCTTTGTGGCAGAACTGTTCAAGGACCACCTGATTATCTCCGGCATCACAATGTCCATGAGCGCAATCCACGCCGGAGTCATAGTTTACATGATAATCTGCACCCTCTTCGCCTACATTACCACCTACTACCGCATGCGCGAGGAGGAGATAATACAGCGAATGTAATAATGGAGTTCAACGACAACAACCGTGCGATTTACCTGCAGATAGCCGACGCCATCGCCGACGCCATCGCAGCTGGCACAATGCTGCCCGACAGCCGCATACCCTCGGTACGCGAATACGCGGCAAGGGTGATGGTGAATGTGAACACGGTGATGCGCGCCTACGAGCAGCTTGCAGCGGCGGGCATCATCTACAACCGGCGGGGCATGGGCTTCTACGTGGCCGAAGGAGCCGCCGAAAACATCGTGGCGATGCGGCGCCGCGAGTTCATCGACGGCGGCGGTCTGGAACGGATGTTCCGTCAGCTCCAGCTGCTGCGCGTTGGTCCGGAAGAGCTCGCCGACATGTATAACACTTATCTATCAAAGCAATGAAACGTACAACGAAAGCCATACTGATATTCCTGGCCGTAACGCTGGTGATGTGCATAGCCGGCATGATACTGGGCCTGTCAGCGATAGCCAACAAGCTCGGAGGATTATAACGCCGGGATTACACCAGGCAAGCGGGACCGCCGAGGCGGGCGCCGCGCAGATAGTCGGCCGCGGGCATACGCCTGCGGCCGGCTGCGCGTAGCTCGAGAATCTCAAGCACGAGTCCGTCGACCGTGGCTACGGCCATGCGTCCGTCGTTGCGCACAAGCAGAGCGCCCGCGGGCTGCGAGGATGTCTCGCCGGGCAGGACGCGTACGGCGAACACCTGAAGCTCCGTCTCATTGCCTTCGGCATCGCGGAGCACCGTCCAGGCCGCGGGGTACGGCGCGAGACCGCGCACATGGTTATGCAGCGCGGCGGCCGAGAGAGTCCAGTCGATGCGGCATGTCTCCTTGAAAATCTTCGGGGCGGGCGTGGCCGGTTCGTGCTTGAGCAGTTCGTCCTGAGGGACGGGACGGAGGTCGCCGGCCACAATGTGGCGAATGGTATCGAGCGTAAGGTCGGCTCCCAGCATCATGAGGCGGTCGTGCACGCTGCCGGCGTCCTCGTCGGGGCCTATGGCGATGCGTTCCTGGCGCAGGATGTCGCCGGTGTCCATGCCCTGCTGGAGGAAGAATGTGGTGACGCCCGTCTCGGTGTCGCCGTTCATGACAGCACGGTTGATGGGCGCCGCGCCGCGGTAGCGTGGCAGAAGCGAGGCGTGGAGATTGAAAGTGCCCAGGGGCGGCATGCCCCAGACGACCTCCGGGAGCATTCGGAACGCGATGACGACGAAGAGGTCGGCATGCAGCGAGCGCAGCTCCTCCACGAAAGCCTCGTCCTTGAGCTTCTCGGGCTGCATGATGTGCAGGCCGCGGGAGAGGGCGAAGTCCTTGACGGCCGAGTGGATGAGCTTGTGGCCGCGGCCGGCGATTTTGTCGGGCATGGTGACGACGCCGACAACGTTGTAGCCTTCGTCGAGGATGCGGCGGAGGCTTTCTACTGCGAACTCGGGAGTGCCGAGGAATACTATGCGGAGGTCTTTTTTTTCCATTTTTTGTAGTTTATTTGGAGGCGGATGCACCGGGGTGCATCCCTACTTTTTTTCGTTTTGTTGACGGCAGCGGATGCACCAGGGTGCATCCCTACTTTTTTATTGACGGGCGGATGCAGAGGGTGTGCATCCGTAGGTTTTCAGCGGGAGAAGTGGGCGAACACTTCGCGCTGAATCACGGAGCCGGCCAGCGCGTTGGCGCCGATGTAGCACACGACGGCCACGAGGGTTTCAGCCACGAAGCGCCCAACCGGAGTGGGCACCAGTCCGCCGACGAGGAACAGCATGGGGATGATGGCGAGCGTCAGCGCAGCGTAGGGAGCGAGGTCGCGCACGAAAGCGAGGACACCCGTGCGCACGGCGCGACAGGTGACGACAAGCGTCACGACCCACGTTACGGCCGAAGCAGCCAGCTGCCCCCAGAGCATGATGCGCAGACCGGCCACGGGGTCGGTCGGCGTACTCCGGGCCATGAACGGCAGCGTGGCGGCCAGAGCCATCAGTGCGGTGCCGTCGCGCAGCACCTCGAGCCAGAAGATGGCACGGGCATGCGAGAGAGCCAGGAGATAGTTGGTGTACAGCGCATTCAGCACCGTGAAGATGCCGCGCACGAGCAACATCTGGAACAACACGATGGAGGGGTCCCACTTGGTGCCAAAGAAGGTATGAAACACCGGCGTGGCGAGGGCTGCCAGGCCGAGGGTGGCCGGGAAGAGCAGATAGCCCGTGAAGCGGTTCATGCGCGCCACGATGTGGCGGAAACGCTCCGGCTCGTCCTGCACGGCCGAGAGTGTGGGCAGGAACGACGATGTGAGCACCTGCGAGATGCTCGACACGCCCATCTTGCTCCACTTGTCGCTCTGAGTGTAGTAGCCCAGCGAGACAAGGCCCGAACGGTTGCCGACGAAGAACGAATAGACGTTCTGGAACAGCGTGTTCATGAAGGAGGTGAAGAGCATGCGGCTGCCGATGGTCCAGTAGCTGCGCAGAATGTCGAGACGCAGGACCATCGACGGCCTCCAGCGCTCGGTGAGCCACAGGGTGCCGCTTTTGACGACGCTGAGGACTATTGTCTGCCACACGATAGCCCATGCTCCGAAGCCTTTAAGCGCAAGGGAGATGCCGGCGATGGCGCCCGCCATGATGCCGAGCGAATTGGCAACGGCTATCATCCTGACATCCATGCGCTTGATAAGGCGATAGCACTGCACGGACGACGAGGAGTTGACCGGGAGCGCCAGGAACATGACACGCGTAAGGCCGACGATGCGCCTGTCGCCGCCGAAGCAGTCGGCTATGAGGGGGGCGCACACCCATGCCACGGCATAGAGCAGCACGCTCATGAGCATGTTGAACCACAGGATGGTGCTGTAGTCGAGCTGTGTCGGAGCCTTACGCTGCAGGAGTGCGTGGCCGAAGCCGGAATCGACAAGCAGCGACGCGAAAGCCTGAAATACGAGCACGGCACCCACCAGACCGAAGTCCTCCTGCGAGAGCACGCGCGCCAGAACAATGCCCGTGACGGCATACAGCAGCTGGGTGGAAACCCTGTCTATGACATTCCACTTCAGTGTGCCGGCTGTGCGTTGCTTCAGCGTGCTCAACTCGACCTCCTTCCTGCGTTCAATCCACGGGGATGGTCTTCACGCCAATCGACCTGTTGGTGATTTTTTCAGGCTTGCCCTTGTAGTAGACCTTGCCGGAACCCGCGCCGAGCACGGTAAGGCTCTCGGACGGAGAGCAGTCGATGGGACCCGTGCCGACCGCCCAGCAGCGCACCTCCTTGGCGTCGACACCGCCGGCCTCGATGGGACCGGTGCCGATGTTGACGAGTTTAAGACGCGCGGTCCGGCCGTTGAGCACCAGATGGCCGTGGCCGGTGGATATGCCGGCATCGACGCTGTTGGCATAGATGTCGTGGACAATCATGGTGCCGTTGCCAACTACACGCAGCTTCAGCTTGGTCTGCGGTCCGTTCAGACACACCACGAGGGTGCTGTCGCCGGCGTTCTCTATCTTGTCGATAGCCGAAGAATATGCGTGGACCGTGGGCAGACCCGGAATGGGGCCGCTGTCGTCGAAGGCCACCTGTATCTTCAGGCGTTTCTTGCCGCTTGTGAACATGAGCTTGTCGGCCATAGGCTGGTCGCACGTGAAGGTGACGTAGCCGGCCGAATCCGGCATGACGTGATAGACAACGTTGATGCCGTCGGTGACGCTGAGCTCGGCGAAATCGTCAAGTTTCAGGGCATAGTTTTTGGTCTGTGCGGCTGCTGCGAGCATACACAAGAGCACCGCGAGAGTAAGTAGTAATCGCTTCATTGCCGATAGGTTACTGTGCCACCGTTATCGTGGCCGGATATTATTTTCACTTCTTTTGCGACGCGATTGTAGCTGACTGTACCGCTGCCGGTGACGCTGATGTCGAGAGCGCCGGCCATGAGAGAGGAGGCATTCAGCTGGCCGCTGCCGCGCAACGCCAGCGACGCATCGGCCACATGTCCCTCCACGGATGCCGAGCCGCTGCCGCTGATGGTGCAGTTGAAGGCCGTGGCGTCAATACCGGCAGCCGACAGGGAGCCGCTGCCGGCCACGGATGTGCCGGCGTTGCGCGTGCGCAGACCGTTCAGGCCAATATGCCCGCTGCCGGTAAGGCTGGCCGTAAAGTTGCGGCAGTCAATGCGGTCGAGTGTCAGCGAGCCGCCTCCCGTGACGACAACGGTGAGGTCGTCGGACGTGTGCATTCCGGCGGCTGCCACGCGGCAACTGCCCGTGAGCAGGAGCTGCCTCATGTCGTGGCCGTAGTAGGCGCGTATGGCGCGCACCTCGGATGCGAGAGGCAGGTCGCGGCCGTGGCCGTCGAAATGTATGCAAAGCGTACCGTCAGTATTGGACACCTTCACAAACGGAAGCGCCCTTTCGGAAGCCGATATGATGACTATTCCGGCCGAGTCGGGCACCTGACGAAGCTCTACGGGCAAAGCTCCTGCCACCTGCACGGCGCTGAAGCTGCCGGCCGCAGTGGTGCGGGGGTCGGCAGCCAGTGCGCGCTGCGGACAGGCAAGCAGAAGGGCTACCGCCGTGAGGACGGCATATAAGTATCTAAAAATCATTGAAGTGTGGGTAATATATTTTCTTCGATATGGGTAAGTATGGCCTCGAGAGCGTCGGGCGTGGGCGCCTGCAACATGGCTATGCGCGTGGCCCGGAAATCGGGAATGCCCTTGAACAGCGGAGATGCGGCCAGATGGCGGCGGATATGGAGAATGCCCCGATAGTCGTCGATGCGCTCGATGCTCTCGGCTATCTGACGGCGCAGGCAGGCGAGCTTTTCGGCAGGCGAGAGTGGCGGGGGTACGTCGGCGCCGGCAGGAGCGAGCGCGCGACGGATGTCGCGGAACACCCACGGCGCACCGATGGAGGCACGTCCCACCATTATGCCGTCGACGCCGTATACGTCGAAAGCACAGCGGGCATCCTCGCCGGTGCAGATGTCGCCGTTGCCTATGAGGGGGATGCGCAGGCGGGGGTTCTCCTTTACGCGGGCGATCATCTCCCAGTCGGCCTGGCCGGTGTACATCTGCGAGCGCGTGCGGCCGTGAACCGTCAGCGCGGCGATGCCGCAGTCCTGAAGCTGTTCGGCGAGGTCGACGATAATGCGCGAATCGTGGTCCCAGCCCAGACGTGTCTTCACCGTGACAGGGAGGGCGACGGCTCGCACCACCGCACGGGTGATCTCCAGCATACGTGGAATATCGCGGAGCATGCCGGCTCCGGCGCCCTTGCCGGCCACTTTCTTGACGGGGCAGCCGAAATTGATGTCGATGATGTCGGGGTGTGCCTGCTCGACTATGCGGGCAGCCTCCACCATGGAGTCAACGTCTCGGCCATATATCTGAATGGCCGTGGGGCGTTCGGCGGGGTGAATCTCAAGCTTACGCGTCGTGGCAGCGATATTGCGGATGAGAGCGTCGGCCGACACGAACTCCGAATAGGTCATATCGGCGCCCATCTCCTTGCATATAAGGCGGAAAGAGGCGTCGGTGACGTCCTCCATCGGCGCCAGGGCCACGGGGCGCTCTCCAAGGTCGACGCTGCCTATCTTCATACGAGAGTGCAGATAAGGGTTGCCGAAGTGGAGTCCACGACCTTGACTCGCACGGTGTCGCCGGTGCGGAAATCGCCACGAGGGAAGACGCATGTCTTGTTCTGCGACGTGCGTCCCACCCACTGCTCGGTGCTGCGGCGGCTCACGCCCTCCACGAGTACGTCGAACTCGCGTCCGACATCGCGGCGATTGCTTTCAGCCGAGAGCTCGTTCTGAAGAGCAATCATGCGGTTGAGGCGATCAATCTTCACCTCTTCCGGCACATTGTCCGGCATGGTACGTGCGGCCAGTGTGCCGGGGCGCTCGGAGTACTTGAACATGAACGCCGAGTCGAAGCCGACGCTACGCATAAGGTCGAGGGTCTGCCCGAAGTCCTCCTCTGTCTCGCCGTGGAAACCGGTGAAGAGGTCGGTGGTGATGGAACAGTCGGGGAGCGTGGCGCGTATGTCGGCCACACGCTCAAGATACCACTCGCGGGTGTACTTGCGGTTCATGGCCTTGAGCACGGAGTTGCTGCCACTCTGCACGGGCAGGTGGATGTGGCGGCAAATATTGGGATGCGCGGCCATGGCAACGAGAGTTTCGTGGCTCATGTCCTTGGGATGAGATGTGGTGAATCGTATGCGCATGTCGGGGGCGGCATCGGCCACGGCCTCAAGCAGCTCGGCGAAGCTTACATCGGCACCGCCGGGTCCCTCGCCCTTGGCGCAGTAGCTGTTGACATTCTGCCCGAGCAAAGTCACTTCCCTGAATCCACGGGCGCGCAGGTCGGCTATCTCGCGGAGAATGCTCTCCACGGGCCGCGAGCGCTCGCGGCCTCGGGTATAGGGCACAATGCAATATGAGCAGAAATTGTTGCATCCGCGCATGATGCTGACAAAGCCCCCCACCCTTGCGCCACCGATGCGAACGGGGACTATGTCGCGGTAGGTCTCGGTGGTGCTCAGCTCCACGTTGATGGCCTTCTCTCCGGCCTCGGCCGAAGCAAAAAGCGCAGGCAGGTCAAGATAGGAGTCAGGTCCGGCCACCAGGTCGACGCCATGGCGCTCTATGAGTTCGCGCTGGAGACGTTCGGCCATACAGCCTATGACGCCGATTATCAGGCCACCGGGGCGCTTGCGGCGCAGGGAGGCGAGATATTGCAGGCGGGCGACAATCTTCTGCTCGGCGTTGTCGCGTATGGAGCAGGTGTTGAGCAGTACGGCGTCGGCATCGGTCACGTCGTCGGCAAGCTCATAGCCTGCCATCTGCATGACGGAGGCTACAACTTCACTGTCGGCCACATTCATCTGACAGCCGTAAGTCTCTATGTATAAGCGATGCGGAGTTATGCCGCAAGGATGATTTTCTGTCATTTAAGGACAAAATATTTGTGCAGTAACACAATAATTATTACTTTTGCGCAAAATTACAAAAAATGTGCGGTACGCACAATGTGTAAACCTTGAAAACTCACATTCTCCAATGGCTTTTAACTACATCACGGCAGAAGAAGCTGCCGCTTTGATTAAGGATGGCGACAGCATCGGCTCATCGGGCTTCACTGCCCCCGGCTCGCCGAAGTTGATATCGCAAGCACTCGCCGCCAAGGCAGAAAAGGAGCATGCCGAAGGGCGTCCTTTCAAAGTAAACATCTTCACCGGCGCCTCCACAAGCGACAAATATGACGGCATGCTGGCCCGCGCGAACGCCATCAATATGCGCGCCCCCTACCAGAACCTGCCCGACCTGCGCAAACGCATCAACGCGCATGACGCGCACTACTTCGACCGTCACCTCTCCGAGATGGCACAGGAAATGCGCTACGGATTCTACGGCAAGCTCGACTGGGCCATCATCGAAGCCGCGCACGTAAGCCCCGACGGAGAAATCGTGCTCGGATGCGGATGCGGTAACGTGGCGACATACGCCGCACTGGCCGACCGCATCTTCATCGAGCTGAACAGCAAGCTTCCCGAGAGCCTTCTGGGCATGCACGACATCTACACGCCTCTGGACCCGCCTCTGCGCCGTGAAATACCCATCTACAAGGCCAACGACCGCATCGGCTCGCCGGTGCTCAAAGTCGACCCCTCCAAGATCGTGGGCATCGTGAAGACCGAGAGCTACGACGGCGTGAAGCCCTTCACCGCGCCCGACGAGATAAGCAAGCAGATAGGCAGCAACGTGGTGCGCTTCCTCATCAGTGAGTACGAAAGCGGACGCCTGCCAAAGGAGTTCCTGCCCCTGCAGAGTGGTGTGGGCAACGTTGCCAACGCCGTGCTTTACGACCTCGGCGAAAGCACACGCCTGCCCAACTTCATGATGTACACCGAGGTGATACAGGACGCCGTGCTCGAACTGCTGAAGAAAGGTAAATGCACCTTCGCCTCGACGTGCTCCATGACGTTCTCCGACCAGACCGAGGAAGAGCTCTTCCACGACCTGAAATACTTCCACGACAAAATCGTGCTGCGTCCGGCCGAGATAAGCAACAACCCGGAGGTGATACGCCGACTCGGCGTCATAGCCATGAACACGGCCATCGAGACCGACATCTTCGGCTGCGTCAACTCCACGCACGTGCTGGGCACACGCATGATGAACGGCATCGGCGGCAGCGGCGACTTTACCCGCAACGCCTTCCTCAGCATCTTCTCCTGCCCCAGCGTCAGCAAGGGCGGCGTGATAAGCAACATCGTGCCGATGGTGGCCCACTGCGACCACAGCGAGCACAGCGTGGACATCGTCGTTACCGACCAGGGCATCGCCGACCTGCGCCACAAGGATCCCATACAGCGCGCCGAGGCCATAATCAACAACTGCGCGCATCCCGACTACCGCCCGCTGCTGCTCGACTACCTGCACGCCGGCAAGAACGGACAGACACCCCACACGCTGCACGCTGCCTACGAGTTCCACAATGCCTTCAACGAGACCGGCGACATGCGCAACGCCGACTTCTCGAAGTATCTCTAAGAACTGAATTCTCCCAAATGCCAAGCAGGGCTGCATATTGAAAGATGCAGCCCTGCTTCTATATTCAACGAAATGACCGTCAGCGGACTATGCGGCAGACTCCGGCAGCGGTGCGGACGATGTAGACGCCGCGCTCCAAAGAAGCGATGTCTACGCGGCCCTCGCCTCGGGCCACGATGACG
Source organism: uncultured Muribaculaceae bacterium (assembly GCA_948665475.1). Taxonomy (GTDB): domain Bacteria; phylum Bacteroidota; class Bacteroidia; order Bacteroidales; family Muribaculaceae; genus CAG-873. The sequence goes on along the minus strand of CAPNHY010000002.1, from coordinate 156,390 downwards.
CCACCGACCGAGTAGACGGTGATGGGGCCGTCGGCCACAAGATTATCGCCCTCGCGGACCACGCGCACGGGCTCCGACGCGTCGTGGAAGATGTCGACAATGCTGTCCTGTTTGCGCTCGAACGTGAGATGCGGAGTGATGGCAATCGAACCCGGGTCGTCGCTCTGCTTAATCCAATGGCCGGTCTCGGCGAGGGTATAGTCAGGATTCTCGTCGAGCAGGAAATGCCACATGGTGGCCTCACGCTCCGAGGGGTCGTCGACGCGCGGCGAGCAATAGAGCGCGATGTCGTCGGTGGAATAGTCGTCCGGATTCTCGTTGGTGGGGAACGGGCCTATTACCACGAAGAAGTCCTGACCCTTGGCGATTGCCACGGGCGAGGCGAAAGTGAAGGTGGTGGGGCTGTAGTCGTAACCGCCGTCGACAAGCTCGGATGCTTTCAGCGAAGCCGTGGCGACGATTTCGCCGGGTGTGCCGTCGGCTGCCGGGAGCGCGAGGCTCACCGTCACAGGATAATCAACACTGGCGGGAACTACCGTGGCCTTGCCGAAGTAGGCTTGAACGCCGTCGACCATAGCGGCAGCCGCGGGCCCCTCGAAGTGCTCGGCGAAGCGATCCATGCCCAGGTAGTTGCTGCCGGCGTAATTGCCATACCAGCCGAGAGCTATCACGTCTATATCAGGATTTTCCTGCGGGGTTATGTTCCATACATACTGCGAGCCGCCGGCCTGCACGGCGTCCACGTACTCGTCGTCCGTGCCGCCCGCCTCATTGGCGGCATGCAGCTTGATGCCATAAAGACCTTCCTCCTTATAGGTGACGGTGGCATGCTGCTCGGTAGAGGTGCCCTCCTCAGTGCCCGGCAGCGTCCAGAGCCATTCGGTGGGATTGCCGGAGCTGAGGTCGCGGTAAGTGACGGGGGTACCGACCGGCACATAGTACATGGCCCATGGCGAATAATATGTGCCTTCGGGACGGCCTATCAGAGCCTTGGCCTGCTCCTTGCGCACATGCACATAAGCCTTGCGCTCGGCTGTGGCGGTGGCACCTGAACCGTCGCCGACGGTCAGCGTGACGTCATAGTCGCCGCCAACGGCGTATGTGACGGTGGGATTCTTCTCGTTGCTCTCGGCAGGTGTGCCTCCGGCAAAAGTCCAGTGCCATTCGGTGGCGCCGTCGGAGAGGTCGGCGAACGTGACGCTCTGTCCCTCGGATATCGTCACGGACGAGTCGGCCGAAGTGTCGGGTACGGTGATGGCGAGACCGTCGACATAGACATTCTCACCGCCGCCCGCGTCGACATAACAGAACTCAAACTGCACCTTACGTCCGGCGTAAGCGCTGATGTCGTACTTGAACGGCACCCACCTGTCGCCGTCGTTGCCGTCCTCCTGGCTCCACAGGAACGAGTTGAGCAACAGCTTACGGTCCGTGCCGTCAATCACGGTAACTTCCAGGTGGCCGTAAACGCCCCATATCTCTGAGAATGCTGCGTAAAACTTCAGGGACGCCCCGGCCGGCACCTCGATCAGCGGCGACGTCATGGCCGCCTTAGTCACTTTCCAGACGTCGCAGCCGGCCGACAGCTTGCTTGACGGGTCAACCGAGCTGAACGGCTTGACATCGGCGCCGTAGATGGATACATTTTCCGTAAGGCTCCAGGCGGGGTCGAGAGTCCACCCCTCAAGGTCGGACTCGCTGTCGAAGCCGTTGACGTAGACCTGACGATCAGCCTCATCGGAGGAGAATGCCGCTGTCAGCGCATACGACGGCATGGCCGCGGCAGCCATAAGGACAATGAGTAAAGATTTCTTCATAGAGTAAGCGTAAAATGATACAAATATTGCGTTTCTACGCGCAAAATTAAACATTTCGCACGAGAAACGCAAAAGAATGGCAATATATCGGCAGATACGCCCTACATTTCGCGCCCTTCAAAGGCCGAAATGCGGCGGTGCCAGTCGGCGGGTATCTCAACGCCGCGCACAGCCACACGGTCGAAGCCGGCCATGACAGTACGGCACACGCACTTGACGTCGCCCGAGGCGGAGTCGACCACACGCTGCTCCAGGCGCAGCGACTTGTCGCCGATGCTCTCGACAGCCGTCAGTACCTCAAGAGGTTCGTCAAGGTAGGCCGGACTGTAGAAGTCGCAGTTTACGTTGACCACCACCACGGTGATGTCGCCGTCGAGCACGCCGCCCAGGGCGCTGAAATATTTGTACTTCGCCAGGTCCATAAGCTGGAAATACACGGCATTGTTGACATGACCCAGCGGGTCGATATCGATAAAGCGCAGCTGCACGGGCTGGCGGTGGCGGAAGCCGAAGGCGGCTTCGGGTGATTTGTTGCTCATCAGTGAAATACAATATCGGTGAGTACTTCGCGGCCGGCGGCCTGGTTGAGCCGCGCCACTATGTCCCTGCGCATCATGCCGAGTTCGCTCTTAAGAGGAGCCGACGTGATGACGACATGGAGCACCGAGCCGTCGGTCCAGCGACGGGCGGTGCGGCGGTTGACGGCCGGGCCCATGACCTCGGGCCAGAGGTAGCTGACGCGCTGCAGCTCATAGCTGTCGCGCAGGCCGCAGGATTCGACATATCGCTCCCAGAGGCAGCCTATGCTTTCGGGTTCGCTGCGCTTCATGAGTCGATAACGCTGAATTCGCCGCCGGATACATGCCAGAGGCGGTGGTCGCTGTCCATGAAGGATACAATCTCGTCGAGGTGGCTGCGGTTGGTATCGGTAATGAATATCTGCCCGAAACTTTCGGCGGCCACCGTCTGGATGATGCGGCCTACGCGTCCCGCATCCAGCTTGTCGAAAATATCGTCAAGCAGAAGCAGGGGCCGCAGGCCGCATGCGCGGCGCAGGAAATCGTACTGCGCGAGACGCAGCGCGATGGTAAACGTCTTGCACTGACCCTGCGAGGCCGTGCGGCGCACGGGCAGCCCGTCGAGGGTAAGCTCGAGGTCGTCGCGGTGCGGCCCGACTGAGGTGTGGCGCAGCATGGTGTCGCGGGCGAACCTCTCGCGGAGCAACGCTTCCAGTCCGGGGCCGGCGGGTTGCAGATGGCTCTGAAGGCCGACGGCTGCCTGCTCCGGCGAGCCGGAAATAGCCCGATAGTAGCGCGAGAACACAGAGCCAAGCTCCTTCACCCACGCGTGGCGCGCAGCGGATATAACAGCAGCCGCGGCGTCCATCTGGAAGTCTATCGCCTCGAAAAGTCCGGCATCGTTGGCGCCGTCGCGCAGCAGGCGGTTGCGTTGCTCGAGCAGACGGCCGTAGCGCATGACGGCGTCGAGGTAGCGGGCATCGCTCTGACTGATGACCATGTCCATGAAGCGGCGGCGTTCGTCGCCCGCGCCGCCTATCAGCTCCATATCGGCCGGACTTACCATAACAAGCGGCAGCAGGCCGATGTGGGCGCTTATGCGGCGGTATTCCTTTCCGCCGCGCTTGAAGCTCTTGCGACGTCCGGGCTGAAGGCCGGCGATTATCTCCTCGGGCTGCCCGAGACGCTCATAGCAGCCGCGCACGATGGCGAAGTCCTCGCCGGTGCGCACCAGCATGGGGTCCGGCGCACCGGTGAAGCTCTTCGTGAAGCTGAGCAGATACAGCGCGTCAAGCAGGTTGCTCTTGCCCATGCCATTGTCGCCCAGCAGGCAGTTGACCCTCGGAGAGAACTCGAGGCGCGCCCGCGCGATGTTCTTGAAATTCGTTATGTCAAGCTCGCGTAGAATCATTTTCTGCCGTCGGCGCGGGCAAAGGCCTCGTTGAAGAAAAGAAGATGATAGAGAATCGAGTTGGCCCAGTAGGCATGGCTGTGGCGGCCGGGACGTTCGGTATAGTCGTGGGGGATTCCGGCCTTGAGCAGGCTCTCGTGCAGCTCACGGTTCACGGCGGCGAAAAAGTCGTCCACGCCACAGTCGAAGGTGATGTTCAGCATTCCGGGCTTAAGCCGTCCGAGCTGTCCGACCACTGTGTAATCGTTCCAACGCTCCGACAGCGGCCCGATAAGTTCGGCCATGTTCCAGCTCTTGGGGAAAGGACGAATGTCGACTCCGCCACTCATTGAACCGGCATTGCGCCAAATGTCGGGATGGCGCATCGCAAGCATGAGCGCGCCGTGGCCGCCCATGCTCAGGCCGGTGATGGCCCGCTTGTCGGCACGGCGTATCACGGGCAGCGTAGCGTCCACAAAGGGCACGAGTTCCTTCACGAAGAAGCTCTCCATCTGCATCTCGGGGCGTTCGGTGCTGTCCCAGTACCAGGAATTGCGGCCGTCGGGCAGCACGAACACCATGCCGAAGCGGTCGGCAAGGTCCGGGAGGTCCTTGCGCGTAATCTTCAGCCACGACGAATAGTCGCCGCCATGACCGTTAAGAATGTACACCACGGGGAAGCGCCGCGCCGTGTCGGCCGCAGCCGCATCAGGCACCACCACGCTCACCTTCATCGGTCCGGGAATAAACTTCGCCGACACGCTGAGCGTGTCGACCTTTGCAGCATACGCCGAAACGGCAGCTATAGCCGCCAGAAACAGCATCAGAAACCTGTTTTTCATACAGCTGCAAAATTACGGATTATTTTCAGAGTATCAAAATAGAATTCATCCGCGATGCAGGAACGGGATATGCATCATGGCGGCATGCGCCCTAAGCGACCTGAACTCCTCCGTCCGCCGGAAGACGACGAAATACAGCGCACACGTAACCAGCAGCGAAATGACGCCGTTGCATATGGCCTGCAAGAGATGCGGACCGACATGCACGAAGCTGCATATCAGCAGCGACAGGCCCAAAGCCACGCCGAATACAGCCGTATAGGCGGCGTAACGGCGAAAATAAGGCCAAACGCTGCGATGGAAAGTGTATTTGTAGATAAGGCGCGGCCACTGCCAGAAAGCTATCGACATTATGCTTATAGCTGTTGCGGCAAGTACGCCGGCGAGGCCCCACCAACGAACAAACAATATTGACAGACATAGATTTATTATGCCTTGCATCAAGGGGGTAAACTTATCCTGTGTAAAGATACCGCTTTTTACTTTGAATGTATAAGCGCTACTGCGCATCCCGTCGAGATAGAAATTGACAAGAATAATACACAGTGTCGCCGTAGACAATAAATACTTCTCTCCGAGCCAAAACGCTATGAACGGCTGGATAGTTGTTGAAATGATGACAATCGGAACCGAGATACATACAAAATTCACAAAGAAAATTGTCTTGAATATGTTGTAAGCGTAATCAGATGACTCTGAAGCAATCAGATTTCCCACGCTCTCGGAGAAACTCGACAGAATCTGCGATGTAAAACTTCTGATTGTTGTAATCAAGAGAGTATAGTTGGAGTACAGTCCCACTATTCCGACGCCGATATAGGCTGAAATCACAATATTATCAGTAGAATGCATGAAGTATCCTCCCAGAGAGTGCAAGAACAATGCCTTCATATTGGTGACAATTTTCTTCTTAACATCAGCAGCAACTACATATTTAGGTGCATTAACAATATATGGAAAAAGGCGGTTAGCTTTTCTTACGATAGCCACATTCAGGCATATTCCGAATATAGATTCCACCACCAGATACATAATATAGTTCTTCGTATAGTAGAGCACAAGTATTTTGGCAACACTCAGCCCCACCTGATATACCATATTGATACCGGCAAGCTTGTAGTTCTTCTGGCTGACATTGATCAGCGACCATTTGTAGGCCGTAAAATACTGCACTAAAGAATTAAATAAAAATATTGCATACACAATTCCTACATACTGAAGCTGCGAAATATCGGCGATAAAATACTTAAGAAAAGGATAGAGCGACACACCGAAAGCCGCGACACCTATCGCTATGTAGCGGTAGACCTTCTTATACAGTTGCAGCAACGCAAGAATAGCCGGACGATCATCATCGGCAATCGGTTTATAAAGATTATATACCACGCTGGCCGCAAAGCCGCCCTCAAGTAAGGTCATCACGCCCAGAATATTGCCGAGCAAACCGTTCAGGCCAAGATATTCCACGCCCACTTCGTCCACAAATATCTTGCGGGTGATGAAGCCGAGCAGAATCGACACCGTGGATATCGAAATGCTCGCAACTAAATTCTTGGCTGAATTGGACGTTCTCATTCTTTATCCAGATATTCGCTTGCTACAACAGCCATACCTTGCGCAAATGGCATGATATTGAAATCAGAGGAATAATAGCCGATTCCCATAGTATCGCCCTGACAAAAATCAATGGCACCGTCGCGGCGCGTCGAATGCATGAGACTGCACAAGCTCCTATCAGCAGCCTCAAGATAGCGGCAATCTTCTGTAATAGCATAAGCTTTGCCCAAAAGCATAGCGCATAAAGCAGTAGCAGAACTCTCAGGACGCCCATTGGCATCATTGAGAAATGCAGAGAATCCACCGTCGGCATGCTGGAGCGCAATCATACGGGAAGCGGCATCAACAATTCCGGACCGGAGCCATTGCATTAATGCCGGAGAAGCTATCTGTAGCGAGGATTCAAGAATTCTATAAGATTCCACAATAGCAAGTATATACCACCCAAATCCGCGCCCCCAGTCGTAAACGCCCATAGGATTACAGCGACTGACATCATAGGCATGAGGAGGCAGTTGAATATCCGGATGCAGGAAATCGGCATACTCACGCAACTGCTGTTCAGCAAGATCTGCGGCTTCCGCGTCGCCATATTCGGCAGCGTATGCAAAAAGAAACGGACATACAAATCCCAAAGTATCGACAAATCTGATGTCAGGCAAATTCTGTCTGTAAGGGATTGTAGCATTTTCTCCCCTTACATGTTCCAACAATTCCCTTGTGGAATGCGCGAATTCATCTACCTCCCGTCTGATTTCAACCGGATACGGCGAACGCATTAACGCATAAGCCAGAAGTGCCCTGTCAACGCTCCTGGTTTCGGAATGTTTTGCTATAAGCCTTCGTATTATCCGTGCATCAAATGTATATCCGGGAATGCGGCTCAAACCAAGTACCAATCCCGCCTTCTGCCATGACTGAATAGCCCCGGAAGAACGGCGCCCGAACAGCATATCAAGCAGAATCAGGCGGTCGGTGGCACGACAAGGCACCGCCGGCGTTTTTTTAAGCCACCGTGTTGCGACGGTGATCACACTGCGGCGCCATTCGTTCAAATCGTCATACCGTCCGATGTTAATCCTGGCTTGCCATGTATAAAAGACATGCCACAAATCCACAGCCGCGAAAGCCAGTGCAACCACCGACACTATACCCGTTATATATAAGAATCCCATCATCATTTTCCAATTACCGCATCAAGAGTAGCATTCATATCGAACGTGCGGCCTATGTATCCAGGCATCACATCAGCATAAATCGCCTTGATTTCATTCTCTCGTCTTGACAAACCGATAAAATCGTTTTTCAATTTATCCTCCGTTGTAAAGCCACTCACAGGCGACACAAATCCTTCGGAAGCGCCAAATATATCCTTCGCTATTCCGTCGGCCTTGACAGAATAGCCCACGACAAGAGCAGGAACTCCTGAGGAATATGCGGCTATGGAGGCATGTGTCCTGGCCGTAACCAGAAAACGGCATTGCGAAATATAATATTTTAGAATCTGAGCGCCGCATGGATCTACCATAATCATACGGCCGGAATCCTTGTACTTTTCATACAAATGCGACAAGGGAATGCGATCATCGTTATGGCTCCATTCCACATGCGGAATCAGAGCAATTTTACTGTCTGTTTCTTTTATAATGTATTCTATAAGCACCTCATAATTTCTCAGCGTCATCTGTGCATCGGCCGAATAACTCATAATCATGGGGCTTGCATTTATTCCAATGGTATTACCCACGGCCCAGCTTTCCGGCAACGGTACCGCCTTGACAGGAAGAACAAATGCGGGATCCGGAGCCAACACGACATTCGGCACTCCATTCAACAATAAAGCATCATACGTAACCGACTCTCTGGCAATGACAGCGTCATAGGCACGCATATCGTCAAGAGTGCGCCCGACCATTGCTTCAGGAGACACGGAACATCCCCAAAGCACAGTTTTTACCCGCATCCGTCTCAACTCCCTGTTTATGAAAATAATCTCATCCGGGACACCGTAACAATAATTGTCACCACCTATCGACAACGCGACATCAACATTTTTTGCAGCAGACAGCAGACTCCGGAACGCCAGCCTGTCTGTAGCCCTGAAATCGCCACGAATCTTATTACGGATAATTGCCCTAAGAAATTCAACGCCACGCACAACAGGCATACGGTACGGGACAATTTCGTCGCATACGCTGTCAATACCATACCTTATATCTTCCGAAACATCACCTGAACATAATGTCATAGAAGCGCCCGTAAGAATCCCGGTTGATCTTACTATCGCTTCGCAGCCGTGATTGCCCGAACCTCCATGCGGATATAATAATAGCTTCATAGAGCAAATAAAAATGGAAGTGCCCGTCTATGGCGTAGACAAAATTTAATCCATCGGCTATTACGCGTGCGCATAACCTCTGCTGTATATCTTTCTGACTTCAACTCTATACAACTCAGGATACGCCGTATAGCCTTATATCGTTTCAACACAGGGAGGCTCCGAACGTCACTTCGGAATATGGAATCACATACGATACCAGCCAGACGGCCGTACAGGACGTCGGCCGTCTTTCCTTGCAACAGTTCTTTCTCCGACAGGAAATCTCTAATCAAACGCCACTGGGCAAGATTAACTTCCCAATAATCTTTGATTTCAGAATTTGACAGCGAACCATCCCTGATAATATAATGATATGGCGTCTGCGACGTCGTGGCTATGCTTTTACAATACAACAAATACCGAAAATTGAAAATCAGATCTTCCCCATAATCAACTCCCACGGGGAACTCTATATCATTTTCCCTAATCAAGTCCATCCTATACAACTTGCATACCGGACCAAACAGGAGATAATTCTGTAAAAGCGCAGCTATGGAAGAATCATATTCGGAAGCAAATCGAACGCACGCCTCCGAGGCAACTGCATATGGGATATGCTGCTCTCCACGTTCCTGCACCAATCCGCACACCGACATATCAGTATCTCCGAGCGTGGCGTAAAGACACTCCACATAGTCCCTGTCAACACAGTCATCGCTGTCTATAAAGCAGACATAATCACCTTTCACCACCGAGATTCCCCTGTTTCGAGCCGATGACACCCCACTGTTTTTCTGAGAGACAAACACAAAGCGCTTATCAGAGCCAAAACTCCGGCAAGCCTCCACAACCGACCCATCCGTAGAACCGTCGTCCACGACAACGCATTCAAATCCGGAATTGCTCTGATTCCGCACCGATTCAAGGCAGCGCAGCAACAAGGTTCCAGCATTATATGCCGGAATGATAATGGATACCAGGGAATAATCAGAACTACATGACATACAGTTTCTCGTGCTCACTGATTAGTTTATTCAAATCAAACGCTTGCCCTCGCAAAGCTGCCGCTTTACGATAGTAGCTAAAGACATCCGGCTGCATCATCCTCTGCATGCCATCTGCCAAAGCATTATCATCATTTTCTGTTATGATGCCAAACTCGGAATCAACACCAATTTGTTCCCTTATGCCAGAACAATCCGTAGCGACTACCGGCATTCCAAGAATCAAAGATTCAGTCACGACCGTACTATACCCTTCAGCTCGTGAGGAACATACGAATGCATCGCAATACTTAAAAACCGCATATGGATTCTCCAAATAGCCGAACAGTTTTACTCTGTCATTCAGCCCCAAAGCACGTATTTGCCCTTCAAGAAGACTCCGCTGTTCACCTTCACCCAGTATCCACAATTCCAGGTCAAGTCCCTTATCAAAAAGCTGTTTCACAATAGGAATCAATCTATCATACCCCTTTTGCCATACAAGACGCCCGACGCTAAGAAAACGAAAATGTCCCGTTCGTTCCATTCCGGCAATAACGTCTTCAGACCTCGACCTAATGACATCAGAATCAATCGGATTATACAACACTATGCCATTATTGAGCTTAGGAAACTCTTTTTTATAAGACTCCAAAACATCATTTGAAACACAGACTACGTTATCAAACCGACCATATGACACCGATTCTTCTTTCTTATTTCTGTATGCGATACTGCCCCAATGATTTCTTGAAATATCAATATGCAGCCAAGCCAATTTTTTTGAATGACTATTACGAGACCCGCTTACTATACGGGTTGAGTATCCTTCTATAAAAGCCACCTCAACATCATACGAGCCATGTACAAACAATGAATAAAACACTCTCGGCGGTAGATATTTATATATCAGCAGCTTGATTTTATTCGTCATCTTTAAGAAAACACTACTTAACAAACCGGACGTCCTCTGCCTGAATATATACTTCACATCGCATCCGGGGTACAATGCCTCATCCACGCATTCCTCAAGAACACTGCAAACTGTAACTTCAAATTTATCTCTGTCAATATTCTTTACTATGGTCTGAAGAACTCTTTCGGCTCCTCCTCCATACAAAGAATTACAGACATACAACAAGCGTTTTTTCATATGTATTATGGCATCAATATCTCCTGTATTTTATTCATACTTAAATCTATATCATAAAAGCTCTTTCGTGGCAATACCATATTTCGCAACTTCTCCACATCACATACCGCATCCTTTAAAGCACACTCCAGAGACTTTTCATCGTTTTCAGTAATAATACCGAACTCATTGTCTCCGAGGATCTCACGCATACCGGAACAATCAGTTGTAACAACCCCGAGACCTAGTATTACAGCTTCAGATACCGCTGTTGAATATCCCTCTGCAAGAGAAGAACATACAAATATATCCGATTGAGCCATATACTTATAAGGATTCTCCTTATATCCAAGTAATTTGATTCTTTCTGAAAGACCATGTTCTCTGATATAGCTTTCTATGGCCGTCTTTTCAGAACCACCACCTATAAGCCAAAGCTCAACATCAAATCCCTGAACTACAAGACGCTCAATTATTTTAACCAATCGGCCAAACGCTTTTTGATATTCAAAACGTCCTACCGAACACAAACGGACTCGGCCACTGTGCCTTGAATAATCAATATCTTCTATGCTCTCAAGAGCTTTGCCTCTTATTTCTCCGGCATCAACAGGATTGTACACTACACAAGTAGCAAAATCAAGACTATACAATTTGTGCATGGAATCCCGGACAATCTCACTAACACAGCAGATTCTTGCAAAAGAACGATAATCCCGTATTTCATCGCGGGGAGCACCATATACACAAGAAATCCAGTGGTTTTTCACCAAATCAATATGCACCCAGGCTATCTTGCGCAAGCGCGAGGGGCCGGCTGCAACGAGTTTTGTTGCAAAGCCCTCTACAAAAGCAACATGTGTGTCATAACCACATGGCATTATCCACCTGTTCACAAGCCACATTGGCAAAATACGATGAATGAAGCGGTGCTTCAGCCGGTACCACCAGCCCGATTGTCTTTCAAGTGACAATGCACTGTAATACTTTATCTCCTTCGGTAATTCTGTCTTATGGATACCTCCATCGGCAACAGACAGAAGTCCCACCTCAAATCTTGAATAGTCAAGATGCCGCAACAGCGTCGTCAGCACTTTCTCCGCACCGCCGCCGCCTAAAGATTCAATTACAAACAGCACCTTGTGCCTTTTCATAGTTTAGTCAGGAAATTCAACTATTTGCAAAGTTACAATAAAAAAGCAAGAATCAGAAAAATATTGAATTATCTTTAACAAATCCGGGGCGCATCGGTCGGTTTTACGAGCCGTATGCGCCCCGGATATTTTATGACGTCTGTTCGGCGCTTATCTGCCCTTGCTCTTCTCGAGCTGGCGCTCGATGGCTTCGAGGCAGAGGTCGATGGCCTCCTCGAAGGTATCGGCCACCTTGGTGGCTACGTGATCCTCGCGGTTGGGGACTGTCACCTTCACGACGGCTTCCTTGTTCATGGCCGTTTCGGGTTTCACAACCTTGAGGGTTGCGTCTATGGCGCTTATATCGGGAAAGCGGCGGGCGAGACGCTCGGCTTTTTTGTTGATGAACGCGGTGAGGGCTTCGGCGATGTCGAAGTGGATTGCTTGAATGCGGATGTCCATGTTATCCTCCTTTTCTTTGTGCACGAGGATGTGCGAGTTCGTAATTGTTTTGTATATCTCTATAGGTCAGATGGGTATAGACCTGTGTAGTAGCGAGCGAAGAGTGGCCCAGCAGGCGCTGCACGGCGTTGATGTCGGCACCGTTGTTGAGCATGTCGGTGGCGAAGGAGTGGCGCAGCACGTGGGGCGAGCGCTTGCGCGAGTGTACGGCTCCGTCCAGGCAGCCGTGCACTATCTTGTTGAGCAGGCCATAGTACAGAGGACGGCCGTCGGGGCGCACGAACAGCGTCTCGGGCGTGAAGCCCACGGTGGCGTCGCGCAGCCGGCGGTATGTATCTATGGTCTGTCTCACTTCCGTGCCGAATGGGATTATTCTTTCTTTATTACGCTTTCCGAGCACTTTCAGTTCACAGCGCGCAGTATCCACATCGGCGTCGAGCAACCCTATCAGCTCGGCCGAACGCATGCCGGTGGCATAGAGCAGAAGCAGCACGGCGTGGTCGCGCACGGCTGTGAAGTCGTCCGGTGCGGGCAACGGAGCGTCGAGCACGGCGGCTGTCTCGTCGGGACGTATGAAGTCGGGCAGACGCCGCGGCAGCCTGGCGAGGCTCAGCTCGGCGGCAGGATTGGTACGCAGGCCGCGGCGGCGCATGGCCCAGGCGAAGTAGGCGCGCAGGGCCTGTATGCGGCGGCGTATGCTGCGCTGACTCACACCGTCGGCGCTCATGCCGACCACCCACGAGCGCAGGTCGTCCACGCTGACGTCGCGTAGGTCGGGCTCGCCGCCCGCATGTTCGCACCACAGGCGCAGGTCGGTGGCGTAGGCGCGGAGCGTGTGCGGCGATACGCATTTCTCGCACTCGAGATATTTCAGAAATTCATCTGTCATCGCCCTAAAATTAGACATAAAAAATAAGTCGGCCAAATTTTGGCCGACTTATTTTTGTCGTTTTTGCGAATTTCGCTCAATAGTCGTTGAACGTATCGCCAACGATGCGCATATTGTTTTCGCGGATGAAGCGCAGGATGTTGTCGCGCAGCTCGCTGGGCTCGATGTCGGCCTCGATGCGCTTGAGGGCGTTGAACACCGATGTGCCGCACTGGTAGATGTGGCGGTAGGCCTTGGCGGCATCGTCCACGAGCTCCTCGGTGAAGCGGTTGTCGCGGCGCATGATGTAGGCGTTCACGCCGTAGTAGGTGGCGGGGTTGTGAGCTATAATCACGTACGGAGGCACATTAGAGCCGATGCGTGTGCCGCCCTTGATGAGCGAGAAGCGGCCGATGTGGCAGCCCTCGTGCACAATGGCGTTGCTGGAGATGATGACGCACTCGTCAATCTCCACATCGCCGGCCACGGTGACGCCGTTGCCCAGCACGCACTTGCTCTTGATGTGCGAGTCATGTCCTATATGGCTCTCGGCCATGATGAAGCTGTCGTCGCCGATGCGCGTGCCGCCGCTTGGCGTGATGCCGCGGTTGATTATCACCTGCTCGCGGATGACGTTGTTGTTGCCTATGTAGCAGTATGTCTCGTCGCCCTTCCAGCGGAAGTCCTGCGGGTCGGCACCGACGATGGCGCCCTGATACACCTTATTGCCGGCCCCCATGCGCGTGCCGCGTATTACGCTGGCGTACGGCATGATTTCACAGCCGGGGCCTATCTCGACATTCTTGTCGATGTAGGCGAAAGCGTGGATGATGACACCGTCGGCTATCTTTGCCGAGGGGTCGACATGTGCGAGTTTGCTTATCATTGCTATATGGTATTAGATTAACGTCCTCCGCCGAGGGCCTGATAGAGATTGATTACGGCCTGAGCCTGAGCCAGACGGCTGCTGATGGCGTTCATGCGGCTCTGGAGCAGATTGCTCTGCGCCGTGAGCACGTCCAGGTAGGTGGTGCCGGGCTGGTTGTAGCGCAACAGGTCCATGCTGTACTCCGCGGCCTTCTCCAGGTTGCTCACCTGCTCGGCCAGATAGCCTTCCTTCTCGGTGCTCTTGGCGTATACCACGAGGGCGTCACTCACCTCGGCGGCGGCGCTCATGAGCGTGTACTCGAAGTTGTTCATGGCCTGCTGCTGCTGAGCCTTGGCGGCCTGGAGGCGCGCTATGTTCTGTCCGCGGGCGAACAGAGGAGCCACAAGCGAACCGGCCAGCTGATAGAACCAGTCGCCGGGATTCTGCACGAAGCTGCCCAGCAGATTGGTGAAGCCTCCGGCGGCGTTGATGGTAAGTCCGGGATAGAACGCGGCGCGTGCGCCGGCGGTAGTATAGTAGGCCACGGCGAGCTGACGCTCGGCTGCCTCGACGTCGGGGCGCCATGCGAGCTGACGCATGGGCACACCGTCAATGGGGTTGAAGCCTACCTGCAGGTCTACGTCGGCCGCAGTTTCCAGTACAGTGCCCGGCATCATGTTGAGCAGCAGACACAGAGTGTTGTTGACGTTGTCGGCGGCCTGCTCCAGGTCGGTGATGGTTGCCAGAATACTGTAGTACTGCGCGCGGCTCTGCACTACGGCGGCTTCGGTCACGTTGCCCACGAGCTTGAAGTCCTCCATGGTGCTGACGGTCTCCTTCCACACCTCGGCCGTGCTGCGCGCCAGGGCGAGCTGTGCGCGGGTGGCCGAGAGGCCATAATACGTATTGGCTACAGCTGAGATTATCTGCGAGCGTGCTGCGCGGGCGTAGGCCTCGCTCAGGTAGAAGCTCTCCTGGGCGCCGCGCTTGCTGTTGAGCAGCTTACCGAAGATGTCAATCTCCCAGCTCACCTGCACGGGCAACTGGTAGGTCCAGTTGATGTCGCTGCCGGCATAGCTGGCGCCGGCGCCGTTGGGAGCCAGAGCCACCGACGGCAGGAAGCTCAGGCGTGCGCCGCGCAGTTGTGCGCGGGCAATGTCGACATTGAGCATGGCGTTACGCAGGCTGGTGTTCTGCGTCAGCGCCGTATTGATGTAGCCTGCCAGGATGGGGTCGGTGAACACGTCCTCCCAAAGCAGACTGCCGAACGAGGTGCTGTCCGGAGCCTCGGCGCGCGCCTCGGAGTAGGCCTTGGTGATAGGCGTGTCCTGAGGCGTTTCGTATTTCTTGTATATGCCGCATCCGCTGAAGGCTACCAGCAATACGACGGCGGCGGCTGTTTTCAATATCTTGTTCATATTAGCGTGCGTATTGTTCGATTTCATTCTCGATGTTGCCACCCTTCTCCTCGTTCTGCCACTGTATGGGGCGTGCCTTCTCCTGGAGCTTCTGGAACACCACGAAGAGCGCGGGCACCACGAGCACCTGGAGCACCATGCCTATGAGCATGCCGCCTACGGAGCCTGTGCCGAGGGCGCGGTTGCCGTTGGCGCCAACGCCGCTGGCGAACATCATGGGCAGAAGGCCTATCACCATAGCCAGCGACGTCATCAGGATAGGACGCAGACGGGCTGCGGCGCCGGCGATGGCGGCGTTGACTATGCTCATGCCCGTCATGCGGCGTTCGAGCGCGAACTCCACGATGAGGATGGCGTTCTTAGCCAGCAGGCCGATAAGCATGATAAGGGCGATCTGCAGGTAGATGTTGTTCGATATGTCGAAGATGCTTGCGAAGACGAAGGCACCCATAAGACCGAACGGTATCGAGAAAATTACTGCGAAGGGCAGCAGATAGCTCTCATACTGTGCCGACAGCAGCAGGTAGACGAAGAGCAGGCAGAGTCCGAAGATCATGGCCGTGGCGTTGCCGCCGCTGCTGCCGGCCTCCTCGCGCGTCATGCCGGCATACTCATAGCCGTAGCCCTGGGGCAACGTCTCGGCGGCCACGCGCTGGATGGCGGCGATAGCGTCGCCCGACGAATAGCCCGCGGCGGGCTGACCGGTGACGCTGATGCTCGTGAACATGTTGAAGCGGTTCAGCAGGTCAGGACCGTAGATGCGGGTCAGCTTCACGTAGTTGGCTACGGGAGCCATCTCCGAGCCGCTGCGCACCTTGATGCTGTTGAGCGTCTCGGGGCTGACACGCGCCTCGGGCGAAGCCTGCATCATCACGCGGTAAATCTTGCCGAAGCGGTTGAAGTTCGACACGTACATACCGCCATAGTAGCCCTGCAGGGTGCTGAGGATGGCCGAGGGACTGATGCCGGCCTGCTTGCACTTGGCGGCGTCGATGTCGATCATGTACTGCGGGAAAGTGGGGTTGAACGTGGTGTAGGCGGTCTGAATCTCAGGCTGGGCGTTGAGCTGCGCCAGGAAACCCTGTACCACCGAGAAGAACTGGTTGATGTCGCCGCCGGTGCGGTCCTGCATCTTCATCTCGAAGCCGTTGGTGGCCGAGTAACCGGTAATCATAGGCGGCGCGAATATCATGACGCGTCCGTCTTTCACGGCCTGTCCGGTCATGCCGTACAGCTGTTTGATTATATCGGTCGAGCTTTCACCCTTGCCTCGTTCGCTCCAGTTCTTGAGCTTGACGATGAATGTGCCGTAGGTGGCGCCCTGACCGGCGATGAAGCTGTAGCCGGCAATCATTTCGCGGGTCTGTATGGCCGGAATCTTCGCCATGATGCCGTCCACCTGGTGCAGCACCTCAAGGGTACGTTCCTGCGATGTGCCGGCGGGCATGTCGACCATCACGAACACTACGCCCGTATCCTCATTGGGCACCATGGCCGTAGGAGTGATCGACATGAGCCATACGAGCACGCCTATGCTGACGATAACGCTGCCGAAGGCCGTGACTTTGTGGGCGCACACGAATTTCACCATCTTGCGGTACTTGTCGAGAAGAGCGCCGTAGCCCTTCTCGAAGCCGGCATGGAAACGGGGGCTGAAGATACCCATCAGCGCCACGATAGCGCAGAAGATGGAGCATGCGAGCAGCACGGGGCGCTCGGTGCTGAAGCCCTTGAGAATCATCAGCAGGATGGTTGCCACGACGAATACGGTAGTAATGGCCGGATGGATATTGAGGGTGAAGCGGCGCTTGTAGCTTGCCCCCATGGTGGCAGCGGCTTCCTTCACGGCCTCACCCACACGCTCCTTCAGAGGCTTGTGCTCCTCGCCCGGCTTGGGCTTGAGGAACAGCGCGCACAGAGCCGGCGACAGCGTCAGGGCGTTCACGGCCGAGAAACCGATAGCCACGGCCATCGTTATGCCGAACTGCTGGTAGAACACGCCGCTGGTGCCCGGCATGAACGATACCGGGATGAACACAAGCATCATCACAAGAGTGATGGAGATAAGCGCGCCGGCTATCTCGTTCATGGCGTCGATGGAGGCGCGGCGCGCGCTGCGGTAGCCTTGGTCAAGCTTGGCATGAACAGCCTCCACCACCACTATCGCATCGTCCACCACGATCGCAATAGCAAGCACAAGGGCCGAGAGAGTGATGAGGTTGAGCGAGAATCCTATGAGGTTGAGCACGAAGAACGTTCCGACGAGGGCCACGGGAATGGCGATGGCGGGAATCAGTGTGCTGCGGAAGTCCTGAAGGAAGATGTACACCACGACGAACACGAGCACGAAAGCTTCGATAAGCGTATGGATCACATTGTCGATGGAGGCGTACAGGAAGTCGTTGTTGTTCATCGGCACTTCCATCTCCAGACCCTTGGGAAGGTCGGCCTTCAGCTTGTCGACAGTCGCCAGACAGTCGTTGATAATCTGTGTGGCGTTCGAGCCAGGGCTCTGGAACACGATGGCCATCGTTGAGGGGTGGCCGTTGGCGGCATTGCTGAAGCCATAGGTCACACGGCCCAGCTCAAGCTCGGCGACATCCTTGAGGCGAAGCACCTCACCGTTGGACGACGCACGGATCACTATCTCGCCGAACTCCTCAGGCGTGACCTTGCGGCCGCGGTAGCGCATGGTGTACTGGAAGCTCTGGTCACCCTGCTCGCCGAAGGCACCGGGCGCGGCCTCGACGTTCTGCTCGGCAAGGGCGGCGGCCACGTCAGACGGCACGAGATTGTACTGCGCCATCACATCGGGCTTCAGCCATATGCGCATCGAATAGTCGGCGCCGAAGCTCATCACATCGCCCACTCCGCTTACGCGTTGCAACTCCGGCACGATGTTTATCTTCAAATAGTTGTCGAGAAACTCCGGACTATACGTGTCGGTAGTGTCCACAAGAGCCACACCCACGAGCATCGACGTCTGGCGCTTCTGTGTCAGCACTCCCACCTGATTTACCTCTGACGGCAGCAGGTTTGCGGCCTTTGCCACGCGGTTCTGCACGTCCACAGCGGCCATATCAGGGTCAAAACCCTGGCGGAAATATACGTTGATGGTAGCCGAGCCTGTATTGGTGGCTGTCGACTCCATGTAGGTCATGCCCTCGGCGCCGTTAATGGATTCCTCCAGAGGCGCTATCACGGAGTTGAGAACGGCCTGCGCGTTCGCACCGGTGTAAGTGGTGGTTACGGATATGGTAGGCGGCGCTATGTCCGGGAATTGCGTGATGGGCAGCGACACGAGGCCGATGATACCGAGCAGCACGATGAAGATTGAGATCACCGTGGACAGTACCGGCCTGTTTATAAATGTATCTAACTTCATTTTCGGATGTATGATTAGTTATTTATCCGTCACTCACTTGGCGGCCTCAGGAGCTTCGGGAGCCTTGGGCTGTACAGGCATGGCGTCGCGCACGATGGTGCCCACGCCCTCGGTGACGATGCGCTCGCCGGGCTTCAGGCCGTCGAGCACTACGAAGTCCTTGCCGTTGCTGATGTCAAGCACCTGCACGGGACGTGTCTGCGTGATGTTGCTGTCGTTGAGCACATATACATAGCGCAGGCCCTGAATCTCGAACGATGCCTTCTGCGGAATCACGATCACGCTGTCGTTGTGCTGCGGAATCACCACATTGCCGGTGTTGCCGCTGCGCAGCATGCCGGAAGGATTGGGGAACAGGGCGCGCACGCTTGCGGCACCGGTGCTGTTGTTGATTACGCCGCTGACGGTGCTGACCTTACCCTCCATCGGATAGATGCTGCCGTCGGCGAGCTGGAGCTTTACGGCCGGCATCTGGGCGATGCGGGAGTCGATGGTGTGCTGGCCGCCGTCGGTGAGCTCGAGCAGGTCTTTCTCATTGAGGGAGAAGTAGGCATATACCTGCGAGTTGTCGCTGACGGTCGTAAGGGGCTGGACTGAAGAAGGAGATGCCAGCGAACCCTCGCGGTTGGGAATGGTGCCGACAACGCCGTCGCTTGGAGCCGTCACTACGGTGTATGCCAGATTCTTGCGGGCATTGGTAAGCGCGGCCTGGGCCTGAGCCTGGGCGGCCTTTGCCTGCGCGAGGCTGTTGGCGGCGAGCTGCCACTCTGTCTCGCTGATGATATTCTTCTCATAGAGTTTGCGCTTGTTGGCCTCGGTGATGGCAGCGGTATTGACTGCTGCCTGAGCCGAGTTCAGCGCAGCCTGAGCCTGCTCCACAGCAGCCTGGAACTGCACCTGATCGAGCGTAAAGAGCACCTGGCCCTTATGCACACGCTGGCCCTCGTCGACATGAACTTTTGTGATGAATCCTGTCACCTGCGGACGGATGTCAATGTCAGTTTTACCTTTGATTATGGCAGGATAGGACGAACTCAGGTCGCTGCTGCCGCTTTCTACGGTCATTACAGCCACCTGGGGAGCCTGCTGGGCGGGAGCCTCTTGCTTGCCGCCGCAAGAACTCAACGCAGCGGCGGCGCCTACGGCGGCGAGGCCGATGCTCAGGGTCTTGAACATTTGTACCTTCATAAAACTATTATTGTATGGAATTTTGATTTGTCTGTTGAAGCGTGAGGCCGCCGCAGTAATGACACACCGACGGCTTTGGTAATTTCGTTGCAAAATTACTCATTTTTATTAGAGGAATATATGTCGAATATATCATTATATTGGCATTTTTAGGAAATAGACACTTAAATTATGTTATAAAACATGTTTTAGAGTGCGTTTTCCGTACCTTTGCATCGGTATATGACGTTTACACATGTGGATTCTTCTTGCTGTATGCTCGGCGCTTGGTCTGGGCTTCTATGATGTGTTCAAGAAACTGTCGCTTCGTGCCAACAATGTGTTGCTGGTGCTGATGCTCAACACCGTGTTCGGTACCCTGCTTATGTCGCCGGTGCTGGTGCAGTGCCTTGCCGAAGGGCGCCTCGGCCTCGGCGACACAGCCGCCGGTCACGCCCTTATCGTCATCAAGGCCTTCATAGTGCTTGGCTCGTGGCTGCTGGGCTACTTCGCCATCAAGCATCTGCCCCTCACCATTCAGGGACCCGTCAACGCCTCCCGGCCTGTGCTCGTGCTGGTAGGCGCCCTCATCGTCTTCGGCGAACGGCTGAACGCCCTGCAGTGGGCCGGTGTGCTCCTGGGCTTCGTGTCGCTGTTTCTCATATCGCGCATAGGCGCCAGCGAGGGCTTCTCGCCGCGCAGCTCGCGGTGGCTGTGGATGGCCGTCGGCGCCACGGTGCTCGGCGCAGTCAGCGCGCTCTACGACAAGTTTCTTCTCACACGCTTCCGGCCGCTGGAGGTGCAGGCGTGGTACTCACTCTACCAGTGTGTCATCATGACGTCGGCCATAGTGCTGATGCGCCGCTTTGCGCCGCGTGCGGCAGGCGCGGGAGCGCCATTTGTATGGCGCTGGAGCATACCGTGCATATCGCTGTTCCTGACCGGAGCCGACCTCTGCTACTTCTACGCGCTGTCGCTGCCGGGAGCCATGATTTCGGTCATCTCCATGATACGCCGCGGCAGTGTGCTCGTAAGCTTCCTGTACGGTGTCGTCATCCTGCGCGAGCAGCACGTGCGGGCCAAGGCCGCGGACCTGTGCGTCCTCCTTGTCAGCCTCGGCCTGCTTGTGCTCGGAAGCAGGTAGCTCAGAACGAGAACTGCGCCAGTGCCGCCAGGCGGCGCGACGAGCGCGCATAGCCGTCGACATCACACCGCAGTCCCCATGTGAACTCCGCGCCCAGCCGGATGCGGGGGACGATATTCCACAGCACATTGGCACCGGCCCACAGCCCATACTTATACTCGCTGCCGGCCGTACCCGCACGGGAGTACAGGCGCACCTGACTGAACGATGCGCTCGCAAGCAGATTGGGACGGAAATTGTACTGCACGCCCACGTTATAGGCCAGCACGGCCGGCGCATACATACGTCCTGCCTTGTCGGGACAGTTCAGCAGGTCGTAATCGCCATAGCTCAAGTCGCTCGTCAGACTGGCGTAGCCCTTGCCGTAACTCACCGAGCCGTATAGCGTGACAGCTTCGGCGGGATGGCCCGTGGCACTGAGCAGAGCGCCCCACCCTATTTCGTGATGATTTGTCAGCGCATCAAGGTCACGATAGCCCAGCCGGCGCATCACGCCGCTGAGTCGCACGTGCGACGTAGGCCCCCAGGCATACTGCACCAGAGCCGCCACGTCGGGACACGAGTAATCTATCTTCCCGGTGCCGGTGCCGTCGGCGCCCACCTGCGGCTGCTTGGTCTCGACGGACACACCGGCGGTGACACGGCAGGGGAACGTGTGCATATAGCGAACGAGTATATCGCTGTTGGATATGGTGTTGTTGGCGCCCTGCGGGTCGATAGACGGTGCGTAGCCCAAAGGGTCGCCGAAGGTCGACGGTGCAAGACCCACCGTGAAACCACGAAAAGCGGCGTAGGCCTTCTTCAGCTTGAAATCCACTCCGTTGCCACCGGTAAAGTTGCCCTCCACATACACCTGATAGTGTCCCATTATCCTGTTATGTCCCAGCAGGCGGAAAAATATCGCCGAGTGCGAGGCACTTGTGCCGAGTCTATGGCTGTCAGGCCGCGGTTTGGTCATGGGAATGAGATAAGGCACGAACGCATCATTGCGCACCACATTGCCGAAATCGTACCATCCCCGCAGCCTTACCATTCCGCCGACGCCCATCGACAGGGCGCCGTCGCGGCTCAGGAACTGAAAATAAGGCGCCTCCGGGTCCTGATGGCTGCGGAACTGATCGTAATAATACTCCGACAGCATACGGTTTATGCTGTCGGCCTGCTCGCGGCTATAGCGTGAGCCGCCGAACTCGAACACCTGCACATCGGTCGCCGCAGCGTGGCGCTGGCGGTCGACACTGCTCTGGGCATGCGCGCATGGAAATACCGCGATGGCGCAGAGAATAATAGCGAAACATTTGGTATATGACATCGTTGTCTGTTTTACTTACAACGATGGCAGTCATGAGATTGTTCGTTCAGCAACACTCCCGTCTCGGAGCCGAAGCCGGGGACGGGAGTGCGACGGGCAAGGTCCGGATAGAGTGTTGCGCGTCTGAATTATGTTTTTTATATGCGACATTTGGCCGCCGGAATAGATCGTTGCAAAATTACGAATTATGAAAATGATTTCTACCCCCCCCCGTTAAAATTTGTTAAATTCGTCATTTATTCTCAAAAACTTCAACGAATTGAGGAATGTTTTTTCTGCGACGACATCCGTGTCGAGATTCAGGAAACGGGCGACACAAGCCGCTGTATCGACAATGAAAGCACTCTCGTTTCGCTTGCCGCGATGCGGCACCGGCGCCAGGTACGGCGAATCGGTCTCCAGCAGCAACCGGTCAATCGTGATGGCCGGTAGCGACTGCCCGACATGGCTGTTCTTGAACGTGACGATGCCGTTGATGCCGAAGTACCAGTCGTCGCCAAGCCGGCGGCGCACTTCATCGACATCGGCATGCGTCCCTCCGAAGCTGTGCATCACACCACGCACTCCGCGCACGCCCTCAAGCACCTCCAACGTCTCGGCCAAAGCCTCGCGGCAGTGAATCACCAGCGGCAGGTCGGCGGCAAGGGCGTGGCGTGCCTGCATCTCAAGAGCCTGCATCTGCTGCTCGCGGCGCGACTTGTCCCAGTAGAGATCGACACCGACCTCTCCCACGGCCACATCGTCCGGCCGTAGTTCGGCCAAAACCGCGGCCACGTCGTCGCGCCACGAATCGCCCACCTCGGTGGGATGCAGCCCCATGGCGGCGAACACGTGTCCCGGGAAAGCATCCTGAAGCCGCCGCAGCGGCGCCACGGAGGCAAGGTCGACATTGGGCATGAGCATGGCGGCGACGTCCGCGTCAAGCGCGCGACGTACAGCAGCCTCTCCGCCTCCGTCCTCATCGAAATCGGACTCGTAGAGGTGGGTATGAGTATCGAAAATACGCATCAGTTCAGATTTTGCGGGCGGCCATGCGGTCGACGGTTCCGACAAAGAACTCACGCATGGACGGGTGTGCCAGTCGGGCACGGCTCAGCGCCTCGAGAGCAAGCGCATGATGCGCGGCAGCAGCCTCGTCGCAGCGCTCGCCCACACGCAGACGCTCGTACAGACGAGTCACCTGACGTATCTTCTCGTCGTTCTCCAGATCCTCGTCGAGAATGGCATCGAGAGCGCCATGGCTGTCGCGGCGAGCTGTTATCAGCATCCAGGTCTCCTTCTCATTGATAATATCTCCGCCGATAGGCTTGCCGAACGTGGCGGCATCGCCGAACGTGTCGAGCCAGTCATCGCGCAGCTGGAAAGCGAGGCCCAGCTCCATGCCATAGTCGCCGAGAGCGTCCACGGTAGCATCGTCAGCGCCGCCGATGATGGCGCCGATACGGCATGCCGAAGCCAGCAGCGCGCCGGTCTTGAGGCTTATCATCTCGAAATACTCGTCGATGGTGACATCCTTGCGGCTCTCGAACTCGGTATCGAGCTGCTGGCCCTCGTAGACGCGCAGAGCCATCTCGTTGAACTCGTCCACCACGTGGGCAGCCACACCACGTGGAACGCGTGTGACGAGACGCCCTGCGAGAGTAAGCATGGCGTCACCGCTGAGTATTGCCTGATTCTCGCCGAAACGCGCGGCCACGCTGGGACGCCCGCGGCGCACATCGCTGTGGTCCATGATGTCGTCGTGTACAAGCGTAAAGTTATGGAACATCTCCAGCGCCAGCGCCGCATTCATGGCGTCGTCGGCACTGCCGCCGCAGGCCACACAGCTCTGCACACACAGCAACGGGCGCAGCCGCTTGCCGCCGCAGGCCAGCGCGTAGCGCACCGGCTCGTACAGACCCGCAGGCCGCGAGGGCATATCGACCGACGCTATGCGCCGTTCTATTTCTTCAGAAATTTCTCCGGTATTCATATTTATGGGTTTTGATGCAAAGTTAAGCATTTTTTCGTAATTTTGCAGACAAATCACCCCTACCGATATGAACGAACTGCCACAGGATCCGGCCATGCTGCTCAGCTATGTCAACACAAGGCTGCGCGACGACTTCGACTCGCTCGACGACATGTGCCTCGCGCTCGGCATCAGCCGTGACGAGCTCACCGCCAGGCTGGCCGCCGCCGGATTTGAATATTCTCCCGAAAACAAGCGCTTCTGGTAAATGACTGAGAAATATCTCGAAAGCCTCAACGAAGCGCAGCGCCGTGCCGTGCTCTACACCGACGGTCCGGAGCTGGTGATTGCCGGCGCCGGCTCGGGCAAGACACGCGTCATCACCTGCAAGATAGCCCATCTGCTGGCACAAGACATTGAGCCGTGGCGCATCATGGCGCTCACATTCACCAACAAGGCCGCACGCGAGATGCGCGAGCGCATCGGCGCCCTCGCAGGCGAGCAGGTGGCCTCGCAGCTCTGGATGGGTACCTTCCACAGCATCTTCGCGCGCATACTCCGCCGCCACGCCGACCGCCTCGGCTACAAAAGCAGCTACACCATCTACGACACCGCCGACTCCCGCGCTCTCGTCAAAAGCATCGTCCGCGCCATGGACCTCGACGAGAAAATCTACAAACCCGCCACAGTCGCCGCCGACATCTCCACTGCCAAAAACGCGCTCATCTCGCCGGACGCATACGCCGCCGACCGAGAGCTCATGGAGGCTGACCGCCGCGCACGCCGTCCGCGCACGGCCGAAATCTACCGTTCCTACCGCGACCGGTGCCACGCCGCCGACGCCATGGACTTCGACGACCTGCTCTACTACACCAACGTGCTGCTGCGCGATAATCCCGACATACTGCGCCACTACCAGGAGTTCTTCAGCTACGTACTCGTGGACGAGTACCAGGACACCAACTTCGCGCAGCACCTGATAGTATCGCAGCTCGCGGCAGGTACCAAGCGCCTCTGCGTCGTCGGCGACGACTCACAGAGCATCTACAGCTTCCGCGGCGCCAACATACGCAACATCCTCAACCTGCGCAACGCATATCCCGAGCTTGAGGTATTCAAGCTCGAACAGAACTACCGTTCCACCGGCAACATTCTCGGCGCCGCCAACACGCTCATAGCCAAGAATACCGAGGGCATACCGAAGGAGGTATTCACCACGGGCTCCACTGGCGACCGCGTGGAGGTGGTACGCGCCTACAGCGACTATGAGGAAGGATTCCTTGTCGCCAACCGCCTGAGCCAGCTGCGCATGAACACCGGCGACAGCTACGAGGAATTCGCCGTGCTATACCGCACCAACGCGCAGAGCCGCGTGCTGGAGGAAGCACTGCGCAAGCGCAACATACCCTACCGCATCTACGGCGGCCTCGCGTTCTACCAGCGCAAGGAAATCAAGGACGCCGTGGCCTACCTGCGCCTCAGCGTCAACCCCGACGACGACGAAGCCCTGCGGCGCGTCATCAATACTCCCGCCCGCGGCATCGGCGACACTACCGTCAAGAAGCTCACCGCCGCAGCCATGCGCGACGCATGCAGCATGTGGCAGGTGCTCGACGCTCCGGACAGCCATTCCCTCGACGTCAACCGCGGCACCCGCGCCAAGCTCGAGGGATTCCACAACCTCATACTCGACTTCTCGACTAAGGCCGCCGACGGCATGGCCGCCGACGAGCTCGCCGAATACATCCTCGCCGCCACCGGGCTGATAGCCAATCTCGTCCACGACAAGACGCCGGAGAGCATATCGCAGATAGAGAACCTTCAGGAGCTGCTCAACGGCGTGCGCCAGTTCGTAGCCGACAAGCGCGAGGAAAGCGGCGACGACGCCGCGGCCGCCGACATGGCGTCGTTCCTCACGGAAGTATCTCTCGCCACCGACCAGGACGGCAAAGACCCCGACGACGGTGCATCGGAGCGCGTCACGCTCATGACCATACACGCGGCCAAGGGTCTGGAATTCGGCAACGTATTCATCGTCGGCGCCGAGGAGGAGCTGCTGCCGTCGCACATGAGCTTCGACTCGCTCAGTGGCATCGAGGAGGAACGCCGCCTCATGTACGTGGCCATCACACGCGCAAAGCGTTTCTGCATGATAAGCTACGCCGCATCGCGCTTCATCAACGGCCAGACCAAGATAGGGCGCCCCTCGCGCTTCCTGCGCGACATCGACCCGCGCTATCTCCAGATGGTGTCCGGCGCTACCATCGCCGGGCCGCAGCGCAGCGCCGACTCGTTTCGCAGCAGCTTCCACAGCCCTGCTCCGGCTCCCCGCCGCACCATTTCCGCGCCGCCGCAGCCCGTGTCTGCCCCCGCCCCGGCTCCCGCAACGGCATCCGCAAGCACCGACGGCTACTCGCTCCATTCGTCGTCCGAAGTAAGTCCCGGCACCGTCATCGAGCACCAGCGCTTCGGCCGCGGCACTGTACTGGAAATCGACACCGCCGCCCTCGACCACCGCATACGCGTGCAGTTCGACCAGGTGGAGCCGCGCGTACTTCTGCTCAAATTCGCCAAGTTCAAGATACTGTCATGATAGCCACCCCCGTATACCTCGTAAGAGAAGACGCGCTGCGGCGCAACCTCGACATCATAGCCGACGTGAGCCGACGCGCCGGAGTCAAAATCATCATGGCGTTCAAGGCCAATGCCCTGTGGCGCACTTTCGGCATATTCCGCGAGTACGGCGTAGTCTGCACGGCCAGTTCGCTGAACGAGATGCGCCTCGGCCGCGAATTCCTTTGCGACAGAGTCCACTCCTACACCCCGGCCTACACGCCGGACACCATCGGCGAGTTCCTGGCCGGCAGCAGCCACATCACGTTCAACTCGCTGGCCCAGTGGGAGCGCTTCGCCCCGCAGCTCGCCGAATGGAACGCGACGCACGGCGCCGACCTGCGCGTGTCGCCGGGCCTGCGCGTCAATCCGCGCTGCTCCGTAGTGGAGACCGACATCTACAACCCCGCCCTGCCCGGCTCACGCTTCGGCGAGCACGCCGAAGCTCTCGCCGACGGCCTGCCCGAAGGCATCGAGGGACTGCACTTCCATGCCCTGTGCGAAGGCTCGGCCGACGACCTGCGCCGCGTGCTGGAAGCCTTCGAGAGCCAGTTCGGACAGCACATCGACCGCCTGCACTGGGTCAACATGGGCGGCGGCCACCTCATGACGCGCGAAGGCTACGACCGCGACGCGCTCGTGAGCCTGCTTCTCGCTTTCCGCGAGCGCCATCCCGGCGTAGAGGTCATTCTCGAACCCGGCAGCGCATTCACCTGGCGCACCGGCGACCTGCTCACCTCCGTAGTAGACATCGTGGAGAACGACGGCATACGCACTGCCATCATCGACGCCTCCTTCGCCTGCCACATGCCCGACACCCTCGAAATGCCCTATAAGCCGGCCATCACGGAGGCCGTAGACCCGGCTGACGGGCTGCCGGAATACCGACTCGGAGGCAACTCCTGCCTCTCCGGCGACTTCATGGGCACCTGGACCTTCCCCCGTCCGCTGAAGCCCGGCGACCGCCTCACACTTGAGGACATGAACCACTACACCACGGTAAAAACCACGATGTTCAACGGCATACAGCATCCCGACATAGCCCTGCAGCACAGCGACGGCACGATAGAAATGCTCCGCCGCTTCACCTACGACGACTACCGTTCGCGCATGAGCTGATTATTAGTTGATAGTTTATAGTTTATAGGCAAGAGGGAGGCGCGGGCTTAGGCGCCGAGAGAACTCCTAACTCCTAACTTCCAACTCCTAACTCCAAAGAAAATGCTCTTCTCAATAATAATACCTGTCTACAACCGACCCGACGAGGTGGCCGACCTGCTCGACAGCCTCGGCAAACAGACAGTACGCAACTTCGAGGTAGTGATAACCGAGGACGGCTCCACCGTGCCGTGTCTGCCGCAGGTCGAGGCAGCCCGTTCTGCCGGCCTCGACGTGAAATACTTCGTCAAGGAAAACGAAGGACGCTCCATCGCCCGCAACCACAGCATGGAGCGCGCCACGGGCGACTACTTCGTGTTCTTCGACAGCGACTGCGTCATCCCGCCCACCTATTTCGAGACCCTGGAGAAAGCCCTCGCCGATGACAGCACCATCGACTGCTTCGGAGGCCCCGACGCGGCCCACAAGTCATTCTCCACCACGCAGAAAGCCATCAATTTCGCCATGACCTCGTTCCTCACCACCGGCGGCATACGCGGCGGCAAGGTACAGATGGAGAAATTCGTGCCACGTACATTCAACATGGGCTTCTCGCGCCGCGTGTGGGAGCGCGTTGGAGGCTTCCGCGAGATGTTCTCCGAGGACATCGACATGAGCACGCGCATACGCCGCGCCGGATTCCGCATCACGCTGCTGCGTCAGGTGCCGGTGTGGCACAAACGCCGCGGCAACCTGCGCAAATTCTTCCGCCAGGTCTACGTCTTCGGCATGAGCCGCATCACGCTGCACCTGCTCTACCCCGGCTCTCTCAAGGCCGTACACACCCTGCCCGCCCTGTTCGTGCTGGGATGCCTGGCGCTCCTGCTTCTCGGCATCTTCTGCTCGCCCTGGTGGCTGCTGCCGCTGGGCATATGGGTAGTGGCAATCTTCGTTGCGGCGCTTGTGCAGAGCCGCAGCCTCGCCGTGGCGCTGAAAGCCGTGCCCGCGAGCTTCATCCAGCTATGGGGCTACGGACTGGGATTCATCAAGGCGTTCACACTCAAGATTCTGCTCGGCCGCGGCCGCGACGTGGAGGAGGAGATACGCCTGCGCAAAGGTAAATGACATGAACGACGACAACACACCCGGCACACTCATCCGCGACCTCGAGCCAGACCTGCGTCCGCGAGAGAAAGCCATGCGGCTGGGCCTCGACTCCCTCAGCGACGCCGAACTCATGGCTCTGATTTTCGCCACCGGCTTGCGCGGCAAGAGCGTCGTGCAGCTGTCGCAGGAGATTCTCAACGACCATCAGGGCCACATGTCGCGCCTGATGCGGCTGAGCGTCAAGGACATCTGCAAGCGCTACAAGGGCATAGGCACTGCCAAGGCCCTTACACTGCTGGCTGCGCTCAAACTGGGCGAACGCACCGTGGCCGACGCCCTCACCACCGCCGACGAGCCCATAACGTCCTCCGAATCGGCCTACCGCCATGTAGCTCACCGCCTCGTGGCCCTCGACCACGAGGAATTTCTTGCAATGTTTCTCAACCAGGCCGGACGAATCATATCCGTCCGGCGCATAGGTCAGGGGGGCGTGGCTGGCACCCTCGTCGACGTGCGCCTGCTCGCCAAGGCCGCCGTGGAGGAGCTGGCCAGCTCCGTGATAGCGTTCCACAACCATCCCTCCGGCAACCTCCTGCCAAGCCGACAGGACGAAGCCCTCACGCAAAAGATACGCGACGGCCTCGCCCTGCTTGACATCCGCCTCAACGACCACATCATTGTGGCCCCGGGCGGCTACTGGTCATTCCACGACCACGGTAAGATATAGCGCACCGGCTACTGCGCCATGTGCTCGCGCAGCTTGGCTTCAAGCTGGTCGGCCTGATGCACGCCCACTCCGCGCCACACGGCCTCGCCCTTGACAAAGACAATGAGCGTAGGCACCGACTGAACGCGATAGCGCATGGCGGCATCACGGTTCTGGTCTATGTCGACCTTTATCACGTTGGCATCTTCGCCGACGTTTTTCTTAACTTGCTCCAGGATGGGGCCCTGCATGCGGCAGGGACCGCACCAGGTGGCGAAGAAGTCGACCAAAGTGGGCTTCTCGCTGTTGATAATCTCGTTAAAATCGTTCATATCTCTTGAATATTGATTACGTGGTTTATGGTAACAACTCAAATATCGTGCCAAAAGTTCAGCCCACCGTTGCATAAATCACGAAAAAAGCCTAACTTTGCACAAGCAAACGCGAAAAGGTTCGGTAGCTCAGCTGGATAGAGCATCTGCCTTCTAAGCAGACGGTCAGGGGTTCGAATCCCCTCCGAATCACAAAAGTCCTGCCTCTGCGCCTGATAAACACGCGCCGACCAGCTCATCGGCAGGCTATCCCCACACAATTATTACAGAATACGCCGCCTGCTCATTCGCCCCACTCGAGGACGAAGGCACAGGCGTCAAGCTGTGCGCTCACGGGAGGGCACAGCTTGGCGAGGCGTATGCGTCCGGCGGTAATGGCCGGCATCTCGCTGCACAGGGCGTAGCGTAGGCGCGATACGGCATGCTCCAGCAGGCGCGACGGCGTATCCATCACCTCGCGGGCTATCTCTATGACGCGGGCATAGTTCAGCGCGCTGTCCACCGAGTCCGTCCGCATGGCCTCCAACGCGTCGTAGCGGAGGCTGATGTCGAGGCGGAAATCATTGCCGGCGACGCGTTCCACATCGGCCACGCCATGACGCGCCCGGAGCATCAGTCCCTCGATCTCGACGGTATAACACTCTGCCATCACTTACGGCGCCCGCCGCGCTGCTTCTTAACGGTTCGTGAACTCTTGCCCGCGGGCTTATGCTCCTTGGCTTCTCCGCCGCGGCGGCGCGTCGTCTCGCAGAGCAAGCGGTCGTTCTCGTCCACTACGGCGAAGTCGAGCTGCTTGCGCTGGAGGTCGCAGCGGGCCACCTTTACGCGTATCGGATCGCCGAGGCGGTAGCGTGTGCCGTTGCGGCGTCCAACAAGGCTGTAGTTCTTCTCGTCGAAGTCGTAGAAGTCATCTGCAAGGTCGCGCACGGGCACGAGTCCCTCGCACTTGTTGTCGTCCAGCTCTACGTACAGGCCCCACTCGGTGACGCCGGAGATTACGCCCGCGTAGCACTCTCCGAGGTGGTCCTGCATGAACTCCACCTGCTTGTACTTGATGGACGCGCGCTCGGCGTTGGCGGCAAGCTGCTCCATATCGGACGAATGCTTGCACTCCTCCTCGAGTTTCTGCACGTTGACGCTGCGGCCGCCGTCGAGATAGCGCGCCAGCAGACGGTGCACCATCATGTCGGGATAGCGGCGTATGGGCGACGTGAAGTGGGTGTAATAGTCGAAGCCGAGGCCGTAGTGGCCTATGTTGACGGTCGTGTATATCGCCTTTGCCATGGAGCGTATCGCCAGGGTGCTGAGGAAGTTCTCCTCGCCTTTGCCCTTGACGTCGGCAAGCATGCGGTTGATGCTCTTGTTTATCTCTCCGGCCGAGCCTTCGCTCTTGACCTTGTAGCCGAAGTTGCGTGCCAGCTTGGCGAAATCGGCCAGACGGTCGGGATCGGGATTGTCGTGGACGCGGTAGACGAACGCCTTGGCCTTGCGACGGCCGTCGGAACGCCCTATGACGGTGGCGACGGTCTTGTTGGCA
The DNA here is from genome assembly GCA_948665475.1 of uncultured Muribaculaceae bacterium. Lineage (GTDB taxonomy): Bacteria > Bacteroidota > Bacteroidia > Bacteroidales > Muribaculaceae > CAG-873. The sequence continues at coordinate 124,730 of CAPNHY010000002.1, read as the reverse complement.
AGCAGCATGAACTCCTCTATGAGCTTGTTGGCGTCCTTCGATTCCTTGAAGTAGGCGCGCACGGGGTGGCCTTTCTCGTCGATTTCAAAACGCACCTCCACGCGGTCGAACTCCACCGAGCCGTTGGCATAGCGTTCCTTGCGCAGAATCTTCGCCAGCTCGTCGAGCTTGAGAATCTCCTTGGCATAGTCGCCGCGGCCTGTCTCTATCACCTCCTGTGCCTCCTCGTAGGCGAAGCGGCGGTCGCTGCGTATGACGGTGCGCGCTATGCGCGACGACAGCACGCGGGCCTGGTCGTCCATCTCGAAGATCACCGAGAAAGCCAGCTTGTCCTCATCGGGACGCAGCGAGCAGATGCCGTTGCACAGATGCTCGGGAAGCATCGGCACTACACGATCCACGAGATACACGCTCGTGGCGCGCTCGCGGGCCTCGCGGTCGATGATGGTGTCGGGCGTGACGTAATGAGTCACATCGGCTATGTGTACGCCCACCTCCAGATTGCCGTTCGGCAGACGACGGATGCTCAGGGCGTCGTCGAAGTCCTTGGCGTCGCGCGGGTCGATGGTGAAGGTGGTGACGCCGCGCATGTCCTCGCGTCGGGCCACCTCCTCTTCGGTGATTCCCGCATCTATCTTGTCGGCGGCCTTCTCCACGGCCTCGGGATAGTGGTAAGGCAGACCGAACTCGGCCATGATGGCATTGATTTCCGTGTCGTTGTCGCCGGCGGCGCCCAGCACGTCGATAACCTCGCCGAAGGGTATCTGCGAATCCTCGGGCCAGTCGGTAATGCGTACCACGGCCTTCTCGCCGTTCTTGCCTCCGCGCAGTTTTGCGCGCGGAATGAGTATGTCGGTCGCCAGGAATTTGGAGTCGGTGACGAGTATGGAATTGCGCTTGTCCACCCGCAGCGTGCCGATGAACGTCTGCGGCTTGCGCTCCATGATCTCTACCACGCGTGCCTCCGGCTCGCGGCCGCGCACACGGGCTGCGACGGTGACGCTCACGCGGTCGCCGTTGAGCGCATGCATGGAGTTGCGCTCGGCAATGAAGATGGGCTCTTCGTCCTCGTCGGTGATGACGCTGTTCTTGCCGTTGGACCTACGCACGAACGTACCCGTTGCCACCACCGTGCGCTGCACGGGTTTGTAGCGGCCGGGCGATACCTCAAGCAGAACGCCGTCAAAGGCCAGTTCGGCCAGATACAGGGCTGTGTCGCGCTGCTGCGCGGGCGTGCGGGCGTCGATTGCGGCCGACACCTGCTTGTAGTTGAAAGTAGCGGCCGACGCCGTAGCCACATAGTTGTCTATGAGCTGACGAAGATTGCTCTCCTTATTTTTTTTCGTTGAACGTTTCATTCGTAAATAATTTATCTGAAACTATAACACATAAGCTCCTCCATACGTTCGCCGGTTAGCGGAAGCGCAGCCCCTGACCGGGAGCTGCGCCTCTGCTGATGATGGTTATGCGTCGATATTGGCGTAGTTGGCGTTGCTCTCGATGAAGTCGCGGCGCGGACCCACGTCCTCGCCCATGAGCATCGAGAATATGCGGTCGGCTTCGGCGGCGTCCTTGATGTTGACCTGCTTGAGCATGCGGTGCTCGGGACTCATCGTGGTGTCGCGCAGTTCCTGGGCGCTCATCTCGCCGAGACCTTTGTAGCGCTGCACCGTAGTGCGGTCGCCGTTGCGCATGATGAACTGCTGCACCTGCTGGTCGGTCCAGCAGTATTCCTCCACCTTGCCGCGCTTGCACTTGTACAGCGGGGGAGTGGCGAGATAGAGATAACCCTGCTCTATGACGGGGCGCATGCGGCGGAAGAAGAACGTCATCAGCAGCGTGGCTATGTGGGCGCCGTCCACATCGGCATCGGTCATGATTATGATCTTGTGGTAGGCCAGCTTGGAGAGGTTGGCCTCCTTGGGGTCGTCCTCTGTGCCTATGGTGACACGCAGCGCGCGGAACAGATTGGTGATTTCCTCGTTGTCGAAGATGCGGTGCTCCATCGCCTTCTCCACGTTCAGGATTTTGCCTCGAAGCGGCAGGATGGCCTGGAACGAACGGTCGCGGCCCTGCTTGGCCGTGCCGCCTGCCGAGTCACCCTCGACGAGGAACAGCTCGCAGTCCTCGGCCGTACGGCTGCTGCAGTCGGCCAGCTTGCCGGGCAGGCCGCCGCCGCTGAGGGGCGACTTGCGCAGCACGTTCTTGCGGGCGTTGATGGCGGCATGGCGTGCCTGGGCGGCAAGTATCACCTTCTCCACGATGGTCTTGGCCTCGCGGGGATGCTCCTCGAGGTATACGCCGAGAGCGTCGCTCACGGCTGCCGACACGGCGCCTGCCACCTCGCTGTTGCCCAGCTTGGTCTTGGTCTGTCCCTCAAACTGCGGTTCCATCACCTTGACGGAAACCACTGCCGTAAGTCCCTCGCGGAAGTCATCGCCGGCTATCTCCACCTTCGCGTTCTTCAGCAGATTGTTGTCCTCGGCGTATTTCTTCAGCGTCGAGGTGAGGCCGCGCCGGAAGCCGGCGAGGTGAGTGCCTCCCTCGATGGTGTTGATATTGTTGACGTAAGAGTAGACATTCTCGTTGAAAGTGGTATTGTAGGTCATGGCAACCTCCACGGGGATGCCCTGACGCTCGCAGCTCAGATGGATGACATCGTTGATCAGCGGCTCCTTGTTCGAGTCGATGTACTGCACGAACTCGTTCAGGCCCGTATCGCTGTGAAAGCTCTCATGGCGCGGATTGCCGTCCTCGTCAATCGTGCGCATATCGGTAAGCGTCAGCGTTATGCCTGCGTTCAGGAACGCAAGGTCGCGCAGGCGCTTTGCCAACGTGTCGTAGTCGTACTCCGTCACGGTGAATATCGACGCATCGGGCTTGAAGGTGATGCAGGTGCCCGTGTGGTCGCTTTCACCGGTCACCATAAGCTCCGTCGTAGGCTTGCCACAGCAGTATTCCTGCACGTAAGCCTTGCCGTTGCGGTGAACCTCGGCGCGCAGATAGGTCGACAGCGCGTTCACGCAGCTCACGCCCACGCCGTGCAGACCGCCCGACACCTTGTAGGAACCCTTGTCGAACTTACCGCCGGCGTGAAGCACTGTCAGAACCACCTCCAGAGCGCTCTTGTGCTCCTTCTCATGCATATCTACGGGGATACCGCGACCGTTGTCCACGACCGTTATGGAGTTGTCGGCGTTTATCGTGACGTCTATCTTGTCGGCAAAACCGGCCAGGGCCTCGTCTATGGAGTTGTCCACCACCTCATACACCAGGTGGTGCAGACCCTTGGCCGAAATGTCGCCGATATACATGGCAGGACGCTTGCGCACAGCTTCCAGGCCCTCGAGCACCTGAATATTACTGGCGCTATATTCTTCTTTTTCTTCAGCCATATTTGCTATATGTGATTGTCTGTTTTATATCCGAAATTTCATACAAAATTACAAAAAAACCGCCTACCCGCCAAATTTTACACCTGTTTTCTCACGCGCGCGTATATAATTATGTATATCTCCGGCACTAACGCATTTTTTGCAAAATTTCCTTTCAAAAAATTTGGTGCATTCAAAAAAACTTCCTAACTTTGCATCGCTTTTGAGAAACACGGGGTGTAGCTCAGTTGGTTAGAGTACGCGTCTGGGGGGCGTGAGGTCGCTAGTTCGAGTCTAGTCACCCCGACAATTCAAAAGCAGCGGGCTGCAAGTCAATGACTTGCGGCCCGCTTCCCTTATCCACCGGGACAAAATCGGGACAGCCCACGAAAATTTCCAGGCCGCCCACTGGTCGCCCCCTCTTACCTATACATAAACTATCAACTCCCTCAATACAGATTCACCTTGGTCGGTGACACTCCGTCAAGCTTATAGAACATGATAATTGAGCAGGAGTCATATTCTTCATTATACATAAAGCACATATCCCTGCCTCCAAGATAAGCCTCAAAGGGAATCTGCCCCTCTAATAGTCGCGGCAAGTTGGAATCCGGAGAAGGAATCAGGTCAGCAACATACTCACCGTAAGCAAACACCTTTATATCACCCTTCTTCATTCTAAGCTCCACTTTATGTCCGGGAGAAAGAATTCTGAATGTTCTAACCCGCCTACGACCAAAAACATTGATTTTAATCACCTCCGCGGTGCAGTCCTCATGCTCCGCCACGACCTTGCGCATAGCCACCATATTTGCATCCTCTTCCGGGGTGGGTTCTGGTCTCGTCGGCTGTTCTCTGTGACGCTTTTTAGACCCGGATAAAAGGCTCAACACACCCACCACGACAAGTGCGAAAATAGTAGCTCCCGGAGAGTAATATCTGAATGGCATATTCAACTACAATCCATTTCACCGCCCAGTGCGGCGCACTATCCGCCGCCGTATGCGCGACAGGGTCTCGGGAGTGACGTTCAGGTACTGGGCTATATATTTCAGCGGGATGTGGCGTATGATCTCCGACCTTATCCGCAGGAACGTCTCGTAGCGCTGCTCGGCATTGCTCGTACCGATAGCCACATAGCGCCGTTCCAGCGCGTACACCTGCTCCAGAAGCACGGCGCTCCACCAGGCCATCAGGTCGCGGCGCTCGGCCAGCAGACGCCGGAAGTCGTCGAACGGCACCTCATACACCTGCGAGTCCACTATGGCCTGCATCGAAATCTGCGCCGCCTCGCCGTGCGCAAGCGAGTGGGCCGACGTGAACGGGTCGCCGGCCATGCCGAAAAACAACGTATCCTCCACGCCGTCTATCACACGCATACCCCGGAAAAGACCCTCGCTGATAAAGTATATGCTGTCGGCACGCACGTCCTGACGCACGATATACTCCCGCCGTTTCACCCGGCGCAGACGCGCGCACTCCTGCAGCAGAGCGATGCTTTCGTCACCCACCCCGGCATAGTTGCTGCGTAATATTTCGCCCAGTGTCATACTATTCATAAGTTCAGCCATCAAATTTACGTATTTTTGTCGACTTTCATGCCGTTTTTTCAATAATTTTTGACTTATATCAAGCAAGCTAATGTTTGCTTATTATAACTTTGCGATTAAAACATATCATCACATATTTTTATCCATGAAGCAAATCTACTTGACAATTGCAAGTGCAGCCGCGCTTTTGAGTGCCATTTCGGCCCAGGCTGCCCCTGTGCGCGAAATGCACCGCGCAGCCGACGACAGCGAATGGCGTTCGCTCGGCAAGGGCACGTTCGTTGACGGATGGGTCACACCCGGCATCAACGCTCCCGCCGACTATACCGACCCCACCCCCTACGCCTTTGAGGTCGAGGTGATGGAAAGCACCACTACACCGGGCATCTACAAGATGGTGAGCCCCTACACTTCCGAGGCCTTCCCCTTCCTCAGCCGCAACACCAACACAACGCCCTGCGACATCATCATCGACGCCACCAATCCCGACTTCGTTCAGGTCGAGCCCCAGAACTCCGGATTCGTCTGCGACAAGCTCACCCCCAACATGACCGACCCCTTCTACATCAGCGTCCAGGGCACATATTACTATATGGAGGGCAACGACATTCCCGACATCATCTCCTACGGTTACGCCTCCACCCTCAAGGACGGAGTCATCACCTTCCACCGTCCCTGCTTCGGTCGCGGACCATCCACAAGCCAGCAGGGCTACCTTTGGCAAGGAGGCTACGACGGCAGCCTCACCCTGCCCGCCAAGAGCGAGGACAGCGAATGGCGTTCGCTCGGCAAGGGCACGTTCGTCGACGGATGGGTCACACCAGGCATCAACGCTCCCGCCGACTATACCGACCCCACCCCCTACGCCTTTGAGGTCGAGGTGATGGAAAGCACCGCTACGCCCGGCATCTACAAGATGGTGAGCCCCTACACTTCCGAGGCATTCCCATTCCTCAGCCGCAACACCAACACAACGCCCTGCGACATCATCATTGACGCCACCAACCCCGACTTCGTTCAGGTCGAGCCCCAGAACTCCGGCTTCGTCTGCGACAAGCTCACCTCCAACATGACCGACCCATTCTACATCAGCGTCCAGGGCACATATTACTATATGGAGGGTAACGACATTCCCGACATCATCTCCTACGGTTACGCCTCCACCCTCAAGGACGGAGTCATCACCTTCCACCGTCCCTGCTTCGGTCGCGGACCATCCACAAGCCAGCAGGGCTACAACTGGCAGGGCGGCTACGACGGCAGCCTCACTCTCCCCGCCCAGACCCCCTCGCCCGGCGGCTGGGTATCGCTCGGCAACGCCACCTTCACCGACGGCTTCATACTCCCCGGCTGGAACGAGAACTACAGCAACATGAGCTGGCCCGTCGAGATTCAGGAGAAGGAAGACCAGCCCGGCCTCTACCGCCTCATCAACCCCTACACCGTGGAAGCTTGCCCCCTGCTCAAGGATAACTTCACCAAGGACGGCAACACCTTCATCCTCATCGACGCCACCGACCCCGACGCCGTACTCATCGCTCCCCAGCGCAGCGGCTTCAACGGCTATGCTCAGGGCGTTGCCAAGGATTACTACATCGGCAACCTCACCGGCTACCTCAACGCCGTAGAAAACTGGAGCGTAACCGATCTCAAGCAGTACCTTCCCCAGCGACTCGACAAGATGGCCGACGGCATCATCACCATCACCCACCCCGAATTCGGCTTCAACGCCAACACCGACTTCGGCTACAACTGGACGGACATCGAGTGCACAGCCGTGATAGCGCTTCCCGGTGCAGCCGGCATCGCCGACATCGAGGCAGAGGCCACAGAGGCCGAGGCCGAATACTTCAACCTCCAGGGCATACGCATCGCTCAGCCGCAGCCCGGAGTGCCCTGCATCCGCCGCACCGGCGCCAAGGTAGAAAAAATATTCATCCGCTAAGTATGAGAAAGTTACTGTTGACACTCGCGGCCGCGGCCACCATCGGCGCCGCGGCCGAAGAGGCCCGCGTTCAGACCTTCTACGAGGGCTTCGAAGACTACACTGAGGCCCTCGGCCTCAACTGGATTCCGGAGGGCTGGACCGAAAAGAACACCCCCGAGGCCATCCCCACCGCCGAGCAGCTGCGCCACAACTGCAACAACTCGTGGTTCGTCTACATGAGCAGCAACTTCTATCAGGACATGACTACCGACGGACTGATGGAGGCCTTTATCCATTTCGGTTATGACGGCGACTACGGCATTGTCGACGCCGATCAGGACGAGTGGCTCATCACCCCCGCGATAAAGCTCGCCTCGCAGGAGACACTGCACTTCATCCACCAGGCCGATGCATCCGAGGTATACGACTTCGACAAGTTCAGCTACAGCACCTACACCTACTCCAGCCGCGACATCATCTGCAACATGCACGTGATGCTCACCACCGACGGCGGCGAGACCTGGAGCAGCATCTGGAACTTCGAGAACGCCTACACCGCCGGCATTTCCGACCGTCAGTGCTACAACGAGTCCGGACTGATGCTCCGCAACTTCGATGTCGACCTCAGCGCCTACAGCGGCCGCACCGTGCAGCTCGCATTCCGCTACTGGCGCACCAAGGGACGCCACGGCAACTCCATGATCGTGGACGGCGTCACCATCGACCATCCCGCATCGGGAGGCATCGGCGACATCGCCGCCGACTACCCCGAGGCGCCCGTGGAGTACTTCAACCTCCAGGGCGTACGCATCGCCGCGCCCACGTCCGGCATGCCCTGCCTGCGCCGCACCGGCACAAAGGTCGAGAAAGTAATCGTACGCTGACACTCCCGTCCCGGCACAACACCGGGCTTATCCACCAAATCGGGAGGGTGTTGCAAAACTCGCCAAATTGTAGGGACATGCCTTCGGCATGTTGATGTAATATACTGATTACCAATACAACATCCCAAAGGGATGTCCCTACAATTCGAGGTTTTGCAACACCCTCATTTTGCTTTCATATGAGGGTGTTGCAGAACCCAATGTTTTCTCCTGCCTCTAGGGGCACACGGCTCGTGCAATGCGGTTCAAAATAAGATATTTGGTACGCGGTGCAACCCCTACCTATTAAATGTAGAAGAAAAGAGAGTCCGCGGAGGCTCCTCCGGAGTGTGGCTGCTCATGATGCGCCATGCCTGCGGATAGAGATTGTTGGCGCGGTTTCCCAGATTTTTGACGAACCCGAGAGGCTTCCCGCCGTATTGCAGCAGCACGAAGCCGCGGGGCGTACCCTCCGGCATCGCCACGGCCTCACGGCGCAGATAGGCCAGCGACGTGCCATAGTCCGCCGATGCCGTCGGGAAAGCGTCCCCGCGCAGCGATGTTGTCAAGGCCAGACCCTGCGCGGGGATTATGTCGCGTCCCTTGCACACGGCCATTACCGTACCCGCAGCCTCCGGCGCGAGAGCCGCCTGCGTGCGGCCTGTGGCGCTTACGCTGCCGTCGCGGCCCGTACGCAGCAGCAGGTCGCCCTCCAGCCACTTCGCCACCTCGGCCGATGCCGCGTCGGGACGCATCCGTCCCGCCTGCCGCAGAGGCGCTGCCGGCGCATCGCCGGGCTTGCGCAGCACGCAGAGAAACAGCCCCTCGCCGCGCACACGCCCCGGCAGAAAGCGATAGCAGGGCAGCGACGTGCCTATGCCGTGCGCTATCTCCGGGCGCTCCAGCGCCGCCACCTCCACGCCACGCGCGCCGAATTCGCGGGCAAGGCGCTCCACCGTCTCCTCGTTCTCCGTGCGGTTGAAGGTGCATGTGCTGTATATCAGCGTGCCGCCCGGCCGCAGCGCCTGCCACAGAGCCTCGACGAGGCGCCACTGCCGCCGGGCGCAGTCGGCCACTAAGGCCGGACTCCACTGCGCTGCCGCCTCGGCGTCCTTGCGCATCATTCCCTCGCCGGAGCAGGGCACGTCGGCGCTTATCACGTCGAAGGCGCCCCGCATCGAGGCGTAGCGCGCGGCGTCGCCGCGCGTGCAGGCTATGCGCAGGTCGCCCCACTTGGCTATGTTTTCAGCCAGTATGGCAGCCCGTTTCGGGTCGTACTCATTGGCTATTATGGCGGCGTCGCCGGGGAGCGCCGACGCTATGGCCGTGGTCTTGCCGCCGGGTGCCGCGCAGGCGTCGAGCCACCGCAGCGGCTCCCCGCCCGCCTCCACGGCAAGCTGTGCGGCCACGGCTACCACGGCCATCGACGAGGCGTCCTGTACGTAGTACAGCCCCTGGTGCAGCCCGGGGTCGAAGGTGAAGGCCTCGCGCCGGGGCAGATACATGCCGTCGGCGCACCATGCCACGCGTTCGGCGCCCGCCGGGACGCGGGCGCCCTTGGCCCGGTTGAGGCGTACGCTCACCTCAGGCTCTCCGCGCAGCGCGTCGGCGAGGCCGTCGGCTTCCGGACCCAGGGCCTCCAGGCTTCTCAGGAATGCTTCGGGCAGAGTATTCATAGACCCGTTTCTTCCCAGCGGTATAGGCGGTCGGCCGGACGAATCTTGGCCGGTACGGGGATAGAGAACGCATCGCCTTTCACGGCCTTCTCCACCGACTTCAGGTCGACGCGTATGTCCTCGACCTTGAATATCAGCGCTCCGGTCGTGGGGCCTGTGACAACCACCTCGTCGCCCACATGCAGCTCTCCGGCCTCCATCAGGAACTCTCCCACGCCCAGGCGCGAGTACCATTTCACGCCCTTGGCAACATAGCGCTTCACCCGCGTTGCCGACGAACCGTACTTCGACGACCATTCGCCCAGGCGCTGACCCATGTAGTAGCCGTCCCAGAATCCGCGGTTGAAGATGCGGCGCAGGCGCTCGCGCCATGCGTCGATGCGCTCCGCCGTGTAGGCCGCCGGACCCTCGCACACGGCCGTGAGAGCCTGCGAGTAGGCCTGCACGGCCTCCCGCACGTACTCCGGGCCGCGGGCGCGGCCCTCGATTTTGAACACACTCACGCCCGCATCCGTCATCCGGTCCAGGAAGTGGATGGTGCAGAGGTCCTTGGGCGACATTATGTACTTGTTCTCCACCTCCAGCTCGTCGCCCGTCTCCAGGTCGGTGACGCGGTAGCCTCGGCGGCATATCTGCGTGCAGCTGCCGCGGTTGGCGCTGCTGTTCATCTGGTGCAGGCTCAGGTAGCACTTACCGCTGACGGCCATGCACAGAGCGCCGTGGCAGAACATCTCCAGCCTTACGAGCGCCCCGTGCGGGCCGCGTATGTCCTCCGCCACTATGGCATCGTGGATGGCCCGCACCTGCTCCATGTTCAGCTCGCGCGCCAGCACCATCACGTCGGCCCACTGCGCGTAGAAGCGCACCGCCTCTATGTTGCTGATGTTGCACTGCGTGGAGATGTGCACCTCCACTCCCTCCTGCCTGGCGATGCTGATGGCGGCGATGTCCGAGGCTATCACGGCCGATATGCCGGCGCGGCGTGCCGCCCGGCATATCTCGCGGCACGTCGCCAGCTCGTTGTCGTAGATTATGGTGTTGACGGTCAGATACGTCTTCACGCCCGCTTCGTTGCAGGTGGCGGCTATGCGGTGCAGATCGTCGAGCGTGAAGTTGGCGCTCGACTTCGCGCGCATGTTCAGCCCCTCCACGCCGAAGTAGACGGCGTCGGCGCCGGCGTCGATAGCCGCATGCAGCGACTCGTAGCTCCCCACCGGGGCCATCAGTTCGAGATCCTTACGGTTCATGGTTCCTTGTCGTTTTATGCGCAAAAAGACATAAAGCCGGACAGTCCGGCCTTATGTCCTCTATGCTTCATGCCCTGGTTAGCGTGGGCTGATTATTTTGCCTCTGCGGGTGCGGGAGCAGCCTCGGGCTGAGCTGCGGGAGCCTGCGTGTCAAACTGGTTGGCGGCGGGCACCTGAGTTGCGGCGGGTGCGGGGGCAGTCGTGCGCACTTCCACTCCGTGGCCGGCTTTAGGCATAGTGTAGGCCGATACTACCGACAGCACCACGATGAGGCCTGCGAGGGTCCAGGTGGTCTTCTCCAGGAAGCTGTTGGTCTGGCGCACACCCATTACATTGCCTGCGCCGCCGAACTGCGACGAGAGGCCTCCGCCTTTGGATTTCTGGATGAGGACGATGCCGATGAGAAGCACCGACACGATTACAGTGAGAACAATGATTGCTATGTACATATTGCGTTTAGTGTTTTATTTTCAATGGATTAGGTGCACATCAGAGCCTGCTGCTCCCGTGTGCCGCCGATTCAGAGTGCAAAGTAACGAATTTTTCGTGAATTATGCAAGAAAAAGTGAAAGGCGCGAAGCGGCTTCGCGCAGTTAAGAGTGAGAAGTGAGGAGTGAGGAGTAGGAGGCAGGAGCGCGGCGGGGCAGAGGAGGCAGGAGCGCGGCGGGGCAGAGGAGGCAGGAACGCGGGGAGGGGAGGCCACCGGCAAGTCCTCGAAGAGGACGCATCTGTGGTTAACCCCATGATAAGCTGCGCTTTGCGCTGCGTTCATGGGGTGCGAGAGTCCTCCAAACCGGCAAGCTCGGAGAGCTTGCGTCTATGAGAACAATCAGCCGAGGGCAAACTCATTCCATTCCCAATTGTTCTCAGCAAACATCTCACGAATCTCATCCTCGAAAGGCACCCTCATATGATGCTTCTCCTGATTCTTTATATATTCGATAACCGTTATTTTGTCTGCCACGGATTTTGATGTTGCGAAATATTCTTTTGCCCATTTGTCAAAATTCGGGTATAGTCCGCAGCTTTTCATCCATCGGCTTGATTCCCGTTTTATATCCGCCACAAGCTGAGACAGCGCAACTGTGGGATGTATATCCACAAAGATGTGTATATGGTTTGGCATACCGTTTATCCGCAAGAGTCGACATCTCTTATTATTTAGGAGAGACCATATATAGCGGAATAATTCATCCCGATGCGCAAGAGGTATGGTGTTAGCCCGGTTGTGCGTACAGAATACTATGTGAAATAGGTTCGTGGTGTTACTCATGGCGCGACATTTTCTGCAAAGATACAAACAACAGATGAATAATGGCACCGGTTTGAGGTGAAATTCCATAGACGCAAGCTCTCCGAGCTTGCCGGTTTGGTAGGCTCTCCCACCCCATGAACGCAGCGCATTGCGCTGCTTATCATGGGGTTAACCACAGACGCGTCCTCTTCGAGGACTCGCTGACGCACTGCTCTCCGCATGACCTTATGTCTCTCTGTTTCTCACACTCCGTGCTGACTCTATCCCTCTTTTCTATACCACTCAACTGATAGTTACTTCGCATAACGAGATACAGAATGACATAAGGTCAGAAGAGACACAAGTTATTATTTAATTATTTATCCTTGTGTTTCTTATGACCTTATGTCATTCTGTTTCTTGCCATCCGTACTAACTCCATTACTAACTCCATTACTATAACACTTAATTAATGTTTTCACTTTTTAAGTCAAAGTTTGAAAAATTATATGTAATTTTGCTGGATATTAGGCGAAATCGAAAAAGTCTATTCTAAAAATATATAAACAAATCATTCACACAATGAAAAAACTAATCACAGCAATGCTGGCCCTCGCCGCCATCGCGCCGCTTTCGGCCCAGCAGTTGCCAAACAACGGCTTCGAAGACGCCTGGGTCGCTTTCAAACCGTTCACTACAGGCAAAACCGGTGAGATTGGCACTGCTCCAACCGAATGGTCCGTATCAAACACATACGGAATGGGCGGTATTGGCAAACTCGAAACAGTAAAGCAAGTAGAAGGTTATAACAGCGCATCAGCCCCTTGTGCCACAAATGGAGAGACAGGTCTTGGCAATATAAAAAAGACCGTGCCCGGATATTTCACTTTAGGAACGGCATGGTCGACATCGAAGGGCATGTTCACGATCACCAACACCGACGGCGGGACTTTCGGCGGCATTGAGTTCGCATATAGCCCTGATGCCATCACTTGCCAATATCAGGCCACAGGCGACAAACCTACGGTCGTGGCTTACGCCTGGAAGGGTACTTTTATTCAGAAGAACGTACCTGCCGAAATAGCAAGCGGCACTCCTAAAACCGTTGCGGAGATGCTCGATCGCGACCGCAACATCCTTGACATGACCACAGCCCAAGGTGGAGAGGTTACTCAGAAAGGTACCCTCATCGCTTCCAATTCCGTCCGACCTGCTGTAGCTGTAAACTGGACCGAATTCACAATGGAGCTCAACTATGTCAATAGCGAAACTCCCGAAAAGTTCAACGTAATCTTCAGCGCCGGCGACTATTTCAACTCGGCCCCCGTCAAGGACCACACCATGACGGTCGACGACGTGAAGCTGCTGTACTATTCGCGTCTGAAAACTCTGTCGGTCAACGGTACCGAAGTCACTCTTGAAAAGGATAAGTATGACTACGACCTCAGCGCCAGCGTCTACATGCCCAAGAGCGCAGAAGAAATCAGCTATACGTTGCTCGGAGAATCCCCTGCAAAGACTGTCAGTGTCGCTCTTGATGCCGAAAACAACACGACTACCATCACCGTAAAGAACACCAACGAGGGAGCCACCGACGTGGACGGCAAAGCTGAACATGTCTACACTATCAAATTCAAGGCTCCGGACTATTCGCGTCTGAAAACTCTGTCGGTCAGCGGCAACGAGGTGCAGCTTGAAGACGGAGTATATGACTATGACCTCAGCGCGAGCGTATATATGCCTAAGAATGTTGATGCTTTCAGCTATACGGTTATGGGGGAATCCTCAGCTGTTACTGTAGACATCGCTCTTGATGCCGAAAACAACACGGCTACCATCACTGTAAAGAACACCAACGAAGGCGCCACCGACGTGGACGGCGAAGCTGAACATGTCTACACTATCAAATTCAAGGCTCCGCGTGTGTTCACCGGCATTGAGTATCCCGGCCATATAACAACGCTTACATGGAACGTAGACGGCAGTGGGCATACCTCTCTTATAGAAGAACCTGTTAAAGCCAGTGTATGGATGACGAAGAAGGGTTTAAAGCGAATTGTCGACGTATTGCTCCCCGACTTTACTCTTCCCGGTATAGGTACAATCGGTGACATCCTTGTTGAAAATGTGACGCGTACTTATAATAATAACAACGGTAACCCGATATATGATTATATAGGACATGTGGATGATCTTTCCCTTGCAGAAGGAGGAATTCATGCCATAGTTGACCTTGAGGGCACCAGCGACATCGAGGGTAATGTAAACTTTAAGATTCACGTAAAGTGGGTTCAGGATGCATCTCAGTCAATAGTTGCTCGTGAGGCTGCTGAGCCAGCGTATATCCCTATTGAAGTGGAATTCAACGGCAAGACAGCTACTCCTGAAGTGCCCACCGGCATCAACGACGTGACCGTGGACGGCGCCGACGCTCCCGTGGAATATTTCGACCTCCAGGGCATACGCGTAAGCTACCCGCAGGCCGGCCGGATGGTGATACGCCGTCAGGGCACCAACGTGGAGAAGATACTCGTGAAGTAATCCCGCTTCCGCACCCATAATCATAAGCGACAAAAGATGCACATCTTTTGCCGCTTATGATTTTTTTGTAGTAACTTTGCATTGCAAAAGGGAACCATGCAAATTGTAGGGACGCACGGCACAAATAATGAAAAACAGCATCGGAAAAATTGTCCGTAAAATAACGTATATATGGCCGGAGGCCATGGATATTGTTAACCCCGGGCGCTTGTCGCCCGGGGTAACGGACCACCTACGGGTTCAGCCCCGGAGGTGGCTGCACCGGCTCCCTGTCATGACTGCAAAGATTCAGATTCATGAGAAGGAAATTCAGCCACCTCCGGGGCTGAATGCGTGGGTCTACTCCTCACCACGGGCACAAGTGCCCGCGGCTAACAATATCCATGGCCTCCGGCCATACAAAATATATCGCAACGCATTGCAATCCGATAAAATGAATGCAACCCGCGCTCGTCGCGGGTTGAATGTGGTTAGCCGTGAGTTAAGGAGCGACCGCAGGGAGCGACATACTCGCGGTAGAAGTGACACAAACGTATCAACCCGCCGGATGGCGGGTTGCACCACGCCTACGGCTGCCGACTATAAAGAGTCGTGCAACCCGCCATTCGGCAGGTTGATGCTCTTTACTGAACCTACCGCGGATACGGCGCTACGCGCCTAAATCCGGCGGATAACCGTGTGTAACATCTAATATATCGTATCTTATAACGTCTTACCGGACAACAATAATATGAAAACAGGACGATTCAACAGGCTGCGGATAGCCCGCGAGGTGGACTTCGGCGTATATCTGGACTGCGGCGACGGCACGGAGATACTGCTGCCGGCCAAGGCGGTGCCGGAGGGCAGCCGCATAGGCGACGAGGTGGACGCGTTCGTCTACCGCGACTCGGAGGACCGGCCCATAGCCACCACCGAGGTGCCCTACGCGCAGGTGGGCGAGTTCGCGTTCCTGCATGTGAGCCAGGTCAACGCCACAGGCGCGTGGCTCGACTGGGGTCTGCCCGGCAAAGACCTGCTCGTGCCCTACTCCGAGCAGAAATCGCGCATGCGCCAGGGCGGCGACTACCTTGTGTACGTCTACCTCGACGACGCTTCCGGCCGCATAGTGGCCTCCGCCAAGACCGAGCGCTTTCTCGGCAACGTGCTGCCCGACTACCGCCCCGGGCAGGAAGTGCAGTGCCTCGTCACGGGCGAGACGCCCATAGGCTACACCGTCATCGTGGAGAACGCCCACGCCGGTATGCTCTACCGCAACGAGACGTTCCGCACGCCCGACGCGGGAGAGACGCTGACGGCCCACGTGGTGCGCGTGCGGCAGGACGGAAAGATCGACGTGCGCCTCGGCGGACGCGAGCGCGAACGTGTGGGCGGCCTGGCCGAGTCGGTGATGACGACGCTGCGCGCCGCAGGCGGACGCCTCGCGCTGGGCGACAAGTCGGACCCGGAGGAGATACGCGCACTGTTCAGCTGCAGCAAGAAGGATTTCAAGAAGGCCCTTGGCTCGCTCTACAAAGCGCGCCTCATCACGATAGGCCCGGACGAGATAAAATTGGTATAAAATGTATTTCAGTTTTGAATTGTCGCCCCTGCTGTGGACCCTGACGGGCGCAGCTCTTGCCGCCGCCTGCGTGGCCTGCGGCTATGTGTGGGTGCAGGCGCGGCGCCTCGGGCGCGCACGGCGTGAGGCTCCGGCCGAGCCTGAACAGCTGATGCCCGCGAGCGTCATTGTGTACTCGCAGGACGAGGCCGAGGCGCTGGAGACGCTGCTGCGCAGCATCATGGCGCAGGACTATCCCGCGCCGATGGAGATAATAGTGGTGAACGAGGGCGAGAGTACCGACGTGCGCGACACGGTGGCGATGCTTCAGGCCTCTTTCCCCTCGCTGTACCTGACGCACACGCCCGACGGCGCCCGCAGCCTCAGCCGCAAGAAGTTAGCCATCACATTGGGCGTGAAGGCCGCGCGCCACGACGTGGTGGTGCTCACGGCCATAGGCGCCGAGATACGCTCCCCGCAGTGGCTGCGCGGCATGATGCGGCACTTCACCCCCGACGGCCCCGTGGAGCTGGTGATAGGCTACGCCGCGCAGATGCCCGGCGACGACACGGGCCGCGGCGCCCGCTGCCGTGCCTTCGACGCCGCCGTGCGCGCCGTGCGCTGGCTCGGCGCCGCCGTAGCGGGACATCCGTTCCGCGCCACGGAGTTCAACGTGGCCTACACCCGCAAGGCCTTCTTCCGCAACAAGGGCTTCTCGCGCTCGCTGAACCTGCATTACGGCGACGACGACATATTCATCAGCGAGATAGCCCGGCGCGACAACACCGCCGTGGAGCTGACCGCCGACAGCATCGTGGGACTGCTGACCCACGACTACGGCCGCACACTGCGCCGCGCGGCCGTGCGCCACATCTTCACCGAGGGCCACATACGCCATAGGCCGCGCCTCTGGTCGGCGCTGAACGCGCTGTGCATGCCCGCGGCCCTTGTGCTTCCGCTTGTGGCGGCAGCATCAGCTCCGGCCAACGGCGCCGTACTCGCCATCGCCGCAGTGGAGCTGGCCGGCACGGCAGCGGCCCTCACGACGGGCTGGCGCTGCGTGCTGCGCCGCCTCGACATGCGCGAGCTTGGCGCCTCGGTGATGCCTTTGGCCGCCACCTACTGGGTGCGCCGGCTCATGCTCCTGGCGCGCGCCCGCTTCGGGCGACAGAAACGCTACACATGGGACTGACTTCAGCACCGGTAAAGGGCAGGTTCGCTCCGTCGCCCACGGGGCGCATGCACCTGGGCAATGTGTTCGCGGCGCTGATCTCGTGGCTCTCGGCGCGCAGCCGCGGAGGCCGCTGGCTGCTGCGCATCGAAGACCTTGACCCTCAGCGCTCGCGCACGGAGTACGCCATGCAGATAGAGGACGACCTGCGCTGGCTGGGCCTCGACTGGGACGAGGGCGGCACCGCGGACGAAGGCGACGCCGGGCCCTACCGCCAGAGCCTGCGCGGCGGGCTGTATGCCGCGGCGCTGGAGCGTCTGCACGCCACGGGCATGACCTATCCCTGCACGTGCCGGCGCGCCGACATCATGGCAACGCAGGCGCCCCACCAGAGCGACGGTCGCGTAATCTACGCCGGCACATGCCGCCCGTCCTCGATGCCCTGCGTGAGCGCCAAACCGCCGGTGCCGCACTCCACGCGCATCTATGTGCCGGACAGCGAGATATGCTTCGAGGACGGCGTGTTCGGCCCGCAGGCCTACAATCTGGCGGGACAGTGCGGCGACTTTGTGCTGCGGCGCGCCGACGGCGCGTGGGCCTATCAGCTGGCCGTGGTGGTGGACGATGCGCTGATGGGCGTGACGGAAGTGGTGCGCGGATGCGACCTGATGCTCTCGGCCGCGCAGCAGATATATCTGTACGGGCTGCTCGGCTACGAGCCTCCGCGTTTTGCCCACGTGCCCCTGCTGTGCGCCCCGGACGGCCGCCGGCTGAGCAAGCGCGACGCATCGCTGAGCATGGAGAGTCTGCGCAGCCGCTACGCCCCGGAGCAGATAATGGGGCTGCTGGCGAAGCTCGCCGGCCTGCGGGAGGATGCCGCGCCCTGCACGGCGGTCTCGCTCCTCGACGGCTTCGACGTCGCCCGCGTAGTACGGCGGGAGAAGATAACACTTGCAGGAATGGAATAAAAGTCGTACTTTTGCGCGCCGAAAGAACGTTTTGTAATCCTCATCGGAGGGCATCGACGCATGCCGGATAAGATGACCGGGTAAAACCAGTTGCTTGTTCGGCATTCATTGTATTGTAAGGTAAGCGGTTATGGATAAGAAAAGACTCGATTTCGGCAACGGGCACGTGGGCGCGCTCTTCCGTGCGCTGTTCTTCCCTACCCTGGTGGGCATGTTCTTCAACTCGGCGCTGAACATCTGCGACGGCATGTTTGTGGGCCACGGCGTGGGCAGCGACGCTCTCGCCGCCATCAACATAGTGGCCCCTGTGTTCCTGCTGTGTACGGGTGTGGGACTGATGTTCGGCATAGGCGCGTCGGTGGTGGCGAGCATACGCCTCGCCGAGGGCAAGGTGCAGGCGGCCCGTACGGTGATGACACAGGCCTTCCTGACGGGCGCCGTCATCTTCTCGTGTGTAATTCTGGTGTCGCTGCTGTTCACCGGTCCGCTGCTGTCGCTGATGGGATGCAGCGAAAGGCTGGAGCCGTATGCACGTGATTATCTGCTGTGGCTGCTGCCGGGGCTGATGTTTCTCTACGTGCAGTGCGTAGGCATGATGCTGGTGCGCCTGGACGGCGCGCCCAAATATGCCATGACGGTGCAGATAGTAGCCGCCGTGCTCAATATTTTCCTGGACTGGCTGATGGTGTTCCCGCTTGGCATGGGGATAGGCGGCGCGGCCATGGCAACGTCGGCGTCGTGCGCGGTGGGCGGAGTCATGGTGCTGGTGTACTTCCTGTTCTTCTCCGACAAGCTGAAATTCAGCCGCGGAGTGCGCACCGGCGCCCTGCGCAACGTCGCCAACATGGCGCGCGTGGGCGCGGCTACCTTCCTGGCCGAGCTGGCGATAGGCGTGATGATGGTGACGGGCAACTATATGTATCTGCGCTATCTGGGCGAGGACGGCGTGGCGGCGTTCAGCATAGCCTGCTATCTGTTCCCGCTGGTGTTCAGCATCAGCAACGCGGTGGCGCAGTCAGCACAGCCCATCATCAGCTACAACTACGGTGCGGGGCGCCCCGACCGTGTGCGGGCCGCACTGCACATAGCGCTCGGCACGGCCGCCGGGTGCGGCGTACTGGTTACGCTGGGCATGTGGCGCGTCGCGTCGGTGCTTGCCGGCGTATTCCTGCCGTCGGACACCGCGGCTTACGGCATGGCATGCTCAGGGCTGCCCGTGTTCGGCATGTGCGCGATGTTCTTTGCCGTAAATATCACTTTCATAGGCTACTATCAGAGTGTGGAGAACGCGGTGGCGTCGACCCTGTACACCCTGCTGCGGGGCATCGTCTTCCCGGTGGCCGGCTTCGTGCTGCTGCCCGCAGCATTCGGCGCGTCGGGCCTGTGGTACGCCATTCCGCTGGCCGAGGCGCTCACCATGCTTGCTATACTTATACAGCGTTTTCCTCGCCGCGGATGGCATTGAGGACAGTGCGCACCATTATCTTGAGGTCGAGCAGCAGGGTCCAGTGCTCGATGTACCACACGTCGGCCTCGACGCGGCGCTCCATCTTCCACAGCTGGTCGGTGGGTCCGCGCCAGCCCGTCACCTGCGCCCAGCCGGTGATGCCGGGCTTCACGGAGTGGCGCGTCATGTACTGCGAGATAAGGCGACTGTAGTCCTCGGTGTGACGCAGCATATGAGGCCTCGGCCCCACCACCGACATCTCGCCACGCCATACGTTGATGAACTGCGGCAGTTCGTCGATACTGGCCCGACGCAGGAAAGCGCCTATGCGCGTCACGCGCGGATCGCCGGCGGTGGCCTGCCTGGTGTCGGCGTCGTCGCTGCTGCGCATGGTGCGGAATTTGAGGCAGCGGAACGTGCGGCCGTGGTAGCCGGTGCGCTCCTGAGAGAAATACACCGGGCCCGGCGAAGAACGCTTGATAGCGATGGCGACGGGGATGTATATCAGCGGGTAGACACACAGGAAAAGACCGCTTACGGCAATGTCGAACGCCCGCTTTATGCCCCGGTTAAGCCTGGAATTAAGCGGATTGACGCGGACGCCCATAACGGCCATCGACCCCACCGTGTCCAGCTCCATGCCGCGCTGCACATAACGCGAGAGCTGCGGCACGAAGAAGAACTCGGCGCCGCAGGCGTCGGCGACACGAAGCACCTCGGCGGCCATGCCGCCGCTGCCGTTGGGGTTCGGCATGCAGTAATACACCTGATGCACACTGTTTTTGCGCATGAACTCCTCCAGGCCCGCAAGAGGGCCGAGATAGCTGCCGGAGAAGCCCGGAGGACACACCTCGTCGAAGTGGCCGAGCACACGGAAGCCGAAGCCGGCATCGCGCCCCATTTCGACAGCCAGACGCTCGCCCGTGGGGTTGGCACCCACAATGACTACACGTGCATAGCCGCGGCCGTGGCGGCGATAGCTCTTGAGGAGTCCGCGCGAGGCCAGCCGCGCCACGAAGAAAGCGGCGAAGAGCATCGCATAGAACAACCCCAGAACACCCAACGGCATACACCGGATGCCCGTCAGCGACATGAGCGCAAGCAGGAACAGGGCGTGGAGGGCCACGTCGCTGAGCGCCTGCCGGGCCACTACGTCGAGCTGCAGCGCACGCTGCGGCTTATGGCGCAGCCCCCACCACAGCTCAGGCAGCAATGCCAGCTCGACAATGAGCCACATCCGCGCCGTCCCTTCCTGCGGATACATGATGCACAGGACAAGGAAGACGAGATTGACCGTCGCCACATCGGCGGCGGCAAAAAGCCAGGGTATGTATTTTCCGTAATTTGTCAGATGTCGGGCCATTGCAATACGGTTATAGGAACAAACGATAAAAGGTGCAGAAGCGCCGCGGCCACGACAGCCGCAGCGCTCATGACCGACTGCGCGGCAGGCCTGTTATGCCTGCGTGCGCAGCATCTTGATTTTTTCTACCATTTCGTCGATATCGGCGCGCAGACGCTCGATCTTGCGCTCGAAATCCTGAATGAGAGAGTTGCCTGACTTGCTCTTGGATGAGAGGAAGCCGAGATTGTTCTCGAGGGTGCGCAACTCGGCGCGCTTGGCCTCGAGAGCACGGGCCATGCGGTCGCGCTCGCGGTCGGCGGTGTCGCCCTCCATGCGGGCTACGGCTCCGGCAAACTGCTCGCGGCGCTCGCGGCGGCGTCCGCTGTTGATGGCGTCGCGCAGCTCGTCGAGGCGTGCGCGGTAGAGGTCGTACACTTTGTCTTTCTCGCGGAAAGGCACGTGGCCGATGGTCTGCCAGCTGTCCTGAATCTCCTTGATGGCGGCAAGCAGCTCGGCGCGGGGCGTCTCGGGGTCGAGGGCGTTGAGCCTATCGACAAGCGCCCGCTTGGCTGCGAGATTGGCGTTCTCCTCGTCGCGCCGTCCGCCGGCCACCTTCTTCTTGCGCTCGAAGAAGTGGTTGCAAGCGTCCATGAAGCGCGTCCAGAGGGCGTCGCTGTAGCGCTTGGCAACAGGGCCTATGGTGCGCCATTCCTTCTGCATCTCGACGAAGCGGTTGCCGGCCTTGGTCCACTCCTCGCTGTCCTTGAGCGCCTCTGCCTCGTCGGCGAGTGCTGTCTTGGCAGCGAGGTTGGCTGCCAGGCGCTCGCGCGTGGCCTTGAAGTATTCGGCCTTGGCGGCGAAGAAGCTGTCGCAGCAGGAACGGAAGCGGGCGAAGAGCTCGCGGTCGGTGCGTCGTGCGGCATGGGCCATATCGCGCCAGCGGGTCTGGAGTTCCTGGATGGCGGCCGTAGCCTTCTCCCAGGCGTTGAAACCGTTGAGTGACTCGATGTCGATGGCCTCGGCCTGCTCGCAGAGGGCAAGCTTTGCCGCCTCGGCCTCGGCCTCGGCAGCCTTGCGTTCCTCAAAATGAGCCTGATAGCGCTTGTTGACGGTGACGCTGGCGGCCTTGAACTTATCCCAGATCTCCTCGCGTATGTCTTTGGCAACGGGGCCGATGCGGCGCCACTTGTTGTGAAGTTCCTGAAGGCGGCGGTAGGCCGTGATTATGTCTTCTTCGGCAGCCAGACGCTCGGCCTCCTCAAGGAGCAGGATCTTACTGTCGAGATTCTTCTTGAAGTCGTAGTCGCGCAGTTCCTTGTTGATTTTCAGGTTGTCGCTGTACTTCTCGCGGGCGTCCTGGAAGCGCTTCCACACGGCGGTTTCCTCCGTGGGATCCACTTCTCCCAGAGCGTTGAACTCGTCCTGAAGCTCGCGGTAGCGCGGGAAGGTGCGGTTCACGTTGTCGGTGTCATCGGCCAGTGCGTTGATTTCCCCGATGATGGCGTTCTTACGCTCGAGATTGGCGGCGCGCTGTGCGTCCAGCTGTGCGGTCCAGGCGGCTTTCTTGTCGCGTATCTGGGTGAGTATTGCGGCGAACATCTCCTCCTGCTTCATTGCTGCGGCCACGGCTTCGGCATCGGTTTCCGGGGCGGCCTCGCCGTCGGCTTCCGGAGCACCCGCGGGTTTCAGCAGGTTCCAGGCGGCACGGAGGCGACGTACGTCGTCGCCGCTGATTTCCGAGGCCTCGCGGGCGAGAACTTCGCAGGCGGCGGCTATCACTTCCTCGGGCGTGGAGGGGCGCTCGCGGTGAGGCTGGAGCCCGTCGTGCTCTTCGATGGCTTCGGTCATTTCTTCTTCGGCCTCGGCTTCCGGGTCGGCATCCGCAGCGGGCTGACCGGTTTCCGACTCATGCTGTGGATTTTCTGCGGCATCCGCCTGGGGTGCCGGGGTGAGGATTTCCTCAGCGCCTGGGGCGCTCAGGGAGGGTTCGTTCATTTCCATATTATGTGGTACTGTTTGGTTGGCGCACACGGCGCGCCGTCAAAATTAACTATAAATTTCGATTGCGTGGCTAAAAAACGAAAAAAAATGCCTCCGGGGAGGCATTTTTCTGTATTTCACTGTCTAATCAGCTCTTATTTCACCACGACTTTGCTCACGCGGTTGCCTTGGCGGCGGATGACGGGCTGTCCGGCGGCGGGACGCTGCACGCGGATACCCTGAAGATTGTAATACTCCACGGGGGCGTCGGCGTCGGCATCGGCCACGGCATCGTTTATGCCGCTGAGGTCGGCCTGACCCTCGAAGGTCATCTTAAGGCGATAGATCGCCTCGCCGTAGGTGGGACTGTCCTCGTCGAGGTCACGGTCGGTGACGGTGTACTGCTCGGGATAGCCTGTCGCGTCGTCGTAGCGCACAGCACCCTCAGTGTATTCATAGAACTCGGACCAGGTGAAGTCGGTCCACTGAACTTTACGGAGCGTGAGCAGGCCGAAGGCATCGCGCTCCTCGGTTTCCGTCTCCGATTCGGTGACCGCGTCATTGTAAGTAAGTGTGTAATTCTTGTAACCGCCGTTGGGCAGCTCAGTATAGGTGACGATAAGGTTGTAGAAATCATCGTCGGGGTCGTCCATGGTGCCGCGGCCCTCCACGTTGTTGCCGTCGTAGGTGAAAGTCATCTCGGATACAACTCCGTTGTTGTTGAACGTGCCCTTGCTGATGCGGTTGGCGCCGGAGGTGAGATATTCCTCGCTCCATATCTGGCCGTCGGTGCGCTCCCACTCGATGTCGGTAAGTTCGAAATCTGTCTCCCAATAGTACTCGGCGGTGCCGTAATCGTAGTTCAGTGCCGAATGCGTCATCTTGCAAGCCTTGCCGTCGGCACCATACTCAATCACGAGCTTGAGGGTGGGATCATAGATTCCCTGAAAGAGCACGGCGATGGTACATTCGGTGATGTTGCCGTCGGTATTGCGGGTGATGATGCGCTTGTAGCAGTTGCCGTTGTACCACTGGCCGCCATAGTTGTTCTGCTCTACGTTGGAGATGATGACATTCTTAAGGATGGGGTCATATTCGCGGACCAGTTTCTCGGTTTCCTCGAAAGTCTCGCCATCGTCCTCCGACTTGCTCACGACACGGGATATGAGCATATTGTCGGCGTTGTATGTATTCACCTCAAGCAGGATTTCTCCGTCGGGCGTGGTTGTTCGCTTAGTGGCTTCCTTACCGGCGGGAGTGTAGGTGAGCTCATAGCTGTCCTCCTCCACCCATTCGCCGTCGTGCGGTGCGGATTCGTCCTCGTACATCCAGCTGTAGTCGGTCTGTTTCAAGGGGCACCAGGGTGCCTTCTCGGCGTCCGTCTTGTGCGGCAGCAGGCGTGCAAGGCCGCTGTGCAGCTTTGATTTTGCGGCCTTCTCGGCCTTGGAAGGCTGTGCGGCAACGGCCGTTCCGCATACGGCAAGCATGCAGAGAGCTACAAGAGTAATTTTTTTCATAAGCAAGATTCTTCTTTGTTTAAGTAATGTGGAATTGCTTGCAAAGGTAGGATTTTTTGCCGAAATTTGCAAACGCGCAGAGCCGGGGCGCAATATCGCTCGCTCGCGCACGTTACATATTTAATATATGAGATACGGACTGTGTAAGATATGCCTGCCGGCAGTGTTGCTGTGTGCCCTCGTGGCCATGGCGTCCTGCTCCACACGTAAAAACACAGCCGCCAGCCGCAACTACAACGCCTTCATAACGCGCTACAACATCTACTACAACGGCGACACGCACTTCAAGGAGACACTCCAGAAGATGGAGCAGGACTACGAGGACGACTACTCGCGCCTGCTGTTCATGCACCCCGCCGAGGCGAAGGCCGACAAGGAAGCGCCGCAGCCCTCGGGCAACTTCGACCGCAGCATAGAGAAAGGGCAGAAGGCCATACAGCTGCGCAGCATCAAGAAGCGTCCGCGCAAGAAGCCCGGGAAAAGCGGCGACCCCGCCTACCAGGCATGGCTGAAACGCGACGAGTACAACCCCTTCCTGCACAACGCGTGGATGATGATGGGCCGCAGCCAATACTACAACGGCGACTTCCTGGGCGCCGCGTCGACCTTCTTCTACGTAAGCCGCCACTTCTCATGGCTGCCGGCCACCGTGACGGAGGCCAAGATATGGCAGGCGCGGTGCTACGTGGCCCTGGACTGGCTCTATGACGCCGAACTGATACTCGACCGAATACGCCCCGACCAGCTGACGAACAAGAAGCTGCGGGGGCTGTACGCCTTCACGCGGGCCGACCGCCTGCTGCGCGGAGGCATGCCGGAAGAAGCCGTGGAGCCGCTGCGGCAGGCCATCGCCGACGCCGACGGCGCGGCTCAGCGCACGCGTCTGCGCTTCCTGCTCGGGCAGGTGCTCCAGCGGCTCGGTCGCCGCAAGGAAGCCTACGAGGCCTTCGCCAAAGCCGGCGCATCGCCCTCGGCCACATACCGCACGAAGTTCAACGCGCGCATCAAACAGAGCGAGGTCTACGACGGGCAGGACATCATGCCGGAGGTGAAGGCCCTAAGGCGCATGACACACTACGACCGCAACAAGCCCTATCTCGACCAGATATACTACGCCATAGGCAACCTCTACCTGAGCCGCCGCGACACGGCGCAGGCCATAGCCAGCTACGAGACGGCCGTGGAGAAAAGCACCCGCGGAGGCATCGACAAGGCCATGCCGCAGCTGCGCCTCGGCGGCCTCTATTTCGACCGGCGGCAGTACAACAAGGCACAGCCCCACTACTCGGAGGCCGTGCCGCAGCTGCCGCGCAACTATCCCGGCTACGACTCGCTGAAGCGGCGCAGCGACGTGCTCGACGAGCTGGCCGTCTACGCCCAGAACGTAGAACTCCAGGACTCGCTGCTGCGGCTCTCGGCCATGACACCCGAGGAGCGCCTGGAGGTGGTGCAGGGCATCATCAAGCGCCTTATAGAGCAGGAGAAGAAAGAAGCTGAGGAAGCCCGCCTAGCCGAATACGAGGCCGACGTGGCATCGCGCGGAGAAACGAATACCGGCGGCGCGGCCAACGCACCGAACTCATTCAACATAAACACCGACAACTCCTGGTACTTCTACAACCAGAGCGCGCGGCAGGCGGGACGCACCGACTTCCAGCGCCGATGGGGCTCGCGCAAGCTCGAGGACGACTGGCGCCGACGCAACAAAAACACGTTCAGCAACGCCGACTTTGAGGAATCAGGGACTGACGAGGCCGACGAAGAAGGCAGCGAGGGCAATGACTCCATAAGCACGGACAACGACGAAAGAGCCACTGCCGACAGCCTCGCCTCCGACCCGCACAATCCGGAATACTACCTGCGGCAGATTCCCGACACCACCGAGGAGGCCCGTGCCGTATGCCACGAAATCATTCAGGACGGACTGTACAACATGGGCGCCATACTCAAGGACCGCCTCGAGGACTATCCCGCCGCGCGCACGCAGTGGGAGCGCCTGCTGCGCGACTATCCCGACAACGTGCATCGGCTCGACGTCTACTACAACACCTACCTGATGCACGCACGGCGCGAAGAGAACGCCGACGCGGAGGCATGGCGGCAGCGCATACTCGCCGACTTCCCCGAATCGACCTACGGCGTGGCCATGCAGGATCCCGCCTATCTCGATAATCTGCGCAACATGGAAAGCCGACAGCAACAGCTCTACGAAGCCACGCTCGAAGCCTATTTCGACAACCGCAACAGCGACGTTCACGACGCCTACCGCGAGATGAACAGCAAATACCCGCTGAGCGCCATCATGCCGAAGTTCATGTTCCTGCATGCGCTGGCCTACGTGCCGGAGAAAAAGGCCGACGAATTCAACGCCACACTGCGCGATATGCTCAACCGCTACCCCGACACGGACATCACGCCCATAGCGTCGGCGTGGCTGAAGGGCATGGCCCAGGGGCGGCAGCTGCAGACCGACGCCGGCAATCTGCGCGGCATGGTATGGGACATGCGCCTTACCAACGACAGCACAGCCGTGGCGCAGGAAGGCCCGGCACAGTTCACGCTAAGCCCCGACAGCGCGCAACTGCTGGTGATGCTGTTCCCCACCGACTCCGTGTCGTCCAACCTGCTGCTGTACGAGGTGGCGCGCCACAACTTCAGGTCGTTCGTCGTGAAAGACTTCGAACTGGAGCCCATGAACTTCGGACGCCTCGGGTTGCTCGTGATACGCGGCTTCGCCGACATGAACGAGCTGAACCATTACCGCCGCGTGATGGCGGCGTCGCCCGACTTCCGCCTGCCTGCCGGCGTACGGCCGGTAGTAATCTCGGCCGCCAACTTCGACCTGCTGCTGAAGGAGGGACGCAGCTTCGAGGAGTATTTCCGCTACCTCGACGAACAGAACTACGTGGACGCGCAGGCCGGACTGCTCCAGCCCGAAGCGGTGGAGACCCTCGACGAAGCCGACGCCGCGGCCGAGGAGGCGGAGCCGATGCCGAAGCCGGAAGAAGAGTCGGACATGTCGGACGAGCCGGGCCTGACGGAGCCTTCAGCCCCCGCGGTTCCTGCCGCCCCACAGCCGCAGCCTGCGACTCCCGCGCCGAAACCGGCACCACAGCCGGCACCTAAACCTACCCTATCCGCACCCGCCCCCGAGCCAGACGAAGGCAGCGAAGGCGATGACCCTTTACTCGAATAAGCCATGCCAAACAATCCAAAAATACTATGGGCTGATGACGAGATAGACCTCCTGAAGCCCCACATCATCTTTCTCCGCAGCCGCGGCTACGAAGTGGACACCGCATGCAGCGGCGCCGACGCGCTCGACATGGCCGACGCCACGCCCTACGACCTCATAATCCTGGACGAGAACATGCCGGGCATCTCGGGCCTGGAAGCCCTGGCGGCCATCAAGCAGCGCATGCCTCTGCTGCCCGTGATAATGATTACCAAAAGCGAGGAGGAGAACATCATGGACCAGGCGCTCGGCAGCAAGATAGCCGACTACCTGATAAAGCCCGTCAACCCCAACCAGATTCTGCTGGCAATAAAAAAGCAACTCGACGCGGGGCGCCTCGTAAACGAGCAGACATCGGTGGACTACCGCCGCGAGTTCGCCGCACTGAGCGATGACATAGGCCGCGCCGACACCATAGAGGACTGGTACGCGCTGTACCGTCGCCTGATGTTCTGGGACATGCAGCTGGCCTCGGCCAACACCGGCATGGACGAGATGCTGGCCATGCAGCGGCGCGACGCCGACACGGAGTTCGGCAAGTGGATGCGCCGCCGCTACGAGGACTGGGCGGCCGACCCCGACGTGCCCGGACGGCCGCTGATGAGCCCCGAGCTGATACCGCGCCGCGTGATGCCCCTGCTCGACGACGGGCGCAAGGTGTTCATGATTCTTATCGACAACTTCCGCCTCGACCAATGGCTGAGCGTCAAGCCGCTGCTGGCCGACATTTTCAGCTTCGACGAGCAGCTGTACACATCCATCCTGCCCACCGCCACGCAATACGCCCGCAATGCCATATTCTCGGGACTTATGCCGCTGAAGATTGCCGAAATGTTTCCCGACCTGTGGGTCGACGAGGAGTCGGAGGAAGGCAAGAACCTCAACGAATCGCCTCTGCTTCAGACTCTCTTCGAGCGATTCCGCCGCCCGACGCGCATATCCTATAACAAGGTGAACGACTCGGCCGGCGCCGAACGCCTGCTGCGCGACTTCCCGCGCCTTGAGGACAACGACCTGAACGTGATTGTAGTCAATTTCATCGACATGCTCTCGCACGCGCGCACGGAATCAAAAATGATACGCGAGCTGGCAAAGACCGACGCCGCCTACCGCAGCATCACCGAGTCGTGGTTCCGCCACTCGCCCGTGCTGGAGCTTTTCCGCCGTATCGCCGAGCGCGGCCACACAGTGGTACTCACCACCGACCACGGCACCGTGCGAGTGGAGCAGCCCGTCAAGGTGGTGGGCGACCGCAACACCAACACCAACCTGCGCTACAAGCTGGGACGCAACCTGGCCTACGACCAGAAGCGGGTGTACGAGATACGCAACCCAAAGCGCGCAGGACTGCCCGCGCCCAACATCTCCACGGCCTACATCTTCGCCCTGGGCCATGACTTCCTCGCCTACCCCAACAATTATAACTATTACGTACAATACTACACCGGCACCTTCCAGCACGGAGGCATCTCCATGGAGGAAATGCTGGTGCCCCTCATAACCATGACTCCGAAATGACCGAACAGACATATATAATATCAGGATTGCAAGATGTTCCGGCAGTAGCCGAGGCCCTGGCAGCGACAATCACCACAAAAGAGCTGCGCATCGTCACCTTCGACGGCGAGATGGGCGCAGGAAAGACCACGCTCATACGCAGCATAGTGGCTGCACTCGGCGCCGACGGAAGCGACGGGGCCAACTCGCCCAGCTTCGCCATAGCCAACGACTACGGCCGCACGCCGCAGGGACTCAACGTGTTCCACTTCGATCTCTACCGCCTCGAAAGCGCCGCCGAGGCTATGGACATAGGTTTCGAGGATTATCTTGATGACCCATCGAACATCTGCCTTATAGAATGGCCCGACCGCGCCGAGGAGCTGCTCCCGGCCGACGGCGTCCTGCGCGTACGCATCGAACTGATGCCTGACCGCACCCGCCGCCTCACCGTCGGCGACTGACAAATCCACAATTTGCCGAACGAAATCGCCACAATTTGCCGAACGGATTTGCCACAATTTGCCGAACGGAATAGTAACTCTAAACAATTGACATTGTAAATCAACGAGATAATGACACCTGCAAGCATAGAATGGATTGACTCATGCGAGTCGACAAACACTGTGATGAAACAGCGAGGCGCGGCCGTACCGCACGCACACGTCATCGCCGCACGCACACAGACAGCCGGCCGCGGACAGCGCGGCAACAGTTGGGAAGCGGAACCGCAGAAGAGCCTCACCTACAGCCAGATGCTGCGCCCCACAGCCATGAGCGCCACACGGCAGTTTGAGCTCTCGATGCTCACGTCGCTGGCTCTGCTCGACGTGCTGTCGCGCCATCTGCCCGAGCCGGAACGGCTGAGCCTGAAATGGCCCAACGACATATATTACGGTGACCGCAAACTGGGCGGCATACTCATAGAGGGCTGCGTCAGCGGCTCCGAGCTGGAGAGCTTTATCCTCGGCGTGGGCATAAACGTCAATCAGGAGGTGTTCACGAGCGATGCGCCGAATCCGGTGTCGATGAAGCAGATCAGCGGCCGCGAGTACGGGCTGGAATCGCTCATGCAGGAGCTGGCCGACGCCGTAGCCGTGCAAACGGACATCTACGAGGAAGACCCGGAGATAGACGAGCTGCACGCGCTGTACATGCAAAGCCTGTGGCACCGCGAAGGCATGCACCCGTACCGCGACACGGCCACGGGCGAACGCTTCCTCGCCGAAATAGCCGGAGTGGCCCACAGCGGGCTCCTGAGCCTGCGCACGGCCGATGGCGATGTGCGCGAGTACGAATTCAAAGGCGTTGCCGCCGAGCTATGAGAAAGAAGACTATCCTGGACATGGCGCGCCCCGACATCGCCGCCTTCCGTTCCGCGAGCAAGATGCCCGTGGCGGTGGTGGTGGACAATGTACGGTCGCTCAACAACATAGGCTCAATACTGCGCACCTGCGACGGCTTCGCCGTGGCCGAGGTGTGGCTCTGCGGCATATCGGCCGTGGAGCCGGGAGCCGAGGTGCACAAGACGGCCCTCGGCGCCGAGGACTCCGTGGAATGGCATCACTGCCCGTCCACGGCCGAGGCCATCGACGGCCTGCGCCAGCGCGGCTTCTGCCTGTGCTGCCTTGAGCAGGTGGTGGGCAGCGTCGAGCTCCAGGACTTCCGCGTGGACCCGACGCGCAGCTATGCCATCGTGGCGGGCAACGAAGTGGACGGCGTGGCCCCGGCGGTGGTCGACGCATGCGACGTATGCCTGGAAATTCCGCAGCTTGGTACAAAACACAGCCTGAACGTGGCCGTAAGCACGGCAATAGCCCTGTGGCACTTCTACGAAACATTCCTCCCCAACATCCGAAAATGAAAAAATTATCAGCTGTCGCAGCCATAGTCGCCGCGACCATCAGCAGTCTCTGCGCCATGAACCTCAATACAAAAGCCACCATTCCGGCTCCGCTGCGCGACGGCGACCGGATAGCCATCGTGTCGCCCTCCGGCCCCGTCGACTCCGCACTCGTCTACGCCGCTGCCGACACCCTGCGCGGCCAGGGCTACCGCGTCGACATCTTCCCGTCGGCCCTGGGCAAGTGCGGCCAGTATGCCGCCTCGGACTCGGCACGCCTCGCCGACCTCAGCGCCGCGCTCACCGACAGCACCGTGCGCGCCATCCTGTGCTCGCGCGGAGGCTACGGCGCCGTGCATCTGCTCGACAGCCTCTCGGCCCTGCCGCTGGAGCGCGACCCCAAGTGGCTCATAGGCTTCTCCGACATCTCGGCTCTCCATGCCCTGCTGGCATCGCGGGGCATAGCGAGCATCCACGGCAATATGTGCAAGCACATAGCCCTGGGCCCGGACGACGAGGACAACGCCACCTTCCTGGCCATGCTGCGCGGCTACCGTCCCGCCTATGAATTCGCCCCCGACTCGCTCAACCGCTGCGGACAGGCCTCGGGACGGCTCCTGGGCGGCAATCTCGCCGTCATAGCCGAGCTCATCAATACGCCCTACGACGTGATTCAGCCCGGCACCATCCTCTTCATCGAGGACGTGGAGGAGCCCATCTACAAAATCGAACGCATCATGTATCAGCTGCGCCTCAGCGGTGTGCTTCCCCGCCTCGGCGGCCTGATAGTGGGCCAGTTCACGGGCTACCGTCCCAACGACAGCTACGAGACGATGGAACGCATGATCGCCGACATGACAGCACCCTACACCTACCCCGTGGCTTTCAACGTACCCATAGGCCATGTGGACCACAACGTGCCGGTGATACAGTCGGCAGAAGTGACCCTCACGGTCACACCCGAGGGCACAAGCCTCTCGTTCTGACACGTTTTTCGGCAAACATTACGCTGATATCGGGAATTATGCGTAACTTTGCACGTTATGAAAATGAGTACATTTTCCATCGCAATCAGCAAGCAGGCCATCGCGGAAATGCCGCCCGAGGTGACGGAAGGCGACATCGTTGTCGTGGACACGCCGCAGGGCCTCGCCGATGCGCTCGCCGACCTTAACGCGCACACGACGGTGGGCTTCGACACGGAGACAAAACCTTCGTTCAAAAAAGGTTGCGTCAACAAGGTTGCCCTGCTTCAGCTGTCGACCGACACGCGCAACTACCTCATACGCCTCAACCGGCTCGGTATCCCGGAGCCGCTGCGCCGCTTTCTGGAGAACCCTGACATCACCAAGGTGGGACTGTCGGTACACGACGATTTCAGCGTGCTCCGCCGCAGCACACCGATTGAGCCTCAAGGGTTCGTAGAGCTTCAGCGCCTCGCAAAAGATTATTGCATCACCGACACGTCGCTGCAGAAGATCTACGCCATAGTGTTCGGCCGACGCATATCCAAAAAACAGCGACTCACCAACTGGGAGGCGGACACTCTCACCGACTCGCAGCGTGCCTATGCCGCGCTCGACGCCCGCGCCTGCCTGAGGCTGTACCGCCACCTGCTGGCCGGCGGATTCGACCCGGCGGCTTCGGCTTTCCGCACGGACACCACAGCACATGATGACACCGACAATATGAACCGGACATGAAACTGAAACGTTCTACTGTTCTGCCGATAATCCTGACGGTATATCTGGCCGTAATGGCCGGCATAGGCTACCCCGAGTATGCCGCAGGACGCACCTCGTCGCTGATGTACTTCGGCATCATCGCCATAACTCTCGCGGTAATCGTGCTGCTGCATTTCAACCTCAAGCGCCGCGAACGCTACCGCCGGGAACGTCTTGACGACATACGGCGCAACGAAGAAAATTCAAGTAAAACCAAATAACAATATAAATCATGGCTAAAAAAGCACTTCTCATAATCCTCGACGGCTGGGGCATAGGCAACCACAGCCACAGCGACGCCATCTATTCCACCCCCACCCCATACTGGGACCACCTGCTGGCAACCTACCCCCACTCGCAGCTCAAGGCCGGCGGTGAGGACGTAGGGCTGCCCGACGGACAGATGGGCAACTCCGAGGTGGGTCACCTCAACATCGGCGCAGGCCGCATAGTCTATCAGGACCTCGTGAAAATCAACAAGGCCATCGCCGACGGCTCTATCCTTGACAATCCGATGATAAAGAAGGCCTTCGAGTACGCCAAGACCACCGGCAAGCGCATGCACTTCATGGGCCTCACCAGCACCGGCGGCGTACACTCGTCGCTCGAACACATCTTCGCACTCTGCGACATCGCCAAGCACTACGGCCTCGACAATGTGTTCCTGCACTGCTTCATGGACGGCCGCGACACCGACCCCCGCAGCGGCAAGGGCTTCATAGAGCAGCTCCAGGCTCACTGCGCCGAGAGCGCCGGCACCATCGCCAGCATAATCGGCCGCTACTACGCCATGGACCGCGACAAGCGCTGGGATCGCGTCAAGGTGGCCTACGACCTGCTCGTGAAAGGCGAGGGCAAACAGGCCACTGACATGGTCAAGGCCATGCAGGAGAGCTACGACGAAGACGTCACCGACGAATTCATCAAGCCCATCAACAATGCCAACGTCGACGGCACCATCCAGGAGGGCGACGTGGTGATCTTCTTCAACTACCGCAACGACCGCGCCAAGGAACTGACCGTAGTGCTCACCCAGCACGACATGCCCGAGGAAGGCATGCACACTATCCCGGGGCTCCAGTACTACTGCATGACGCCCTACGACGCGTCCTTCAAGGGCGTCTACATCCTCTTCGACAAGGAAAACGTGGGCAACACCCTGGGCGAATATCTCTCTAAGCTGGGCAAGAAGCAGCTGCACATCGCCGAGACAGAAAAGTACGCCCACGTGACGTTCTTCTTCAATGGCGGACGCGAGAAGCCCTTCGAGGGCGAGGACCGCATCCTCGTCCCGTCGCCCAAAGTTGCAACCTACGATCTCAAGCCCGAAATGAGCGCTCCCGAGGTCAAGGAAAAACTGGTCGAGGCCATCGACTCGCAGAAGTATGACTTCATCGTGGTAAACTACGCCAACGGCGACATGGTGGGCCACACCGGCATATATCCCGCAATTCAGAAAGCGGTGGAAACCCTCGACGTATGCCTGCACGACACGGTAGAGGCCGCCATAGCCAACGGTTACGAGACTATCATCATAGCCGACCACGGCAATGCCGACCACGCCGAGAACGCCGACGGCACCCCCAACACGGCACACTCGCTCAACCCGGTGCCTTTCGTATACGTCACGGACAACGCCAAGGCACACACCGAGAACGGACGCCTTGCCGACGTGGCTCCCAGCATACTCCACATCATGGGCATAGTACAACCCGAGGAGATGACAGGGCACGACCTCATCAAGGACTAAAGTCTTGGGGCTTAGGCTTAAGGCTTAGAGAATACCAACATTAAGCGCCGGATGGCGGGTCATATTGCCCATGCCATCCGGCGCTTTTATCTAAGCCTAAGACCTCAGACTCCAAGACCCTATAACGCACCTTTGAGTTCCTGTGCCGTATATATCAGGCGGACAAAATTGAGAGGTTCAGCCTTGCAGTGTATCCACATACTGAATCCATAACCCTGTTCAGCAGCCGCTTTGAACAATTGGCGCGATTCGGCATCGCCGACAAACTCCTTCAGCAGAGCAGGGCGCATCTGGTCGAAAGTTTTCTGTATGGCGGTAGCCTGCGAGGCTGGATAGTCCATAGTCATATGAAACTCCATGTCCTTATCGGTAAGGAAAGCCTTGTCTATGGTGTAGCCGTCGCCGGACATGGGGCATTGCTTGTTGAACGCCTCTATTTCCTGCTTCAGGTCAATAGTCTGCTGGGCTTGCGCACCGACCGAGAGGGTCAGCACGGCCACCAGAGTGAATAAGATTTTACGCAACATGTTTGTCAATCGTTTGGTTTATTAAATGGTTTGAGTGTGATAAGTTTCTTGCCATTCTTGTCGAGCAGCATCACCTGACGGTCGGAACCTTGTATGGCCGAGGCTGTCTGTTCGAGAGCCACGAGCATGGCCGTTTCCTGAGCCGTCTTGGGGCATGCCATGCGTGTCACGCCCATATTACTGAGCTCAAGGGCATTGCTGCGGTCGGAGTTGATGTAGATGTTGCCGTTGAAATAGTTGCAGCCCGTGTTGCCGTGGACCTTGCCTTCGGCGATGTCGAAGAATATATTGCACTCCTCGTCGTCCACAGGATTGCCGTCGATGCTCGTGACGAGCCACTGACCGTTAAGGAATCCCATGTTGTGGCGGCGTGCCGTCATAAGCTTGCGGCCGGCGCCGTCGAGTAGGTAAAGGTACGACTCGTGCCCCACACGCTCGATGCGCACAGGATAGGATGTGCCGTCGGCAATCACGACATTTATGTCGTGCTCGAAAGGCACATCGGGGCAATAGCGCATGGTCGATGCCATCTTCGAGAACGAAAGGCGCCCGTTGCTGAGGGCATAGCCGCCGTTGAGTACGTTGCAACCGTTGGAGGCATAAATTTTGCCGTCGTCGAAGGTGATGTAAGGCATCTCCTCGCGGTCGGTGATGGAAGTCTTGCCGACGCCCACAATGATCCATTCGCCGGCGAGAGCCTCGTCGTTGACAGCGGTAGGCGTTACCTTGCCGCCCTGCTGGCGCTGTGTCGTGCCTTTATTGTCCGCAGCTGTGGAGGCCGTAGCCTGCGAGCCCGATGTCTTGGTGCCGCCCTGCAGCACATTGCAGGAGCAGAAAAGGATTGCAGCCGCAGCGGCTGCGTATAGTGCTGTATGTTTCATAGTCTTTATTGTTTTATGATTAGAGTACAAATATAGCCAAAAGTTTAAAATCAACAACAAGCGCCCCCGCAATTTGGTTTTTAAATGTATCGAAATCGCCCAGTTTCACCCTCCGTGCGCCCCTCTTACCTATCCCCTATCAACTATCAACTAAAAAATACCCTCCGTTTGCCGAATAATTCTTAACTTTGCGCTTTGAAACAAACTATCGCGTATGAGAAACAGCCTCGCCATACTGCTTTTTGCCCTAGCCTGCACCTTCCCGGCCGCGGCTCAGGACACCGCCGACACTGACAGCGCGTCCGCCGCGCCCGGCATTCTGGAGCGACTGAACGCCTCCGGCTCTATCATAATCCGGCAGCCGGCGGCCATGGACGAACGTCTGCGCAAGACCGAGGGTGCCGAACAGGAAGCCACCGAACAACGTACCGCACCCCGCGGACGTGTGGGCTACCGCATACAGGTGTTCGACGACAACAATCCGCGCACGGCACGCGGCGAGGCACAGAACCGCAAGCGCCTGATGGAGTCGCGCTTCCCCGAGCTACGCGGCTACATGCAGTTCAACTCGCCCTATTGGCGCGTCCGCATAGGCGACTTCCGGTCGCGCGGCGAGGCTGAGGCCATGCTGGAAGAAATGCGCCACGCTTTCCCCTCGCTGTCACCTCAGCCGCGCATAGTACGCGACTACATCAATGCTGAATAAGTAATGAATCAGAATCTTAGCGACGAGCAACGAATCAGTCTCATAGCCGAGCATTACAAGGCCATAATAGAGCTGATCGGCGAAGACACCGGCCGTGAGGGCCTTGTAAAGACGCCTATCCGTGCGGCCAAGGCGCTGTGGTATCTGACATCAGGCTACCGCACTACTCCCTCCGCAGTGATGCAGCAGGCTCTGTTCACGCACGACGGCTCGCAGATGATAGTGGTGCGCGACATCGAGTTCTACTCGCTGTGCGAACACCATGTGCTGCCGTTCTTCGGCACCATCTCCGTGGGCTATCTGCCTCAGGGCAAGATAATAGGCCTGAGCAAGCTGGCGCGCTGCGTCGAAGTGCTGGCACGCCGCCTCCAGGTGCAGGAGCGCCTGACGGCGCAGCTCTGCCACGAGGTGGAGCGCGAGCTCGGAGCCGCGGGCGTGATGGTGGTGTGCCGTGCGCGCCACCTGTGCATGCAGATGCGAGGCGTTGAGAAACAGGAATCGTCCACCGTCACCACCCATTACGAAGGGCGCTTCGCCGAGGACGCCTCGTTGCGGGCCGAATTCCTTACCGCCATCCGATAGCCATGTTGCTCGACATCGCATTCGTAGTCATCGGCCTGGTGCTCATCCTCTGGGGAGCCTCGGCCCTTACCGACGGCGCCTCGGCCATAGCCCGCCGCATGGGAGTGAGCGACCTCGTGGTAGGCCTCACCGTTGTCAGTTTCGGCACATCGGCGCCCGAGCTTACCATAAGCGTCGTCAGCTCCCTGAACGGCAACGCCGGTCTGGCCGTGGGCAACATCGTGGGCAGTAACATCTTCAACATCTGCGCGATAATCGGCATCACCGCGCTCATCCGCCCCGTGCCCGTGGACCGCAGCCTCATGTCCAACGAGATTCCGCTTGTGGTGTTGTCGTCGCTCGTACTCCTCGCCATGGGATGCGGACCGCTGCTGGACGGCGCGCCCGCCGCTGTGCTGACTCGTGTCGACGGCATTCTTCTGCTGCTGTTCTTCGCAGTGTTCATGCGCTACGTCTTTGCTTCTGCCAAAGACGGCGGAGATGCCGACTCGCCCGAGGCTTCCCCGATGCCCGTATGGAAAGCTATCGGAATGACAGTTCTAGGCCTGGCAGCCCTGATATGGGGCGGCGACAAATTTGTCGACGGTGCCGCGGCAATAGCGGCAGCCATGGGCATCAGCGAGGCCGTAATCGGCCTCACCGTCGTGGCCGTGGGCACATCCCTCCCCGAACTCGCCACCTCCGTCACGGCCGCGCTCAAAGGCCGCACGGGCATTGCCGTAGGCAATGTCATCGGAAGCAATATCTTCAACATCTTCATGGTACTTGGAGCCGCCGCCACCGTGCGCCAGCTGCCTTTTGCCGGCATAGGTCTGCCCGACCTGCTGCTGCTCACCGGCGTCAGCATGCTGTTCTGGCTCAGCGGACGCGTGATAGGCCACAACGTCATCACCCGCAGCGAGGGCACCATGTTCGTTATCATCTACGTAGCCTACATGACCTGGGT
Source organism: uncultured Muribaculaceae bacterium (assembly GCA_948665475.1). GTDB lineage: Bacteria > Bacteroidota > Bacteroidia > Bacteroidales > Muribaculaceae > CAG-873. The sequence continues at coordinate 86,659 of CAPNHY010000002.1, read as the reverse complement.
CGTGGCCGGTGCCCTGAACCTTTTTTAACAGATACAGCCACAACCACCGGGCGTCCGGGCGTGTTTATAGTCCAAAAGCATTAACGCAATATGGACTATCAGGATTTTATCAACAAAACAGAAACGATGCTGGTGGAATTCTACGCATCGTGGTGCCCCCACTGCCAGCGCATGATGCCGGTAGTGGCCGAAGTGAAGGAACTCCTCGGCGGAATGGCCGGCGTGTATCAGTTCGACATCGACAAGAACCAGCAGGCGGCCCAGGAGGCCGGCGTGGAAAGTGTGCCCACCTTTATAATCTACCGCAACGGCAAGGAATTATGGCGGCACACCGGCGAAATAGACGGACAGGTGCTCCTGGGAACCGTGCAGCGCTGCATGGCTCCGCGCACCGACGAATACTGATTCCATGACTCTCTTCTCCGACTGGCTGCGGCTGCTGCATGTGCCTTACACCGAGGCGTACAGCGCCTCACGCCCGAGGTACTTGCCGCCATCGCCGTCGGAAAATCTTCGGCCGCAGACGATACGGAGTAATTTTTTCGTTTTTTTGCCGCAGAATCCGCTGCAATCCGAAAAAATTGCTTATCTTTACGCCACTATGACAGCATGGATTCTTTGGCTGATAGTCGCGGCGGTGCTCGTGACTGTCGAAGTGATGACACAGATGGTATGGACGCTATGCCTCGCTATCGGATGCGCCGGTGCTCTGGCAGCATCGTTGTGCGGCGCGGGCGTCACTGTGCAGATTGCAACTATGGCCGTAACGGCGATGGTGGCCTACGTGGTGCTGGTGCCATATTTCCGCCGCCTGCACCACCGCATCGCCGAGCGCGACGGCAACCGCCTGCGCACGGGCATGGACGCCCTGATAGGCAAGGAAGCTACCGTCATCAAAAGCATCGAGGCCGGCGGCATGGGACGCGTCAAGGCCGACGGCGACAATTGGCAGGCCGTGGCGCGCCATCCCGACATCAGCTTCCGCGTTGGCGAACGCGTGCGCATACACTCCTACGACAGCATAATCCTCACAGTAGAACCAATCTAACACCATATGGCAACTCCTACCCTGATTCTGGCCATTGCACTCGTAGTGCTGGCCATAGTGGTTATATCGGCCGGCGTCCGCGTCGTTCCGCAGTCCGAAACGTGCGTCATCGAGCGCCTCGGCCGCTTCCACAGCGTGCTCGGCCCGGGACTCAACTTCATCATCCCGTTCATCGACAAGCCCAAGACCATATTCACCCGCCGCATCGAGACCGGCGTCGGCGGCCGTGTCTACGTCCGCATGACGTCCTCTCCGGTCATCGACCTGCGCGAACAGGTCTACGACTTCCCTTCACAGCAGGTAATCACGCGCGACAACGTCACCACCGAGATCAATGCCCTGCTTTATTTCCAGATAGTCGACCCGAAGAAAGCCGTCTACGAAATCGACAACCTGCCAAACGCCATCGAGAAACTCACGCAGACATCGCTGCGCAACGTCATCGGCGAGCTTGAGCTGGACGAGACCCTCACCTCGCGCGACACCATCAACTCGCGCCTCCAGAGCATCCTCGACGACGCCACCAACAAGTGGGGCGTCAAGGTGAACCGCGTCGAGCTCCAGGACATAACGCCCCCCGAGAGCGTGCGCGTAGCCATGGAGAAGCAGATGCAGGCCGAGCGCAACCGCCGCGCCGAGATTCTGAACGCCGAGGGCGAGAAGCGCTCGCTCATCCTGCGCTCCGAGGGTGAAAAAGCATCCAAGATCAACGAGGCCGAAGCCATCAAGCAGTCGGAGATTCTGCGCGCCGAAGGCGAAGCTCAGGCCATCATCCTCAACGCCCAGGCCGAGGCCGACGCCATCCTCCGCGTGGCGCAGGCCGTCAGCGACACCCGCACCGACCCCGCAACCTACATGCTGGCGATGAAGTATATCGAGACCCTCAAGGAGATAACTTCCGGACAGGACAACAAGACCGTCTACATCCCCTACGAAGCATCTTCCGTACTATCGTCCATCGGTTCAATAAAAAGCCTTTTCAACAAGGACTGACGCAATAAATAGGCCACACTTTCGTTTTTAGTGTGTGCGTAAGATAACGAGACATATCACGGGCGCGCTTCTGTGCGCCCTGGCAGGAGTGCCGGCGGCCGTCGCTCAGGACGGGTCGTCGGCCTATACTTTCCTGAATGTAAGCTCGTCATCCAAAATCTACGGCCTCGGTGGCGTCAACATCTCGCTGGTCGACGACGACCTCATGAGCACCGACTGCAACCCCGCGCTGCTCGGCCCCGAGATGACCGGACAGATAGGTCTGAACTACATGCACTACATAGGCGGCAGCAACTTCGCCGGCCTGCGCTACGCGCACTCCGCGGGCGAACACGGCGCATGGAGCGCGTCCGTGCGCTATTTCGGCTACGGAAGCATGAAAGAAGCACTGCCCGACGGCACCGTCGTGGGCGAATTTTCGCCCAAGGACGTCGCATTCGGCGCCACCTACTCCCGCGACATATACGGACGCTGGCGCGGCGGCATCACCCTGCGCGGCCTGTACAGCGCCTATGCCGACTATTCTGCCTTCGCTATCAGCACCAACCTCGGCGTCAACTACTACGACGAGGAGCGCGACCTGTCGCTCTCAATGGTAGTCGCCAATCTCGGCGGCCAGGTCAAGCGCTTCAACCACAGCTACGACCGCCTGCCGCTGGACGTGCGTCTGGGCTGGTCGCAGAGCTTCGGCTCCTTCCCCGTGCGCTTCAGCGTCACAGCCTGGAACCTCACCAAGTGGAAGCTGCCTTACCTCGACGCCGGCGACGGTACTTCCGAGCCGGAGATGAAGGACTCCTTCAAAAGCAACCTCTTCCGCCACCTCGTGTTCGGCGCCGACCTCATAGCCTCGCCCAACTACTACATCGGCATCGGCTACAACTACAAGACGCGCACCGACATGAGCACATACTCGCGCAGCTTCCTCTCAGGCTTCTCACTGTGCGGAGGCATCAACGTCCGCAGCTTCGCCGTCGGAGTCGCCTTCGCGCAACCCCACACCGGCGCCACCACCTTCATGCTCAACCTCACCTGCCGCCTCGACGACCTGCTGCATTGAAACGCGGATTTGCAGATAAGCCGCGTTTTTTGTATTTTTGCGCCAAAACAACCAAACCAATGGCAGACAAAAAAGAAATCGTGCTGAGCGGAATACGTTCCACCGGCAATCTACATCTGGGCAACTACTATGGTGCCCTCCGCAAATTCGTGGCTCTGCAGGACGATTACGACTGCAACTTCTTCATCGCCGACCTGCACGCCCTCACAACCAATCCCGACCCCGAGGAGCTGCACGCCAACGTGAAACACATTCTGGCAGAGTACCTCGCCGCCGGCATCGACCCCGAGAAATCGACGATTTTCATACAGAGTTCCGTCCCCGAAGTAGCCGAAATGTACCTCCTGCTCAACATGCACGTAGGCATCGGCGAACTCATGCGCACCACCTCTTTCAAGGACAAGGCACGCAAGGCTCTCGGCCTCAAGGCGCCCGAAGCCGGTGAGGACAGCGACGAAGCTTTCGAAAAGGAAATCATCGGCGCCGGCACCAACAAGCGCGTCAACGCCGGACTGCTCACCTACCCCACACTCATGGCCGTCGACATCCTCATTCAGAAGGCCACCAAGGTGCCCGTGGGCAAGGACCAGGAGCAGCACCTGGAGCTGACACGACGCTTCGCCCGCCGCATCAACTCGTTCTACAACACCGAAATCTTCCCCGAACCGTACAACTTCGACTTCGACGGCAAGCCCGTCAAGGTGCCCGGACTCGACGGCAGCGGCAAGATGGGCAAGAGCGAGGGCAACTGCATCTACCTTGTCGACGACCCCAAGGTGCTCCGCAAGAAAGTGATGCGCGCCACCACCGACGAAGGCCCCAAGGAGCCGAACTCGCCCATGACGGAGCCCGTAGCCAACCTCTTCTCGCTGCTCGAGCTCACCAGCACACCCGACGTAGTGAAGCACTTCCGCGATGCCTACGCCGACTGCTCCATACGCTACGGCGACCTCAAGAAACAGCTTGCCGAGGATATTCTGGCCGTCACCACTCCCATACGCGAGCGCGTGCAGGACATCATCAACGACGAGGCCTACCTCCACCGCGTCGTCACCCGCGGCGCCGAGCGTGCCCGCGAGCGCGCCGCCGCCACCCTGGCCGAACTGCGTCAGGTGATGGGCATACGCGGATTATGATGCCCGTAGCCCGCATTCTCGCCGTTATTCTTCTTGCCGCCGCGGGCGCCCTGAGCGCCCGCGGTGCCTCCCCCTCCGACGTCTGCGAGGCCGACAGCCTGCGCCGCGCCTACATGGCCCGTGAGATGGCCCTGAACGCTTCAGGCACCCCGGCAGCCGACTTCGCCATGCGCACGCCCGACGGCAGCACGGCGCGCCTCTCCGACCGGCGCGGCGCGCCCCTGCTTCTTGTGCTCTTCGACCCCGAGTGCGACAACTGCCGGCGCGCGCTTCTCGCGCTCGCTGCGGTTCGTCCGGACGGGCTGCCTGCCCTCGCCGTATTCGCCGAGGGCGACGAGGAGCTGTGGCCCCGCGCACAGGCCGAAGTGCCGGAGGGCTGGGACGTGGCGCTCGACACCGACGGCGTCTACTCCCTCGGCATCTACAGCCCGGAGTTCACGCCCGGCATCTATCTGCTCGACGCCGACGGCCACGTCCTCGCACGCTCGTCATCACCTGAAGATATCGGGTCTAAAGTAAAAGGTCTAAGGCTTAGATAACACCAATAGAAGTATTATCTAAACCTTAAACCCTAAACCTTAAACCATTAAACCTCAGAGTGAAACTCTGACGCCTACCTGCAGCAGGCCTTGCGCGCCGTAGCCCAGCTCGCCGTACAGCGACACATTGCGCGACACCGCCGCCTGAGCCCCTATGGGCGAAATCTGCATGCCGAAATAGGTGTTGTTGTAGTTGTCTCCTCCGTAAGGCTGCATGTAGCTGATGATGACGCCCACGCCGAGATGCCCGTACAGAGTCACCGCGCGGTTGCTGTAGTAGTTGTATTTGCCGTTGGCAAGCAGCACGTGGTAGGCGATGTGCGAACGATGCGGACCGCCCTTGGTGTTCGTGCTTGAGAACGTGTAGCTCGGTCCCACCCAAAAATTACGTGCAAGACGGAAATTGACGCCCGCCGTAAGGGCGCCCCAGGCGTTTTTCACGTTGTGCCATCCGTCATGACAGTCGCTTGCGTCCATCTGTGTGTAGCCGCCGTAGCCCACGGTCACTTCCGTGCGCTGAGCCATCGCGCCCGTAGCACAGGCAAATGCGATGAGGCATGTGAGCAATAGTTTTTTCATAAATAAACGGTTTGAAGTGTATTTATGAAAAAATAACACCCACATGCCCCGGAATGTTTTTACGTCAGTCGCGGCGCTCATTTCAGACATTCCTCCACACGCAATCCCGCATCTGATTTTTATAATTTTTCATAAAATACATAGGTAATACGGCATCTTAACTAATTATTGCTTACTTTTGCAAAAGCAATGAGACACACTTGCTCCACTATGCTGCCAAAGCTGCTGTCGGCTCTCGTGCTGATGGCCGCGTCGCTGTGCGCCCATGCGCAGATCAACACCGAGCAGGTGCTTCGCGTGGGACGCAATGCCCTCTATTTCGAGGACTACATGCTCTCCATACAGTACTTCAACCGCGTCATCGACGCCAAGCCCTACCTCGCCGAACCCTACTTCCTGCGCGCCGTGGCTAAGTACAACCTCGAGGACTATGCCGGCGCCGAAGCCGACGCCTCGCAGGCTATCAAGCTCAACCCCTTCATCACCGACGCCTGGGAGGTGCGCGGCGTGGCGCGCCAGAACCGCGGCAACGACGCCGACGCCATCGGCGACTACGAGCACGCCCTGAACCTGCTGCCGCGCAACCGCAACCTGCTCTTCAACCTGGCGATGGCCCAGCAGGGTGCGGAAAAGTATGCCGACGCCGACTCCACATTCTCGCAACTGCTCCGCTACTACCCGAAGTACGACAACGCTTACCTGGGCCGCGCTCAGCTCAGGCTCGCCACTGCCGACACCACCGGCGCATCGGCCGACATCACGCGCGCCCTTGAACTCAACCCCAACGCCCTCAACGGCTACATCATGCGCGCCGACATCGCCATGCACAGCGGCGGCGACCTCAAGGCCGCACTCGCCGACATGAACGAGGCCGTGCGACTCCAGCCCAAGCTCGCCGGACTTTACATCAACCGCGCCTACCTCCGCTACTCCCTCGACGACTACTTCGGCGCCATGGCCGACTACGACTATGCCCTCCAGCTGGAGCCGGCCAACGCTACGGCGCTCTTCAACCGCGGTCTGCTGCTGGCCGAAGTCAACGCCAACGACCGCGCGCTCGGCGACTTCTCCGCCGTGCTCCGCCTCGACCCCGACAACTACCGCGCCCTGTACATGCGCGCCATGATACACCGCGCCAAGGGCAACTACCGCGAGGCCATCGCCGACGTCAACCGCGTGGCCGAGGCGTTCCCGGAATTCCCCGACGCCCTCTGGCTGCGTTCCGACCTGGAGCGTTCGCTCGGCCAGATATCGCGCGCCGAAGCCACCTACATGCGTGCCAAGCAACTCGCCAAAAACGCCAAGCCCTCCGAAGCCGGAGCCGACGGCAAGGCCGTGGCCTCGGCCGACGTGCCCGAAGAGCTGGTGTCGCGCCGATTCGCCTCGCTGCTCACCGTCGACGACAACGCCGAAATCGCCGAGCAATACAACAACAGCGCCATACGCGGACGCGTCCAGGACCGCAACGTAGCCATCGAGGTCGAGCCCATGATGGAACTCGGCTTCTACTCCTCGCCCTCCGAACTGCGCAGCAACACATATTATATAAAGGAAATCGACGACCTCAACGCCACGCGCGCCCTGCGCCGCACCGTCGTCGTCACCAGCCGCCAGCCGGCCCTCGACGAGGACATAGTGAAGCGCCACTTCGAGTCAATCGAATACTACAACTCCCTGCTCGCCACCCATCAGCCACGCGCCGTCGACTACATAGGCCGCGCACTCGACTTCGTCACCACGCGCAATTATCAGGGAGCCATCGACGACGCCACGCGAGCCATAGCACTCATGCCCGACTTCGCCCCGGCCTACTGGCTACGGGCCCAGGCCCGCTATCGAAAGCTCCAGGCCGACCGCGCAAACCCCGAGCCGGGCGTCGACGCCGACACACGCCTGCAGGTGGCCGACGCCACCGTGGCCGAAATCATGGCCGACGTCGACAGAGGCCTTGAGCTCAGCCCACTGACAGCCGTAGCCTGGTACAACAAGGGCAACCTCCTGCTGGAGAATCAGGACTACACATCGGCCATCGCCGCCTACACCCGAGCCATCGAGCTGAAGCCCGACATGGGCGAGGCGTACTACAACCGCGGATACATTTACCTCAAACTCGGCAACAGTCATGCCGGCATCGCCGACCTCAGCAAGGCAGGCGAAAGCGGCATCGTACCGGCCTACAACCTTATCAAACGAATCCGGAAACAATAACCTAAATACCACTTCCAATGCTTAACGAAAAAGATCTTGAGAGCCTCGCCGCACGCGGCATTTCCACCGAACAGTTCGAGGCTCAGATGAAGCGATTCAGCACAGGATTTCCCTACCTCACTCTGCTCGGCTCCGCCCGCCCCGGCGCAGGCATCCACGTACTCGACCAGGCCGAGCAGGACAGCGCCGTCGCCCGCTGGAACCTCTTCCTGAAAGAAGGCGGACGCGCCGCCAAGTTCGTTCCCGCCAGCGGCGCCGCTTCGCGCATGTTCAAGGCCCTTTTCGCATTTGCCGACGGCGACGCGCAGACAGCTCCCGCCGGAAGCCCCGTAGCCGCCCTCGTCGACGGACTTGACCGCCTCCCCTTCCTCGCCGAACTGAACGCCGCCGCCCTCCGCATCTTCGGCGCCGACGCCGCGCAGCTCAAGGCCGAAGGCCGCCACCGCGACATCGTCAAAGCCATCATCTCCCCCGAAGGCATGAACTACGGCGCCCTCCCCAAGGCCCTCCTCACCTTCCACCGCTATCCTGACGGCACCACCCGCACCTCGCTTGAAGAGCAGCTCCACGAGGGCGTCCAGACCGTCACCGCCGACGGTCGTGTCGACATCCACTTCACCGTCTCGGCCGACCACCACAAGCTCTTCGACGCCAAGCTCGCCGAGGCCATTCCGGCCGTCGAAGCCGCTACGGGCGTGAAAATCAACGTGAGCCTGAGCGAGCAGAAGCCCAGCACCGACACCCCCGCCGCCAACCTTGACGGCACGCCCTTCCGCAACAGCGCCGGCGAGATTGTCTTCCGTCCCGGCGGCCACGGCGCACTCATATGCAACCTCAACGAGCTCGACGCCACCGTCGTGTTCATCAAGAACATCGACAACGTGGTGCCCGAGGCACGACGCGCCGACACCCTGCACTACAAGAAGGTGCTCGGCGGAGTGCTCATGCAGGTCCACGACGACATCGAGAACTACGTCCGCATGCTCACCGAGGGCGACTACGACCCCGCCGATCTCGCCGAGATTGCCGACTTCATGCAGGAAACCCTCTGCATCACGGCTCCCGAGCTGGAAGCCGCCGACCCTGACTTCATGCTCGCCAAGCTCGACCGTCCCCTGCGCGTATGCGGTATGGTCCGCAACGAAGGCGAACCCGGCGGCGGCCCTTACCTGGCCTACAACCCCGACGGCTCCGCTTCGCCCCAGATTCTCGAAAGCACGCAGATCAACACCGCCGACCCCGAGGCCGCTGCCATGATGGCCGAAGCCACCCACTTCAACCCCGTCGACCTCGTCTGCTACATCCGCGACCTCGACGGCGACCGCTACGACCTGCCCGACTTCGTCGACCCCGACACCGGCTTCATTTCCTCCAAGAGCTACGAAGGACGCGAGCTGCGCGCCCTGGAGCTCCCCGGCCTCTGGAACGGCGCCATGAGCGACTGGAACACCGTCTTCGTCGAAGTGCCCGCCTCAACCTTCAACCCCGTCAAGGTGGTCAACGACCTGCTCCGTCCCGCACATCAGCAGTAATCAGCAGCATTTTACACTAAAATAACGTTAAAGGTGGCGCTTTTTAACACAAAGGCGCCACCTTTGTCGCAAATAATGCTTAACTTTGTAGACTCAAAACTGTGACCTTGCGAATGCGAAACTACATACTGCTAATTATCATAGCTTTACTGACGTGCTCCTGCGGCGAATACCAGCGCGCCCAGAAGAGCAACGACTACGACTACAAGTTCGACTACGCCAAGCGCGCATTCGAAGCCAAGCGCTACGTCCAGGCGGCAACCCTCCTCAACGAGTGCATCACCGTCTTCAAAGGCTCCGACAAAGCCGAAGAGTCGCTCTACCTCCTCGGCCTCAGCCACTACGAGAACAAGGACTACGTGTCGGCCGGCCCCTACTTCCGCACCTACTACCAGCGCTACCCCAAAGGCAAGTTCGCCGAGCTCGCACGCTTCTACTGCGGCTACGGCTACTACCTCGACTCGCCCGAGCCGCAGCTCGACCAGACCGGCACCATCACCGCCATCCAGGAGCTTCAGGGTTTCCTCGACTACTTCCCCCGCAGCGACAGGGTCAACGTAGCACAGAGCGCCATCTTCGAGCTTCAGGACAAGCTCACCCTCAAGCAGCTCCAGAACGCACAGCTCTACTACAACCTCGGCAACTACCTCGGCAACAACTACGAAAGCGCCGTCATTGTAGCGAAAAACGCCATCAAGGACTACCCCTACTCCAAGTACAAGGAAGACCTTGAGCTCCTCGTGCTCAAAGCGCGCTATCAGGAGGCCGACCAGAGCATCGACTCACGCAAGGAAGACCGCTTCCGCGAGGTCATCGACGAATACTACTCCTTCATCAACAACTATCCCGAAAGCCCCAATCGTGCCGAGGCCGACAATATCTTCAAGATAGCACGGCGCCACGTCAAGGACTGATTAATAACGAAATCTACAACGAAAGATAAACTCATGGACTACAAGAAGACAAACGCCCCCCTCAACACCGTCACACGCGACCTGATTGAGCTCTCCGAAGACACCGGCAACGTCTATGAAACCGTTTGCATCATCGCCAAGCGCGCCAACCAGATCGCCGGCGAGATGAAGCACGACCTTGAGAAAAAGCTCCAGGAATTCGCTTCGCTCAACGACAACCTCGAGGAAATCTCCGAGAACCGCGAGCAGATCGAAATATCCCGCTACTACGAGAAGCTTCCCAAGCCCACCCTCATCGCCACCCAGGAGTACATCGACCACAAGCTCTTCTTCCGCAACCCCGTGAAAGAGCGCGACAGTCAGGACTAAGCCATACTCCTCTCCTCCGCTGCGAAAGCCCTGCGCCCCGCGCAGGGCTTTCGCGTCATAAAATGCATCAGCGCTCACCGCAGACATAAACCTTCCTATCCGCCCGCACCCGCCTGTAGGGGCGCGATACATTGCGCCCACATCCACAGAAGCAACCACCGCCCCCTCTTACCTCTAAACTATCAACTATAAACTCTTTAAATTCAAATTCACACACAAAATATTTGCATATCAGAAACAAAAACACTAACTTTGCAGTCGCTTTAATGCAAAAACCAAATTATTAACCACCTAAACTCTGAAAGAATGCACTTGAATTCTGAAGAAAAAGTGAAGATCTTCGAGGAGTACGGTAAGAGCAAGACTGATACTGGCTCGCCTGAAGCCCAGATAGCATTATTCTCGGTCCGTATTCGTCATTTGACTGAGCACCTCAAGTCAAATCATAAAGATCATACTACTGAGCGCGCTCTTAAGATGCTGGTAGGTAAGCGTCGTCGTCTTCTCGACTATCTGATGCGCAAAGACATCACACGCTACCGCGCCATCATCGCCAAAAAAGAGCTCGGCATCCGCAAGTAATCCTTGCAGATTCCACACCCACAGAAAGCTGCCGGCACCATGTGCCGCAGCTTTTTTTTGCACCACGCGAAAAGCGCCTGTTATTATTGTTTCAGCAACACCCTCAGGCCACCATAATTATAAAAACTTCTGTCCCTTTTGACATTCTGTCCCTATGTATCTCACCATGCCATGCACCTCCCCCTATCTCCTATAAACCGTCAACTATTTCCTATTCAGCTCAAGGAGCTTGCGGCGGTGCGGGATTGCGATGCGGTAAGCCTCGCCATAGCGGGTGCGCACAGTGTCCACCTTACTGGCCAATGAGTCGCGCCATGCCAGCGGCCACGCTATTCTCTGAATCTTGGAATCAATAGGGTCGTCGGACGTCAGCCCCACGTGGGCAAGCTTCAGCACGAATCGCTCGCCGCGGCTGAAAGTTCCGGGACGGAACCACATCCAGGCGCCCCCATCGGCCGCGAACGCACCGGCATCGCCCGGCACACGGCGTGCCGTGGCATAGAAAGCCGCGGTATCGGCCACCGCATTATAGTCGGCCGCGTTGAGGCATATGGAAGGCTTGCAGGAATGTCCGTACACCTGCTCTATGGAAAAAATTTCAGTATAAGGAGTAGGCGGCAGTTCCCACAGTCTGATGTAAGGACGCGCAAAGTCCGACACCGGCGGCTCATCGCACAGCACAAGCCCATCCTCCGAACGGCAGTAGCCCTGCACCAGCGCATGCTGAAAACGGTATATTTTCAGAGTGTCGCGGCAGATGACCGTCTGCGGTGCCACCACGGCAACGGCCGCCATGGCGGCAAACACCGTGCGGAGCCGGCTATGCCGCCCGAACAGCCCGGCGCATGCGCCCAGACGCATCAGCAGAAGGAGGCTTAGCAGCTCCACCCCGCACATAGAGTGAACGCCCTTGCTCACCACCGACATGAACCCTACGGTGCCGCACCAGCATGCTATGAGCAGTCGGTTCTGCATTGCGAAATCTGTAAGGATACGGCGGCGCGTCAGCGCGGCGGCTATCACGCCGAAAAGCAGCAGCCACGCCAATTTCAGGTTCATGCCTGTGTAGAAAAGGCTGCCGATGCGCAGTCGCAACCAGATGTCCGAGGCGGTCATGACGTCAAGGCGGTGCCAGTTGCCGGGCGCTGCGATCAGAATTGCGGTACCCGCCCAAAGCGGGAGCGCAACCCACAGCAGCCGAGCGATGAAACTGCGCCGCATCAGCATCCACAGCACATAGGCAGCACTACCAAGGCTAAGCCCGACAGAAAATGCCTCATTGCTCCAGCCCGTAACGAAAGCGAGCACCGCTGTCGCAATATACACTCCGGGGCGCCGCGGCTCTGCGCCCACCCTTCTCCACGCCGCCAGCAGCGCGACGGTCAGCACGGAAGGCCATAGATAGTTGGGGCCGTAATTGATCGACGTCCACAGCGCGCGCTGGAACGGCATCAGATACAGCAGCGCCAGTACGGCGAGTATCCACGGCACGGCGTCGCGGCGCGTGGCAGCACGTCCGCATGTGTAGCGCACGACAAGCCACATGTGTAGCGCACGACAAGCCATATGAATGTCAGGAAAACCGCCGTGTTGAAAAAGCAGAAGAATACGAATCCGCGGCGCCCCGACATGGCCTGCTCGGCCGAATGTACCAGCGTGCGGCCGTTGGCCTTGAAATAATGCTTCTTTTGTGATTGCACTATGTCGGCAAGGCTGCTGATCTTGCGTTCGTAGCGATGGCCTTTTTTCCACATCGAGATAGAGTCGTCGGCCTCCCACACGTACTGGTAGCGCAACTCGTCTCCCGAAAGCTCGTGCCAGTAGCAGCGGAGGAAGAACGCCACCGCCACGCACAGCATCAGCAACGCAATGATTTTTTTCATTTTGACCCGGCAGCCGCGCGGTGGCCGATGATAAGGTTACGGGAATAGACTATCAGTCCGAAGCCCTGGCCGAGCATCAGCACGATGTCGGCGCGCAGGATGCCGTAGACGAACACTATAGCCGCCCCCGCCAGACTGAAAATCCAAAATCCTGCCGGAAGTTCCGACTCGCCGGCACGGCGCGAGTACAGCCACTGATATATGAAGCGCAGCGACAGTATAAGGTTGCCCGCGCTGCCGAATACGAGGAGCCACATAGGCAGGTCGGCGCGGCGGAAGAACGCGTCGAATGCTTCGGAAGCGCTGCCTGCCGTGAGCGCCAGCAGCACGGGGGGCGCGACCACGATTATAACGCGCAGCAGCCCGGGCACGCGCTGCCACACGCCCTTGACATTCAGGTTCCAGAGATAGATGTAGTAGGAGATGGCCTGCCCCAGGACTATGGCGAAGTCGTGGCGCAGCCAGCCGTACATACCCAAAAGGAACGAGCCGGCGACACTGAGAATCCAGAACAGCGACGGCGACAGCACGCGCCGGGCGCGCTCGCTCATGATCCACTGCACGAGCATGCGGGCCGAGAAGCAGGCCTGGGCCAGCAGCCCTACGGCGGTGACGGCAAGCGCGCTGCTCATTGCAGGTTGTTTTCGCCTATGGAGTAGTTGATGTAGCGCTTACGCATCCAGCGGTAGGCGAAGCAGTCCATAAAAGGCGACACCAGGCGGTTCCACAGATGGTACTTCGACACGCCGGCCGTGCGCGGAAAATGGCGCACGGGCACCTGACGCACGCGGCCGTTCTGAAGCTGGATCAGCGCGGGCAGGAAGCGGTGCATGCCCGTGAAGAAAGGTACGCGCCGCGCATAGTCGGTGTGCATTATCTTGAGGGGGCAGCCCGTGTCCTGCACGCCGTCGTGCGTCATCATGCGGCGGAAGCCGTTGGCGATTTTCGATTGCAGTTTCTTGAAGCCGCTGTCCTTGCGGTTGGCGCGTATGCCCATCGAGAGCTGATATTCGCCGGCATATTGCAGCAGCAGGTCGAAGTCCTCGGGCGTCGTCTGCAGGTCGGCGTCCATATAGCCGGTCAGAGGCGACTCCGTCACGTCGATGCCGGCTTTCATGGCCGCGCTCAGGCCGCTGTTCTGCGCCAGCGAGATGTAGAAGAAATCGGGATTGCGCCGGCATGCCTCGCGGATGAGTTGCAGCGAGTTGTCGCGCGAGCCGTCGTTGACGAAGAGCACACATGTCTTGCTGGCGGCTTTGGGCAGATAGGCTGCCAGGCGCTCCTCGAGGGCGGCCATGTTGTCTTCCTCGTTGAAGACGGGGACTATTATGGTGAGTCTGTAATCAGCTGTCTTGTTCATAGTTGATTGTGGCTTATTTTGACGATGGAATACGGCCCGGAAGCGCCCCGCACGTCAGGGCTGAAAGGCAGCGACCGAAGGCTGTCGGTAGGGAGCAGCAGCACGCCCGGCGCAGTGATGGCCTCGGGCGACGATATGATGTCGACGGGCTGACCCAGATAGGCGTCCATATTCTCGGGACGGTGCAGTCCCCACACGTACACATGCGGCGGCCGCAGCCGGGCGGTTTCGCGGCAGAGGGGGCCATAGCCCATGTAGGGGTTGAGCTGCGGCATGGCGAGGCCGCCGAAGAACAGCGCGCCCAGCACCGCCACAGCCAGCACACGGATGGCGGCGCGAAGCCGGTTGCGGCCGTACATCAGCACAAAGGCGGCGAACGCTCCCGCGCTCAGCACCACGACGGCTGCCCATACGCCCCACACGCCGTACTCCGGCATCCTGCGGCTCATCACAGCCAGAACAGCGGGCGACGCCAGCAGCGCGGCGGCGGGCACCGCCACAGCGAGCTTGGCCCACCATGCGTCATAACAGGCACGAAGCCTTATTGCGCCGAGATAGACGAAGAACGGTATGGCCGGCAGCAGATACACCGCCAGCTTGGAACTGATGATGGAAAGCATCACGAACGTGGCGAGCGACACCGACCACAGCAGCCTCTGCAGCGACGTCCATGACACGCTGCGGCGATATGCGGTGACGCCGGCGACGGCCGCCAGCAGCACAGACCAGGGCGCGAGGCTGTACCAGTATGTTGTGCAGTAGTACCACAGCGGACGCTTGTGGTGGAACGCATCGACAGCGCGGTCCACCGTCTGGTGAAAAAGCAGGTTGTTGAGATACTCCGAGCCGCCCTCGGCCCATACGGCCAGGAACCACAGCGCGCTGCCGCCCGCAAGGACGGTCCACGCCCGCCAGCCCCACAGGCGGAAGAAGTCGCGCAGGCGCCTCTCGTAGAGCAGCCATACAGCCGAGCCGGCAAGTGGGATAAGCACGCCAAGGGGGCCTTTGGTGAACAGGGCGAGGAATGTAAAGGCGCCGAGCGCCCACTGCCGCCGTGCCGTTGGGCCCGACAGGGCCATATCGTAGACGGTCTTCAGCGCCAGCACTATCCACAGCGTCATCAGCATGTCCATGCGCAGCGTGAACGCCATGCCGGCAAACAGGCCGCACGTCATCAGCATCAGCTGGGCGTCAGCGCCGTGGCCCGGCAGCTCCTCCGCCGTCCAGCGTCCCATTATCCACGTCACGACTAATGCCGGAATCAGCGAAAACAGGCCGAGCAGCCACATGGCGTGGTGGCCGAGTACCGTCTTGCCGAGCATCACGAGCCACAGATACAGCGGCGGCTTGTCGGCATACGGAGCGCCGTGGTTGGTGAATGCGAAGATGTGGCCGCCGTCCAGGGCCTCGTCGGCGATGCTCAGGTAGCGCAGCTCATTGCTCGGGGTGAAATCCCTGAGAATGAGGATGGGCAGGAACGCTATCACGATGGCGGCGAACAGTGCCAGCTGCTGCTTGGTTTTCATAATGCAAAATTAACGAAAATCCCTCTATCTGCAAGAGTCTGAAATGCTTTTTTATTGGCACATAACGCCGACGCCACGGCAGCGTCCGTTGCGGGATGTGCTGCCGTGGCGTGATATGTTGCCTTGCGGACTATCAGTTCTTGTCAGCTTCGTAGCCGAAGTTGAAAGGCAGGTCGGCGCTCACGCGGTAGCTGCCGCCCTTGGCGTCGCAGTTGAAAGCAATCTGCAAGCCGGTGAAGAAGTCCCAGAAGCAGGTGAGGTTGCTGATGGGGAACCCGGGATTCGGGGCATTGTCGTAGTAGGGGTCGAAAGTCTCGGTGCGGCGCATCGTCACGCGGCCGGTGCCGTCGAGCGTGAAGGGCACGTCGCGGAATTCGATCACGAGGCCTCGGTTCTCCATCCCGGGAGCGAAGACGGCGTTGTGTACGGTGATGCTGGCCGTGTTCTTCTCCGTGTCAAGCTTGATGAGATAGATCGGCTTGGACGACTTGAACAGCGGCTCGGTGGCGTCAGACAGGTTGTTGACGACAGTCTCGCCGGTGCTCCATGTGCTGACGGGGCTTACGAATATTACCTCGTTGTCGGTGTCGAGGCGCAATGCGCGGTCGTAGCCGGCCAGATAGCTGCCGTTGTACTCGGTCATGTGGTTGAGGCTCGCAATGCGTACGCGGTTAAACATAGGCACCGTAGCCTCGTCAAAGCCCTTTACCTCGGGGCGTATCGCCGTAGCCTCGGCTATCATCCAGCCGGTGTTGTTCTGTTGCAGCTTGAGGTCCTTGAATTCGGCCGAGGGAAGTGTCATGCCATTGACGCTGAGGCTGCCTACGGTGACACCCATGTTCAGAGCCGTATAGTTGGTCTTGACAATCATACTGTTTTCCTTACTGATGGTGATGTCGCCGGTCGACTTGTTCATGTTGTAGGAGAAGCAGCTGCCGAACGATTCGGTCACCACCTGGTCCTCATTGTTGGTTTTGAGACAGGAGGTCAGCATCATCGAGCATGCGGCGAGGCCGCAGAGAATGATATTGAGTTTCTTCATTTTAGTCGCTGTTTTATTTGCAAAGTGTTATTTTGTGCAAAGTTAATGCTTCGCCGCCATACACACAACACAAAATAAGTTAAACGCAGCGTAAACACAGAAAATCCAGCACGCCTGACTGGAGAACAGGCCGATTACCCGCCGTCTGGCGGGTAAAATATGGTTAGCCCCGGGTTAAGGCGCACAGCGCCGTACCCGGGGTTGCATCAACGCAGCGCATCTACCCGCCGCATGGCGGGTTGCACCGCCCCTCCTCTGACCTGTCCCCTATAAACTGACAAGCAAGTCCTCGGAGAGGACGTGTCCGTAGTTAACCCCATGATAAGCAGCGCCTTGTGCTGCTTATCATGGGGTAAGGAACACCAAGAAGAAAGAAACCTCGGAGAGGTTCCATCTGTGACGCTCCTCACACCTTGCCTTCACCTCCTCGTATAAACATCACGCCCGGCTCTTTGAAAGTTATCGGGAGGTAATATTGGAAGCTTTTCTTTAAGTGAGGGACAAAGTATTTAACGCGGAATTTAGGCAACGCATTCACAAGCCTTAGTGCCTCCTGATTTACAGCCTCGTTCTTGCTCCGTCCCCGGAACATCTTCGGGTCACTGATTGAGCCGTCAGGATGAACGGTAAATTCAACCACTACTCTTTCGCTGCCCTTGAATCCTTCGGGAATACGGATATTTTCATCAATCCATTCTTTGAGTTTTCCGTTGCCTCCGGGAAACTCGCAGCGAGTGTCGACGTTAACCAGAACTCTGCGCGCTTCCATTTTTATCTGTGCAAGACATTCCGGTGATACGGTTAAAAATACAGAGCGATTCCCATACTCGTCGTTTTTTACCTCTGCCTTCTGAATGGAGTCGGCCGGCACCAGATCAGGATATGCACCCCGAATCCATTCATTGTTGAAATAGAAGAACTCGGATTTGGTATCCTGCAAGGTAAGAGGGAACTGAATTTCATGTACAATAGTATCATTCACGCAATAATCCTGCGCGAACGCTATGCACGCTTGAACGACAATCAATAAAATCAAAAATAACTTCTTCATAAGGTATAAGGCTTTTTAGTTTACCAAAAGGTCGGAACCCTTTCCGGCCGCAAATTTAGCAAGGGCAAATGGATTTGGTCTTAACAAATGTATAGACCGCCTTATTTTCCCGCCAATTCCCGTCTGATACGGCTCAGATGATTGGGAGTAATCAAGATAAACGACGACAAATCCCTCAATGTAACAGCCTCAACAATTTTAGGATATTGTTCACACAATTCCATATAACGCTGACGCGGCGACTTGCGGTAGAGATTGAGCAACCGCATGAATACCATGCTGAACAGTGCTTTATATTCATCGAGCAGAGAAGGAGAAAGGAACTCCTTGAAAGCATTTAACGGAACTCGCATTATCTCGCAATCAGCGCCAGCGATAATTGAAAATTGAGAAGTTTCTCCGCGTAAAGACGAATGGAAATCTGTAATGAATTGGCCCGGGAAAGCGAAATTAACTACTGCCTCATCTCCCGAATCATTAAGAGTCGTTACTTTAAAATACCCCGACACCACAAGGGCTGCATAACGAGCGATTGTCCCCTGCTGAACAAAACTCTCCCCCTTCTTATAACAGCACCGCATTCCCTGCTCGCGGCAATAATCCGTAGCTGCCGTAAGATCCAAAAAATCGATATATGAATTAAACTGTGCCATAAGCAATTACAAAGTTACTAAATTTTCAGGAATCAAGCATTATCTCGCCAAAAATTCGTAATTTTGCAATGATAAAACGATTACGATGGCACAGGAAATAGATCCCAACCTCGAAAACAAGCTCTATGATGACGTCTGCAACATCATTGAGCAAGCCCGTTATCGGGTAGCTGTGTATGTAAATTCCGAGGCATCCATGATGAACTGGAATGTCGGTAAACGAATCAAGGAAGATGTACTTCTTAACAAACGGGCAGATTATGGAGAACAGGTTCTCAAACGTTTAGCCCAAAGATTAAAGGCCAAATATGGAAGCGGGTGGGGTTTTCAGAAACTCCAGCATTGTGTACGCGCTGCGTACACTTTCAGTGAGGAGGAAATAATGTACGCAGTGCGTACACAATTAAGCTGGACTCATTTAAGGTCCTTGATGGCGGTGCCCAATGCTCTTGCACGTCAGTTCTACATGGAAATGTGCCGTATAGAGCACTGGTCAACTCGTACACTTGACGATAAGATTGATGCACAGTTGTTTGAGCGCACAGCCATTAGTCGCAAACCCGACGAAGTGATAAGAGCTGAATTGGAAAAATCCAAGGAGAAAAACGAGATACAGCCGGATATGGTTTTCAGAAGCAGTTATTTCCTTGATATGCTTGGGTTGCCTGATGTATTCAGCGAAAGCGAACTGGAGACTGCCATACTGAATCAGATTCAGGTGTTCCTGAAAGAGTTTGGCTCCGATTTCGCTTTTGTAGACAGACAGAAGCGAATTCCTGTCGACGGAGTGGATTATAAACTTGACTTATTGTTTTACCATCGTGGATTAAAGCGGCTGGTTGCAATTGACCTCAAATTAGGTAAATTCAAACCGGCCTATGAAGGACAGATGCTGTTATATTTACGCTATCTTAATCGGCATGATCGCAGGGAAGGAGAAGAATCGCCCATAGGTCTTATTCTATGCTCGGAAGGCAATACCGAACATATTGAATACCTCATGCTTGACGAAGATTCTCCCATAAAAGTAGCTCAATACTACACAAAACTGCCGGATAAAAAATTATTATCTGAGAAATTGCAAAGGGCGATTGCAGTTGCTAAGGAACATTATCGCCTGAAAGAATCTCAAGAAGAATAACCCTCACGATACGGAGAGGGCGACACTATCGTGGAACTGGAATTTATCGCAGCCGATGTAGAGAGTTTCGACCACAAAGTAGCTTCGGCTGAATAGGAGAAAACGCACAGCCCTCCCTCTTACCTATACCTAAACTATCAACTGAAGAAAAATGAAAGCGCGGGACGCG
Source organism: uncultured Muribaculaceae bacterium (assembly GCA_948665475.1). Lineage (GTDB taxonomy): Bacteria > Bacteroidota > Bacteroidia > Bacteroidales > Muribaculaceae > CAG-873. The sequence continues at coordinate 66,877 of CAPNHY010000002.1, read as the reverse complement.
CGAGTCCATGGTTAACCCCACGTGAAGCGAAGCGCAACGTGGGGCGCGGCATAGAGCCTCATACACGTCAGAGCCCGGGACGGGCTAAACCTCCGAACTCCTCACTGCGCGAAGCGCAACCTCACTCCTAACTGCGGCCTTTGGCCGCCCCCTCTTACCTATCCCCTATAAACTATACACTAAAGAATCACCAGTCGACCGCTACACGCAGGGTGGCGCCGACCTGCCAGGGCTTGCCGGGCTGAAGGAATGCACGCTGCATGCTCACGAAATAGAATGTGTCGTAGTGCGTATTCGTCAGGTTTTCGCCCCACAGGCGCAGCGACCAGCGGTCGGCCTCGCCGGAAAGCGTGACGTGGGCGGCAAGGGTGGCGTAGAAGTCCTGCCGCACGGTGTTGGCGTCGTCCCAGTACATCGGACCGGCGCCGCGCACGCTCGCTCCTGCCGATATGTTGCAGAAGGCCGGGCGAACGGGCAGAAGCCACTCGGCCGACGCGAACAAGGTGTGGCCCGGGGCGTATGGCAGTTTCTTGCCCTTGTAGCTGACGCCACCGCTTTCGTATTTGCGGAACTCCGCGTGGGTGAAGCCGTAGGAGGCGTTCATCCGCAGACCGGCCGTCGGCTGCCACGAGCCGGACAGCTCGATGCCGCAGCTGTGGGCCCGCGCGGCGTTAGTCATCATGCGTCCCGTCGTCATGCCCTTGGGGAAGGTGGTGAGCTGGCGGTCGCGCGTGTCGATGAAGAACACCGTCGCGTCGGCGCTCCACTTGTCGCCGGCGAGGTGGGTGCCCAGCTCGTAGTTCCAGCTCGTCTCGGGGCGGTAGCTCACGACGTCGCGCGGATTGTACAGCTCGCCGAAGCCCATCATGTTCATGAGCTTCTGCTGGAGCACGTCGCTGAACATCTGGAGGTTGAAGCCGCCGGCCTTGTAGCCCTTGGCGATGTTCAGGTAGACGCTGCCCGTACGGGCGAACTCGTAGCGCACGGCCAGCTTGGGCAGCAGCTGGGTGAAGTCGCGCTGCATCCTGTCGCGCTCGTCTATGTCGAGATGCCTGGTGGCGTACGGCTCCAGGCTGCCGTCGGGAAGTCTGTGCAGGGTGTTGTAGCCGGTGGAGCAACTGCTGCGCCAGCGCAGGGTCGTGTGCTCGTAGTCGAGGCGCAACGCGCCCTCCACAGTCCAGCGTCCGCTTGTGTAGCGGCTCTCGTGGTAAAGGGCCACACCGCCGTTACGCACATTGAACTCGCTGCCGAGAGTGAATCGGCGCGTGAACCAGGAGATGGGATAGTCGGGATTGGCGTCGTTGCGGTGCTTCTCTATCAGCGTGGCTATGCCCTGGTCCTTGAAGTCGACAGGCGCCTCCATGCGCGACGGCCGGTAGAAGGCGAACACACCGCCGAGCCACGAGTAGCGTCCGCGCGAGCCGCGGGTGAAGAGGTCCTCGGTGAAGCCCCATTCGCGGCGTTTCTGCGTGAGGGTGAACATGTCGTCGGTGGTGAAGTCCTGGTCGAGAGTCATGTTGTCGTCGAGGTACTGCACCGAAGTCAGCGACGTAGCCACAATGCGGCGCCCGGCCCACGACACGGTGAGGCCGTCGGAGAACGTGAAGCGGCGGTAGAAGCACGTGTCGTTGCGCGCTATCACGTCCTTGTCGAGGCGCCGGTAGGGATAACCGCCCTGCCGCAGCACGCCGGTGGCCGCCGTATTGGTGAGCGACATGTGGGCCGACGGGCGCCACGACAGCTTCCAGCGCGCCGAGCCCTGACGTTCCCAATCTATGCGCGCGTTGTTGTAGGCGTTGCGGAAGAAGCCGTCGGTGCCACGCATGTAGGCCGTGACGCTTGTTGCCACGCTCTCGGCCAGGCGTGTGCGCCACACGCCGCCGGCGCGCCATGTGTTGCCGCGTCCGTAGCCCGCCATGAGCCGCAGGCGTTCGCCCGCCCAGGGCGAACGGGTGTAGATGTTGATCTGTCCGGCCATGGCATTGCGGCCGTTGATTACCGACTGGGCGCCGCGCCACATCTCTATCCGTTCGATGTCGTCGACGTCGAAGTCGTAGGCGTCTTTGTTGAGCACGGGCACACCGTCCACCATCAGGCCCACAACGGGCTGGTCCATGCGCGAGCCGAGGCCGCGCACGTAGACCGACGACGTCATGCGCGAGCCATAGTCGGGGATGAAGAAGTTGGGCGCCACCTCGCTCAAGCCTTTTGCCGAATTGATGCCCAGGCGACGGGCCTCGCGCGAGCCCACCAGCGTCATGGCGGCCATCGACGACTCCGCCGCGGCGTCCTGCTTCACGCCCATCACCTCCACCTCGCGCAGGGTACGGTGGCGCCCCGAGGCGCTGTCGGGTGCCGTGGCGTCTGTGGCATAGGCCGGTACGGCCGCCAGCGCGGCACTCAATATAGTAATGCGTAACAGATTCATAAGAGCTGCAAAGTTAGCAATATTTTAGCAATATTTTCACAATAAATCTTAAAGATTGGCCGAGGTGTTGCGCGCACTCAAAAAAATTGTGTAATTTTGACACTCAAAATCCCTCCCGACGGTCATGGCAGATGTAATGCAAGACAACCCGCAACTCGTGGAGAGGCTGCGCAATCCGGCTACGGTGCGTGCGGCCTTCGCCGACGTCATCGCGCTTTACAGCGAGCCTCTGTACCGCCAGATACGCCGCATGGTCCAGAGCCACGACGACACCAACGACCTGCTGCAGAACACGTTCATGAAGGCATGGAGCAATATCGAGAACTTCCGCGGCGACGCGCGTCTCGGCACATGGCTCTACAAGATTGCCGTGAACGAGACGCTTTCCTTCCTGGAGCGAGAGCGCAAACGCCGCGGCATCTCCCTCGACGACCAGGAGGCCGCACTCATCAACACCATAGAGGCCGACAAGGACATAGACGGCGACATGCTTGCGCAGCGCCTGCGCAAGGCCATAGCCACACTGCCTGAAAAGCAGCGCCTTGTGTTCAATATGCGCTACTACGACGATATGCGCTACGACCAGATAAGCGAGATTCTTGGCACAAGCGTTGGCGCCCTGAAGGCATCCTACCATCTTGCCGTGAAGAAAATCGAGCAATTTTTTTCCGATGACGATTAAACCTTGACTCACCGCGCATGTCATATGTTATAAACATCTCTCCGCTTCAACGATGAAAGAAGACAAGGACATATTATCGAAAATCGGCAGAAACGACGGCATGAAAGTGCCCGACGGCTACTTCGCCGATTTTGCCCGACGCATGGCCGAGGAACTTCCGCAGCGTCCCGAGCTGGCCCGGATGACTTCCGGCGTGCCGCCCCGCAGCCTCTGGGAGCGTGTGCGCCCCTACGTGTACATGGCGGCCATGTTTGCCGGCGTGTGGTGCATGCTGAAGATGTTCACCGGCATCAGCACGGGCAACAGCCTTACGCCCATGGAGAACAATCCCATCATGGCCGAGGCATTCAGCAACGACGATTTCATGAACGAGTACGTGCTTGACGACGTGAGCGACCGCGACGTCATGGACGAAATGATGCAGGACGGCATCTCGGCCGACTCCATCTGCTTCGACAGTTTCTAAAAGCGAAAGCGTATGAGAACGATTTTTACAGCGATACTTGTTTTATTCATGGCTCTGAGTGCCGTATGCCAGGCGCCGGCACGCCCGTCGGATGAAGACATGCAGCGGTTCCGCGCCGAAATCCGCACCTATAAGCACGAGTTCCTGACGCGGGAGCTTAAGCTGACCCAGGAGCAGCAGCGAGAGTTCTTTCCCGTCTACGACGAGATGGACGATGCCGTGGACGCGATTGCACGCCAGACCCGCGACCTTGAGATGCAGGTGCGCGACAAGGACGACGCCACGGATGTGGAGATAGAGGCCGCCGCCCGTGCCATCTACGAGCAAAAAGGTGCCGAGGGCGCCGAAGAGCTGAAATACTTCGAGAGTTTCCGCCGGATTCTGCAGCCGCGCCAGCTGCTGATGCTCAAAAACGCGGAGCGCAAGTTCACACGTGAGCTGATGCGGCAGCACCGCCGCGCCAACAAGGGCCGCCGCTGAAAGACTTGCTGACAAAAACAAAACAGCCGCATGCTCCCCTTCCTATGGCATGCGGCTGTTGTGTGTTTGTGTGCGCGTGGCGTGCTGGCTGAGCTTGGCTCGATGCGGGTCACAAGGCAACCCTGACGTCGGGGACTATCACCTAACACAACGGGTGTGCGCACTGGATACCTGTTCCTCATACCCATTCCTGTTCTCCGTTGTGTTGCCCCCGGCCTGCACTGTGCGTTGCGGCCCGTTTGTCGGACGGACTGCAAGGCAGGTTTGTAACAAAATGTCAATGTTCTCTTTAGTTTAGAGTTTATAGTGTATCGGTAAGAGGGAATGGCCGCCTCTGCGGCCGACTTCCTCTTGCCGGTGCAAAGTTACAACACGAAATACCCCTTTGAATGTAGTTTTTGTACCAACGGCAAAAAAAATTTAATGCGGGGTATAGGAACGATTGAGAAGCGTCAGGCCGATATGATACAGAATTGGGCACCCGTCTCCGCCGATTTTTACGAAGGTTTCTGAATTTCCGCCAAGTTGCCGAACAAAAACGCGCCAAATTGCCGAACGAAATCGCGCCAAGTTGCCGAACGAAAATGCGCCAAGTTGCCGAACGAAAATGCGCCAAATTGCCGAACAGTCGAAAATAATTCGTATATTTGCACCATAATCTTACTGTCAGGCTTATGGTAAAACAAAAATACCGCCAGCGCATAGCCGACGCCCTACTATCCCGTAAACTTGAGGGGAAAGGCGCCGTGCTGATAGAGGGCGCGAAATGGTGCGGGAAAACCACCACCGCAGAGCAACAAGCACGTAGCGTGCTGTATATGACCGCACCCGGCAAAATACGTCAGAATATCGAATTGGCAGAGATAAAGCCTCTTATGCTGTTAAAAGGCCAAAAGCCACGACTGATAGACGAATGGCAGGTTGCACCTCAGCTTTGGGACAGCATACGCTTTGAAGTGGATCACGCATCCGAACTCGGACAATACATACTTACGGGATCTTCCGTACCACCGGATATGTCGCAAGTAATACATACCGGCACGGGCCGTTTCGGGTGGCTCAGAATGCGTCCCATGTCGCTGTGGGAGTCAGGAGAATCCACCGGCGACGTCTCGCTGGAATCTCTTTTTGACGGTCATACCGAAGTGGAGGGCATAGCGAAAGCATCCCTTGAGGATATTGCATTCATGGCCTGCCGCGGCGGATGGCCTCTCGCTGTAGGCATGAAAGGCATGACCGCACTCGACCAGGCTTTCGACTATGTGACAGCCGTGGAAACCCGTGACATCACGGCGGTGGACGGAGTTGAGCGCGACCCTGCGCGCGTACACAGGCTCCTGCGCTCGCTGGCCCGCCATCAAGGAGCACAGGCGCCGTTCAGCACTTTAAAAGCCGACATGGACGCCAATGAGGCAACAGAAATAAGCACCGACACAATAGCGTCGTACATTCAGGCGCTAAAACGAATCTTTGTCGTGGAAGATGCGGAAGCATGGAATCCCAATCTGAGATCGAAAACGGCGATACGCACATCCGATACACGCTACTTCACGGATCCATCCATAGCCACAGCAGCGCTTGGCCTGGGACCGGCCGACCTCACGGCCGATCTCGCCACTTTCGGACTGATGTTCGAGACGCTGTGTGTACGCGATTTGCGAGTATATGCCGAGGCAATATACGGCAACGTGTATCATTACCGCGACAAAAACGGTCTTGAATGCGATGCTGTCGTGCATTTGCGCGACGGCCGATATGGCCTTGTGGAAATAAAGCTGGGAGGTGACCGACTGATAGAAGACGGCGCAACCACACTGAAAGAGCTCTCCGGCCTTATAGACACGACCAAAATGAAGACGCCATCTTTCCTAATGGTGCTGACAGCCACCGGCGATTACGCCTACCGCCGCGCCGACGGCGTTCTGGTAGTGCCGATAAGCAGTCTCAAAAACTGATAAATTGATTGTTACAGTCATTTTAAGGCAAAAACATATTTGCATATCTGAATAGAAATTGTTAACTTTGCCGTCGAATTTCGCAACCTCTGGTCAGGACATGCAGCCGGCGAATGTTGCGAGTAATGTTAACATTATAATTATCAGTACAATGGATCTGATTAAGATTGCCGAAGAAGCTTTCGCTTGCGGCAAAGAGCATCCCCAGTTCGGCCCGGGCGACACCATCACCGTGGCTTACCGTATCAAAGAAGGCAACAAGGAGCGTATCCAGCAGTTCCGCGGTGTCGTTATCCGCATTTCGGGCGAAGGCGCCAAAAAGCGTTTCACCGTTCGCAAGATGAGCGACAACATCGGCGTGGAGCGTATCTTCCCCATCGAATCGCCTTTCATCGACAGCATCACCGTCAACAAGTACGGTAAAGTGCGCCGCGCAAAGTTGTATTACCTGCGCAACCTCACCGGCAAGAAAGCCCGCATCAAGGAGCGCCGCGTAATCGGCAAATAAGGTCCCGCAAGGCCTTCAACCACACAGCCACACATTCCGGCAGAGCCGGAGAGTGTGGCTGACTTTTTATTTATGGCAGAAAGAGAATTCCAAATAGAGGGGTCACGCCAGAGGTTCCTCAGGCGCGGGGACGAAAGCGGCAACGTCGGTGTCGCCAAGCAGGTCGGCATACGTGAGCCAAACCAGCAGCAACACTATCAGTATGATGGTGCCGACCACAACCCATGCGCTGGTGCGCGATTTTTTGTCTTTATGTTTGCTCATAGCTGGAAGAGAATTATAATGTGACTTTTAAAATTCAACAAGCGAGTTTCACTTATGTTCATGAAACTCATTTTTTAATTCTTTCCGGAAGCATGTTTGCGGCGAAATACGTACCTTTGCACTTAGAAATAATTACATAAATTCTCATACCAATGTCGTTATTTGAAAAACTGTCCGCCAAGGCAAAGTCAATGCCTCAGCGCATCGTGCTGCCCGAAGGCACCGAACCCCGTACACTCACAGCCGCCGACCGCATCATAGCCGACGGTCTGGCCGAAATTATCCTCATAGGTTCTCCCGACGAGATAATGTCGATGGCTGCCGAGCTCAAGCTTGACAACATAGGCAAAGCCACCATCATAAATCCCGCCGACGAACACGTCATCGACCGCTATGCTCCGCTGCTCTACAAGCTGCGCCACAGCAAGGGCATGACCGAAGAGGAGTCGCGCCTCACGACGGCCAATCCCCTCTATCTGGGCTGCCTGATGGTAAAAGCCGGCGACGCCGACGGTCAGGTGGCCGGCGCGATGAACACCACCGGCAACGTGCTGCGCGCGGCATTCCAGGTAATCAAGACTCAGCCGGGCATCAGCGTTGTCAGCGGCGCCTTCATCATGCTGCTCCCCGAGGGGAAGAAATACGGCACCAACGGACTGCTTGTATTTGCCGACTGCGCAGTGGTGCCCGACCCCACCGCCGCCGAGCTGGCACAGATAGCAGTGAGCGCCGCACAGACCGCACGCGACATCGCCGGCATAGAGCCGCGCGTGGCCCTGCTCTCGTTCTCCACCAAGGGTTCGGCACGCCACGAACGCGTAGACAAGGTTAAGGAGGCCGGCCGCATAGCCCGCGAAATGGCTCCCTCGCTCATCATCGACGACGAACTGCAGGCCGATGCCGCTATCGTGCCCGCCGTAGCCAACACCAAGGCGCCGAACGGCGTTCTCAACGGCCGCGCCAACGTGCTCGTGTTCCCCTCGCTGGAGGTTGGCAACATAGCCTACAAGCTGGTGCAGCGCCTCGGCGGCGTGCAGGCCGTAGGCCCCGTGCTGCAGGGTCTGGCGGCCCCCGTCAACGACCTGAGCCGCGGCGCCTATCCCGAGGACATCTACAAAACCATCATAATCACAGCCAACCAGGCCATCGGCCTCAAAGAAAACGCATAAAGCCATGAAGATTCTCGTTCTCAACTCGGGCAGCAGCTCCGTAAAATACAAGCTTATCGACACCGACGGCGAACACGTCCTCGCCGAAGGCGGCGTGGAGAAAATAGGTCTCGACGACGGTTTCCTGAAATACAAGCGCGCCGACGGCTCGAAAGCCATCATCAATCTCGGCCTCACCGACCACAAGGGAGCCATCGAGGCAGTGCTGCGCCTGCTCACCGACCCCACCGAAGGCTGCATCCGCAGCTACGGCGAAATCGACGCCGTAGGTCACCGCGTAGTGCACGGCGGCGAGAAATTCGCCAAGAGCGTGCTGATAAACGACGACGTGAAACGCATGATACGCGAGTGCTACGACATAGCCCCGCTGCACAATCCCGCCAACATGACGGGCATCGAGGCCATGGAGGCTCTGCTGCCGGGCGTGCCGCAGGTGGGCGTCTTCGATACGGCTTTCCACCAGACGATGCCGGCGAGCAGCTTCATGTATGCCCTGCCCTACAAATATTACAAGGAAGACGGCGTGCGCCGCTACGGCTTCCACGGCACGAGCCACCGCTACGTGTCGCAGCGCGTGTGCGAGATTCTCGGCGTCGACATCAAGGACGTGAAAATCATCACCTGCCATGTGGGCAACGGCGGCAGCATCACCGCAATAGAAGGCGGCCGCAGCGTGGACACTTCCATGGGCCTCACCCCGACGGAAGGCCTGATGATGGGCACACGCGTGGGCGACGTAGACCCCGGAGCGCTCACCTACCTCATGACCAAGCACGGCCTCACGGCAGCCGACATGCAGCGCATCATCAACAAGGAAAGCGGCATGGCCGGCATCAGCGGCATCAGCAGCGACATGCGCGAGATAGAGGCCGCAGTCAACGCCGGCGACGAGCGCGCAACCCTGGGCCTGGAGATGTACATCAAGCGCATCACCAAATACATCGGCGCATATGCGGCCGAGATGGGCGGCGTGGACATCATCGTCTTCACCGGTGGCGTGGGCGAGAATCAGACGGGCCTGCGCGCCGACGTGTGCGCTCCCCTCGCCTTCATGGGTGTGGAGATAGACAAGGAGGCGAACGCCGCACGCGGTGTGGAGGCCGTCATTTCCACCGCAGCATCGAAGGTGAAGGTGGTGGTCGTTCCCACCGACGAGGAGCTGATGATAGCACGCGACACCGCAGCACTTGTGAAATAAAGCCATAACGGCCAGACGAAAAGAAGCCGCCCGGCGCTCCGAATAATCGGATGCCGGGCGGCTTTTATGTGTTCAGGGATGCGGGGAATCAGTCGAAGGCAGCGACGATGCCCATGAAGTCGGCGCACTTGAGTGCTGCGCCGCCGATGAGGCCGCCGTCTACGTCGGGCTTGGCGAAGATTTCGCGTGCGTTGGAGGGCTTGCAGCTGCCGCCGTAGAGGATGCTGGTGTTGTCGGCGATTTCCTGGCCGTACTTGCCGGCGATGACGCTGCGGATGTGGGCGTGCATGTCCTCGGCCTGCTCGGCGGTAGCGGTCTTGCCGGTACCGATGGCCCATACGGGCTCATAGGCGATGATGAGCTTGGCGAAGTCCTCGGCGGAGAGGTGGAAGAGTGCGTCCTCGAGCTGAGCCTTGACTACGTCGTTGTAGCTGCCGTCCTCGCGCTGGGCGAGCACCTCGCCGACGCAGAAGATGGGTGTAAGGCCGTTCTCAAGAGCCAGGGCCAGCTTGGCGCGGAGCACCTCGGCGTCCTCGCCGTAGTACTGACGGCGCTCGCTGTGGCCGAGGATGACGTACTTGGCACCGGTGGAAGCCACCATGGCGGCGCTCACCTCGCCGGTGTATGCGCCCTTGGCGTGGTCGGCGCAGTTCTCGGCACCGAGTCCGAGCTTGCTGTCGATGACGGCGTTAACGCTTGCAAGATGTGTGAAAGGCACACAGATGATGACGTCGCACTTTGCGTCGGCACCCTTCAGGGCCTCGTTCACTTCTTTGGCCAGAGCCACACCTTCGGGCAGGGTGGTGTTCATTTTCCAGTTGCCCGCAACTATGTTCTTTCTCATTGTAATTGTTATGTTAGTTGGTTATGTATGTTTCGTTGCGCAAAGTTACTGCATTTTTCGGTAACGGACAAAAAATTGCATACGGTCGTCAGTCCGGCATGTCCACGCTGATGGTGCGCAGGGAGCCGTCGGCGCTGGAGGAGCCGACCATGACGTCGTAGCGGCCGGGACGTACGCGCATCTCGCCGGCGGAGGCATCCCACACCTCGAATGCGCTGCGAGGCATGTCTACCGTCACGGTGCGCGTTTCGCCGGGCTGAAGCTCGGCGAGGGCGTAGCCGCGCAGAGTCTTGTCGGGTCCGTCGGGGTCGTCGGGACGGCGGATGTAGACCTGTACCACCTCCGTTCCGGCGCGGCTTCCGGTGTTGGTGACGTCGACGGTGAGTCGCCCGTCGGCATACTCCGGTTCGCCGAAGCTGAACGTGGTGTAGCTGAGGCCGTAGCCGAAGGGATACAGCGGCGTGGTGCGCATGAAGCGGTAGGTGCGTCCCTCCATGCTGTAGTCATCGAAAGGCGGCAGCTGCGAATCGTCGCGGCAGAACGTCACGGGCAGCCGTCCCTGAGGATTGAAATCGCCGAAGAGCACATCGGCCAGCGCGTTGCCGCCCTCCTCGCCCGGATACCAGGCCTGCACGATGGCGTCGCATATGGCGGCTTCGGGCGTCAGGGCCACGGCGCCCCCGCTACAATTGACGAAGACGATGCGCTTGCCGGCGTCGTGCAGGGCGCGCAGGAGGTCGCGCTGCACGGCGGGCAGCTCTATGGATGTGCGGTCGCCGTTGTCGAAGCCCGGGGCGGAGACGGGCGCCTCCTCGCGCTCGAGTTCCGGCGAGATGCCGCCGACGAATATTATCGTGGAAGCGTCAGCAGCGGCGCGGAGCACGTCGTCAACCTTCATTGTCCGGTCGCGCACGATGTCGAAACTGAGCAGGGCGTCCTCGTCGTACTGAGCATATTCCAGGACTATGTCGTAGCTGCGGCCGGCCTCCACCTTCAGCGGCAGCTCCATGAGGTGGCGCTCGGCATTCCAGCCACGGCGCAGAGTGTCGCCGTTGACTATAAGGCGGAATTCGTCGTCGTTGCGCAGCGACAGCGTGAGAGTCTCGTCGCGGTCGGCGTCAAGCCGTCCCTCAAGACGCAGCGAGAAACGGTTGAGGTTGACTCCGGGAGCGAACACCGTGTTGCCGCCGGTGCTCTTGCTTATGGCTGCGGCATATGTGTCCTCGGCCACCGGCTCGCCCTCAAATTTCACATTATTATAGTAGCGCGCACGCATGCCTTTGAGGCCGTCGGCGGTACGCAGGCGGTCGAACACGCTTTCGGCGGCCTGCATGGACACGAGGCCGCAGCCACGGAGATAGGGCACGTCGGCGCCGACCTTGGAGCGTATGCCCTGCAGGGCGGTGACCGTGTGGGAAGGCTGGCCGTAGTAGATGCCCCACTGCATGGTGGAGTCGACGGCGTTCGGACCCATCACCAACAGTCCGTCGGCGGCATCCTTGCGCAGAGGCAGGATGCCGTTGTTCTTCAGAAGCACCATCTGCTCGCGTGCCATCTGCAGGGCGAGGCGGCGGTGGGCGTCGCAAGCTACCACCGACATCGGAATCGACCGCCAGCTCACGAGCGAATCGGGGTCAAAGTCGCCGACGGCAAAGCGCTCGGCCAGGAGGCGGCGCACACTGCGGTCGAGGTCGGCTTCGGTGAGCTCGCCGCGCTTTATGGCCTCGGGTATGGCCCGGTAGGCGTTGCCGCACTCCACGTCGGTGCCGCTGCGCACGCCTAAGGCGGAAGCCGCGGCCATATCGGAGGCGACGCCGTGGCGCCCGGGCTCGAAGAAGTCGTATATGGCGCCGCAGTCGCTGACGACCACGCCGTCGAAGCCCCACTTGTCGCGGAGAATCTGCTGCAGCAGACGGTCGGAGCCACAGCAGGCCTGACCGTCGAGGCGCTGGTAGGCGCACATCACCTGGCGCACGTCGGCATCCTGCACCAGCGTACGGAATGCCGGGAGGTAGGTTTCCCACAGGTCGCGCGACGGCAGGCTGTCGATGTCCATGTTGTGGCGCGTACGCTCGGGACCGCTGTGTACGGCATAGTGCTTGGCGCAGGCCAGAGCCTTGCGGTAGCGGGCACCGCTGCCGTTGCCCTGCAGACCGCTGACGACGCGGGCGCCCATGCGTCCGTTCATGTAGGGATCCTCGCCGTATGTCTCCTGGCCGCGTCCCCAGCGCGGGTCGCGGAACACGTTGATGTTCGGTGTCCAGAACATTACGCCGCGGTAGTGGCCGGCACGGTTTTCGTGGCGCGCAAGGGTGTTCTTGGCGCGCCCTTCGTCGCTGACGGCCGTGAATACGCGCTCTATCAGGTCGTCGTCGAACGACGCGGCCATGCCGATGCACGAGGGGAAGACGGTGGCGATACCGTTGCGGCCTATGCCGTGGAGCGCCTCGCTCCACCAGTCCATTGCAGGTATGCCCAGGCGAGGGATGGCCGGGGAGGAGTTCATGGTAAGCGACACCTTCTCGTCAAGCGTAAGCCGGCGGCAGAGGTCGTCGGCACGTTCGGCCGGGGTGAGCTCGGGATTCTGATACGGAAGCATCTCGGCGCGGACGGAGGCGGCACCAAGCACAGCGGTAAGTAATATGCAAGTTCTTATGTTCATGGTTCAGACGTTTTTTTCAGATAATCATTCGCCCGGGAGTACCCGGCGGAAGCGCACGCTACTTTTGTAGAGGGGAAAACGCAGGTCGAGGAGGGAGCCGTCGGTCATCATGGCCGAGCAGTCGGCGCCCATAGGCATCCCGAATGCGTCGACCCACTCCAAATCGTATTGTCCGACGAAACCGGTGGGCCGGAGACGCCCTTTCACGCGCAGGGGCGTCCACGCTGCGGCATTCTCGACGGCACCGCCCATATATATAATTGTATAACCTCCCATTCCGTCGGCCAAAGTGGCAATGCGGTAATCGCCGCCGAGCGATAGGCGGAGGGGGTCGGTGTTACGGTCGTAATAGACCCATTCGCCCTCGCCCGCATCGGTTTTCGAGGCAAGCCGGGCACGCAGCGCATCCACGTCGGCAAAGGGAGCCGATTCAGCGGCGGGACACCCGGCCACATCAAACTGGCAGCGCAATGTGTCGGCCGGAACAGAGGAGTAAAATCCGGCGCGAGTATTCGGTCCCAGACTTACGGCGAGTGCTACCTCGGGCTGAGCATAACCGGCTTCAAGAACGGCGGCTGCCGCATTCGGCTCAAGGCGCAGACGCAACGAATAGCCTCCCTCGCGGGGCGAGGCGCCCGGACAAAGGTCGCGTCTCTCCACCAGAGAGTCGCGGCCGGCACGCACCGCCAGCAGGCGCAGGCGACCGCAGGTGCGTCCGAGAGCGTCGTCGTAGTACGCGTCGGAAAACTCAACTTCGGCGGCATCGTAGTTGAGGGAGTCGCGCAGATTCCATATGATGCCCCATCGAGCCGCGCCCGTGCCGTGGGGACGCAGGCGCCAGTGCATGGTAGCCGCGGCGACATCGCCAACGGGATGCAGGCACGACGGCATCGGAGGTACGGCCGCCGTAGCGCAGAGCGAAGCCACAATTGCAAGCATCCAGAAGCTAACTCCGCGCATTTTCAATAAGTTTCTGAATTTCACTGACAAAGGATGCGGGCTCCATGTCGAAGGGCAGCCACGTTATGTGCCAGCCGCGGCGTTCCATTCCGCGGAACCACGTCATCTGTCTTTTGGCGAACTGATGTATGGCGGTCTCAAGAGAGCGTTCCATCTCGTCGCGGGTCAGGCGTCCCAGCACATACAGTGTCACATACTTGTACTCAAGGCCGTAATAGATGAGGTTCTCGGCGTCGACGCCCTCGGCGAGCAGTCGCTCCACCTCGGCCGTCATGCCTGCTGCAAAACGCCGACGGAGGCGCTCGGTGATGCGCCGGCGACGCTCGTCACGCCCTATGTCTACGCCCACCACCACGGCATCGGTCCGCGGCGAGGGCTGCGCGAGGGCTGCGGCATCGGGGTGCGCCGCATAGTAGGTCTCTATCTCGATGGCCCGCACGGCGCGCTGCCGGGTGTCCACGTCGGTGGTGTTGTGCAGGGTCTTCATCGAGGCAAGGATTTCGGTAAGCTCGGCGAGTGTGCGGCCGGCAAGCGAAGCACGCAGGGCCGGGTCGGCCGGCACTTCGGGAAGATGCAGGCCGCGGAGCACACTCTCCACGTAGAGGCCGGTGCCACCGCACAGCAGCGGCATGCGGCCGTGCGAACGCACAAGCGCCTCGGTACGGTCGTAGTCGCGCAGATATTCGTAGAGGTTGTAACGGTAGCCTGCGGGCACTATGTCGACAAGATGATACGGCACATCGCCGTATTCCTCGAGGTCCTTGCCCGTGCCGAGGTCCATGCCGCGGTACACCTGCCGCGAGTCGGCCCCGATGATTTCAGCGTTCAGCGCGCGGGCGGCGGCCACCGCCAGGCGGGTCTTGCCGGAGGCGGTGGGACCTGTGATGACGAGCAGCGGCGCCGGCGACGTCATCCGCGATTAAATATATTGAGGCATTTGCGCCAGAACCGGCGCGCATGGAAGAACATGCGGTCTTCGTTCTCTATCGACACCTGCATCCAGGCGGGGTCGTTGTAGTCGACGTCCCAGTCCTTGAAGTCGCGCAGGCGGAAGATGGGCTTGTAATGCTTCACTGGATAGAGGCGGCGTCCCTGGCGGTCGTAGGTCTTCCAGGCCATGGTTATGGTGTAGATGCGGACTATCTCGTTGGCCATCATGGGCGCGAGGCGACCGGAGTTGAGGAAGCGGTTCACCTCGTAGAGCGTGAACCAGTTGCCGTTGCGGAGGGCTTTCTCGCTGTCCTCCTCGCTGACGAAAGCAGCATAATGAATGGTACGTTCGCCATCGGGAGCCACATTATCGTAGAGGAAACGCATGGCGCTGCCGGCCGGTCCGCCCATGGCCTCGAAGCGCTCGGCGGCGCGGGCGTCGTCAGGCTTGTCGAAATTCACCTCGGCCTTGTAGGGTGTGTCGTAATCATCGCCGTCGTTGTCGCGCAGAAGCATGCGGTCGCCGCTTGTGACGATGAAACGGAGCTGCGCGTCGCGGCTGACGCGCTGACTGCCGGCATCGGAGGTACCAACGGACATCGCTATCGAATAGTAACGCGAGCCAAGATAAATAAGCGAGAGGAGGTAAATGGCCACCGGCACAAAGTTGAATACAAAAACGTCGGGGCTGTTGAAGTTTACATTGATGTAGAAGATGAAGAAGTAGGCCCATTGCACGACTCCGGCGCCGAAGCATATCCAGAAGTACATGCGCAGCTGCTGTCCGGATTCTTCGTTGAAAAGGATGGACGCGAGGCTGTCGTTGTCGTACTCGCCGTTAATCTGCAAGCATTTACGGCATACGCCGAGGCTGCGTCCCATGAACAGGGCGTAAAGACTGACAAAGGCGCCGACAGTCTGCACCACAAGGCATGTGATGTAAGGTATTACCGGATTGAAATGTGCGGTGTTGAAACGGTCGCCGAACAGGATTTTCACGTGGCTGAGCAGAAGCAGCAGCATGATGAATGCCGACCATATCAACGTGGCCCGAACAGTCCATGCCATGCGGTGGCACCGCTGCCTTCCGCCGACCGAGGGCATACGAGTGACAGCGGAAATCACATAAGCGAGAACGAGCAGCAATACAGGCATGATAGTCTTGCTTATCATAAAGCTACACCCGAGAACAGCCGCCACGAATCCGGCCGTGAGGGCATACCCCCAGAAGAGCGCGCGAAGGGTGCCCGTTATTTTACTGTTATCTTTCATTTCAGTTTACTGTTGAAGAATTCGAGCATGCGGGCGTAGACTACGGCCCTGGCGTTGCAGCCGTTTATGCTGTGGTTCATGTTGGGAAAGAGGTACATATCGCAGAGAATCCCCTCGTTCTGAAGGGCGGAGACATACTCCATCGTATTGGAAAGATGCACGTTGTCGTCGGCTGTGCCACTCATGAGCAGCAGCGGGCAGGCGAGGCTTCGGGCGCGCGTCATCGGTGCCGAGGCCTTGTATCCGTCAGCGTTCTGCTGGGGGGTGAGCATATAGCGCTCGGCGTAGACAGTGTCGTAGTAGCGCCAGTCGGTCACGGGTGCCACAGCAACGGCGGCGGCATAGGGCGAGGCATCGGCGGAGGCACACATCAGGGCCTCGTATCCGCCGTAGCTCCAGCCATAGATGCCGATGCGCGAGGCGTCGGCATAGGGGAGCGAGGCGGCATAACGGGCGGCAGCCAGCTGGTCGATGGTCTCGTAGTAGCCCAGACGGCAGTACACGACGTCGGAGAACGCACGGCCGCGGCCACCTGTGCCACGTCCGTCGACGCAGACTATGACGTAGCCCTGCGTGGCGTAATACTGCTCCCAGTCGAGGCTCCAGCGATTTAGGACGCTCTGGGAGCCGGGGCCGCTGTACTGCGACATTATTACGGGGTATTTGCGTCCGGGAGCCATGTCGGCCGGCTTCACCACATAACCATTGAGGCGGTAGCCGTCAGGACCGTCCATCGTGAAAAACTCGCGGCGCGGGGCCGAGGCGCAGCGTGCGGCGTATGCGGCGTTGTCCTCTATGGTGCGCAGTTTCTTGCCGACGGCGCTGACAAGGTCGTAGACCGGCACCTCGGTGGCGCTGCTGTGGCACATGACGGCCATGTCCATCGCGGGATTGAACTGTGCCGACGATGTGCCTGCGGGAGCCGACAGGGTGGCGACGCGTCCCTTGGCGTCGACCGAGCACACGGTGCGGTCGAGAGGCGTCGGCGCTGCGACCTGATAGAAGTGCGTGCCGCGGGCGTCGGCGCCGTAATAGTCCGTCACGTCGGCTTCGCCGGAGGTGATTTCCCGAAGCTGCTGGCCCGTGTAGCTGTATTCGTAGAGCTGCACGAAGCCGCTGCGGCTTGACATCACCACCATCGACTGACGGCCGAGGTGAAGTTTCTCGTAGGTCTCGGGGGCTATCCATGCCTTGCTCTGCTCAGTGTAGATGCTCTTCACGACAGTGCTTTTGGGATTGACAGCGAACACCTCGAAGCGGTTCTGATCGCGGTTGAGTGTGGCAACCACAAGGCGCTCGGGAGTGTCGCCGTAGCCTATTCGCGGAATATAATCCACCGAACCGCCGGGGAGAGCGATATCCTTGGTCTTGCGGGTCTCTATATCGTAGCTGTGGAGCGTCACGCGACTGTTGACAGCTCCTGCCACGGGATACTTGTACTCGTAGGTTCCGGGATAAAGGGCGTAGGATGTACGGGGCTCGCAGCTGCCCTCGTAAAGCGGGAAGGAATACATGGGCACATCGCTCTCGTCGTAGCGCAGATAGCTGAGAGTAAGCGCGTCGGGCGCCCATGCCATCGAACATGTGGTCGTGAACTCCTCCTCGTAGGTCCAGTCCGGCACGCCGTTGATGACGGCGTTGCGCCGGCCATCCGTAGTCACAGCCACCTCTGAATTGTAATCGAGTTTCTTGATGTAGATATTATTCTCTGCCACAAACGCGACAGCTCGGCTATCGGGCGAAAAGACCGGGCTCTGCGTAAAGGCATGAGCAGCGCTCAAAGGCCTCAGAAGACGCGAGCGCACCTCGTAAACGTAATATCTGGCAGAGAATGAACGGCGGTAGATGGGGCGGGTCTCATACCAGACCAGAATCTGCTCGCCGTTGGGGCTGACGGTGAAGCCGTCGATGGATGCTATTGTATTCTCACGAGTATGACCGGCGTCGAACAGCACTTCGCCGTCCTTTCCGGTGCGTAGGTCCACGCGCACAATGCTGCGGCCGTCGGCAGTGAGGCGCAGAGCAGTGCCGTCCGGCAGATATGAATAGTTTTCAGCCGCGGCTGGCCGGTTGGCCGGAGCCACATACGCGGCCATCGCCGCCACATGCGGGTTCTGCTTCGCGCACAGAGTACCGGCGTGAAGCGATATGGCTAATGCGAAAATCGCTATAACTCTAAAGCTCATACACAACTACTTATATTGCACATGCAATGGGGCTCCGCCAGCCGGCGCTCCCCTAATTTTCTGCAAATATATATATAATATATGAGAAAGCGGAAAAATCAATCGTTTTTTTAATGCAAAAGCGGGCGCCCCGTGTCCCGGGGCGCCCGCAATAACGTTGTTACTACTTACTTAGTCGTTGGTCTTTATCTCGGCGAAGCCCGATGTGTGGATGTTCTTGCTGCGGGCTGTGCCGGGTATCTCTATCTCGGAATTACCCGAAGCAGTAGCATCGACTTTACCTGCACCTTTGAGGCGCACGTCGATCTCGCTGTTGCCGGAGCTGTCGAGATTCACGACATTGGCCGTTACGGATTCGGCTTCGACACTGCTGTTGCCGGAGGTGTTGGCTCTGAAAGTCGTGCATGCAGTCGCACCATCAAGTTCGACACTACTGTTGCCGGATGTGTTTATCTCGATTCTCTTGCACGACAGCGCCTGATGGAATTCGATGCCGCTGTTGCCGGAAGTGGATATTTCCAGCGAACCGTTGATGCCGCTGCTTGACAGCACATCCAGCCCGGCGTTGCCGTGAGTCTGGAAATCTTTCATGGCGGGTGCCGTCATCACCACCTCGACCTTATTGTCGCGCAGATGGGAGAAGCGTCCTTCATTAGCGGTATAAAGGTATAGTGTGCCGCCTTTCACGTAGGCCTTCAGCGTGGCAAGCGCCTCGGAGTTGCCAATAGCCTTGATGCTGACTTTGGCAGAAGGCGTATAGTCCACCTTCACATTGCCGCCCACAGAGATGCCGGAGAACGGCGCGTCCACCTTGATTACCCTGGCACTGTCCTTGGCCGCGCTGCAACCCAGGCATAGCACTGCCATACAAAGAGATAAAAGAAGTTTTTTCATATCATTGAGTTTTTACCCATAAGACATAGATTGAGGACGAAACGTTACACACCGGCCGTCTATATTAACATCTATTAATATTTGCATAGTTATTCAGGATACCTACGCTATAAAATATCGGCGCAAATTGCATTATTGCGGAATAGTTTTTGTAATTTTGCGGCGATTATGCACTTGATGCGACGCACTATATTGGGTTTTACGGCCGCCGTTGCGGCGTTGCCGACGCTGACAGCATTCGCCACGCGGGTTGCCGATGACGCGCACACGCTACGCGTGGCCGATTCGCTGCCGGTGGTGGCGCCTGCCGTGGCCGATTCACTGCCGACAGACACACCGGTGCCCGACTCGATGCCTCCGGACACAGCTGTCCGTGCGCTCGCCGAAATAAAGACAGACACTATCACGCCGCGGCGAAGCCGAATAGTGCGCACGAGGGTAGACCTGGAGAACCCCGTACAGTTTTCGTCGAGCGACTCCATGGTGATAGTGCGCCGCGACTCGGCCTTCATGTACGGCAACGGCTCCGTGACCTACGGCGACATAAAGCTGGATGCCGCACAGATAGAGATGGACCTCGGCGACAATACAGTCTACGCCATAGGGCGCCCCGACAGCCTGGGCGAGCTTCAGGGTACGCCGGTGTTCAACGAAAGCGGTACGGACTACGAGGCCAAGACCATGCGCTACAACTTCAAGACATCGAAGGGCATAATCTCCAATGTAGTCACACAGCAGGGCGAGGGCTACCTCACGGGCGGCATAACGAAGAAAGACGCCGACGACAGCTATTACATCAAGAACGGCCGCTACACCACCTGCGACAACCACGACAATCCGCACTTCTACCTACAGATAACCAAAGGCAAGATGCGCGCAGGCAAGGACGTAATCACAGGTCCGGCCTACATGGTGCTGGCCGGACTGCCGCTGCCGATAGCGGTGCCTTTCGGCTACTTCCCCTTCAGCGACAAGTATGCCTCCGGTGTCATAGTGCCGACATTCGGCGACGACTACAACCGCGGTTTCTATATGCGCGACGGCGGCTATTACTTCGCCATCAGCGACAACATCGACCTCGCACTCACCGGCGAGCTCTACACCAAGGGGTCGTGGGGTCTTCAGGCCAGAAGCACCTATGCCAAACGATACAAGTACAGCGGAAGCTTCAACCTGTCGTATTTGCTCACCAAAAACGGCGAGAAAGGCTCACCCGACTACAGCCTCCAGAAGAACTTCCAGATACTCTGGAACCACTCGCAGGACTCCAAGGCCAACCCCAACATGAGCCTCTCGGCATCGGTCAACTTCACTACCAGCGGCTACACGCGCAACGACCTGAACAGCTACTACTCCAACGCCTTCACCGAAAGCACGAAGAGCTCGACCGTGAACATGACCTACCGCTTCCCGCAGTCTAAGTGGAGCCTGTCTGCGACAATGAACGTATCGCAGCGCACACAGGACAGCACGCTCACGGTAGGCTTCCCCAACCTCACCGTCACCATGAGCCAGACGCAGCCTTTCAAGCGCAAGCGCGCCGCGGGAGCCGAAAGGTGGTACGAGAAAATCAAGATGAGCTACAACGGACAGTTCCAGAACTCGCTCACGGCCAAGCAGAACGAATTCTTCAAGAAAAGCCTCATCAAGGACTGGCGCAACGGCATGAACCACCGTGTGCCCATCTCGGCCACGTTCAACGTGTTCAACTACATCAACATCACGCCCAGCATCGACCTCCAGGACCGCATGTACACCCGCAAGGTACGCCGTCAGTGGGACCCCGTGGCCGGCATGGAGATATGCGACACCACCTACAGCCTCTACAACGTATGGGACATGCGCGCCAGCGTCTCCGTCGACACCAAGCTCTACGGCTTCTACCAGCCGCTGGGCTTCCTGGGCAAGAAAATCAAGATGATACGCCACGTGTTCACGCCAAGTATCTCGTTCACGGCCGCGCCGGACTACGGCAGCAGTTTCTTCGGATACTACGGCCAATACGAGTATCAGGACCCCCGTAGCGGCGAGACACGCACGCGGCGCTACTCTCTGTTCCCTAACGCGCTGTTCGGAGTGCCGAGCGAGGGCAAGACGGGCTCTATAAGCTACAACCTCGCCAACAACCTGGAGATGAAGGTCAAGAGCGACAATGACTCCATAGGCGAGAAGAAGATCTCGCTCATAGAGAACCTGAACATATCGCAGAGCTACAACTTCGCGGCCGACTCGCTGCGCTGGAGCGACATAAACACGTCAATACTGCTGCGCCTCACCAAGGGCTTCAATCTCAACCTCAGCGCCACATGGGATGTCTACACATATGCGCTGAACGAGGCCGGGCAGCCGGTGCGCGTCAACAAGCTGCGACTCTCGCAGGGCAAGGGCATAGGACGCCTGCGCAACACCGGCACATCGTTCAGCTACACCTTCAATAACGACACCTTCAAGCGCAAGAAGGACAAAAAGAAAGACGAGGGCGGCAACGGCGACGACGAGCGCGAGGACGACTTCGAGGGCAACAACAGCCGCAACCGCACCGGCCACAACCATGAGAACGAGGAGGTGGAAATGAGCAGCGACGGATATGCAAAATGGGAAGTGCCCTGGAGCCTGTCGGTAAACTACTCCATCAACTACAGCTACGGTGCGTTCAACAAAAAGAAGATGGAATACGACGGACGCATCACGCAGAACCTCAGCTTCTCGGGCAGCATACGCCCGACGCAGAACTGGAATTTCTCGTTCTCGGCGTCGTACAACTTCGACACCCACAAACTCGCCTACATGAACTGCAACATCTCGCGCGACCTGCACTGCTTCCAGATGTCGGCCAGCTTCGTGCCGGTGGGTCCCTACAAGAGCTACAACTTCCACATCGCCGTCAAGAGCGCACTGCTGAGCGACCTCAAGTACGACAAGCGCTCCTCGACGCGCAACGGCATCACGTGGTACTGATTATCTTCCGCCGTACATGTCCTCGTAGTAGCGCTCGTAGTCGCCGGAGGTGATGTTGTCCATCCACTCCTGGTTGTCGAGATACCAGCGCACGGTTTTTTCAATTCCCTCCTCAAATTGCAGCGAAGGCTCCCAGCCCAGCTCGGCCTGAAGCTTGCGCGAGTCGATGGCATAGCGCATATCGTGGCCGGGGCGGTCGGTCACAAAGGTTATCAGCCTGTCGCTGTAACCCTCGGGATTGCCCAGAAGTCGGTCGACGGTGCGTATTATCACCTTGATTATGTCAATGTTCTTCCACTCGTTGAAGCCGCCGATGTTGTAAGTCTCAGCCACCTTTCCACGATGGAAGATGAGGTCGATGGCACGCGCATGGTCCTCGACGTAGAGCCAGTCTCGCACATTCTCGCCCCGGCCGTACACCGGCAGCGGGCGTCCGTGGCGGATATTGTTGATGAACAGAGGAATCAGCTTTTCCGGAAACTGGTAGGGACCGTAATTGTTGGAGCAGTTGGTGACAACGACCGGCATGCCGTAGGTGTCATGATAGGAACGGACGAAGTGGTCGCTCGCCGCCTTGGACGCGGAGTACGGGCTGTGGGGATTATAGGCGGTAGATTCCAGAAAGAAATCCTCGCCGTAGGCATGATGATGGCATGCGGATGATGCCGCCGTCGTGAACGGCGACTCGATGCCCTCGGGACGGCTCAACTCAAGCGCGCCATACACCTCGTCGGTGGATATGTGGTAGAACAGCTTGCCCTCATAGCCTTCGGAACGGCTTTCCCAGTAAACTTTCGCGGCCTGAAGCAGCGCGAGCGTACCCATCACATTGGTGCGCGCGAACGCGAAAGGTTCTTTGATGGAACGGTCGACGTGGCTCTCGGCGGCAAGGTGTATGATGCCGTCCACCTTGTGTTCTTTCATCAGCGCAAGCATACGGTCATAGTCACATATGTCGGCGCGCACGAAGGTGTAGTTGGGACGGTTCTCTATGTCCTTGAGATTGGCGAGGTTGCCGGCATATGTCAATTTGTCGACGTTGATTATGTGATAATCGGGATATTTGTTGGCAAACAGCCGCACGACGTGCGAGCCTATGAATCCGGCGCCGCCGGTGATTATGATATTGCGCTTCATTGCTGATATAGGTCAGTGTTGTAATCGAAAGGTGAATCGAATTCGGCAAACGACGGATGGCGGGTATCCTTGGCTGAAAGAATGGCCGCGGCAGGGTCGACGCGCCAGTCGATGCCCAGCGAGGCGTCGGCTATCGAGATGCCGCCCTCGGCCTCGGGATGGTAGTAGTTGTCGCACTTGTAGACAAACACGGCAGTGTCGCTCAGCACGGCAAAACCGTGGGCGAAGCCGCGCGGGATGAACAGCCGGCGGTGAGTGTCGGCGCTCAGTTCCACGGCCACATGGCGCCCGTAGGTGGGCGAACCACGGCGGATGTCCACAGCAACGTCGAGCACGCGTCCCAGCACACACCCCACAAGTTTAGACTGCGCGTAGGGCGGCCGCTGGAAGTGGAGCCCGCGTATGACACCGCGCGTCGACATCGACTCGTTGTCCTGCACGAAGCGCACGGGACGAACAGCCGCGTCGAAGTCGCGCTGCGACCAGCTCTCGAAGAAATAGCCGCGCTCGTCGTGAAAAACGCGCGGCTCTATGATGACGACGCCCTCGATGGCAGTAGGTATCACGTTCATAGCTGTTCAGGGGCTGATAGCGGGAAACGGTCCATATCGTCGACCACTTTCATGAGGTATTGTCCGTACTGGTTTCGGAGCATGGGGCGCGCAATCTCAATCATGCGCTCGCGCGAGATCCATCCGTTGCGATAGGCTATGCCCTCAAGGCAAGCAATCTTCAGTCCCTGCCGTTTTTCGAGCACCTCCACGTAGATTGATGCCTCGGCCAACGAGTCGTGCGTGCCCGTGTCGAGCCATGCGAAGCCGCGCGGAAGAGGACGCACGAGCAGCGCGCCGTCGCTGAGAAAGCGTTGGTTGACCGACGTTATCTCAAGCTCGCCGCGTGCCGAAGGACGTATGCCGGCAGCCACGTCCACCACCCTGTTGGGATAGAAATAAAGCCCCGTTACGGCATAGTTCGATTTGGGATGCTCCGGCTTTTCCTCAATGGAGAGGCAGCG
Organism: uncultured Muribaculaceae bacterium; assembly: GCA_948665475.1. Lineage (GTDB taxonomy): Bacteria > Bacteroidota > Bacteroidia > Bacteroidales > Muribaculaceae > CAG-873. The sequence goes on along the minus strand of CAPNHY010000002.1, from coordinate 42,869 downwards.
GCCGTCGGCATCGAACTCCGCCACGCCGTAGCGTTCGGGGTCGTTGACACGATAGCCGAACACAGTCGCAGTGCCCTGCCCGGCCGCCGCAACGGCATCGCGCAACATGGAGGAGAAACCGGCGCCGTGGAATATGTTGTCGCCCAGCACGAGACATACGCTATCCTCGCCGATAAAGTCGCGCCCTATCAGAAACGCCTGGGCAAGCCCGTCGGGCGACGGCTGCTCGGCATAGCTGAAACGCACGCCGAAATCCGAACCGTCGCCCAGCAGGCGGCGGAACGACGGCAGGTCGGCCGGCGTGGATATGATAAGAATATCGCGTATCCCGGCAAGCATGAGAGTAGAGACGGGATAATATACCATCGGCTTGTCGTAGATAGGCAGCAATTGTTTGCTGACCCCCTTGGTTATGGGGTAAAGACGCGTGCCGGAGCCTCCGGCGAGAACGATTCCTTTCATAATCGGTTGCCAAATTACCGGTATAAAATTACGAATAAAGTTTGACACTTACATCCCCCGGCGCTCTTTTTTTACGTACGCCAGAAGCGACAGAATGAAATTCCCCTACAAACCAGCAGTTTGCAGGGGAATTCACGTGCCCGAAGCGGGACTCGAACCCGCACGACTGCAATAGCCAAGGGATTTTAAGTCCCTCGTGTCTACCATTCCACCATTCGGGCAGGGCATGCAAAGTTAGCGATTATTGCCGTGCTCTGCAAGCGTCGGGAGGGGTTATTTTTTCTCGTAGGCGTAAATATCGACCAGACGAACGTTGAAGCGAAGCGCCGAGTATGGCTTAATCATGTTGCTGACAAGGTTTTCGCCGTAGGCCATATTGTAGGGACAGATGATTTCGGCGGTGTCGCCCACATGCAGTGTCTCGAACGCGGCCGTCCAGCCGTCGATGACGGCATTGAGCTGGAAACGCTGGACTCCGGGGCGCCCGTAGGCCGTGACGTTGGTCGACGAGTCAAACCGTTCGCCTTGGAAGTTGTAGCCCTTGTATATGACATCAATGGTGCTGGTGGAGAGGGGCCTGAGGTTGCCGGTGTTGGACTCGCCGAAACGGTGGACGAGCACATAGGCGCCATTGTACCATGACGGTATCACGACCTCGTAGTAAGGCGTACCGTCGGGGTTCTTGCGGGCCTGCTGTTCCTTCAGCCACGCCTCGTTGTCGTTGCGCCAGTCGGCATAGGTAGTCCAGGTGTCCTTGTAGTCATCGTCGTTGCAGGCGGTGGCAAGGGCGCCGAGGCCGAGTAAGGCGCAGACCGTATAGAGTAGTTTCTTCATTGTCAGAACTGTACTTTGGGTGCTGACTGTGCGGCTTCTTCGGCCTGGAACTGAGGTTTGGGCGAGAAACCGAAGATTCCGGCGAAGATGTTGCGGGGGAAGCGGCGCAGCGATGTGTTGTACTGCTTCACGACGTCGGTGTAGCGGCCGCGCTCGGTGGCGATGCGGTTCTCGGTGCCTTCGAGCTGGGTCTGCAGGTTCATGAAGTTGGTATTGGCCTTGAGGTCGGGATAAGCCTCATGCACGGCGTTGACATAGATGCTGAGGGCGCGGTTGAGCGAACTCTGGGCTGCATTGTAGCTCTCGAATGCGGCCGTGTTGCCGGGGACAGAGGCGGCGTTGCGCAGGCTGTCGGCGGTGTTGTAGGCGTCGCTGAGGCCGGCGCGGGCGCGGGTGACGCTCTCGAGGGTATTGCTCTCGTGCGAGGCATAGCCTTTGACTGTCTCAACCAGGTTGGGGATGAGGTCGAGACGGCGCTGGTACTGCACCTCTACCTTGGCCCATGCGGCGTCGACTTCCTGTTCAAGAGTGACAAGGCCGTTGTAGACGCTGCATCCGCCGCCGAGAATGGCAGCGAGCGCCACGATGACGACGATGAGGGTGATGTTGCTTTTTTTCATAAATTATCCTAATTTGCGGAGGAGTGAGTTGAGGCTGACGCGGTCGTGAATGAGGCGGTGCAGGTCGGCGATAGCGACACGTGTCTGTTGCATGGAGTCGCGCTCGCGCAGGGTGACGGTGCTGTCCTCAAGCGTCTGATGGTCGACAGTGATGCAGAAAGGCGTGCCGATGGCGTCCTGACGGCGGTAGCGCTTGCCTATGCTGTCCTTCTCGTCGTAGTGCGTGGCGAAGTCGAATTTAAGATCGTTGACGATCTCGCGTGCCTTCTCGGGCAGACCGTCCTTCTTTACAAGAGGCATGACGGCGCACTTGACGGGAGCGAGGGCCTCCGGCAGGTGCAGAACCACGCGCTTGTCGCCGCCTTCGAGCTGCTGCTCCTCGTAGCTGGAGCAAAGCACGCTGAGGAACATGCGGTCGACGCCGATTGACGTCTCGATGACGTAGGGAGTGTAGCTCTCATTGAGCTCGGGGTCGAAGTACTGGATCTTCTTGCCGGAGAACTTCTCGTGCTGCGAGAGGTCGAAGTTGGTGCGGGAGTGAATGCCCTCCACTTCCTTGAAGCCGAACGGCATCAGGAACTCGATGTCGGTGGCGGCATTGGCGTAGTGGGCGAGCTTCTCGTGGTCGTGGTAGCGGTATTTCTCGTCGCCGAGGCCGAGGGCCTTGTGCCAGCGCAAGCGCTGCTCCTTCCAGTAGGCGAAATACTCCATCTCGCGGCCCGGCTGCACAAAGAACTGCATCTCCATCTGCTCGAACTCGCGCATGCGGAAGATGAACTGACGGGCCACAATCTCGTTGCGGAAAGCCTTGCCTATCTGGGCAATGCCGAAGGGTATACGCATGCGGCCGGTCTTCTGTACGTTGAGATAGTTGACGAAGATGCCCTGCGCCGTTTCGGGACGGAGATAGACGGTCATGGCGCCGTCGGCCGTGGAGCCCATCTCGGTCTTGAACATAAGATTGAACTGGCGCACTTCGGTCCAGTTGCGCGTGCCGCTGATGGGGCAGACGATTTCCTCGTCGAGGATAATCTGACGCAGACCATCGAGGTCGTTGGCGTTCATTGCCTCGGAGAAACGGGTGTGGAGAGCCTCTCGCTTGGCTGCAATCTCGGCCACGCGCGGATTGGTCTGACGGAACAGGGCCTCGTCAAAGCTGTCGCCGAAGCGCTTGCGCGCCTTGGCTACTTCCTTCTCAATCTTCTCGTCGTATTTGGCGATCTGCTCCTCAATGAGTACGTCGGCGCGGTAGCGCTTCTTGCTGTCGCGGTTGTCTATGAGGGGGTCGTTGAAAGCATCGACGTGGCCCGAAGCCTTCCAGATGGTAGGATGCATGAATATAGCCGAGTCGATGCCGACGATATTCTCGTGGAGCAGCGTCATGGCTTCCCACCAGTAGCGCTTGATGTTATTCTTGAGTTCAACGCCGTTCTGGCCGTAATCGTATACGGCCGAGAGGCCATCGTATATCTCGGAGCTTGGGAAAACAAAACCGTATTCCTTGGCATGGGACACGATTTTCTTAAACACGTCTTCTTGCTGTGCCATATTTTGTGATAAATGATATTTTCTACGTTCAAGGGGCAAAGGTAGTAAAATTTTGTCAGAGAGCCTTTAAAAAATATTGTTAATTCGATTTTTATGGAAATATAGCGGGGAAAATTTTGTCGGGTGACAAAAAAGCGCTAAATTTGCAGGCCATTACGAACGAAGCGCCCTACCAGCGCAAAATTCATAAACCACGCCAAAACTCCTACAAGATATGAAAAAAGACATTCATCCCTCCAACTATCGTGAAGTGGTGTTCAAAGACATGTCGAACGACGAGATCTTCATCACCCGTTCGACCGTAGCATCCCGCGAGACCATCACCGTGGACGGCGTTGAGTATCCCCTGGTAAAGCTTGAAATCACCAGCTCTTCGCACCCCTTCTTCACCGGCAAGCAGAAGCTCGTCGACACCGCCGGCCGCGTCGACAAGTTCATGAGCCGCTACGGCAACCGCAACAAGAAGTAAGCCGCCGCACCACACAAGACGCATCAAGCGCCGCCCCGGATTCCACTCCGCGGGCGGCGCTTGGCGTATATACTGTTTTCGGCGTCAGTCGAGCTTGTGGATGACGAGGCCGGAGCGAAGCTTGGGTTCGAACCAGGTGGTCTTGGGAGGCATGATGTTGCCGGTGTCGGCAATGCGCATCAGCTGGTCCATCGACACGGGGAAGAGGGCGAGGGCCACGGCCATTTCGCCGCTGTCGACGCGGCGCTTGAGCTCGCCGAGGCCGCGTATGCCGCCCACGAAGTCGATGCGCTTGTCGGAACGCAGGTCGGTGATGCCGAGGATGTCGCGCAGAATGAGGTCGCTGCTCACGGTCACGTCCAGGGAGCCGATCGGGTCATTGTCGTCGTATGTTCCGGGGCGGGCCGTCAGCGAGTACCAGCGTCCTTCAAGATACAGCGAGAAGTTGTGCAGACGCTGAGGGGCATAGATGGCGGTGCCCATGTCCTCGACCTCGAAGCCGAATTGCAGTTTCTCAAGGAACTCGGCGGGCGAGAGTCCGTTGAGGTCGCGCACCACGCGGTTGTAGTCGATAATCTTGAGATGCGAGGCGGGGAACGCCACGGCTAGAAAGTAGTTGTACTCCTCGTCGCCGGTATGGTTGGGATTCAGGCGCGCTTTCTCGTTGCCCACGAGTGCAGCGGCGGCCGTGCGGTGATGGCCGTCGGCGATGTAGAGATAGGGAATCTTGGCGAAAGCCTCGGTGATGGCGGCGATAGTGGCGTCGTCGTCCACAACCCAGAAGGTGTGCCCGAAACCGTCGGGAGCGACGAAGTCGTACTCAGGCTCACCGGCCGTCACCTGTGCTATTATCTCCTCCAGTTTGCGGTTGTCCGGGAAAGCGAAAAACACCGGCTCTATGTTGGCATTCTGTATGCGTACATGACGCATACGGTCTTCCTCCTTGTCGCGGCGTGTGAGCTCATGTTTTTTAATGCGCCCCTCCATATAGTCGTCGACGTTGGCGGCCACGACGATGCCGTACTGAGTGCGGCCGTCCATAGTCTGGGCATATATATAGTAGTGTTCCTTGTCGTCCTGTACCAGCCAGCCGTTCTGCTGAAACGCCTTGAAGTTGTCGACCGCCTTGTCGTAGACTTCCGGAGCGTGTTCGTCCTGTCCGGGTGCGAAGTCTATCTCGGGTTTGATTATATGGTAGAGCGATTTGGGATTTCCCTGGGCTTCGGCGCGCGCTTCCTCGCTGTTGAGCACATCGTAGGGGCGGGATGCCACTTCGGTAACGTGCTGCCGCGGAGGGCGTACGCCCTTGAATGGTTTGACTTTTGCCATGACGGATTATTTATTTGGTTTGAGGTAGTTAGAGGCTGTTTAATAACGGACGTTAACGCAGGGGCGGTCAATCTCCGAGCGATTTTTGTCGTCTGATGAGGGAGTGTGGCCGTAGCCACTCGACCGAAGAAGACGGCGGAAAGCGCCGGAGAGGGACCGAGGCGAGCTATTCTTTAACATCTGTTTGCTTATCATGCTGTTATTTTAATGTTTTTTTATTTTGTCCTGGGGCTGATTTTATCATGAAAAGTTACTTCGGCTTTGCATCTTTTGGGTGTCTTTCATCCTTTGTCACAGTCGCGTACGTCCAGTACGCTCCTGTTCCCGCAGGATGAAATACCCTCCAAAATCTACAACCCCTGAGTTAACATCCGTTTTTAAACAGCCTCTCACAATTTCGTCAAAGGCAAAGTTAAGCACTCTGCGCCATACGGGCAAATTATCTCATGTGTTTTTCAACATGCTGCGCGCAAGCCCAGGGAATGTAGCGCACGCAAAGCCATATCACACCTGGCATAGCGGCAAGCGTAATCATCGCCGCGAGCCGGATGTCGAGCCCGGAATCGATAAGCATCCGCAGCATGGGATAGTGAGTGGCAAGCACAACGATGGAGTAGCGGCCCATATAGCTCACGTAGGGCAATCGCTGGAGCAGAAATGACGCTGCCCAGACAAACAGAACAGTCAGGACCGGGCACATAACAATCGAAAACGCCGAGGTGTCGAACACAAGAAAGCACCACGACACTGTCCCGGGATCAATCACGGCGCAGCCTACTCCCGAGCACAACGCCAGAAGAACGGCCGTACGCACCGCGCCACGCTTGCGGCGGTCAAGCTTCAGCACACCCAGGCGTACAGCCAAATGACCTATAAACAGATAGGGCAGCATGGCGGCAGCATTGAACACACCACTTCGATAGACGAGCTTATGCACCACCTCACCTTCCGACGGCAGGCAGTGCGTCGCATACGCTATTGTAAGCGCCGACAGGCCCACGCTGATGGCAGCTGCGGCGACTATGCCGCGGACTCCGCGCTCCGCGAGCATATGTAGTACGTACATCATCAGAGAGCCCATGAACAATGCACGGAGAAACCACAGCGGGATGTTGGTATAGGAAGTCAGATAGGCCACCCACTGCGACGGCCGCGTGATATTGCCCAGCGACCATTGCGTCCACGGCACCGTCTGAATCAGCAGACCGCCAAGCACTCCAAATACAAGAATTGGCACGACAAGCAGCTTGAATTTACGCCTCAAAAAAGGCATGAAAGATCCGTAACGCTTAAAAAAAAGACCTGACAACAGAAAGTACAGTGGCATACGTCCCATCGCCAATGTATCGAAAAAACACATATTGTCCGGCAATTCAGCAAGCACGCCGGAATTGTTCATCACAACGAGGATGATGCAGATGCCCTTCATAAGGTCTATATACTCAATACGCTTCCCTGATTCCATTTTTGAGGGACTTATTGTAAGGCTGGGCGCAGGCCCAGGGAATATAACGCACGCACAGCCGTATAACAAATGGCAAAATGGAAAGAACAATGAGCAATATCAGCCATGGATTCAGACCAAAGGCAGAAAGCGACATTACCAGTGGATAATGAGTCACAAGCACAATTATAGAGTATCGCCCGACATAGCTGACGAAAGGCACACGCTGCACCAAAAAAGAAGCCGACCAGACAAAGATAATTGCAACCCAAGGACTTACAGCAATCGAATATGTCGGAGTAAAAAAAACGAGCCTTGCCCAACCAATGTGTGCTGCATCGATAAGGACAGAGCCTGCTACAAACGAGATTAAAAAGACGATAGCCACGCTAACAGTCACTTTGAGATTGGAGCGATTCAGCTTTAGGACACCAAGACGCACAGCAAAAAAACCTGCAAGGAAATAGGGGAAAAGAGCCATGGCATGAAATAAGCCACAACGCAGAAAAATCTTCTTATTTACAACATCCATCGACGGAAGACAGTTAATCGATAAACACACTGATATTCCAAAGATTACCACACTGATTACTATAACCGACAAAACGCCAACTACCCCACGTTCTGCCACGTTATACAAACCATACATCAACAATGATGCTACAAACAATGCACGCAGAAACCAAAGCGGCCCATTTGTAAATCTTGTCACATGTCCCACCCACATCGAAAACCGCGTGAGGCCATCATATGACCACGGTTGCCAAGGCACCGACATAATTATTATTGCCCCCAGAGGTGCGAACACAAGAATTGGAACAACCAACATTCGGAACTTACGCCAAAAAAAATCGCTGAAAGAGCCATAGTTCTTAAAAAACATTCCGGATAGAAAAAAATACAACGGCATCCGACCTGACAGCATCATCCAAAAGAAATTACTTCCAAAGTCGACATAGCGCATTACTCCGCTGTGGTTCATCACCACGAGGATAATGCATATGCCCTTCATCAGGTCTATATATTCAATACGCTTCTTGGATTCCATTTTTGAGGGGCTTATTGCAAGGCTGGGCGCAGGCCCAGGGAACATAGCGCACGCACAGCCATATGACGGCCGGCATGACGGCGAGTACTATCAGAAGAGCCATCCACGGCGAGAGACCATAGCCGCGAAGCGCTGTCACCAACGGATAATGAGTCACGAGCACCACTATAGAGTAGCGCCCCATGTAGCTGACATAAGGCAGCCGTTGCAGCAAAAATGACACGGCCCACACAAAAAGAATTGTCAGCACCGGGCACAGCACTATTGACAATGCAGAAGAATAGAACGTCAGAGAGTGCCATAGACAGACACCTACATCTATCATCGAACCGATCCATAGGGATAGCAACATAACCACAATTGCAGCCACAACCGCCCTGCGGCTGGAACGCCTCAACCGCAGCACGCCGAGACGCACTGCTAAATGTCCCGCGACCAAAAATGGCAATAGAGCCATAGCGTTGAAGACACCGCAACGAATGACTATTTTCTGTCCTATATCATCCATCGTCGGCAAAAAATCAATGGAAAAATATATTGTCAGCACCGAGGCGGCAACACTGACAGCAAAAGCAGCCACAAGGCCGCATACGCCGCGTTCAGCCATACGATGCAGGCCATACATCATCAGAGATCCAACAAACAATGCCCGCAGAAACCATAACGGGCCATTTGTAAACACGGTCATATAGGAAAGCCACTGAGAGGGCCGGGTGATATTATCCAGCGACCACGGCGTCCACGGCACGGTCTGCATGAACAGGCCACCCAATGGGGCAAACACAAGTATGGGCACAACCAACATCCGGAATTTACGCCGAAAGAATGCACCAAACGAGCCATACCGTTTGAAAAACAGACCGGACAGAAGAAAATAAAGCGGCATACGACCTGAAAACAAAAGCATAAAAGCGCCTCCTCCGAATTTCAGTTCAGACAGCACCCCGCTATGAGTCATCACAACGAGGATGATGCAGATGCCCTTCATAAGGTCTATATACTCAATACGCTTCCCGGATTCCATTTTTGAGGGGCTTATTATAAGGCAGGGCGCAGGCCCAGGGAATATAGCGCACGCACAGCCATATAACCAAAGGCATAACGGCGAGTATTGTCAGAAACACAGACCACGGCGACAGGCCATAGCCGCGAAGCGCTGTCACCAGCGGATAGTGAGTCACAAGTACCACTAAGGAATATCGGCCCATGTAGTTCACATAAGGCACGCGTTGCAGCAAAAATGACACAGACCAAATGAAAACGGCAGTCAACACAGGGCACAGCACAAGCGACGGCATGGATGTGTCAAACACAAGAAAATACCACGAGACCACGCCGGGATCAATCACAGCACAAGCCACACCGGAGCATAATGCCAGAACAGCAGCCATCCATGTCGTCCTGCAATTACGGCGATTCAGTTTCAAAACTCCGAGCCGTATTGCCACATGACCCGCGAGCAGGAAAGGCAGAAGCGCCAGCGCGTTGAAAACGCCACAGCGAAGCACCACTTTGTACGCAGTTTCGCCCATAGCCGGCAGCATATCTACGGAAAACACTATTGTCAGAGCCGACGCTGTCACACTGACAATGGCCGACGCTACAATGCCACGGACGCCGCGTTCACAAAGACGATGCAGACCGTACATCATCAGCGACCCGATGAACAAGGCTCGCAGGAACCACAGCGGCATATTGGTGTACGAAGTAAGATACGCCACCCACTGCGCGGGGCGCATTATATTCTCCAGCGACCACTGCGTCCACGGCACAGTCTGCATGAACAGGCCGCCCAACGGAGCAAACACAAGTATAGGGATCACGAGCATCCGAAATTTGTGCCAAAAGAATGTGCCGAACGAGCCGTAACGCTTGAAAAACAGCCCCGACAGCAGAAAATACAGCGGCATACTGCCTGCGAAAAGCACATTGATGATGCTGAGTTCAGGCCGCAAACCGCGCATCGCCCCGCAATGGTTCATAACCACGAGGATGATGCATATACCCTTCATCAGGTCTATGTACTCAATCCTCTTTTCAGACTCCATCGTATCGTTTTTTCACCGAAAATGAACGGGACAAAGCGCTCGCACGCATACATAACCACGGGAAGAGCCACAAGCATAAGCAGTCCGGCTTGATCTCTGTCACATCCGAGCCACGCTATAAACGCAAGCAATATGAAATAATGAAGCACCAGCACCTGCATAGTGCGCCGTCCGAGAGCCGCCAGCGGCCGGAATCCGCGCAGCATACATGCCAGCCCCCATATTGCAACTATACCCAGTATGGCACATACCGTGATTATCGCCCAGCTCTCGGCGGTCTCCTGATAGTGCCACCGCATACGGCCCGGATTGAGCACACAAGCCGCTGCGAGCGACACGGCGAACACGCCGAGAGCAACCATGCGCGAAGGCCGCAAATCATTCACCCATATGGCGCACATATGGCCAAGCCACATGTACATCACCATCGATGCCGCCTCATGAATACCTAAATTGCGCAAGGGCCATGCCGCGCCGAACGACACCACAACCCACGACATGGCCGCGAAAACGGCAAGGACTGCCGTCTGCCATACCACTCCGTCCGGAAGCCAAGCGGCACATCGTGCCAAGATAATTGCAAAAAACAGTGCCCGCAGAAAATACAGCGGCGTATTGGGACCGATAAACAGCCAACGATGCAGCTCACCGACACTCACGGGTGGAGAGTCCATCAAGGCGGAAACAGTCACACCCGACACAAGGGCAAATACCAGCCACGGCACCAGCAGACGCCTGGCGCTGTGCACGGCCACCGTGCCTATGCCACGGCCCACCGGCAGAAAAAGTCCCGACACGAAGAAGAACATCGGCATGTTCATGCACAGATATACGCGCGTCAGCACATGCGTATCGGCATCAGGCAGCCAGAAGCAATGCTGCATCACTACCAGAATGATGCACAGGCCTTTCATTATATCAGGGACATCGAGCCGGGTCTTTTTCTCCATCGCACTGCAAAATTACACATAATTGCGCATACACACGGACAGTTAGACGTTAAAAATCACTGCGGCGGCGAATGCGCCAGAAGCCCCGTTAACACCCATTAACATTTATACGTACTACACTTGCTATTTTTTGCGTAATTTTGTGACTAAATACGCTGAATATGGCACAGAATGCAGACGGACCAATACGTATCGACCTCCGCCGGGTGCTCGCCGAGCGCCTCGGGCGCTGGAACGCACTCGTGCCCGGATGGTTGCGCCGCAAGGCCGAACGCATCATCTGTCAGGACCGCCTCAACGCCCTGCTGGAGCACAACTATCCGAAGCGCGGGGCCGACTTCTGCCGCGGCGTATTGAGCGAGCTCAACGTAAGCGTGGAACTGCGGGGCACCGACCGCCTGCCCTCTCGCCACGACACCCGGGTTCTCTTCGTGTGCAATCATCCCCTCGGCGGCCTTGACGGCATGGCCCTGATTGCCTGCCTGAGCGACTACTTCGGGCGCCAGCTTCAGGTGGTGGTCAACGACCTGCTCATGGCCGTAGAGCCGCTGTGCGACTGCTTCGTGCCCGTCAACAAGCACGGCGCGCAGAGCCGCCATGCCGCCAGCACTCTGGAGACCGTCATGGCCTCCGACGCTCCGGTGCTGATGTTTCCGGCGGGACTATGCTCCCGCCAGGCCGACGACGGCACCGTGGCCGACCTGCGCTGGAACAAGATGTTTCTGCGCAAAGCCATAGACTACCGCCGCGACGTCGTGCCCCTCTACTTCGACGGCCGCAACAGCGACTACTTCTACCGTGCAGCCCGCAGGCGCGTGCGTTCGGGACTGCGCTTCAATCTCGAGATGCTGCTGCTCCCGCGCGAGGTCTTCGCCAGCAGCGGCAGCCATTTCAGCGTCACCTGCGGCCGCATCATTCCCTGGCAGCAGCTGGGCAAGCCATGCGAGGCCGAGGCTGCTCGCATCCGTCAAATCGTGTACAACATACCATCATGGACAAGATAATCGAGCCGGTTGACCCGTCGCTTATAGAACGCGAGCTCACCCCCGAGCGCTTCCTGCGCCATACCAACAAGGGGGGCAATCTGCTCTACGTTGTCGATGCGCACAACGCTCCCGCCACGATGCGCGAGATAGGGCGTCTGCGCGAGATAGCGTTCCGCACCGCCGGCGGAGGCACCGGGCGCGACTGCGACATCGACGCCTACGACACCATGACCCCGCCGTGCCGTCAGCTCATAGTATGGGACCCGGAGAGCCGCCAGATACTGGGCGGCTACCGCTACATATGCGGCGCCGACATCCGCCGCGACAGCCAAGGGCGGCCACGCATCGCCACAAGCCATATGTTCGACTTCTCGCAGGAGTTCATTGACGACTATCTGCCGCATACCATCGAGCTCGGCCGCAGTTTTGTGCGCCTGGAGTATCAGAGCACACGCGCAGGAGTCAAGGCCATCTACGTACTCGACAACCTCTGGGATGGACTCGGTTCCCTGACCGTACTGCACCCCGAGCTGCGCTACCTCTTCGGCAAGGTGACGATGTATCCCAACTACACCCGCGAGTGCCGCGACCTGATACTCTACTTCCTGCACAAGCACTTCCCCGATCCCGACGGGCTGGTGCGCCCGCGCCACCGGCTCGAGACAGACTGCGACGCCGACGCCATGCGACGCCTATTCTGCGCTGAAGACTTCAAGGAAGACTACCGCATACTCAACGCCGAGATACGCCGCCGCGGCGACAACATCCCGCCGCTGGTCAACGCCTACATGAACCTCTCGCCCACGATGCGCATGTTCGGCACCGCCGTCAACGACGAGTTCGGCGACGTGGAAGAAAGCGGAATCCTTATCGCCGTCGACGAGATCCGGGAAGAGAAGAAACGCCGCCACATAGCAACCTACCTCGAACAGAGCATACTATGATACCGAAGATCATTCATTACTGCTGGCTCAGCAGTGATCCCGTGCCTCCGCAGCTCCGGGCATGCATTGACTCGTGGCACCGCGTGCTTCCCGATTACGAAATACGCCTGTGGGACTATAAACGCTTCCCTCGCGGCAAATCGAAGTGGGTCGACGAAGCCTTCGACAGCCGCAAGTATGCTTTTGCAGCCGACTACATCCGTGCGTACGCACTCTTTCACGAAGGAGGTATCTACCTTGACAGCGACGTCGAGGTGTTGCGTTCGTTCAACGACCTGCTGTCTGTGCCCCACCTGATGTGCCGCGAATGCGGCTCCGGGCTTATCGAGGCCGCCGTGATGGGAGCTGAAGCCGGCCATCCGCTGATGGGTGCCCTGCTGCGGCATTACGACTCACACGACTTCCGCCGTCCGGACGGCACCCTGGAGACGACAGGGATGCCCGCCGTGGTGGGAATGATGGTCGATCAGCTTGGGCTAAAGCTCAACTACGTAGACGACACAGCCCATTTCTCCGACTCGCCGGACAGCCTGAACGTTCTGCCCTACGACTATTTCAGCCCCATCAACATAGAGAACATGGAGATGCGGCGTACGGCCCGCACCTACTGCATACACCACTTTGCCGGCTCGTGGACGTCGCCGTGGCGACGCTTCAAGAAGCGCATGCAGGTTGCGCTGGGGCCAACCGCATCTCAATGGGTCATCAACGCGAAGCGGCGTGCAAAGCGTCTGCTCGGTGTTTCCTGATCAGCTGCCAGGAGTTGACGCTGTTGTGCCACGCCACGTAAGCGGCAGGGCCGACAGAAGCCAACGGATGCAGATATGTCAGAGCCAGCCACACGGCCAGCACCGTATTCTTTTGTCCCAGACACTGGCCGCCCGTCACACGGTCGGCATAGCGGCGCCCCACCCTGCGCCCGAGCCGGAACTGCGTGAGGCACAGCACCAATGAGCCCAGCGCCAGCGCCACAATCTGCACTATGTGGCCGGGGTCGAAGTTCCGGATAATGAAGCTTACCGAATTTCCTACCACGATGAACAACGCCAGCGCCCACATGTAGAACGACAGCGACTGGTTTCGCGCCAGGCCGTCGTGCACGTGCCGCAGACTGTAGCGCAAAATCAGAGACGTGATGATGGGCAGTATGAGCAGAGGCATCACGCTGGAACAGATACGGCTGAACGACTCCGCGAAAGACATCTCGGGATGGTCGCCTACGGCGGCGAGCACTACCGGACCAACCACAGCCACGACGATGTTGCACAGCAGCGAATACGTCGCCACATGCGCTATGCTGCCTCCGAGCATGCCGGTGATGACCGGGGCCGCCGTTGCCGTCGGCACAAAAACGCAGATGAAAAGTCCGGTAGCCACCACGTGGTCCACAGGCAACAGCACACCCAACACAGCAAAAGCCAGCAACAGCTGTACGGCAAGCAGGACAAGCTGAAAGCGACCGATACGGAACGCCCGCGGCTCTATGCGGCAGTAGGTCACCGTCAGCATGCAGAAAATAAGTATGGGCGAAAGGAAACCCAGATAATGTATCCACTTATAGAAAACTACGCCGCCCAGCATGGCTATAGGCAGCATCCAATCTTTAAGTTTCTGACGTGTAATAATCATGTTACTGCTCAATTTCCTTCAGATAATGGCACATCGCGGCGAATATGAACGCGTTGCTCCAGCGCATATAGCTGATGCGCGATGAAATTCCCTTCTTTAGCTGATAATAGAAATAGCCCTCGGGGGCCTGCATATGGCCGAGTGTCCAGCGCATCACGCGTTCGGCCAGCTCTCGGTTGGCGCTGAACGCGCCCAGGCGCGACAGCGTGACGAACAGCTGCCCCGGGCAGTGTATGTCGACCGGATAAGTGCGGTCGTGATAATATTTGGGAGTGCCGTCGGGCAGAAAGAATGTATCGAGATAGTAGCGCAGCCCGAGGTCCAGTGCGTCGCGGAATTCCTCGCCGTCCGGAGCGAGCTCGCAATATGTGGCGAGCGCGTCAAGGTTATAGCCCGTATGGAAAGAGTCTTTCCAGCCCGTCACCGGCTTGACGCCGTAGGTCCATGAGCCGTCGGGCTGCTGCATGGAGCACGCGGCCGCCACCGAAGCCCGGGCCGTGCGCAGGAGCTCGCCGTCAGGATCGCCGCCATACCTGCGGCACAGCATGAGCAGACGGCTGCCCAGTAGCGACGCATTGTAGATGGTATCGTTGCCCGGCATCCGCGAGTAACTCAGCAGTTCCCCCGCGCCGGCAGGAGTGCGGTGCAGGTCGCGCAGCACGAACTGCGCAGAGCTTAGCGCCGCGTCGCGGAAGTCGGCGCGGCCCGTTATGTCGTAAGCCTCATACAAGGCCGAAGCGCAGAACTGCGTAGCCACCACGGTAGGCTCTCCCGCCGGAAAAAGAAATTCGCGGCGGCATTGCCACGGGAAATTATAGCCCCATGCGGCGCCGCTGAAGCCCGGAGTCGCCATGCGCAGCAGCAGCTCGCCCAGCTCATTGATGCGGGGCAAAGCACCCTCCGCAAGCTTTCCGCCCATGCCGTACAGCAGGCAGTATCCGTGCAGAAACAGCCCTATAGCCTTGGCGTTGTGTTGTTTGGGCACAAGCAGCACGCGGCGCATATTCAGCGGCGACCGCTTGAAGAGCTGAATCCACACCAGGCGCGCTACTGCCGAACGCCCCACAAGAGGCATAGCCCTGAACACACGGGAGTTCAACCCGTCGTAAGGGTCCCAGCCCGCAAAATTCTCGCGCTCGCAGTAATCCCGAAGGCGCCGGAAAGATGCAATGATATTATCATTCTCCATAGGTTCGTTTCTTACAAAAAGTGGCAATACGTTCACGCACAGCATCCTTTGCCTCACGCGGTAGGACGAGCATCCATGAGATTCCGCACAGCGACAAAGTGGATACCGCGCAGCAAAGCAAAAGACGTCCCCATCCGTCGGCAAGAGGCATAACAGCAGCCACTGTCAGCGTCATTGCTGCCCCGCACACAAGTGCGGGTACCGCGACACCGCGCCACCAGAAGCTACGCAGCGAGAATTCATGCCACTGGCGTTTGAGTATGAGCGTATCGGCAAACAATATGCCCGTCATGGCAAATATATGGAAAGCGTATACTGATGGCGGACTTGATGTAATGCGCAGCAGCCACCACATCAGCGGCAACTGCAACAGATTGAGACTTCCGCCTATAAGGCTCAGTCGCATCACGCTGCCCGTAGCATGGATGCCCACCGTCACAACCGTGATAAGCAGCTCGGCACAGGCGGCTATGAGAGCCAGGCGGCTGAATGTCACGGTATATGCCGGCACGTCGCCAAGCCAAAGCTTCAGCAGCATCGGAGCTTCCACAATAAACGGTATTACAAGCAGGGCCATCAGCAGCATGGAGTACAAGGCGGCGTTATAAAGCAGCGTCAGCGCATGGTCGAAATTGCGGGAGGCGTAGCCCTTGATTATCTGTGGGCGGAATGCCGACACGACCGTAAGGGAAAAAGCCGTTATCGTGCCTGACACCGTCAGCGTCAGCGAGCCTGCGGCATTGAGAACGGCGCCGCCGAAGCGGTTCAGAATCACGATTATTCCATATACGCGCGTACTATAACACAGACTGCCGTATATATCCCAGCTGCCGAAACGCAGCATGGAACGGCGGATTGACTTATCGCTGCAATGCATGGAACAGCTCTCGGGGAAACGCCGGCGGGCGTACACCACATGCATAAGCAGCACAGCCACAGCGGCAATGGCCATCAGCAAAGAATAGCCCGCGAGAGTGTCGGACGTTGCAAACAGCGATATGCCGAGTGCGGCACCAAGTTTAAGCACCACATTCACAACGGCGATGACCGCGACAGCATCCATGTGTTCGTGAGCCATTATGACGGCATAGTACGGGACCTGTATGATTCCGGCAATCACGGCAAGCATTGACAGCTGATAGCAGATATTGGCCGCGGCCATCCGTTCCGGCGGTATCACCAGCTGGTTGTTCACATACCACAGACCTGCAGTCTCACCCAGCACAAGCACGACCGCAGCCACTGCCAGATGCAGATGCATGGACGACGCGAAAGTAAAGTTGAGCCTTTCGCCGTTGCCCACTCCCATCTCGAAACTTATAAAACGCGCGGTCGCATTGCTGAGTGTGCCGTTCAGAAAACTGAGAATGATTACTATGCCGCCGACGACACCATAAATGCCATAGTCCTCCACACCGAGGCGCTCCAGCACTACACGTGAGGTATACAGCGAAATCCATACCGTCACGAGCATCCGCCCGTAAAGGTAGACAGTGTTACGGGCTATGCGTCGGTCGTCAGCGTTCATTGTCGGTGCTTGTATCTGAAACAGGACTATTACGCGCACAAAGCAGGGGCACCGCAAGAGCCACACCCACAAGAGTAAGACTCATGTGAGTCGCCAGACCCTCAAAGCCGCCGATGCCGAACCAGACGAAAGTCAGCATCACACACAGCAGATAGCTGCTGCGCGGCAGCCTTCTGACGGCAAGATAAATATACAGGAAATACAGTATATGAGCCAACAGACCGATTATTCCTCCATACACATATACTCTTAATGCCGTAACCTCCACCTGTCCTATGGACGTCTCGGTATTGGATATATCTCGAAACAGGTCATTGTCAATCATATAAGCCGGGACATCCGTAGTCACGTTGTTTAGGAACCCAAGACCATGCCAATGATAACCGCGGCGGCTCATCAGATCCAGAGCCGGTATCACCTGAGCCATACGGCCGGATCCGAAATCCGCCATGTCCTCGACATCGACATTGGCTGTCTCCGTAAGCTCCACAAAATCCGTTATCTGACGTACCGACGAACTTATACGCATGGGCGAAATATATGTACCGTCCTCGATTGTATAACCCATAGATTCATCTACAAAATACAGGGCGACAAGTCCTACCACCATCACTCCGCCGAGTTTCATGGTTCGTCTGAATCCGCCCTGCGAAATTGCAAAAACCAGCACCAGTCCGGAAATAAACGTAAACGTCTGCGTGCTTATCACGGCAAGTATTACCAGCAGCCAATATTTTGGCTTCAGGCGATACTCGCGGGCCAATGGAAGCAGAAGAAGTACAAGAATATACAGACCGGGGGGATATTTGCGCACAAAAAATCCCGAGAACGGACTCCACACCAGGTCGTAGAATGCAGAGAACGAGCCCCACATCTGAAGTCGGGGCACCAACACCCAGCCGCACAGCACAAAAGCATCAACGATGTAGAATACGCATGCTATCATGGCATACGGGAATATTGAGCGCACAAAGGTGTCAAAACTGAAATGACGGCCGGCAAATATCGCCAGCGGCACGGTGAAGAATATTATTTCCGCGAATACGTTAATTGTGCTCCACTGATTGCGTATCGACTCGTCGTCATAGATAGCAAGCGCCCACATCACGACGAAATAGGCGAATGTAGCGGCCACAAGCCGCTTTTCTATGCGGTTCTTGCGCAGGAGGAATGCAAACATGACGCCGAGCGCGAAACCGAACTGGCCGAAATTTATCCGCGTAATAAGGCTGTCGATGAACCCATAGCCGCCGATGACGAGGACGAGCTGAATCAGAAAGTCATAACGGCTGTGGCGCCAGCTGCGCGCCATGATGAATATCAGCGGCAGAACAGCCGGGTAGAACGAGAGGCCGAGGGCGGCCAACGAGAGCATGAACGCCACCGTCCACGGCCAGGAGCCGGGGAGCGCCGTCAGGTAAGGGCGCGATTTGTCGCGTTCGGCCTGTGCGGCGGCTACTTCAGAGATTTTGGCAGCGGCAGCATCCATCATTTTTCTCCGTAGCCGTAGGAACGGCGTGCCGGAGCGCCGTTTACGGCTATCGACAACTTTTTCAGGCGTTTCTGCTCGTTGATTTCATCGGCCAGACGCAGTTCGGTCAGCGACGTACGGTTAAGACGTATGACGAATATGCTGGCATCGGCGATGCGGTCGAGCGAGAAAGTATCGCTGACGCGGCCGACGGGTGCGGTATCCACAATGATGAAATCGTAGAGCCCGCGCAACTGTTGCATCAGCGCGTCGAGGCGTGGCGATGTGAGCAGTTCCGAGGGATTCGGCGGCACGGGACCTGCCACAATCACGTCGAGGCCTTCGATTCCCGGCACATGTTCTATGAGCTGCGACACATTTATATCCGCGTTCGACAGATACTGCGTGAGGCCGAATCGCGGATCGAGGTCAAGATACTGGGCGAGACGCGGCTTGCGCACGTCCATACCCATGATAAGTACCTTCTTGCCCATAATCGCCAGCGACGCGGCAAGATTGACGGTCACGAAGCTTTTGCCGTCGCCCGGCACAGCCGAGGTGACGAGCACGACCTTCTCCAGCGGAGGCGTGATGACGAAGAGCAGGTTGCTCCGCATCAGGCGGAACAGCTCGGCCGTGCTGCTGGTCTCGGCCTTGTCGACCACGAGGTGCTTGCCCGAACGTGAGATGCTTATTTCTCCCAGGATAGGCACATCGGTCGCGTTCTCCACGTCGGCGCGAGTCTCCGCACGGTTAAGGATGATACGGCGCAGATACAGCACCACGGGGGGCATGCACATACCAAGCATAATACATATGAGCAGTATCGATATCCTGCCCATACCCAGAGGGCGCTTCATGGTGTAGGCCTCGTCAACGACCATTCCCTTAGGGGTGGCGTTGGCCAGCATTATCGCGGTCTCTTCCTGACGCTGAAGCAAATAGAGATATATTTCCTGCTTGATTTTGCGCTGTCGCTCCTTATCGACGAACGTACGTTCCTGAGCCGGGACATTGCCCAGACGTCCCATCGTTCCGCCAAGTTTGGCGCGAAGGTCGCGCACGGAAGCGTCGCCGGCCATGTAGACACGGCGCAGGGAAGTGGCTACATTCTCACGCATGGCGTCGATCTGCTCGTCGAGGCGCCTGAGGGCCACATTGCCGGCCTTGGCGTTGGATGCAAGCTGCATGCGGCGGAGCACCAGCTCATTGTACTTGCCGATGGCATCCTGCAGACCCTCGTTGTTGATTGCCGGAGCCGGAATCAGCTCATAGGCATTGCCGGGATCGCGCACGTAGTCGGCTGTCATTTTAAGCACCTGATTCTCCACTTCAGCCTTGATAAGTTCCTCTTCTATCTTGCCGCGCTTCTCGGTCTGATAGATGGCTTCGGCCTCAACATCAATGATGCCCTGCTCCTGCTTGTATTTCTGGATGTCGATTTCGGCCGAGCCGAGGTCTCCCTCAAGCAGCGCCAGGCGCTCGTTCAGGAAGTCGCGCGTCTTCATGGCCTGGAGGTTCTTCTCCTCGATGCCGCGTATGTTGTATTGCCGCACCATCTCGTTGAGCAGACGCTCTCCCTGCTCGGGATACGGTGTGTTGATGCCCAGCGAGATCACATTGGCGCGCTTGCTGGCGATTTCCACGCTGAGGTTTTCGGCCAGTTCCTCTGCTGCGGCGTGATAGCCGGAGAGCGTGACTACGGTAGTCACGCCGTCCTCGCGTGGGAATGCATCGGTGGGCCTAACGGTAAATTTCCCGAAAGGAGTGTCGAAAGTGTGCGGCAGCTTCACTTTCTCGTTCTTGAAGAGCTTCTTGCCGTCGGCGCTGAAAGTGACCTCTGCGCTGCGGTCGGACCGTGCCTTGACCTTGAACGCGAGCGAAGTCTTGAGCGTATCGAACATTTCTGCAGGGGCGTCCACCTCGACAGGGAAATTCTCGAATTCCTCAACAGCCCGCATGAAGCCCAGACGTACGAAGTGGCGACGGTTGAGACCCATCTCGCGCACAGTCTTACGGTAGATGGAATGAGCCGACATCACATAATACTCATCATCGACGGAGCCCTTGGCCCCGAACAGGCTGCCGAGAGCGCCCAGGCCCGCACCACCTGCGGCATTGAGGGGCGAATCATCCTTCTGCGCTATGAGCACGGTAGCCCGCACGGCGTACTGCGTCTTCTTGACGCGCGTGTACATTATGCCGATGCCTAAAAAGAACACCAGCGAAACGACAAACCAGGGCCAGTGGCGCAGATAATCACCCAGGAGACCCTTTACATCTATAAATTCCGAATTTTTCTTTGCCATGGCACAATTACTTGATGGCGAGCGCGATGACAAGAGAGGCCACCACGGATGAAGCGCTGACGACAGTGGAGATGACCGACAGCTTGTACGCGTTGTTCTGGTTGTACTTGGAGTTGTCCTGCCGTACCTTGTTGGGCTCTACGTAGACGTAGTCGTTCTGCTGCATATAGAAATACGGCGACGAAAGCACGTCGGTGGAGTTGAGGTTCAGACGATGGTAGACACGCTTGCCGTTCTCCTCGCGGATGAGCAGCACATTGCTGCGTTCGCCGTAGGGAGTCAGGTCACCGGCATCGCCAAGCGCGTCAAGCACACTGTAACGGTTGCGGTTGACGCGTATCTTACCCGGCTTCAGCACCTCGCCGGCCACCACGACATCGAAGTTGGCGATGCGCACCGTCACGATAGGTTTCTCGAGATATTCCGACAGGCGCTCGGTGAGCAGTTTCTGAAGCTGCTCCACGTCCATACCGGCCACATGCAGGCGTCCCACCTCCGGGAATACGATGTATCCGTCGGTATCGACATTATATGTCTGCAACTGCGTGCCTGTCGACATCGAGGACAGCGAGCCGCGCGTATAGTCGGTGGAGCCGGCCACATTCACATTGCCGGGATTGTAGAACGGCAGATTGAATGGAGCTGCAGCGGCAGGATCGACGGAATTGACAGTAATGAGCAATTCGTCGTCCGGCTTGATTTTGGTGAGGTAATCACCCGCGTCCACACCTTCGGCAGACATGGTTTCAATATCGGAGAAATACGGCAGGGCGGCCTTATTTGTCGCGCACGACGACAACAGCGCAACACCTACCAGCATGAATGACAGTACAGTACGATTCATTCCTTGGAGATAGATTTCAGTATACTACTCTACTAACGGAACCTGCACACATTTATTGTGCGCCACAGCGAAATTACAGCCTCAGCCACGGCGGCCAGTCAGGAATTCGTCAAGACTGACGCTGTCGCCGAGGGCGAATTTGCGGCGCAGCCGATAGCGGGCGCTGTTGACACTGGCACGCGATATACCCATATATACCGACACTTCCTCCGTGGTATGGCGCAGATACAGAAGCATGCACAGCAGCTCGTCGTTGACCGTAAGCTGAGGATACTCCGCGCGTAGCTCGACTATAAAATTAGGATACAGCACATTGAACGCACGGCGGAAGCGCCCCTGAGCCTCACCGATTATCAGTTGCGGAGTAGAAAGAATCTCCACATTGCCGTTAATCCTCGCCGATAGGTTCGCCTCAAGCGACTGCACGCGGTCGAGCACGTCGGCATGCGAGTCGCTCAATGCCTTTATTTCGCATTCCTGCTGCATGTTTTGTCTTGCCGTACGCCGGTAGCGGCGCACCAGGGCAATCATGACAATGGCGAGGATTATGGCTGCGAGCACCGCTATGGCTACGACCATTCGCGCCTCGCGGCGTTCCGACTGCAACTGACGCCTGAGCTGTTCGTTTCTGGCCTTCTGCACCTCACTGCGGAATCTGACAGAGGCGCCTATGGCATTGGCGTCGGAGCGCGCACGGAATACAGAATCGCGCACAGCGTCATATTCCGGAAACGCATCGCCCACCTTGTCCCACATGCGCAGGCGGGCATACTCCTCCATAAGGGCACTGAGCGCATAACTCAGCATCTCGATGTCATCCTGTTCGCGGAATTCGCCGAGCATCTTTTCCATCATGCCGAGACCTTTCTCATGGCGTCCCAGCAGACTGTAGCCCAGACCGAGGGAGAAGTAGTGGGCCGCCGAGTCGACGCCCTCGTAACGCAGGGAATTCTCAAGCATCGCAACAGCACGGCGCACCGAGTCAGGGTTGTCCTTGTAGGTCTCCAGCATGAAATACGCCTTTTCTCCGTTTGCACGGGCACGCAACATATCCTTGTCGGCATTCGTGCGATAACGGTCTATTGCATCAATAGCCATGTCATAGCAGTGCATTGCGTCGGCGATTCGCCCCTCCGACTGGTAGAACACCGACCTGAACTTATATATGTCGCTCAGCATGATACCGCCCTGCCGCCGACTCTCGGCCAGCGCACTGTCGCTGTACTCATAAGCCTCGTCCATGAGGCCCAGCTGACCGTACAGCAGACTCAGATCGCCGAAAAACTGGATGGTACCTTCTCCTCTGGGACGTTCCGGATGGCTGCGCAGGGAGTCCGAAGCCTCAAGATAGAAGTTCAAGGCGTCGCCATACTCTCCTATAATATAATAAAAGAAACCCATCTGCTCGAGTACGGCCACAGGGTCGTCAGGCGACTGTCCCCGGCGCAACTGCTCTACGGCACGCTGCTGCACGGGAATGAACGAGTCAGCCGGAGCACCGTCGTTGTGCAGTTTCCACGCAAGATTTGTCAGCGAGCTGTCCCTCCCGGATGTAACAGGAGATTCGTGCGACGCACCCCCTCCACATGAGAGAAGAATGAGAGCTATAATTGCTGAAAGTGATAGTTTTCGCATGGCATTTTCTATTTTCCCGCAAATATAATCAATTGTTAACAAAGTTTTTACCCCCCCCATCAATTTGCCACAAAAAGCGCCACAAATCTATCGTTCATCTATTGCATCTATTGCGCATATAGCATAACATTTTATACCTTTGCACCGCAAACAAACAAACGCGGCCATTCCCGCACCCAATCATTCCATATTTCCCCACAATGCTGAAACCACTCGTCACCTGCATAATGTTGACATTTGCCGTTCTCGCCGGCACCACACAGCGCATGGCCGTAAAGACCAATTTGCTTTACGATGCTGTGGCCTCCCCGAACATAGGCGTTGAAGCCGGAGTGGCGCCGCGATGGACAGTCGAGCTGTCCGGCAACTTCAACAACTGGGCTGTCAACCGCCACCTCTGGAAGCACTGGTTCGTGCAGCCCGAGGCTCGCTACTGGCTCTGCGAACGTTTCGCAGGCCACTTCTTCGGCGCACACGCCATAGCCGGAGAATATAACTTCGGAAACATGAAGAACAGCTTCAAGATGCTCGGCAGCGACTTCAGCGGCCTCTCCGACAAGCGCTATCAGGGATGGGCGGCAGGAATGGGCCTTGCCTACGGCTACTCATGGATTCTCAACCGCCATCTCAACCTTGAGGCGGAAATAGGCCTCGGATGGATATACACACGCTACGACGTCTATCCCTGCGCAAACTGCGGCACACGCCTTGAGCGAAACAAGGCCCACAACTACGTCGGTCCCACCAAGGCCGCTGTCAATCTCATCTACACTTTCTGAATATGAAACAGATATTTCTATTCATAATATCGGCTGCATGCGCCCTGTCCGCAGGCGCACAGGCGCTGCCCGCACTCGGCATCAGCACCATGGCTGTGACTGCCGACACCTCCGAGGTGACACTGCGCATGACCGTCGACCCGGCAGCCCTGAGGCCCGGCGGCGACGGGGAGTTTATCATCACTCCCGTACTTCGCAGTGCCGACGGCGCCTCGGCCGACACCCTGCCCGCAGTAGTCGTGGCCGGGCGCACCCGCTACTTCCGCGACCTCCGCAATCCCTCGGCCGTCCCCGCCGGAGCACGACTGCTGCGCGCCGGAAGCCGCGAGCCCCACACCTATTACGCCGCCGTGCCATTCACCGAGACCATGCGCGCCAGCCGTCTCGACCTCGATGTGCGCCGGCGCGGATGCTGCGGCAGCACCGACACCCTCGCCTCCACGCCCATAGCAGCCGTCGACCTGCAGGAGCAGCCGTTCTCGGCTCCGGAATTCGTGACCGACGTGCCCGTCGTGGCCGACGGCAAGACCGTCGAGCTGCACGGTTCCGCGCTGGTGAACTTCCGCGTCAACCGCACCGAAATCGACCCCGTGTACATGAACAACCCGGCCGAACTGGCTAAAATCATCGGCACGATCAGTCAGGCCCGCGAGATACCGGACGCCACCATAACGAACATCACCATCCATGGCTTTGCCTCGCCCGAAGGACGCTGGGACAACAACGTGCGCCTCGCCAAAGGACGCACCGAGACCCTCAAAGAGTACGTCAGGGGCCACTTCGGGCTCCCCGACTCCGTTTTCGCCACCGCCTATACCCCCGAGGACTGGGGCGGCCTGCGCGACACTGTCGTCGTGCTCCGGCTCCCCGACAAGGAAGGACTGCTGGACATCATCAACAGCGACCTGGAGCCCGACGAGCGCGACAACACCCTGCGCAGAAAGTTCCCCGAGTCCTACGCATGGCTGCGGGAACACATCTATCCCTCCCTGCGCCACAGCGACTACGCCGTGCGCTACACCATACGCCAGTACACCGACCTCGGCGAGATACGCCGCGTGATGCTCGAGCGACCGGCCAACCTCAGCCTGCACGAGTTCTACCTCCTCGCCGCATCCTATCCCGCAGGCAGCGAGCAAAGAGCCGACGTGCTCAGGCGCGCGTCGCGCATCCACCCCGACGCACCCGAATCGGTCTATCTGCGCGGCATGGAGGCAGCCGCACGCCACGACTACGCCGCCGCCCGCAGCCTCTTCGAACAGGCCCGCAAGGCAGGCATAGCCGAGGCCACTGAGGCAATCGCCTCCCTCGACGCCATGCACAGCGCCAAAGGCGTGACCTACCTCACCCCCGACAAGGAATAACAATCTAATTATAAACCATTCAATTATTGCCAAATGAAACTTTTCAACAAACTCATGGCAGCGACGCTCATCCTGGGCATGGCTGCCTGCAGCAGCGATGAAAACGGCGGCGGTCAGTCTCCCGAAAAGCCCGGAAGCAACGACGTCATCTACTCCTCCATCGCATTCCGCATGCCGAAAAAGAAATCGCCCGCACGCTCCACAGAGAAGGAAGGCGAAGAAGCAGGACAGACCTACGAGAACAACGTAGGATCCATCCTCGTCGTGCTCGCCACCAAGGATGCCGCCGACAACAGCTACAAGTTCGTCACCTACGCTCTGAATGACGCGCCTCTGACCGACGCCGCGTCCTCCAAGCACACAATTGTGTTCCAGGACAAGGAAGCCCTCTACAACCTCGCCGGCGAGACCGGCGACGGTGAGACCGTCTACGTGTTCGCCTACTGCAACCCCACCCTCGAGCTCCGCACCAAGGTGGCCGGCACACTCAACACCACATCCGGTGTCTACGAAGGCGGCATGGCCACCGGCGAGACATTCACCGACCTGATCTGCGACACCAATATCGAGAGCACATGGAGCAAGAACAGCTTCCTCATGACCAGCATCGGCGAAACCACAGGCGTACACAGCGTAAAGATGCCCTCCAAGGCTACCCTGCAGACCTACAACACCCCCGCCAACGCATTCCCCCTCGGAACGGTTGAGGTCATCCGCACCGCATGCCGCTTCGACTTCCGCGACGCAGCTCCCGAAGCCGACACCAAGCCCCTCACCTACACCGTCTACAACGAGGACGTGACTCCCAGAGTTGCCGTGGCCGACGTCAAGCTCACCCGCGTGGCTATGTTCAACCTCCGCAACGAGTTCTACTACCTGCCCCGCACCAAGGCGACCGCCGATGCCGCCGACATCACCCTCTGCCCCACATTCGACGGCATGGAGGATGGCTTCGTGATCTCCCCCGACGCCAACACCATCACCGAGAACCTGCCTGAAGTCATCGACCCCCTCAACCCCACCACATCCCTCAAGTGGGTCAGCCTCGAAGCTGTGCTCGGTCTTGACGAGGACATCGACGACGGCTGGGGCGAAAGCGTGACTCCCGCCACCGACAAGGAAGGCTACCACATCTGGCGCTACGCCACCGAGAACACGACAGTGCCCGGCGCAGATCCCACTGCCGCCGCAACCACAGGCTACGTATTCGAGTCTGAGATCATCGCTCCCGAAGACTTCGGCAACATCGGCGAGAACGGCGAGAAGCTCGTGATGTATCTCTACAACAACAAGCTCTATCCCAGCGCAATGGCCATTGCCAAGGAAGTTGAGAACGTGCCCGTAAGCACCCTCGCCACCGCATTCGAGAACGCATTCAACCTCACAAAGGACGCCACCGGCAAAGTGACCGCCGCCGAGCCCAAGAGCGACGAAATCGTTGAGAACATGGGCTTCACCGCCTACAAGCCCAACACCGAAGGCAAGTATCTCGCTTACTACTTCGCATTCAACAAGCACAACGACGACGAAGACGTCACCACCTACGGCGACATGGAATTCGCTACCGTCCGCAACAACGTGTACAAGCTCGCCGTCACCTCTGTCAAGAAGTTCGGCACATTCAAGCCCAACGAGAACGTAGAGGAATGGGACACCTACTTCACTCTCGACGTGAAAGTACGCAACTGGGTGGTTCGTATCAACAACCTTGAATTCTAAATGCTCACTCTCTCCATACAGCGCACAACGGCTGCCGCCCTCCTGGCGGCAGCCGCCATGGCGCTTTCAGGCTGCGGAAGCGTTTTCGACGACCTGGAGCCATGCCCCACGGCCGCCGAGATGCGCTTCGTCTACGAATATCACCTCGAACAAGGCAACGCATTCCCGGCACAGGTCGACTGCCTGACCCTGCACATCTACGACGCCGACGGACAATTCGTGGAGACTCACGA
Source organism: uncultured Muribaculaceae bacterium (assembly GCA_948665475.1). Taxonomy (GTDB): domain Bacteria; phylum Bacteroidota; class Bacteroidia; order Bacteroidales; family Muribaculaceae; genus CAG-873. Next base: position 15,487 of record CAPNHY010000002.1, on the reverse strand, counting down.
CGTGACGGGCCCCGAACTCGCCGACGAGAACTGGCGCATGCGCCTCGACCTCCCGGCCGGCCGGTACCACGCCGTGGCCTACGGAGGCATCGCCTGCGCCGACGCATCCTTCGCGCACGTAGCCGAGCCGGCCGACGGATCCCACTATGCCGACATCAGCATGCAGCTGCTGTCCTCGCACGTGGGCAAACGCCTGCACGACCACTTCCACGGAGCGCTCGACTTCACCGTCAGCGACGGCACCGCCGGCACCGACCTCGTGACCATGTACATGACCAAGACCACCAACCATCTGCGTGTACTCCTTCAGAACCTCGACGGAACGCCATGCGACGGACGCGACTTCGACATCACCGTCTCCGACGACAACTCCGTACTCGACTGCCGCAACAATCCCGTGCCCGGACGACCCGTTGTCTACAGCACATGGACATCAGGCCAGCTCGCAATCGAGAATGACGACGCATGCGCGGAGGGCGCCGACCCGGTCACCGTAGGCTATGCCGAACTGTCCACATCCCGAATCATGATGGGAGGGCCATCCAAAATCCGGATTTACAGCCACAAGGCCGGACGCGTCATCGCAGAGCTGCCGCTGGCGCTCTACCTTTCAATGGGAAAAAGCGATGCCGACCCCTGGGGCAGCCAGGAATACCTTGACCGCTGCAGCCGCTGGAACCTCACATTCTTCCTCGACCACAACAACAGCTGGCACAAGGCATACATCATCGTGAACGGATGGACCGTACGTATCAATAACACAGACTTCTGAAACAACAACCATAATGCCCGGACGGCTGCACAGACACATCATCCGCTGCGCAGCGGCTCTCTTAGCCGCCGCGCTGACGCTGTGCGCGTCATGCTCTCGCTCAGGCGACGAGCCTACGCCGCCACACTCCGGCCCGGGCACAGCCATGCTGCACATTCAGATCGCGCTGGCAAATCCCACAGGCCCCTCACGCGCCAATCCCGCCGACGATCCACTCCCCGCCGACGACGGCGAAAAAATGCAGCTCCTTCGCATCATCATCCTCGACGGCAACGGCTACGCCGAGCACAACAGCCTCTGGGATCTGCGCTCGGCTCCCGACATCACCGCCACCGGACAGGCTTTCCCCGTACGGGCCAACGACACCAAGACAATAATATTCGTCGCAAACGAACACTCCGAATGTATGGACGGCGTGCGCGACGAACTCAGCGGCATCAACGCCGCCGTCGGCGAGAAAGTAGACCTCGCCAGGCTCCACAGCCTCCTCCTTGACGCACCCGTCACCTCTCCCCTTCCCATAAGCGCCGTGTACACATACCACATAGGGCCGGCCACTGCCTACAGGGCCACCTTCCTCATTCACCGCGCAGCCGTGAAGTATTCCTTCCGCATAACAAACAACGACAGCGACGAGCCTCACCACGTAGACTACGTGGCCATCGACAACGCCGCCACCACACAATACCTCCTCCCCGACGCCGACTACACGGCCGACGACCAGACACAATGGAGCGCCTACCGCGTACCCGCGACGGCCGGCGCCGAACAGCGCACCTACGGCGTTAACACCGACATAGCCTACGGCAACACTCTCGAGCTGCCCGCGATATATCTGCCCGAAGGACGTCCCGGCACCGATTCCTACCATGCAGGCATCAGCGTCGACGGAAACTTCCTCGGATGGGCCGAACTCAGGGACGAGAACGGCAATCCAATGACCGACCTGCCCCGCAACACCCATGTGGTGATTAACATCACGCTCAACCTCGAATACTCCGACTTCAAAATAAACTACACCGTATGCCCCTGGCAAACAGAAGAAATAGATATACCCGACTTCGACTGACGGCGCTATGGCTCGCGGCTGCGGCCCTCATGCTTCTGGCCGCATGCACCGACGAGCGCATCGACACGCCCGCAGACGGCGACTGCGAAGAAGGGCTTCCCGCCACCGTCAGGCTCTCGCTCGACATTGACGGCGCTGCCGCCGTGTCGCGCGACGACATGCCCGACGGGCTCGACCGAGCCGTCACATCCCTCTGGCTCGGCATTTACAATGCCACCACAGGCCTGCGCACCGGAACGATTTCCTTCAGCAACCTCAACCACAACGACGTGCACGTCCTACACGACGTGCAGATCGAGACCTTATCCGGCATGAGCTACATAGTGGGCGTGGCAAACTACTCCCACCGCTACGCCATCACCGACAACTCAGGCGACATAGTATCGATGGAGCAGGCGCTGACTCAGGCCGACACCTACGAAAAATTCCGCAACATATCGGCAAGTTTCGACAACAAAGGTGGCGTCAACATCGACGCTCCCCTCAACGCCCTGCTCATGAGCGGCCACTACACCGACGACACCCACACCGACGGACGCCTGCCCGCACCCGCACCCGTCAGGATAGCCCCGGGCATGAGCACTCCCCCAGGCGCCGTACACCTGCGCCGACTCATCTCGCAGGTTCACTTCAACATAAGCTACAACACCGACAACATCGAAAACTTCGACATCGTGTCGTGGCATGTCGACGCACTGCCGGCATCCTCATGGCTGGCCGAACGTCCCGACGACGCCGCAGACCCGATCAACGCGCCCGACGTACGCCCCGCCGCCGGCACACGCTTCGTTTCGTCTCCCCACCTCACCGACGTGGTAAAGTCCGGCAACACCGTGGCCTTCGATTTCTGGCAGCTCGAGAACCGCCGCACAGGACTCACCCCGGGCGCCGGCTACAACAACGACAACGCCTATACCTACCGCCAGAAGGAATACAAAGCCGCCGACGGAAGCAACTCCGGCATCTACTGCGCGCTCGTGCCCTCGCCCGACGCAGCCGACCTCTCCAACAACAACGCCACCCGCGTCAGCATCACCGTCAACATGCGCATGAAAGTCGACGAGGACGGCAAACCACTCTCCAACCGCGACGACGTCCAGACCCGGCTGGTGGAGGCTGTCTACACCGTGCACCTCGGCTACTGCGAGGGCGCCGACAAACTTCAGAAAGCCACCGACTTCCGCTGCCGGCGCAACACCCACTACACCTACAACGTCACCATCAACAACATCAGCGACATCATCGTCGAGGCAAACTCCGGCGACGCCACTGGAGAACGCAATCCGGCCGTCGAAGGCTTCGTCACCGACATTTCAGGCGAGCTCTACGAAATAGACGCCCACTACGCCGCCATGAACGTGTACCTCACTCAAGACAACATCAACGACTTCCAGTACTACATCACGGCACCGAAACTCGACGGCACGGAAGCCGTCATCAACTCCATGCGTCCGGCATCCGTTCCGGACGAAGGTAGCGCCGACCGGCGCTACCTGACGTGGGTGGAATTACGCAAGACAACAGGACAGAACACGCTGGCCGCCTACAAGCCCGCCTCCGACAGCGGCACATATCTGCTGCCCGAAATCAAAGGCAACACCCGGCTCACTCCCGGATGGTACACCCTCTTCATCAACGAATACGTCTACGAGGACGACGCCGACGAAACGGGCTCAGACAACTGGCACCACTACGTCAACGTTCCCGACCGCAAGGTTTGGCTCAATGTCTCCGGACAGGTATCTCCGGACGGGCAAAGCATCTACTACCGGTCAAAATACGCCGTGTCGCAGACCTCCATCCAGACATATTACAACGACGATTCCGACTCGGGCCTCGGTGTGGAACACGCCAACGAGACCTACGGCCTCAACCTCCGCAACACGTTCAACCCCCACCACAACTCATCCGGCACAGTGCTCAACAAGAACACCACGCCGGGACGCAACGCCAACTCGGGCCGTTTCAACCTCGCGCAGTATCTCGTCGGATCATCGGGAACAAGCCTCTCATGGACCGACGACAACCGCCGTTGGTCGACCTACGTGGACCAGACAGCCTCACAAAGCGTCAACGCCATCAACAATCAGAGCATCACCCGCGCCGCGGCAACCTACCCCTTGCCCGCGGTAAATCTTCTGCCAAGCGGCAGCGAATACAGCATCTCCGGAGTCTCGGGATATGACCCCGACCAGACCACTAATCCGAAGTATGTCGAAGCCATCGCCACATGTCTCGGACGCAACCGCGACCTCGACGGCGACGGACGCATCAGCGCCGACGAGATACGCTGGTTCGTGCCCACTACGGCGCAGATTGTGCGCATAGTGCTGGGACGCCGCGCCCTCGAGCATCCGCTGTTCGACCCCAAGGACATCACTCGGCTGAAATCCACGCAGAACGGCCTGAACTCGAGCATGCTGATGTATTCATCCGACGGCAAGATGGTTTGGCTGATGGAAGGTCTGTCCCAGTCGCAGTGGCGAGAATGGCCCGCATCATGCGCCGCACCATGGGATGTTAGGTGCGTACGCAATCTCGGCGGCAACCTTACCGTAATCAACACCACCAACGTAACCACACCGGCCTACCAGCGGCGACCCGGCACCAACATTGTCGACCTGCTGTACTACGACCCCACGGCCATACGCCAGGAAGCATACCACGACGCAGCACGCCCCATGCCCGTTCACCAGATCAACGACCAGCGCTACAACCGATGCTACAAGTCGTTTGAAGTTTTCGACTCCATCATCGGGCTGAACGACCCGCGCCTCGGACTCACGGGCAAAACCATAGAGTGGGCCGATTACCTCAGCTCCAACAACCCCTGCCGTGTGCTTGACTACACCGGCAAGACCGGCTGGCGCGTTCCCAATCAGAAAGAGCTCACCATCATAGGCATCCTGAATATGCACGACCTGAACGCACTCTCAGACAACACATTCCAGGTGTCATGCTCCTACTCCTACTTCGACAACAAAGGCTACGCCCCGGGCTCCAATCCCGACGACCCGGACGGCACCGTCTCATCCCACTACCGTTATCCCATGAAGATCATCACCTCCACAGGTCAGGCCACACAATCGGAACTGATGAACTCCGTCACCGTCAGCAACAACCATTACGGCGTACGTTGCGTGCGCGATGTGGAATGATGCGCCCGCTGCTCTGCCATTTCGTCCTGATGCTCGCCGCTGCCGCATGCACTCCCGCAGCGTCACGCCACGGCGCGGCCCCGGCGCCGCAAGGCGCCGCAGAAGAGAGTGTGCCGCTGCCCGCCGTACCCGGCGAGCTTACCGACCCGGCGGCACGCGCCGACTGGCTGTGCGCCCACTTCTGGGACAGCCTCGACATGGCCGACCGCAGCCGCAGCCTCGACACCGCCTACATGGAGCAGAGCTTCGCCAACTTCGCCTCGGTGCTTCCCCTCGCCTCCTCCGACGAGTCACGCATGCACGCCGTGGAGGCTGTTATGAGCCGCGCCGAAAGCGCCGGAGCCGATGTGCGCGACCGTCTGCTCGAAATCGCGCAGCTATATCTCTACGAACCGGAATCGCCTGTGTACGACGAGAATCTGTACACCTTTTTCGCCCGCTACGCCGCGGAGCACGTACCCGACAGGGCTGTGGCCGCCCGTGCGGCGCTCGACGACATTGCACGCAATGCTCCCGGCACCCGCGCCCCCGACATACGTCTGCTGCGTCCCGACGGCTCTACCGTCCATCTGCTGCGCGGCGCCTCCCGGCAGGCCGGAATCATACTATTCTTCTACGAACCCGGCTGCGAACGCTGCGCCGCGGCAAAGCGTCTGCTGGCAGGCGACGCCGTCGTCAGCCGCGCCGTGGCCGACGGCGCCCTGCGCGTGGTGATGGTATGCCTCGACGCCGACACCCACCGCCGTGCATGGCTCCGGGACGCAGAAAGCCTGCCCCCCGGCTGGGAGACAGGCCTTGATGCCTACAGCGAAGCCGACGACGGCTACACCGTGCGCGCCACGCCCTCGCTGTATCTGCTCCACCCCGACGGCACCGTTATCCTCAAGGACACTCCGGCGCCGCTGCTCCTCCAGGTGCTTGGAAGCCGCTAAATGCGGATGCTGACACAAACTCGGATTGCGGACGCACGCCCCGTGCAATGCAGTGCAAATAAGATATTTCCCTCCTTGCGGATGGTAGCTTTCATTTTATCGGGCTGCAATGTGCTGTGTATATTATAATTATCAGGGTGTTGCAGAGCCACGGTTTCAATCGAATTGTAGGGACATCCCTTTGGGATGTTGTATTGCTAATCAGCATGTTGTGTCAACGTGCCAAAGGCACGTCCCTACAATTTAAGAGAGTTCTGCAACATCCCCATGTACGTTATTTCACGTTACTGTCCGATAAAACGTGAACAACCCGCGCTCGTCGCGGGTTGAATCCGGTTAGCCGCGAGTTAAGGAGCAACCATAGGAAGCGACATACCACCGGTAACACCGCAAAAACGCATCAACCCGCCGGATGGCGGGTGATCAATTCAGGCCGATGATGGCCTTCTGGTCCTCGGCGGGCAGCTTGCCCATCTCGGAGAGCACCGTAAAGGCAAACTCGGCAGCTTCCTTAGTACCCTTTTCCTTGTAATAGTTCATGTACTCCTCGGTGAGAGCCTTCGCCGCATCTTCATCGCCGCCCTTCTGTGCCTTCACGCACTCTTCCACAAGGTAACGGGCATCGGCATCCATGTCGCCCGTGGGGCTCTTGGTACCGCAAGCTGCCAGCGAGATGGCGAGAGCCACGGCAGCGGTAAGCAGAATCTTCTTCATATCTGTAAATTATTTGTATTGGAATTTATGGCACAAAATTACAAAATTTTCCGTTCCCCCCGAAACACAAAACACTCCGCAGACTGCGCCGCGGAGTGTTTTGCTAACTAAAAGGAATGATATCGTATCAGAGCACAACCTTTGAGACCACGGAGCCGCGGCGCATGATGTAGATGCCATGCGTGGGATTGGCTACGCGTATGCCCTGCAGGTTGTAGTATTCCGGTTTTGCATCCTCGTCGGCCTCGACGTCATCGATGCCCGAAAGCACCAGAGCCTCAATCCTGAAGTTCTTGAAATACATATTGTAGTGGTTCCGGGGGCTGGTGGCGTGGATGCCGAGAGCAAAGAGACGGTTGGCGGCACGGGCTACGCCATAGGGAGTGTTCACCTCGGCAGTGAGGGTGGTCCATGTTTTCGAGGTGAAACCAGTCTTCGACAGCACGGGGATTGTCATTCCCTCGACGGTGCGTTCCTGTCCGAGGAAAATCTCAAAACTCTCGGTGTCATATTCGGTCTTGATGTCTACCGACACCTTCACCTTCATGCACTTGGCAAAGTCCACAAGAGGCAGGATCAGCCAGTCGTCGGCGTCGGAATTCGGATTGTAAACGTACTTGAAACTGCCGTCGGTTGCATACTGCCAGGAGCCCTGAACGTTACCATAGTTTTCAACAGAACCGTCAATATCGATTATTTCGCATTCACCGAAATTGGTCTCCGTAGCATCGAATGTAAAAGGCAAGCTGCCAGTGGAAAGTGCGGTTGCGGTGACATCCTCGCTGACAGCCTCGCCGGTGTTCTCGCCGAGAACGGCACGGAATGCGATGGAGTGGTCGCCGGCCTCAAGCGTCAGAGCCACGTCAACGTCGGCACCTGCGGCACAGTCGGTCTTGGTTTCCACCACGACGTCGTCAACGAGGACTTCGAGGCTCATTGCATCGGTCAAGGCATTGCCCTCGGTGTCGACCGCCGGCATAGTCACCACTGCCGTATAGCTGAGATTCTTGATGGAACTTTCCTTGATAACGGGAACGGCAGGAATGATTTCGGGAATTTCAGCGCTCTCAATCTTGACTTCGCTGATTTTCAGCGTAAACTGGTTGGGCTCACTGATTGCGTGAAGGCCGAGGCATAATACAGAAGGCACGCCGTCGGCAAGTTCTACAGTGGCCGACAGGGTCTCGTATTCACCATTATGCTCGTAGTTTTCCTTCTTCAGGACGGGAATCGTCATGGCGTTGACGGTACGTGCAGAACCAAGTTTGACTTCAAGCCCCTCGGGATAAGAGCCGGTGCTGACAGAAACCGAAACCTTGACCTTGCGGACGCTGCCAAAGTCAACCATGGGAAGCATCAGCCAGTCGTCGCCGCCATTGGAACTGATACTACTGTATGTGTACACAAATGCGTCATCCTTATATACCCACTTTCCGTTGTCGCCATACTCGGAGCCGTCATAGTTGGCATCGATTTTTTCGCACATGGCGAAAGTCTCGGCGGAAGCGCTCATTGTGAACGGCAGCTCGAACATCTGCTCCTTGGCTTCAACCTCGGTGCTTGCCATCTCGCTCCTCTGTCCGTCGCAAACGGCAATGAAGCCGACGGTGTGGCTGCCGGCTGTAAGAGTACGCGCGAAAGTAACAGAAGCGCCTGCCAACAGATAATTCTTGGTATCGACAACGGTACCGTCCACGAGGCATTGCAGACTGACATACCCCGAAAGTTCATTGCCGTCGGTATCGAGCGAAGGCGCGGTAACTGACGCGGAGAGATTGAGGAAGTCGGCAGTGCAGCTGTTGATTACGGGTTTTGCGGGCACTGCCACATGCTCCTTGGCCTCGACATTGTCGGTGGCCGAAGCGCTCTCCGCGCTTCCCTGTACGGCTACGAACGAAATAGTATGGGTGCCGGCGAGCAGCGTAAGGTTCACATCCACGTCGGCGCCGGGCGTGCAGCCGGTTTTAGTGTCGGTGAGAGTACCGTCCACAAGCACGTGCAGGTCAAGCGTTCCCTCTATGGCCTGTCCGTCGGTATCTACAGAGGGCATAGTCACCACGGCCGAATAATCCAGGTCCCTAATCGTCGACGACTTAACAACGGGTGCCGCAGGTGCAGCGACTGTCACGCCGCCGTCAGCCGACACGATTTTGAAATCCTTGATATAGATCCAGTAGCCGTCTTTTGGGGTAGTAGCATGAAAACCAAGATACCAAACAGAATTACCGTCGCTGGGAACATCAACAACAGCCGAGAGTTCAACCATCGAACTCTTTCCGAAATTCTCCTCTGCCAAGACTAATTCAGTCATGCCGCCAATAGTGGCAGTATGCCCAAGATAAACGCTGAATTTCTCCCTTGCACTGGCGTCGCTCTGGGCCTGAAACGATACTTTGACCTTTGTAGCGGTGCCGAAATCTACTGCGGGCAGGATGAGCCAGTCGTCAGCATCTACGGATGATGAATATGTGTACTTGAAGGCATAAGGCGAACTTGCGCAGTATGCCCAGCCGCCTTTCGTTCCGGCATTGGGGTCGTCTTCGGCGTTATCGTCAACATCAATAACGGTACACTGACTGAACGTCTCCTCCGACGCGGTGAAGGAGAACGGCAGAGTGTAGTCCGCGGCCTTCGATGCGAAAGCGCAGCCCAACGCCGCTGCAAAAAGTAAAATTTTCTTCATAAGCATAATGAGTAATATGATTTTCGGGAACACTTTCTAAGGATTTCATCCTGACTGTAGGGACGCACGGCTCGTGCGTCCGAGCGATAAAATATTGATTATCAAAGGGTGCACACACCATCCATCCCTACAATCGGCTGAAATCAGAGAACGACCTTGGCTGTAGCAGCGCCGGCCTTGACGACATACACGCCGTGCTCAAGAGCGATGGGCGTGTCGGCCGGGCCGTCGTAGACGCACTGGCCTGCGATGTTGAACACCTTGGCAGCAGCTGCGCCACGAACCACTATCATGCCGCCGGCTGTGGAAATCTCCACATCAGAGCCATCCGTCACAACATCATTGATGCCCGCGAAGTGACCGACGATATGGCGGGGCGACGCGTAAGCATAGTTGACGAAGCGCACGGTGGTGAGGTTGCGGTAGTCGTCATAGTCGAGACGCACGGGGCGCACCTCGTAGGCGTAAACGTAGTCGTTGGCGGTGTCGCCGGTGGTGTCGATGGTGAAGGTATTGCCCTTGACCTCGTGGATGGCTGCGCCATAGTCCACCTCATCGCCGGGAGCCATGTCCACCGTCACCTTGAAGTCGTCGATCCAGTAGCTGCTGTAGCCGCTGCCGTAGAACATCACGCGGCTACGCGACTTGTCTATGGCCTCGATTTCCTCTATCTGGTCGGGGTCGGTATAGTCAGCGATCTTTGGGAATGCAAGCGCTTCGGCCTTGTGGCTCCAGGAGGTGTTTGCCAGGTCGGAGTAGTGCATGTCGCAGCCGTAAACGGGCTTGTAGTCGATATTCTTGGGGTCGAACCAGTTGGTGTTCCATGCCCAGAGAGCGAAGCCGCCTGTCACGCTCGTGGTCTCGTTGGCGAGATTGGCCTCTACGTTGACCGTCGGATTGGTAAGGCCGGTAAGGTCGTAGTCAGGCGAGACAAGGTATGCACCTCCGAAGATGTCGGAATTGTCACTTCCCACGAAATATTGGAATGTATCAATGCCGAGAGCGCCGTTCATGTACATGGGGAACTTGACCCACCAGCCGGGACAGCCGGGAATGAAGTCCCAGATAGCGCCGCGCTCCTCGGGCTTCGTCATGGTGCCGGTTGACTCTATATCGCTGAAGTCGGTTTCGGCGAGGACGAAGGTCTCGGCAGCGGATGCCTTGTGTTTCTTATAGACTATGACCTGGAAATGGTCGCACGGACCCTCGACGGTTTCATCGAAAGTCCAGTTGATTGTCACGCCGTTGTCGTCTACGGTTTCGCTTGTCACTACAGGATCGGGAAGCCAGATCACCGCGCCGGCACTGAGCATGCCGCCAAGGAGGAAAGAGGAAGCAAGTAGAAGTTTTTTCATTAAAATTGTGAATTAACGATTGGAATCTTTAGTATAATCGCACAAATTTACAAAAATAGAGCATCGCAAATGTCGATTTGATGTTAATTTTTATTAAACACATCCTTATATGTTATCTTTCGGCACATTCGTCCAATACAGGGCATGAAACCTCCACAATTTGTGTCGCACAGAAATAATTGTTAATTTTGCACTCTATGACACATCGCCCACTGTACATCATTCCGGCGCGCGGAGGCAGCAAGGGCATTCCGCACAAGAACATAAAGCCGCTGGCCGGACGGCCCCTCATAGCCTACTCCATAGATGTGGCGCGCGAACTCTGTCCCGAACAGGACCGCATCATACTCAGCACCGACGACCCCGCGATAGCCGACACGGCGCGAAGCCTGGGCCTGAAGGTGGACTACATGCGCCCCGCCGACCTCGCCACCGACAGCTCCGGCAGCCGAGAGGTGATGCTCGACGCGATGGACTGGGCCGACGCTCGCGGCATCGTTTACGACTGCATCGTTCTGCTCCAGCCCACATCGCCCCTGCGCACCGCCGATGACGTGCGAGCCGCCCTGGAACTGTACACGCCGCAGGTCGACATGGTGGTGAGCGTGGAGCCCGCCGCCTGCAACCCCTACTATAACTGCTTCGAGACCGACGCCGACGGCTTCCTGCACATCAGCAAGGGCGACGGACTGCTCACCCGACGTCAGGACGCCCCGCCGGCGTGGACCTACAACGGCGCCGTCTACGTCATCAATCCGCAGTCGCTCCGGGCCATGCCCATGGGCAGCTTCGGCCGCCGCGTGCCATCGCCCATGCCCGCCGAACGAAGCATCGACCTCGACACGCCGCGCGACTGGGCCGTGGCCGAAGCCATAATGTCAACACTTGCGCCCGACAGGGCGTTATAATAGAAGTATGGAACGTCACCTCATACACCGACATGCCACCCTGCTCGACGCCCTGCGGCGCCTCAACGAGCTCAGTGGCAGCACCATGACCCTCTTTGCCGTGGACGACGCCGGCCGCGTGTGCGGCACCCTCACCGACGGCGACGTGCGCCGCGCCCTGCTGGCCGGCGGCACGCTCGACAGCCGCGTGGAGGACGCCGCACGCCGCGACTTCCGCAGTCTGCGCGCACCCCGCCCCGACGTCCGCACCATGCGCGAATGCCGCATGGCGGGCATCGCCCTGCTGCCCGTGCTCCGCGAGGACGGCACGCTGGAGCGCATCGTCGACCTCAACCTCACGCCCACCGAGCTGCCCCTGCGCGCGCTGCTCATGGCCGGAGGCAAAGGCGAGCGCCTGCGCCCCATGACGCTCACCACCCCCAAGCCGCTGCTTCAGATAGGCGGCAAGGCCATCATAGACTACAACGTGGAGGCCCTGGCCGCCGCGGGCGTGCGCGATATCACGGTGTCGACGCGCTATCTGGCCGACGCCATCGACGCGCACTTCGCGCATCCCGTGGCCGGCGTGCGCGTGCGCACCGTGCGCGAGGAGGAGCCCCTCGGCACCATAGGCGCGGCCTCGCTCATAGAGTGGCCCGCCGGGGGCGACACCCTCGTGATGAACTCCGACCTGCTCACCACCATCAGCTTCGAGGAGATGTACCTCCACCACCGCGACGAGAACGCCGACATCACCATCGCCGCCATTCCCTACACCGTCAGTGTGCCCTACGCCATACTCACCACCGACGGCACCGCACGCGTCACCGGCATAGAGGAGAAGCCGACCTACAGCCACTACGCCAACGCCGGCATCTACATCATGCGCAACGAGGTGCTGCGCACCGTCCCCGCCGCAACGCGCACCGACGCCACCGACCTCATAGAACGCTGCATAGCCGACGGCGGACGCGTCACCTACTATCCCATACGCGGCACATGGATCGACATAGGCTCGCCCACCGACTTCCGTCAGGCCTCCGAGCTCATGCGCCATCACCAAAATCTTTCAACTCTCTCATAACCACACCATGGCTGAATCCAATTTCATTGACTACGTAAAGATACTTTGCCGTTCGGGCAAGGGCGGCGCGGGTTCGCGCCACTTCCACCGCGCCAAGTACGTGCCGAAGGGCGGACCCGACGGCGGCGACGGCGGACGCGGCGGCCACATCATACTGCGCGGCAACCGCAACATGTGGACGTTGCTGCCCCTCAAGTACCGCCGCCACATCTTCGCCGGCAACGGCCAGAGCGGAGGCGCGGGCCGCAGCTTCGGCAAGGACGGCGAGGACATCATCGTGGACGTGCCCTGCGGCACGGTGGTCTACGACGCCGAGACAGGCGACTACCTGGCCGAAGTCACCGACGACGGCCAGCTCGTGCGCCTGCTGCGCGGCGGACGCGGAGGCCTCGGCAACTGGCACTTCAAGAGCAGCACCAACCGCACGCCGCGCTACGCCCAGCCCGGCGAACCCGCCATCGAGAAGAGCATCATCCTGGAACTGAAGCTCCTGGCCGACGTGGGCCTCGTGGGTTTCCCGAACGCAGGCAAGTCAACACTGCTGTCGGCAGTCTCGGCCGCCCGCCCGAAAATCGCCGACTACCCCTTCACCACCATGGAGCCGCAGATAGGCATCGTGAGCTACCGCGACTCGCGCTCCTTCGTCATGGCCGACATCCCGGGCATCATCGAGGGCGCAAGCGAGGGCAAGGGCCTGGGGCTGCGCTTCCTGCGCCACATCGAGCGCAACGCCGTGCTGCTGTTCATGGTGCCGGCCGACGCCGACGACATCGCCGGCCAGTACGCCGTACTGCTCCGCGAGCTCACCAACTTCAATCCCCAGCTGGCCGACAAGCACCGCATCCTGGCCGTCAGCAAGTGCGACATGCTCGACGACGAACTGCGCGACGCCATAGCCGCCACCCTGCCGCCCGACGTGCCCCACGTGTTCATCTCGGCCGTCACGGGTCAGGGCATCACCGAGCTGAAGGACATGCTCTGGCGCGCCATCACCGACGAGAACAACCGCACGGCCACGCCCGACATAGCCCGCCGCAACCTCGACGAGGCGCACCGCGTGGAGGAAGAGGACGGCTTCATATTCCAGTACGAGCCGGGCGACGATGAGCTGGAGGAGGCCGAGGACCTGCGCCACATCGACCCCTCCACATGGGGCGAGGACGACGAAGACGACGCGGACGGCGACGACTTCTACAAGTGGGACGAGGATGTCGAACCAACCGACGACTGACCCCGCCGCAGAAGGCGGCATGACCCTCGGCGAGCTGCGCCGCGCCATGCTCGGCATGCTCGCGCCCGAGCTCGGCGACGCCGAGGCCGAGGGCTGCGTGCGCGCCATCCTCGAGGACGCCGGAGGTTACTCGCGCCTCGACATCGTAATCCACGCCGACCGCATGCTTGAGCCCTTCACCGTAGCGCGCCTCTCCGGCATGGCGCGGCGCGTGCTCGGCGGCGAGCCCGTGCAATACGTCACGGGGCATGCCCGCTTCTACGGCATGGACCTGCGTGTCACTCCCGCCGTACTCATACCGCGTCCAGAGACCGAAGGCCTCGTCGACCTCATAGCCGACACGTGGGGCAACCGCCCCGACCTGCGCGTGCTCGACGTCTGCACGGGCAGCGGGTGCATAGCGATAGCCCTCGCGCGCCGTCTGCCTTTCGCCCGCGTCACGGCCACGGACATCAGCGACACCGCCCTCGACGTGGCGCGCAGCAACGCCAAGACCATGAGCGTGCACATCGACTTCCGCCACGAAGATGCACTCCGCCCCGAGTCCGCCCCGAGCGACGCATGGGACATCATCGTGAGCAATCCGCCCTACATCGCCGACAGCGAGAGCGACGCTATGGAGCCGCACGTGCTGCTCCACGAGCCGCACACGGCGCTCTTCGTGCCCGACGATGACCCTCTGCGCTTTTATCGCCCCATTTCCAGCTACGCCGCAGCGGCGCTGCGTCACGGCGGGCAGCTGTATTTTGAAATCAACCCGCGCTACGCCGACGCCACCGCACAGTGCATGCGCGACGCCGGCCTCGCCGACGTACGGCTGGACCGCGACTTCTGCGGCCGCGTGCGCTATGCCTCGGCTGTCCGCCCGTCCCGTCCATGAAGCAGCGCATACCACCCACTCCCGACAAAGCGTTCGAGCGCCTTGCCGACGCCTGCGCCCGCGCCGAGTACTGCACCCACGAGCTGCGCGAGAAGATGCGCCGCATGGGCCTCGCGGCAGCCGACGCCGACGCCGTGCTGCGACGTCTGCGCGAGGGACGCTACGTGGACGACACGCGTTTTGCCCGTGCATTCGTCCGCCAGAAGGCGGAGTATGCCCGCTGGGGACGCCGCAAGATAGCTTACGCGCTCGCGCTCAAGCGTATTGACCGAGCCACCATAGCCGACGCGCTCGCCGACATCGACGACGAGAAGTATGCCTCCACACTGCACACGCTGCTCGCCGCGAAGGCCCGCGCCAACGGCCCCGACGCACTCACTACCTACGACGGACGCACCCGCCTATTCCGCTTCGCCGCCTCCCGAGGCTTCGAGAGCGACGCCATCGCCGCGGCTATCCGCAGGCTGATGGTTTAGGGTTTAGGGTTTAGAGTTTAGAGGTAAGAGAGGGGCGCGGCGCGCCCGCGGGGGTGCCGGTGCCGGTACCGGAGTCTGAAGATATATTTGCTTGCCTGTTCCATCATGCTGCAAAGTTACAGCACAAAATACCCCTTTGAATGTAGTTTTTGTCACATTGGCAAAAAAAATTTCAGTCTGTTGGCGTTACATAGGGATATTCAGAAGATAGACAACAGATTGTTTGGCAATGTCATAGATAATTTG
>CAPNHY010000001.1:0-232182 GCA_948665475.1 uncultured Muribaculaceae bacterium | reverse complement strand
TACACATATTCTGCGTGAGGCTTCTGCAAGTTTGCTCGTTCAACGAAGATGGGCATTACCAGAGCCTCCGTTTGTGGAACGAGCAACAAGTACGGCTCTCACGCTTTTTCTTTATAAACCAATCGCCAACGTGGAGTGCCCTGAGGCTTAAGATTAATAATGACAATAGCAAAAGGTCGTACCGACTGCGAATCAGAGCGTGAAATAATCGTTCAAGGGTTCAATGATTTGCTAAGGGTGCTTAATGAGGCTAAAAAGCAAACGGAAGAACATGCAAAATCGGCCCTATATGATATTCTCAAAGATAATACCTTATCTGAAGAGGAACGTCGGCTTCAAATGAAGCCATTCAATGATTTGCTATCGGAACAAGAGGAAACAGACATAAGAATTCGTCGCAACATATTAATCGGGCTGTTCGCTTTTTGGGAATTGTCATTAAAAAACATCTGTGAATACTATAGGATAGATGTTGGGGCTTCAAAAGAACCAAAATCCAAAAATGACAAGTCCCTAAAAGGTGAGAGGACTTATGTAAATGATTATATAAACGCTATATTTCGTTTTGGGCGGCCTGATATAGTTGAACTTATAAATACTGAGATTAGAGAGTTGCGAAATTACATGACGCACGGAAGTGCCGATGAAAAAAGACGTGGTATAATCGACAAGCTCATGGAATTGCATCCTAAATATTGCATCGCAAAAAATTGTGGGGATTATCATATAAGTACATACAATGGACTCGATTGTATTCTTAGGAACATCTGCGATGGCTTACAGATTGCCGAAACAGCCACAAAAACAATAGCCAAATCAAATAAATCACAAAAAATATGAAATACTTACTAACATTCATTCTGCTTATGTGCAGCTATGTACTGTGCAAAGCACAAGCAACATCGCTGACGGTCGACAACCAAACCCCTGGTTGGCTGTCAAGCAAAATCAACTATGGTGATCAACAGACCGTAGAAAACCTTACTATAACAGGCTACATAAACGCAGCGGACTTGAAATTTATAGGTGGTTTGATGCAAAAGCAGAAACTTCACCTATCGTTGAATCTCTCTGAGGCTCGTATAGTAGGAGAAACGTCAAACGACGATAATGAAATCTCGTATGATAATATTTTCGGACTTACAGCAGCTGTCAATGTCAATCTGTTGTCCATGCCTAAATCAATTATAACGCCTACTCCAAAATCAAATATCAAACCATTTCGCTATCTTTCAGTCGATACATTAATTTACGGTAGCGAAAACTGCCACATATATAATAATGCTCTTTGGGGATATATATATTCAGGTGGCAGCGGCGCAGGCTCTTCTCCTAAACATCTGATACTGCGAGATGGTGTCACAACAATCGAGGCTTATGCATGTGACAATTATCAGTATAATTCATATGGTGACAATGTAAAGATTGAAACAGTTAACTGTCCCGAATCAATGACATTTATTGGAACTGGTGCGTTTCGCGAGTGCAACTCCCTGCGTTTAATAAATCTACCAGATAATATCACTGAAATTCAACAGTTAGCTTTTGATAAATCATCATTTGTCCCCGACACCCTTAAATTACCAGAATCTTTAGAGATTTATTATACTAATTCTTTCCCAATAAAAAATGGACAAGTAATAGAACTAGGAGGCAATGTCAGTGAATTTGACAATAGCTCGTGGGCTCTTACAAAGAATACAACTGCCACATATATAATTAATCGAGTAGCACCTCCCACTTTTAAAAAGGGAGCTAAGTATGACTGGTACCAACCATCTTATAGTGACGGAAAGGAACTTTCTGGTTGTACATTGTATGTACCCAAAAACGGGTATTCGATGTACACAGATCCGGAATATAACTCTGTCGGTTCCGGAGGAACTTGGTCTGGGTGGAGCAATCCATATTCGCACGCAAAAGTAAAAACAATTTACATTCCTGTTATAAACATTTCACTTAATCATTCTTCATGCAACCTTAATGTTGGCAATACCATTAATCTTACAGCCGACGTCCAACCGAATGATGCTGATAATAAGAATATTGTCTGGCAATCAAACAACCCTAGTATCGCTAGGGTTAATGATAACGGACTAGTTTCAGCATTATCTTGCGGCAATGCTATAATTACCGCGTATTGTAAAGAAAATGCAAGCATTAAAGCAACATGTGAAATAGCTGTACACCAACCTCTTCAGTCAATTTCTTTGACGCCAACAAACCTCAGACTGAAAGCCGGTGAAATGTACGAAGGATTTTCAATAAGTTATAATCCAGCAACTGCAGATAACAAACATGTTACGTGGCAATCATCCAATCCCTCAATCGCAACAATAGACAGTAATGGTAAAATCACTGCGATAACTGGTGGTGAAGTGAAAATAACTGTGACATCTGAAGAGAATCAAGCCATTAAGGCTGAATGTATTGTTTCTGTTATCCAACCTGTTACTGGAATATCGATCAATAAAACTGCCATAGAACTGATTGAAGAGGAATTCGAACAGCTCATAGCGACCATAACACCTGACAATGCTTCTGATAAGAAAATAAACTGGACAAGCTCGGATGTTAGTGTTGCTATGGTATCTCCTGATGGCACAGTATATGCGATAAAGCCTGGTCAAGCGACCATTATGGCAACAACAGTCGATGGCGGTTTTGTTGCGTTGTGTAAGATTAAGGTTAAGACAAAAGAGATTATCGCGACTTCAATCCAAATATCTCCATCCTCGAAAACAATAGCAATAGGTGAGAGTATTCAGTTAAATGCATTGCTCGAACCTGAGAACGTTACAAATGCTAATTTGAGTTGGACTTCTTCTAATCCTAATATAGCAACGGTTGAGGCAAATGGGTTGGTTAAAGCAATTGCAGAAGGCTCAACCAAGATAATTGTTACAACGACTGATGGCAGTGATCTCTCCGCAATTTGCGAAATAGTGGTTGAAAAGAAATTCATTGGGGTATCACAAATCCAGATTTCGCCATCCAATGCCAAAATAGCCATCGGCAAATCATTACAACTGAATGCAATTATTACCCCTGACGATGCAACCTCTCCAAATGTGATTTGGTCATCGACCAACACTTCAGTTGCTACAGTATCTCAAGACGGATATGTAGAAGCTGTTGCGGAAGGAGAAGCTATTATTAGTGCATCAACACTTGATGGATCGAACCTCTCTGCGACTTGCAATATCTCCGTCTATAACGACATAATTCTTATTTCTGAAATTATTCTTAATCCCGTCAATATCGAGGGAAATGAGAATGAGTCCGCGACAATCAATGCAGTTATCAATCCCGAGAATGCAACAAATAAACAGCTGAGATGGTACTCGTCGAATGAGGACGTTGCTATTGTAAATGATGGAGTTGTAAAACTTGTAAAAAAAGGGACGGCGATAATCTCTGCTGAGGCATTAGATGGCTCAAATGTAAAATCAGAATGTACAGTCGTGGTTTATGAAAGTGCTGGGATAGAGTCTATAATTGAGGATAAGAACGCATTTGTTAAAATTTTCAATTTAAACGGACATCTTATATATCACGGAATATACGCCGAGGCAAAACTTGAGACTGGAATTTATATAGTCTTATGTAATGGCAAAAGTTTTAAAGCGATTCTAGAGAATAAGCCTCATCTATAAGGTGATAGGAGGGAGCCACAAGTAATTAGCCTGTGGCTCCCTTTGCATCTGATGATTCCGAAGCCTCTTTTGACTGTCTGTTTCAGCGACTGCCACTTTTCCTTGAGCCATTGGAATACTCTCTTGCCTCCGAGATGAAAGTGGTAGTTTTTGTCATCGGTCGGGTCGTGCTTGATTTGCACCTCGACATTTCCGACATCGACATCCATCTCCTCATTGGGGTCATAGGGCGTAGAGCCGGTTTTGAATGACCTCGGTTTTCCGTCAAGTAACACTTTGATGTGTAAGTCTGACTCATTACCATGATGCAAGCTCTAATGGTTGGCAGGGCAGCAATGACATTGGGAAAGAATCGTTGGATCAGGTCTTTGGTTTCCTTATAACGCGAGTTCGGGATAAAGTCGTATTGGTGGCGGCGAGAAAAGAATTTTCTCTGACAAATTCAGTCTTACGCTTTGCGAACTTGGCTTTCTCTTGGGTTATTTACTCGTTGGCAGCTTTGGCATTGGAAAATGTCTTGTCCATCCAGCGGTTGCCGCGTTCAAGTTCTTTCTTGCATTTCTCCAAGGATTGCGTCTCGGTGTCGAGCTTTAGTACGCCCAGAGGGTAAAGGACATAAGGTCAAAAGGAACATAAGGTTATTTTGATTTGGCGGCCTTCCTTTTCCTCATTGTTACCACCATTCGGCAGGTTGAACATTAGGCGTGACTTTTTATCGCACTTAAGCTTATCAGGATTTGGACGCCATGAGGGAGTTTTGCCAAGAAAGCACGCCATACCTGCATTCCTCAAAAAAGTGTTATTTCTGTAATCTCTGTATTTCTGTATCCTTTGCACCCTCAAAAGCACTTCTGTCCATTATGACTTTATGTCTTTTTGTTTCCTGCCAGCCGTACTAATCCTTTTTAGGGTATTTCCGGAACAGGCTGTCCCACTTCAGGCGGATGACGCCGAAGACGGCTTCGCCGAAGATGGAGCTGTTCATCTTGGAAGTGCCGAGCACGCGGTTCACGAATACTATAGGCACCTCCACCACGCGGAAGCCCATGCAGTGGGCCGTGAACTTCATCTCTATCTGGAAGGCATAGCCCTTGAAACGGATGGCGTCGAGGTCGAAGGCCTCAAGCACGCGGCGGCGGTAGCACACGAAGCCGGCGGTGGTGTCGTGGATCGGTATGCCCGTGACGAGGCGCACGTACTTGCTGGCATAGTAGGACATGAGCACACGCCCCATGGGCCAGTTAACGACGTTCACGCCGGTGACATAGCGCGAGCCCACGGCTACGTCGGCGCCGTCCTCAGCGCAAGCCTTGTAGAGGCGCTCAAGGTCTTTGGGGTTGTGGCTGAAGTCGGCATCCATCTCGAATACATAGTCGTAGCCGGCGTCGAGCGCGCGGCGGAATCCCTCGATGTAGGCCGTGCCGAGGCCGAGCTTTCCGGCACGCTCCGTGAGCAGCACGCGGCCGGGGTACTGTGCCATCTTCTCGCGCACGATGGCGGCGGTGCCGTCGGGCGAGTTGTCGTCGATCACGAGCACGTCGAAGCCGTGCGGCAACTCCATCACGGCGTCGATGATCGCCGCCGCATTCTCTCGCTCGTTGTACATCGGTATTATCACTACGCTGTCGCGTCGGTCGGTACTGCTGGTCATGGCTTATGGCGTGGAAATGGTTTGGAATGCAAATTTAACGCAATTTTTCAGATTCGTGTACTTTCGGAGCGTAAAAATACATTAACTTTGCGTATTATGAGCAACGACGAAGAACTTGACGACTACATAGCGGCGCATATCGACCCGGAGCCGCCGGCGCTGCACGCGCTATGGCGCCGCACATACGCGCGCCACGTGTATCCGCGCATGTGCTCGGGCCACGCGCAGGGGCGCATCCTGCGTATGCTCTCGGCGCTGACGCGGCCGCGGCGCGCCGTAGAGCTGGGCACGTTCACGGGCTACTCGGCGCTGTGTCTGGCCGAGGGCATGCCCGCCGACGGCGTGCTTCACACCATAGAGATAGACGACGAGATGGAGCCCGAACTGGAAGAACTGTTCGCCGCGCCTCACCCCGGCGCACGCATAGTGCTGCACACGGGCGACGCCCTGGACGTGCTGCCGCAGCTGCCGGCGCCGTGGGATCTGGCGTTCATCGACGCCAACAAGCGCTGTTACGTGCAGTACTACGAGCTGCTGGTGCCGCGCATGAGCCCCGGAGGGATAATCCTTGCCGACAACACGCTCTGGAGTGGCAAGATTCTGCACCCCGACCGTGAGCGCGACCCGCAGACGCGCGGCCTGCTGGAGTTCAACGACCGCGTGACGGCCGACCCCCGCGTAGAGCGCGTGATCCTGCCCCTGCGCGACGGCCTGACGCTCATACGCGTGAAGTAATCCTATCGGAACAACAACGGAAGGAACTCGCGCAGCGAGCGACGCCATGTGAGCCACTCGTGGTGCGTGCCGGGCGACTCATAGTAGACATTCCTTATGCCCGCACGCGTCAGAGCCGCGCTGATTTTGTCGCTTGCAAATCCCTCCTCTGTGCCTTTCGAGAGGAAGAACGTGCGCACGCGCGAGTTGAACGCATCGGCGTCGGCGAACACTCCGTCGTAGATTCCGCGTATATTGTCGGGATTGAAAAACAGGGCGCCGCTGAACGAGCCGATGTGGGCAAAGCGGTCCAGATGGTACAGCGTGGTCTGCAAGGTCTGGTGGCCGCCCCATGAGAGGCCGGCCATAGCGCGGTTCTCGCGGTCTGTCAGCGTACGGAAAGTACGGTCGATATACGGGATAAGTTCGTCGAGGAGTATGGGAGTGAACGTAGCGCCGAAGTCGTCGCGTTTCTCGCCCGGGCGCGCACCGTGGATATAGCCGCAGTTGCCGTAGTCCATCACCACTATCATCGGTCGGCACCTGCCGGCCGCCGTCATGTTGTCGAGAATCTCGGCCATTTTGCCCTGGGTGTGCCATCCGCGCTCGTCCTCGCCCATGCCGTGCTGGAGATAAAGCACGGGGAAGCGCGCCTCGGTGTCGGTCTCATAGGCGGCCGGGGTATATACATAGCAACGGCGCGGAGCGCCCTCCATGGCAGAGTAATAGCGGCATTCGCGCACCTGCCCGTGGGCTATGGAGGGGTCAAATGTGTAGTAGGCCGCCTCCTCGGCGCTTTCCGGTATCTCGATGCCACCGGCCTGACGCCCGCAGCCATAGAAAGCCTCGCTTGAGGGGTCGATGACACTGACACCGTCAACCAGCAGGAAGTAATAATGAAATCCGGGCACGAGAGGGTCGGTCGTGGCCGTCCACATGCCGTCGGCGTCGCGGCTCATGTCGTATTTGCGACCGCATATGTCCACTTTCACATCCAGAGCATCCGGAGCCGCCAGAGCAAACATGGCACGACCGTCGTCGAGCACACGCGGATAGCGCGCCTCGGGCACCGCGGTCTCGGCCACACGCCCCGGGGCGGAAACCTGCGCGACGCACGTCATGGCGCCTGCCAGCGCAATAAGTATGGTAATCAGCTGTTTCATGGTTGTAAAGGTTTTTGATAATCGCAAATTTACAAAAAAACAGCGGAAAAATCCGTAAATTTGCAAAATGAAGAACAAAATAACCGCGTGGTGCCTGCTGCTCATGGGCGCCGCCTTCATAGCAGTCAGCTCATGGGCCGTAAACTGGACCGGCGACGATGCCGTCTATTGCTTCGTGGTGGGTTCCGACCCGTCGTGGAACGAGGACGCGGCGGCTATGGAGCCGGTGCGCAGCGTGGCCGATGTGGCGCGCTCGCAGTACAATCACTACTTTCAGGCCAACGGACGCGTGTGGCCGCACGTGGTGGTTCAGCTCTTTACGGGTCCTCTGAGCCAGCGCGCTTTCGCCGTTGCCAACGGCCTGATGTTCGCCCTCGTGGTGTGGCTGCTGTGCCGCATCGAAGTGGGGCCGAGGCAGCGCGGGCCAATGGTATGCCTTCTGAACCTTGCGGCGCTCCTGTTGCTCTTCCCGGCTGTCATCGAAGGCTCCACTGTAGCGCTGTGGACAAACATAGCGCTGAGTGTCAACTATCTGTGGGTTGTGGCCGCGGTGCTCGTATTTCTGCTGCTCTTGCGCCGGAGCGATGGCGGCCGACCTGTGCCGATAGCTGCTGCCGTGGCCGCTGGTCTGATTACGGGATGGAGCAACGAGGCTTTCGCCGTGCCTCTGTGCGCGGCCACGGGCCTGTTCTGGCTGGCGCGCCGCTGCCGATTCCGTTCGCGCGCGCAGGCCGCGCTGTGCATCGCGCTGTGGGCGGGAGCCGTACCGCTGGTGTTCTCGCCGGGCACCCTGGGACGCATCGCCAGCGCCGACGACGCCGGCACCATGCGCGACTTCCTGCTGCGCACTTTCGACTGCTACGCCGGGCTTAAGCTCGTCTACGTGCTCGCCCTGTTGCTTGCCGCCTGGGCGGCGCTGCGGCGCAAGGCGTGCGCTGCATTCCTGCGCGCTAACCGCTTTCTGCTTGTCCTCCTCGTCATCGACCTGGTGTTCACCTTCTACGCCCACAGCTATCCGCACTCCATGTGCCTGATAGAATTCATCTCGCTGATACTGCTCGTGCAAGCCGCAGTCATCCTGTGGCCGTCTCTGACGGCGGCAGGCGCGGCAGCTACGGCCATACCGGCCGCAGCCCTGGCCGTGCTGCTGTGCTTCGGCGCCGCCGGCACCCTGCGCGTGAGCAAAGCTTATCGTGAAATGGCCGCACGCCTCGCGGCAGCCCCCGAGCCGTTCACCTACATCGACAGCCCGAAAATAAATCCCGCGCTACAACCACTTATCACTGGCACGACGGCCGACCTGCTTCCCGACAACTACAGCGCCACAGCCATCCTGCGGCTCTACGGCAAGCGGACAGACGGGCGCCCGCTGATTGTGAACCATGCCGACTATGACCTGCTGACAGGCGAACCGCCCCTCTCCGCCGGGCGACGCATAACAGGCGACGCACACGCCGTGGAGGGCCGCGACTACTGGTTCATTCCGGCCACCGGAGCAGATACGGCGCGATGCGTCCGCGCCTCCTTCGCCGGCCGCGACCTAAGCAGCCGAACGCTGCCCAAGCGGCTCATTTATGCCGTGACAGGCAATCTGCCCTACTCCGCCGTGCTGCCGGCAACGCCGGTGACAATAGGCGGGGACACACTGCTCGCAGTGCGCAAACCGTCGGCCGACGTGCCTCTCTCCATAAACTTCGAGCGATAGCTGAGAGAAAAACAAGCGAAAAACATATCGAAAACGGGTCAGAATTCGGCCCTTTTCAGAGGCAAAAACAGCGTTACGTCGCGCGAACAAACCGGAGGCAAATCAGAGTCTACTCGATTACAAAGCCGTTACAATTGTACAAAATTACGCTATGTGTAACAATTCCGTAACAGAAATTTTCATATTATTACCCTTGATAATCAGCATGTTATAATTTTAATTTGTTTGTTTAACTTTTATTAACCATAAAATACTTGCATTTCCCAAATTCTATGTAATTTTGAAGCATCAAAGCAAAGAAAACATCACAAAACAACTCAAAAACATAGCACTATGGGAAGCGAAAAATTTCAGAAAGACCTTATGAGGCTTCAGGGCAACCTGCTTAACTTTGCCTACATGCTCACAAGCAACCGCGACGACGCATACGATCTGCTTCAGGACACCACCCTCAAGGCTCTCGACAACGAAGCCAAGTACACCGAGAACACCAATCTCAAGGGATGGGTCTTCACCATCATGCGCAACATCTTCATCAACAACTACCGCCGCGGCGCACGTGCAGCAACCGTAACCGACAGCACCGACAACCTCTTCTACCTCAACATATCGCAGGACAGCGGCCTCGACACACCCGAAGGCTCGTACACGGCATCGGAAATCACCGATGCCATCAACGCCTTCCCCGACGAATACCGCGTACCGTTCTCAATGCACGTGGCAGGCTACAAATACAACGAGATAGCCGACAAGATGAGCCTGCCCCTCGGCACCGTGAAGAGCCGCATATTCTTCGCACGCAAAAAACTACAGGAACGATTCGCCGACTACCGATAGCGCCGCTTCACAGCACTACCGCCCGATTTTTCCGCCCTGCTATTGCCCATGCGCCGACAACGCATGGGCTTCTTTATATCATTTTTAACCAAATATTATTTGCTTTGTATTAAAAATACACTACCTTTGCAACATGAAAACGAATTGCCTCGCCAACCTCAATGCCGGCGCCTGCTTCCTCCAACGAGTGGCCTACATATTCGTGTTCAAGCATCAGCAATCATTATTCCACAATATATGCTCATGACCCGTGCCCCACGTGTGGCAACGTCATGAGTTTTTTTATTACAGAACAACCGCAAACCTAATTTATAACCCCAAAAATCAAACTCTATGAAGAAATTTTTACTCTCCATGGTAGCTCTCCTCGGCATGGGCCTCGCAGCCTCCGCCGTTGAAGTGTCACTTCCCGCCGATGGCAAAAAGTGGAACGATTACACCTGGACAAAGAACGGCAACGACTACAAGGGTGTTGTTGAGAACTACAGCCTCACACTCGCAAAGGGTGCATCCACAAATGATCTTGTATCTCCCGATCAGTACTCCATCCGCATCTACGCCGGCGCTAATCTGACCGTTACAGCTCCTTCCGGTGTAACTTTCAACAAAGTGACCGTCACAATCAATGCCACCGGCAACAAAGCCACTTCTGCAGCAGCAGAGGGCTGGACTGTATCCGAGTTCACCGACGGAGTGTTCACCATGACCTCCGCCACCGCAAAAAGCAGCGTAACATTCGACGGCAACGGCAAGCAGCTCCGAGTTGCCTCCCTCGTAATTGAGGCAAGCGGCGAAGGCGGTGAACCCGTTAATCCCGATCCCGATCCCGACCCCCAGCCCACGGGCAAAAAATACGAGATGGTGAACGCTCTCACCACCGGCAGCTACGTATTCGTTGTCAATGAAGACGGCACCTACAAGCTCGGCACTCCCGCAGCCGCTACCGTAAACTACGGCCGCATCAGCCTCGTTGCCGCCACCGTTGAGAACAACACCGTCACCACCGACGCAGCCAATGCATTCACAATCACCGTCAACGGCGACAAGGCCACCATTCAGGACGCCAACGGCCGCTACTACGGCATGGACAGCGAACACTTAACAAGCTTCCAGTTCTACACCGAACACAATGAAGGCTGCGACTACACATTCGCCTTCGAAGGCAACAACGTGAAGTTCACCAATGCCCTGAACACCAACTGCATCATTGCACAGAGCAAGGGCGCCCAGGGCACATGGTATGCCAACGTAGCACCCGCTAAAGAGCCCACAGAATTCAACCTCCCCATACTCTTCAAAGAAAGCAAGAGCGACGGCATCGCCGACATCACCGTTGACGAGAACGCTCCCGTTGAATACTTCAACCTCCAGGGCGTACGCGTTGCCAACCCCGAAAACGGCCTCTACATCCGTCGTCAGGGCAACAAGGCCACCAAAGTCCTCGTGAAATAAACCGCGCCTAACGCGCAACAATCCCACCGCCGCCCCTGCGAAAGCCAGCTTTCCGGGGGCGGCTTTCATTACACCCTCCCAAAAGCATCGGCGCCACAGCAACAACCCGTTGCCATGGCGCCGATGATTATTCAGCCCGATATAGACTAATTGTAACCCTTGAGACGACCGCCGACAACCTCCGCTACTTTCATCACATAGCGAGCAGGATCCAGCACGAATCCCACAGGCAGATGATTCTTGACGTAAGCCCGATAGTGATCGCTCAAAATACGGCAATGGCTGCGCCATCCCGCAGTGGACGTACCTCCCTGCCGCATCGTCACGAAATCCATAGGCAGATAACGTGTGCGGATACGGTTCATATAAATGAAACGCAACATGTTCTCAAAATCCGCCGCAATACGGAAGCGCAGGTCAAAGTCGCCCAAACGCTCGTACACATCCCGACGGCAATAAAACGACGGATGCGCCGGCTGGTAGCCCATGAGCATCATCCAGCGCCGAAAACTTCGGCCGGAATAGTAGCGCACACACCGGGTGAGGTCGGTATCGCGCACGTAATGGATGTCGCCATACACAGCGTCAACATCATTGCAGTTCAGCTCGGCAGCCACGCGCGCGAGCACATCATCCGACGAGTAGAAATCATCACTGTTGAGGATGCCTACCACATCGCCCGTAGCCATGCGCAGCCCCTTGTTCATGGCGTCGTATATGCCGCGGTCGCGCTCGCTCACCCAACGCAGCCTGCCGCCATAGTGCGGCTCCAAAGCATGCACGATGTCCATTGTGGCATCCGTAGAACCACCGTCAACGATGATATGCTCATAATCGGCATACGTCTGCCGCAGCACGCTCTCCATCGTGTCGGCCACAGTCGCCGCACTGTTCCATGTAGCAGTGATTATAGATATTTTCATGAATAGCTTGATATATAAACGGCTATGCCTTTATATCGATATATTGTAATGTTCTTTCAGATGCGCCCGGATTTTTTCCTTGTCGTCTCCACACGCACGCTTTATTTCCAGCACCTTGGCATCGACCAAAGTGCGATACCACCAGCCCTGAAGGAAGTGCCACAGAAAGCCCTCCTTGCCCTCCATGAAGCCCAGCTTGAAGAAGTAGCGGTAGCAGAAATAAGCAAACGAACGCCAGAACAGTGGCTGCCTTGCATACTTGTGCTTGCGCATACGCTTGGCCAGCGCCTGCTCGTTGAGCTGCCTGTTGTCGTCATTTTCGGCCGAACCTGTAAGCTCGAGTTCAATGTCAAGCAAGTCGACAGCCTCACGCACAGCATAATTGACATGTTTGTGCAGAAACCAACTTAAATCATTGAGATTATGGTCACAGAAATCATTTTCAAACTCAATAGCCAATCCCTCTGTCAGCTGTATATGCTCATCCATGAGACGCTGCTCGCACGAACCTTTACCGTATCTGAACAGACGTAGCAGTTTTACGGGATATGTGCCCCTTTTCATCCATCTGTCCAAGAATATATGCCTGCGCTTGAACACAACTCCTGTCACTTCTTCAGGCATATTTGGAAGCTTGTCTTTAACCTCCTTCACGAGTTCAGGAAGCAGATATTCGTCAGCATCCAGCCGTAGCACCCATTTGGTGGAGATCGGAGCGTTTTCAAGTCCCCAGTTGAACTGGGCGGCATAATTGTTAGTCCACTTGTTTTGTAGAATATGTACGTTTCCGTATTCCCGCGCGATGTCCAATGTGCGGTCAGTCGAAAAACTGTCGATTATGAATACATCCCGCGCAATCGGCGCTACGTTCTCCAGACAGCGCCTGATGTGCAGCTCCTCGTTGAAAGTCAGAATTATAACAGAAATGTCAAGCATAGCAATTAATTAATTTCTTTAATGTAAGAGAACATCGGCTGTAAATTACCGGGATTGTAGCTGATTACAAAAGCAACGATGCGGCTATTATATGTCAAGAGCCGAAACTGAAAATCACCTTATAATTAGTATAAATCTACTAAATTCCAAGTCATTTGTAACTCAATAACGAAAACAGCTTATGCAGTTCGGTGTAAGTGTGTGATTCACGCTCCGACGCCGTCGAGCAAGAGAGTTCTGCGCGGTCAATGGCATTAGAAAGACTTCCACCATTGCTTTCAAAGTAGCTGTGGAGGGGATGCTTCTTGAAAAAAGCTACTGTCTTCTCGTATGGACAACGATCGCTCAATTCCTTTAATAATGAAGGCTGATCGATGAATATGCGTGTGGTGTAGCAGAAATAGTAAAGGAAAAACAACTCGGTGCATCGCTCGCTTTCGAGAAAAACCACTCGTCTGTCATCCTTATACCTTCTTCTGATTTCCGCATACTTGCAAGCCTCTCCCTTATCATCCTTATTGTCCATATCGATAAGACATATTATCGTCTTGTAGCCTTTGTCAAGTCCTTCCTCTATCTTTTTTCTAAAGAAATCGATAGAACTATGTTTAGGCTGACTCGGACTATATTGAATGCCACGGAACAAGTCGCGCAGTGAGTCTACATAATAGAATTCCGTAGGCCCTTCGCCAAGTATGAGTACGCGGGGGATTGGCATAAAAAGACTATTATGATGAAAATCAGACTTCGCTTACGTAAAGAAGCGAACCTACAGACGGCGTAGCGCCGATGCTGCCCGTCTTGTAGGCTTTGTAGAGGGTCAGGCCGGTATCTTTGCCCAGCGACTCCATCAGTTTGTCGCCGCGAACCACAGTGCTTGCTGCCGAATGCCAGTCTTTATCCACGAAAAACGCAGCCGAGGGAGTGTCGGAGAATATGTCATCATCGAGCAACGACAGTTGCTGCGATGTGAATATCAGCTGCGACTTGGAAGAATTGAGGCAATACGCGTTGAGGTAATAGGAAAGTATATCCTCATGAATATTAGGGGATATTTCGTCCACAAGTATGATATGCTCACCACTGATAGCCTGATGCAGGAAATACAGATTTTCGATGAATCTCATCGTGCCGGCCGATTCCATCCCGTGAGGGATTTCCATCAGGCCGCGGTCTGATGCATGAACAAATATTATATCCTTGACGTATGCTCCTTCGAGTTGTTCATGCTTTTCCTCTTCCGATAAGTTGGGATTGTTCAGAATGCGTTCACGTACCGATTTTGGGAATGGCACACTACGTCGGACCACATTGAAGTCTACAATGTTGAAGTCGGCCTTGCGCAGCATGTCAAGATAGAATTTCTTTGTGGTCGGGTTTCCAGCAACGGTTTCCAGTACGTCGGCTATAGACATTTCTTCGTCCCCGTCAATGTCGTGGACGTGTTTGGCAAGCCAGTTATGGAGATTGGCAATCTTAGCACCATCCGTACCAAGCGATACCTTCTGAAACGAAGACAGCACGGAATGGTTGTTGAGAGTCGCCGATTTTAAGGCCGCGATAGAATTCGCAGACAATCCGAGCGATTTGCCTAATGTGATATCCGGCATGACATCCCCGCCAGCGAACTGCCGCTTATAAAACAGCAATTTTCTGCCGTCAGGATAGTAATATAGTTCTTCCGATTGGATATTCCTGCGGCTGAGACTTATATTATAGTCATAACGAACGGAGTCTGCGTAAAACGAAATCTCAAGAGTAGAGACATCATTCCCGTTGGCAAGAAAGTTTTTGCACACATTCACCGGCTCGTTCTTCAGACTACGGGACTCGAAAAGCAGGCGGAATACGTTGTTTAAGGCAATGACAAGATTGCTCTTGCCTGCGGCATTAGCACCGAAAAACGCAGCCAACTTAAGAATCGGCCGTTTGCCTTCAACGAAGTGTGCGGCAACACCCGATTCCACCGCATCCTCGTCGACCTCGAACGAAACCTCCTGCCGTTCGTCGAAAGACAGATAATTACTGACTGCGAATCTTATAATCATAAATAGCCTGATATTTGCTTGCTTCAGCAAATTTACAACTTTATTTTAATAGTTTGAGATACGACGCTCCGTTTTTTGAAGAAATCAGTAGAACCCGTCACTATCCCTGCTGTTCAATCACCCTTTTCTTGATGAACTTCGCAGGATTGCCGCCGACCACAGTCCACGGCTCCACATCCTTGAACACAGCCGCGCGTGCGCCTATCACAGCACCCTGGCCCACAGTTACACCCATGCCGACGAATGCCCCGGCAGCCACCCATGCCTGGTCTTTAACCACGATAGGCGCAGTCACCAGCGGGTTGAGCGGATCGCTTATATCATGGCTTGCCGTGCACAGATAGGCACCCTGGCTTACCGTAGAATTCGCACCAAGATGCACAGGCGCCACGTTGTAGCAGTCAGCATCCGGAGCCAGGCAGCTGTAAGCCTCCATCGTGAGATTTGCAGGATAGTAGACACGCGCCGACGAATACACCACCGCCGTAGGCGCAATCTTGGCGCCGAACGCACGCAGCAACGCACGCTTCCAGCCCGAGCACATACTGCGAGGCAGCGGACGCGCCAGTAGGCCCCACACCGCGCACCACACCAGCCTCGTCAGCTGATGCCTGCGGCCCAGTGCATTATGATACCTCGAAAGGTCAATTACATTCTCACTCATACACAAATTCAGGTTTATCCCCTTCATCGGCGAGCCATTTGTAGAGGGAGAGCATTTGCGAAGACACCGATAAGGTCGAAAAATGATTGGTATACTTTTGCACTGAAACCTCCTGCCGTTCGTCGAAAGACAGATAATTACTGACTGCGAATCTTATAATCATAAATAGCCTGATATTTGCTTGCTTCAGCAAATTTACAACTTTATTTTAATAGTTTGAGATACGACGCTCCGTTTTTTGAAGAAATCAGTAGAACCCGTCACTATCCCTGCTGTTCAATCACCCTTTTCTTGATGAACTTCGCAGGATTGCCGCCGACCACAGTCCACGGCTCCACATCCTTGAACACAGCCGCGCGTGCGCCTATCACAGCACCCTGGCCC
The DNA here is from genome assembly GCA_948665475.1 of uncultured Muribaculaceae bacterium. Taxonomy (GTDB): domain Bacteria; phylum Bacteroidota; class Bacteroidia; order Bacteroidales; family Muribaculaceae; genus CAG-873. The sequence goes on along the minus strand of CAPNHY010000001.1, from coordinate 216,049 downwards.
ACAGTTACACCCATGCCGACGAATGCCCCGGCAGCCACCCATGCCTGGTCTTTAACCACGATAGGCGCAGTCACCAGCGGGTTGAGCGGATCGCTTATATCATGGCTTGCCGTGCACAGATAGGCACCCTGGCTTACCGTAGAATTCGCACCAAGATGCACAGGCGCCACGTTGTAGCAGTCAGCATCCGGAGCCAGGCAGCTGTAAGCCTCCATCGTGAGATTTGCAGGATAGTAGACACGCGCCGACGAATACACCACCGCCGTAGGCGCAATCTTGGCGCCGAACGCACGCAGCAACGCACGCTTCCAGCCCGAGCACATACTGCGAGGCAGCGGACGCGCCAGTAGGCCCCACACCGCGCACCACACCAGCCTCGTCAGCTGATGCCTGCGGCCCAGTGCATTATGATACCTCGAAAGGTCAATTACATTCTCACTCATACACAAATTCAGGTTTATCCCCTTCATCGGCGAGCCATTTGTAGAGGGAGAGCATTTGCGAAGACACCGATAAGGTCGAAAAATGATTGGTATACTTTTGCACTGTTAGTTCGTACAAGCGCATATTTTAACAAAACCAGTCAAGGGGGATTTCTTCAGGAAGATGCTCAAGTGTTTCTCGATGTTCCTCCACAGACAGTTTATCTTTAAATCTGTCCTTGATTTTCTTTGCCGGAACGCCTCCGTATATGCCATATGGTTCGATATCTTTTGTGACAATCGAACCGGCTGCCACAATGCTTCCGTCTCCTATATTCACACCGCACATTATAATGCTGTGTGCTCCTATCCAACAGTCCTTCCCTATGTTTGTTTTCTTTTTATCAGCCCTTTTGGAGAATATTATAGGCTTTCCCACAATATCATATCTATGGTCTCCTCCCAGTATAGTCACATTGTTTGCCAACATAGTGTAAGCTCCTATTGATACTCCCGGATAAATTTGGCATCCCGGTCCTATATATGAATACTTGTCGGCTATAATATCGCTGCTAATACTTGAAGGGCCACCAAAATAAGTTGTTTTATGAACGTTTTTCAGCTTATATTTGTGGCGATAGTAGGCCGCCTTGAGGAATCGGCCTGCTCTCCTTATAATATCTCTCATATTATAGATTTAATTACTTTCATTTGAAATTCCGGAGTCCAGTTCTCATCGATTTCTTTGTAGCAGTTACGTCTGATTTCCTCACGATTATCAGCATTTTTTTTAAACCATGCGGATATTGTGTCGCATAATGACTTTTCGTTGTTGTATTCGAAAAAGCCACCAGTTATTCCGGGAACAATTGCCTCAAATTCAGGCATCTGCATTTTGAAGTTATTGTGCGATATAACAGGACATCCAAACACCATACTGTGCATAGCCGTAAGTCCTACATTTCCCGGCGCCACACATAAATCGGCATTGTATACCAATTCTGCATTTTTCGTGTCATCGTAGCATCCGCCGTAAAACCATACGGAGTTCCCTATTTGAAAGTCAGATACCAGAGACTCAAGTTTTTTTCGTTCAGCACCGTCTCCCACAAACACAAGGTTATAGCTTTCACCTTTATCTTTCAGCTTCTTGATTGCTTCAACCAGCATGTCAAGGCGTTTCACAGCTGTAAGCCTTCCTATAAAGAGCAGTACAGGATTGCTGTTATTGAAATGACTCTTGAATATATCAGAAGAACGAACCTTGTCGCGTAGTTCAACCTGATGGCTGTAATCAAGGGAGTTGTGAACAACATGAAGTTTCTTCGCCTTAAAACCTTTACTAATCATTAATTCTTTGGCATAATTGCCGTATAACAAAATGCCGTCGGCCATTTTGTACATGACCTTTTTCATAAAAGCTTCTATTCTATTCTCTTTACCATACCATCCATGAGTCCATATATAGACCTTTTTATCAGGTATGAGGCGAGAGGCAATCAGGAATATATAATCCGTGATACAACGAGTTTCTGCAAGAACTATGAATGTGCCGTATCTTTTATCAAAGAGCAGCTTTAAGAGTCCTCGTTTCCACTTTATTTTGCTTTCTGTATAGCTATAATAGGTCACATGCTTGAGCGCTGATGTGTCCATTTCCTTTATATCGGATTTGGTCTCGCCAAAATACCAGTCGCAATCATAGGAGTTGTCTATTGCCTTGAAAATCCCCTCCCTGTATTTCGGCGCGGTATTATATATTACACAAAGCTTTTTCATAAATTACCCTGCTGTTGATTGAGGCTATTTGTACAATAGCTTCAGAACACGATTGTACACATACAGATAGTTGCCGAATGACATTTTAAAGGATATTCCCTCTATGATGTATTTTATTTTCTTGGACTTTATGAAACAGGTAAGCAGATGGCTGTTCTTCTTTAAAGCTGATGTTGCCTTACATTAAGTCTAAATTTGTTATTATTTATTGCCGTTAGAGAGTACGCAAATGCCGTACTCCAACATATAGGAAGTTGGGTTAAATAATACCCACTGAACAGGGAAAGAATGAGTCCATTTACAATAAATGTAAGCCATATATACTCATCATTATGGAGTCTGGCTCGTTTATACAACTTAAAAAAGGCCACTCCAATCACCAATACATATATAATTGTACCGATTAAGCCTCCTTCCACCAGCGAATCAGTTATACAATTATGTGAGTATTCCCCAATTTCATTAAAAACTGAACCGATACCATGGCCTACTATCGGACTTTTTTCAAAAGCATTTAAGGCTTTTTCTCTTAATATATCTCTTCCGTTAGAATCTCCGGTTTCTACTGTAGCAACAATGCGCTCAAATCCATTGGTCTTCAGGCTACTTGTTTCAGCAAAGTGTATGGCAAAAATCAGAATGCCTGCAATCACACATACACCGGCGAATATATATATAGACTTAATCCTATAGCTATTCTTATTTTTTATAAGGAACCATATGGCCATTAAAGTCTGGCACACAAACAGGACAAGACCGCCACGACCACCAGAAACAAAAATACTTAATAGATTAACAACTATTGATGCCAATACTATATTATATGCAATTCTTTTTCTAAAAAAACCTCGCCACTGAAATGTCTTGAAGTTCAACAGATAATAGTAAGAACATGCTGACGCATAGGCCGCGAGATATGAGTTCGACTGATAGTTCAACCCATTATCAGTAGCCAAATAACCACCGTTGATACTTCCTGACGGAAAGAAAGCTGCTATAAAAGATGTTATCGTGAATGCTATTCCGAAATATGGAGAAAGCTGTTTGATTTTCTCTTGAGTATCTTTTTCCTGTGCTACAATTACAGCACACAATATAATGGGGGTGATTTGCAGACTTATTACCAATAAAAATGAATAATATTTGTATGAAACAATTGGATAATAATCCTTACTTGAAACATAAAGCAGAATCAATAAAAGCCATGCGATGCATGCAACTGCCGTTTTTTTATGATCAAATTTCCGAAACATCAGCTCATGACAAAACAACACAAAACTTACACAACCGACAAAACCAACCCATACCTTATAAGTAATTATATCAGGAAAAAGATACAGCAACACATTTAAGCATGGCATTGCGAATATCTGTAAATATGTGAATAGCGCAAACATCATGAAATCTCTATTCGCTGTTTATTCGAGTCAAGCAATACTTTTCCAAATTGCAATTTATAGAACGAACATGGAACTTGTCCCAGAAATGCTGCCCATGCAGAAAATGAGCTATCGCTACCGACAATAAATTCACATCGGCTCATTGCAACAATATCCTGAATGGCTCCACCAAAAAATGCACGTTCAACTCCTTTTATTTCTAAGACCTCAGATAGTTCTTCATCTTGTCCATCCGAGAAAACAAGAACTTTCTTTCCTTTTCCGTACTCTGCGATCTGTTTACAATACCAGTCCATTGGTATTCGTCGTTCCACCGGAAAATCGCCCAGACGTATATGTACCGCAATACAGTCTTTAAAATCAAAACTATTGACTTCCTTTAGTATTTTTGGATTAATATGTTTCATAATGTATTCTGAAACATATTTATGATGCTCAATCAATGGTACAAAAAAATCATATATACCTTCAACTACATGTACTTTTCCATCATTTGAATTAGTACCGGAGCTTCTTTTCCCAAAGAACAAAAGAATGAGGCGTTTTAATCCCGAAACTTCATCTCTACTCTTGAAAAGCCCCAAATAATGACGTTTGTCGCGCTGATGCCTTAAATATGTACCCAAAGAAAAATTGAACCATGTAGGAGCAATAATCTGTGCATTGGATTTTTTGGCCTCTACAATCGCTTTTGCGTACACAAACAAACCATTTGCAATACCTGTTCCTCCAATTCTGAAAAAAGGAGTATTCTTAACTGCGGGCAATTTGGGATATACGTATTTCATTATCTTATCAATCCTAATTTATTCTGTTATATTATGTAACGCAATATCCAGGTTTTTAATCTCCGATATGGTATAAGCATATAATCTGCTATAAATATAGCAGATAGAGGTGACGGCATTTCAGGCGAACGTCTTTTATCGTCAGATATACGAGAATTGTAGATTGGCTGTCCGAAAGAACGAAGACGCTCTGACTTTTCCGGTAATATGCCGACTTTATCCTTATCAGGATATGTATAAGCTACTCCACTTAAAACAGCCTGATCATGACGATGTTCAACAAATTTTGGACTTTCCAATTCAAGTCGCTCTTTCGATACATCCATTACCAATTCAGGATGAAAAAACATCGAATTATACCACTCCTGAATAAAATCCCGGGCGTTTGATGTTACCAAAAAAAAGCCGGAAATAATTTGATAGAAGTTCTTATGTAATTCCTTACCAAAATATTCAAAAACAGAGTTTCTCGTCCACTTTTCTAATGAACCTCCATTATAAAAGAAAAGTGCATCATACTTCCTCATCATATGGAAATACTTGAGCCATGCTTTATGTTTGTATATCGTATTCCCACAATCAGAGTATACTATTATATCATCCTTTTGGGCATGCTTCAATGCTTGAAGTACCACCCATGGTTTCCATATCCAATATCCACCTCCTCTTTTGTATGAATACAGAATATTGTTTTTTATATCTTCAGGTAAATCCTTGTCTGTATATATCAGTATTTCGTCAAATAAGCCTGTCTCCTCAACTTCTTTTTTTATTCTGTCAAGAGAGTTGTAATAGACTTCATTACCGTAACTTACGAATATTTTCTTCATAATTATATCAAAGACTTCAAGCGTGCTACAATCGGTTTAAATATGGATTTCTCATAATCATTGAAACAGATTTTATATGATAAATATATAAATAACATCGTATATATAGCAATAGACAATAAATACACTGCAAGTTTATCACTTGGAATAAAACTATAAGCGTACATTCCTATAAGACACAAGGCAACTGGCAAAACTGATAACTTTAAAATTTCATGCCAAAATCGCCTTATATCTAATCCTATTTTCTTTGCATAATACCAATTAAGAATCAAAATATGTCCTATTAATATGCCTGCTGCTATAACTATTGCGCAACCTAATCCTGCGTAATACTTGGCAGCAGGAAAGCTGACTATAAATACCATAAGTGCCGTTACTGAAATAACTATCGTCCGAAATTTCACATCTCCTTTTGCCTGAAGAATATTATTTCCCAACGTTTGAATTGAAGAGAATAAAATTACTAAAAAGAACACAAGAGACATCCAATATGCCGATGAGTAGCTTTCTCCGGCCCAAAGTATGACAAATTTATGGCCAAATATAATAAAACCTGTAAAGACTAATGACATCACATAAAATTGTATACGCCCGATTTTTATAAAAAGATCTGAAACTTGTGTCATGTCATTCTCAAGCGTGACTATCTTTACAATTTTTGGGAAAAAAACGCCCGATATTGCAAACGAGAAACTCGAATAGAATGCCTGCAACTGAACTGCTATTCCAAAAATCGCAATTTCACTTGGAACATTATATATACCTATTATAAATTGGCCTGACGACCAATATATTCTATCAACAATACCGGCAAGAAAAATCCATACAGAGTAAGCAAAGATCTCACGCAATAAAATCCAATCTATTTTATCAAAAATTATTTTTACTTTTAGCTTTCTCTTGCAGAACCATAAATTAGAAAATAACGTCAATATATTAAATATCGTAAGTACTACCACCATCGTAATAGCCTTATATCCCAAACTTAAAAGTATTACCATTACAACTGCATTAAGCACTATCCGCAGTATGTTTATGACCTTTTGAAAGACAAAACGCTCGTATGCGGTAATTATGGCTCCCCAGATACTCATCGGGAATGTAATACTTAGGTTAAGCACCATAAGTGCCATCATTATTTGTGTCTGTGAAAGCTCATCAGGAGTCATAGTTCGTCCAAACAGGCGATCAACGTTAAAATATAAAGCTATTCCTATGCAGAAAGCTATAAGACCTATGATAAGATACAGACGTAAAAACATACCGAATAACGAGTATTGTTCTTCAATCTTATTTTCGGCCCTTAACTTTGAGGTATATCTAATTATTGCATTACCGAATCCCAAATCCAAAATTGTAAGATAGGCTATAATAGAAGCAACAAGTGAATACAAACCATATTCAGTTTGGCCTAACATCCTTAACATATAAGGAGTGTAAACCAAGCCGACTATATTGTTTACCGCTATACCTACATATGAAAGTATGGCGCCTGCTTTGAGTTCATTTACAGCCATTGATACGAATCTGTTTTCGTAATTTTATAGAAAAAATATTATGAGTTAAATAAATCGGTTAAGAATACTTTGACAAGAATGCAGTAGATAAAACGTTTACTTGCCGTTAAAGAATTCTTCTACCTGATTGATAACGGGAAGTAATACACTTTCATTGTCCTTCTTCTCGTTTTCAATCCATTTCATCAGGCGTTTTTTTATTGTTCCGATATACGCGTTACAGATTATTTCTGCTCTGTCGTTTAAACGAGTAGTATCAATGATTCCAGCGGCATCGGAAGCAACAATTATACCCCAGCTGTATATCGAGGAGTTATCTTCCTTTCCTAACACATCAAAAGAAAAATACTTATTATGATCCTTTGACAGAACACATGCATATAAAGCCACATGTCCCATGGGGGAGAGAATATTGAGATAGCGACTGACAAATTCATTAACATTTATGGTGTTGCCTGACGGCATTTCGCTGGCTTGACTTTCGTTACGATGCGAGAGAGACTGCATTATCGCCTCGGCCTTGCTGTCGACCTGCTTGATGGATGAACCCATTTGGGCTATCTTGTCGTCAAGGGCTTGCGTGGCACTCTTTATACTGTCGCTAATGCGGCCCATCTCCTCAGCCTGTGCGTTTAAGCCGTCAGCAGCGGAATTCAGTTCGTTGACGTTGCCGTAAGTCTGACTGTTAGTGACGAATGAATAGATTATTGTGACAACGGCGAGGATGATCGACACAATGGATGACGCTAACGACAGGAAGTTGATAACCTGAGTGTTGCTATGGTAACTTTTTGAAAAAGCGAAGATACCTATTGTAATGATAAGCGAGCCGATAAAAAGATAATACCAACGATTGGCCTTGATTATGGCGTCAAGGGTTTTGGAATCCTTAGCAGCAGCTTGCCGTGCACACCGATAGCCAGACAAGACAATAAGCGCCAGCACTATGATGGTGGCACATATTATTCCTATAAGCGTTACGGACGGGGCGATATCGTTTTGCATGCGGCGCAAGTGACTATCAGTCCCTCTTGAATATGTCGCGGGTGTACACTTTCTCGCGGACGTCGTCAAGGCATGAGTCGTAGCGGTTGGCGAGGATGGCTTGCGAGCGCTTCTTGAAGTCGTCAAGATTGTTGACCACGAGGCTGCCGAAGAAGGTGGAGCCGTCGGGGAGCGTGGGTTCGTAGATGATTACGGTGGCACCCTTGGCCTTGATGCGCTTCATCACGCCCTGAATGCTGCTCTGACGGAAATTGTCGGAGTTGCTCTTCATCGTCAGACGGTATACGCCAACCGTGAGAGGATGCTCGCGCTCGGCCTGCCACGATGCCGACTCGGCATAATAGCCGGCACGCCGGAGCACCTGGTCGGCGATGAAGTCTTTGCGCGTGCGGTTGCTCTCCACTATGGCCTGAATGAGGTTTTCGGGCACATCGGCATAATTGGCAAGCAGCTGCTTTGTATCCTTAGGCAGACAGTAACCGCCATAGCCGAAAGAGGGATTATTGTAGTGCGTGCCGATACGCGGGTCAAGGCCTATGCCCTGGATGATGGACTGTGTGTCCAGATGCTTGAGCTCAGCATATGTATCAAGCTCATTGAAGTAGCTGACGCGAAGGGCCAGATAAGTATTGGCAAACAATTTGACTGCCTCGGCCTCCTTGAGTCCCATGAAAAGCGTGTCAACATCGGGCTTGAGAGCGCCTTGCTGCAGCAGGGATGCAAAAATATGAGCCTTCTCCTCAAGCACAGAGGGGTCAGTAAGCGACATAATTGCGCTGTTTTCGGCATTTTCGCCCTCTATCATCTTCGGCACACCGACGATGATACGTGAAGGATAAAGATTATCGTACAGCGCCTTGCTCTCACGCAGGAATTCCGGCGAGAACAGCAGATTAAGCCGCTTGGTGCCTTTTGCAGCATAATGCATGTAGAGCGAACGGCTGTAACCGACAGGTATGGTGCTCTTTATTATGATGATGGCATCGGGATTGACACTGAGCACCAAATCAATAACTTCTTCGACATGGCTGGTATCGAAATAGTTGCGCTGCGAGTCATAGTTGGTAGGCGCGGCGACTATAACGAACTCTGCATCGCGGTAAGCGGAAGCACCGTCGAGGGTGGCTGTCAGATCAAGTTTCTCCTCGGCAAGATATTTCTCTATATAGTCATCCTGAATCGGCGACTTGCGGTTGTTGAGCATATCAACCTTTTCAGGTATTACATCTACTGCCGTCACTTTATTATGACGTGCGAGAAGCACTGCCAGCGAAAGGCCCACATAACCTGTGCCTGCTACTGCTATATTCATAATCTTTATTGAATGGTTTATATTGATATATGAAAAACGTTATTTGCCGTTCTTCTTGCCAGGCTTGCCATAATCGTAATGGCTGGCATATCCATAATTGTAGCCATAGCGGAAGCCATGGGAAAGAGAAGTTGAGATTGTGGATGTTCCGTTGAGGATCAACGCCATAGCGCGATACTTCTTCTGACGGAAAGTATTTTCAATCTCAGGCAGCATGGCGCGCTCAAAAAGGCCTGCACGGATGACGAATACCGTTCGGTCCACATACTGGTCTATGATCTGGGCATCGGCCACTACCTCGATAGGCGGACAGTCGATGAGGATATAGTCATAATGCTTGCGCAACTCCTTGAACATGTCGGCGAAAGCTTGTGTTTCAAGCAGCTCAGCCGGATTCGGAGGCAAGGTACCTACAGGCAGCAGCTGCAAGTTTTTCGAGCCCTCTACGTCGCGGATGACACTGTCGAGACCTATGGAAGGATCATTGAGATAGTCAGCGAGTCCGCGGTCGGGGCTTCCGACATAGCTGGAAGCTGAACCGTGTCGGAGGTCGCCGTCAATGACGAGCACTCGCTTACCTTTGAGAGCCAAACTCTGACCCAGATTCATGCTTATGTAACTCTTGCCTGAATGTGGATTGAAAGACGTCATTGCCAACACATAAGCCCCCGAAAGATCTTTGGGACGCAGGAACTCTAGATTTGTGCGGAGCACACGGAATGCCTCGTTTATGACATCACGGTGTCCCTCGCGCACGGCAATGGCATTGTCTGAGTTCGGGCTCTTGCTACGGTCGGCATCCGGAGCGAGAGGTATTTCGCCCATGAACGGAAGGCTCAAATTCTCCAGATCCTTACGACCGCGTACCTTAGTGTTGCTTATCTCACGCACATAAGTCACGCCAAAAGGTATTACCAGTCCAAGCAGGAAAGCTATCATAAGGATATTGCGCCGGTTGGGCAGAACTGGTACTCCGGCTGCACCGGGGCGGTTAACGATGCGTGTATTGTAGGCCGTAAATGCCTGCGACAGTTCATTGTCCTCACGTTTCTGAAGCAGGAACAGATACAGACTCTCCTTTACCTTCTGCTGACGCTCTACACTCAGCAGGTATTTGGCCTGGCTGGGATTGCTCGCAATGCGCGATATGGTCTGCGCCTCGCTGCGCTGGAGGCCTTTGAGCTGAGTCTGAAGTTCAACAATCTGATTGTCGACTGTCTGCACTATGGCGCCACGTTGTGCCGCAAGCTGCTCGTCGATGGTCTGAACCAAAGGATTTTTCTCCGACGATTTCTGAACGAGAGAGTTGCGCTGGAGCACATTCTTGTTATATTCGTTTATCTGCTGCGCCAACATCGGATTGGTTATACCGGAGTTGGCAGGAAGAAGGCGGTCCGACGCATTGTCAGCCGTAAGGTATGAACGGATGTAACGCGTCATCTGCAACTGGTTGTTGATGTCTAAGATTGCTGAAGCCGTACGCTGATTCTCATTCATATACATCGACGATGCCGCCTGTACGTCAGGCACAAGATTAGCACTCTTGAATGAGGATATGTCGGAATCGACATTGCCAAGTTCGCTCTCGATTACACCGAGACGTTCCTTGATAAAATTGCTTGTCGACACGGCCACTTGATTCTTATCGCGTATCCATGCCTCGTTGTATACACCTATAAGTGTGGACAACACATCGTCGGCACGACGGGTCGACTGGTCGGACATTGTAAGAGTCAGCACGCTTCCCTTCTCCTCTTTCTGAGTCACGCCGAGACGTCCGCTGAAAGACGTCTGGGCGGCACTCTGAGGTACCTTGCGCACAATAATATCTATAGCAGCCTCTGCAGCACTGCCCTCTGGCACCTCATAGTCAGCCGAAGGAGTCACTACCACCTTACCCACCGGAGTAGCTATGCTGTCGCCAACATTACCAGTGAAATTGCCGTCATATTCCTCATCAGGCGTGGAAAGGCCGCTAATCGTCACTTTTTTGTCCTTTACAGCCAATTTGAACTGCACGGCATCTTCCTCCCCAAGGCCAGCCACGACGGCATGCACAGGCAGATCAGGACCATAGAGCAGTTGATTATGGAATGTGCCCTTTCGATAATAATTATAATCAAGACCAAGACGGCTGACAACCTCAGTCATCAGGTCCTTGGCCTGCATAGTAGAGATTTCGTTGACTATATTAGTCTTGCTCTGAAAAAGACCCATCGTCGAAAAATCCTCCATTCCGGCGGTCCGACCTTTGTTCTGCTCTTTTATCAGAATCTCAGCCGACCTTGTGTACACCTTCGGAGTACGCAATATATACAGATAGGCCAAACCTATACACACAACCAATGAGACTATAATCCACGGCCAGTGACGAAGGGTCAGAAAGAATATGTCGCTTAAGGGTACAGACGCTGACACTATACTTTGCGCAGTATCGGTGGTGTTATTGTTTTCCATTTTTAGGAGAATATTTAAAGATGTTACAGCAACAATAACTTGGTTTTATTTTGTTGTAGTCACAATGAATGTGGCGATAGTGATGCCAAGTGAACCGATTGATACCCAGAACGAAGGCGACAGAGCCACGTTGCCGCTGGGTGTAGCGTCACGCTTTTTCTTGTCATTAGGCTCCACATACACCACATCGTCCTGTTGCAGATAGAACACAGGCGAAGCCGCCAGCGACGACATGTCGGTCATGTCTACTTTGTACACCTTCTGCGAACCCGACTCATCAGTACGCATTACCGAGACATTCTCGCGCATACCTGTAGGCAGCAGATCGCCAGCCATAGCAATAGCGTCAATGATGTTCAGACGGTCACGGTTGAAGTCATAACGTCCCGGACGAGCTACCTCACCGATTATGCTCACACCTGTATTGATAAACTCCACGGTGACTACAGGATCTTTTACAAGTTCCTTGCTTACAAGCTCATGCTCTATATATTCGGCAACTTCAGCTCGACTCATACCGGCAATATGAAGTTTCCCAAGCACAGGGAAAGCAATATAGCCTTCAGGACTTACTGTGTAGAAGCTCGTACGTCCGTCGTTGCTATTGCTGGTGCTGCCGCTGAACATTGACGAGCTGGTAGAGGATGTCACGCGCGTCTGTTGTTGCAATAAATTAAATTGTGCCGACAATGCAGCATCCTGAGTGCTAACCAGAATGGCAAGCTTGTCGCCTGGACGCACACGTATGTTAAGTTGCTTTGCAGGAGTTATCTCACTTCCGGACTGTACATCCTGGAAATAGGCCACATTCTTCGGTGTGCTGCATGCGCTCATAACAAGCAACAGCAATAAGGATATATATTTGACTTTCATAATGGTAATATTTCTTTATATCAGACAGAAAGACAACGTCTCTCTTTTTTATTTACAGAAGTTGTATATATTCAGGTTTTACCTCAATCGACACGGAAATAATACCGGCAACTTCGACGACCACACGCTTGCGATGCGAACCACGCAATGTGAGCAGACGTCCCTCCAGGCCGTCAACCATGCCTCCCACTATACGTATCTGTCGCCCGAGCATATCAGGCGTTATTTCTCCTGGAAGATAATAATGTGGTGTTTCCGTAGACTCAATAGCACGTATAAAACGTTCCATATCAATATCGCGCACCGTCATGGGATCATCAATCGTATGACCTGTACAATATCTGTACTGTAAGTTCGGCATTTTATTCACGTAAGCATCAAGCAATGCTTTGTCCTCATGCGCGAACAGCAGATCCTGAATCACCGGTACATCCCGACGTAATTTCTTTCCGCCTATAGTAGTCAGCACACTTGTCATAGGAGTAAAAACCTCTATTCCGGCGTCACGTAAGTCATCAATCGCTATACGTTTCGCATTTCTACGCTTAAGATCTCGCAGAACATACCACCGCTTTTCACTTCGGTTTTCAGGCATAAAGTTATCAGAAAGACAATTTTCCAAGTCCTGCCTTACGTTATAGTTTATTAACAATAAGGCAGTTACATGTGCGTTTTATCCAAATATGACGTTTACCGGAATGGCATCCGCCGTATGAATCAACCATATCTCTCGATAACTCGACTGGAGATTGGAATAAAGCCCCAAAATAGTAATCTGTTTGACAGACTCACCATTTTAGGCCACAAAGATACGCATAAATCTTGGAAAATGCCCTATATACAGCGCATTTTTTGTATTTTTGCACCCGACAAGCTACTTAGAATGAATCTGCAACCAAACCAAATACCATATAAAATTCCACAACCAAACAATATGGGATTGGTTCGTTATGTCCTTGCTATAAGTGTCCTCATCGGACACTTCAACTTCATTTTTTCCACAGATTTCTATCTTCCTGTTTCATCCTATAATGCCGTAGGATGCTTTTTCGCTTTAAGTGGGTTCCTTGTCACAAATAGTTGGCTCAAGCATCCCAAATGGCGACCATTTCTTAAAAACAGATGCATCAGACTTTTGCCTGCCTATTGCGCTACAGTAATATTATTTGCAATAATATTGTACTTTTTCTCATCTGACGTGCATTATTTCACATCTTTACAATTCTGGAAATACATCGCTGCCAACCTGAGTTTCATGAATTTCATAGAACCAGATCTTCCGGGAGTGTTTACCTCCAATACCATGACATGTGTCAATGGATCATTATGGACAATGAAAGTTGAATGGATGCTGTATTTTACCACGCCTTTTGCCATATTAGCTCTTTGCTCATGGAAAAAACGACCTATTGTCATTTTCGTATCCATATACCTTGTTTCAATGATATATCGCCTTACGTTCATATGGCTTTACATATCCACAAATGCAGAAATATACAATATTCTGTCCCGTCAGTTTATAGGACAGTTAATGTATTTTTATTCAGGAATGTTGATATACTTCTACTTTGACGTATTCATGCGGTTGAAATGGTGGATACTTCCCATATCACTGATACTTGTACATTCCCTACACAATTTACAGATATTCAATTTAACCATCGAGCCTTTTGTAATCTCACTGCTTGTCATATGGTTCTCAATGGTAGGAAGATGGGGGACATGGTTACAACACCACAACATTTCCTATATTATATATCTCGTACATTTTCCCATACTTCAGATATGCAAGCAATATATGCCGGCGGATAACAGCAAATTAAGTACACTCTTAATAGCTATAATGCTTTCAGCCCTTATTGGCTTTATTATTCATGTACTGATAGAATTACCCCTGCAGAAACGCTTATTGCTGGCTAAAAACATTTATTGATAGGTAAGTCATATTAGAGATAACGCATCATCACAGCAAGGCGTTCCACCGTTTCAGCTGCTGATAGATGACGACGGTCAATGAGATCAGCGGCAAGAGCATGTGCCGCATCGTGCGTAGCCTGCATCCTGAACAATCTGTCGAAGAAATCTATGTTTCTGTCGAAAATAGCGTCTATCTCATCTTCTCCAAGCTGAACCTCATCCGCTGCACCGCTTTTATGAATAAAATCGCGTATGGCAGTTTGTACGTCAGCCGTCAGTGGACGACGGTGCTGCACGTAGCTGCGACTCATAGCATTGGCAACAAGCAGACCAGTTCCCAAACGAAAATGTTTCAGTATTTCGCTCCATGCTATCTTGGCTGACAACCTCGGATTACCAATGAAATAAAATTCCGTACCGAATTTCACACAATCATCAGCAGATGCATCTATATCTATGCCCGATAAAGAATCTTCGCAGTCATAGGCTACTACAGCTATCGCCATGCCGGCCACGCCGTAGCTTTTATCCTTCTCGTCGCTGTATCGCAGAATATTATCGCAGTCCATCAGTTCACAACCATAATTTTTGTTACAGGTTTGCCCGAAACAGAACCGCTTGCGTTCTGCGAGGCGAACACAAAATAAACACCCGACCGCACGCGTTGGTTTGAGTTGTTGCAACCATCCCATACGTATGTGCCGCCTTCGCTTGTTCCCTGATGCACCAGATTTCCGGCCGTATCTGTTATCTTAACCAGTGAATTATCCATCAATCCGCTTATCGTTATCCAGCCTGTATAATCCGGTCGTACTGGATTCGGATATGCATACACATCTCCATAATCCTCAGCTGCAGGTGACGAATCACTGCTATATTTTACTACACCCTTATCCGTGCCCACGTAAACAGCGCTACTTTTGGGATCGCAGCATACACTAAGCACTCTATTGCTTGGTAACAGAGAATTATCAATAGTAAAATTATCTATAATTTCAGTTCCGTCAGCACTCACAAGATACACGCCGGAATTGCCTGTAGCCATCCATTTTCTATTTGATGCATCAAATGATATATCATATATATTCTGACCGGAAAGCAGATAGTCGGCATAATTCGTACCGTCGTTACGCGGAACCTTGGGTCTGCGCACATGAAGCACTCCTCCGCTTATAGCTGTAGTGATATCGGGTATAACAAAATTAGAATTAGCTGTTCCAATCCATATTTGACCGTTATGATCCTCTTTTATACATTGTACAAAGTTAACTCTGAACTCTATTCCATCCTGATCTACTACGCTATTGAACAAGTACTTGTCTGCCAGCGATGGTTGTGTTGGTTTTCCTTTATGGTCATATACGAGTAGACCACGACAACCAAGATTGGTACTGATAAGTACATAATTGCTCTTGGAATGATGAAGTATCATAGGTCCATCGCCTTGCGTATATCCGGCTACATCATCCCCCTTAAGTTTTATCCAGTCTCCTTTCCTGATATTAGAGGTATCATGTACTTTATCAGCCGGAAGTATATATACAGGTGCATCTATATAGTCTCTCTGTGATATCCATAAATTTCCATATCTGTCAAACGACACACTACGACATCGTTCAGCCCAATCTTCATGATACGGCAATTTTGAATTTTCATCATTAGTGCCATATATATGATCTATATAAGAACCATTCTCTGTACTTAATATAAATATACCCTTTTGGTAATTGGCAATGTAGTAACGTGAAGCATCTGTAGGATCCTGTACAAGGAACTGAGTACCGCCAGTCAGCTGACCGCCATTATAATCATAACATGTTACATCCCTGATTTCTCCGTTCTCTATTATATTGGTTGTCTGCTTCAGACTGAAATCAACCGTAGTATTGCGGAAGGCATCGTAACCAACATTCGTTATATATATCCTCTCTCCGTCAGGAGTTGCTGTTATAAACGCCGGATAGCTGCACGTCAGTGCCTCGGGACGTGCCGGATTGCGCAAAGTGGTTACGTTGTCGCTTTCACCAACCTTATATTCGCCTATTCCTTCCGCATCCGAAGCCCACACACTCCCCGACAGACCATCCTTTATAGCAAGAGTCTTGTTAACGAAAAAAGAAGGAAATACCGTCGACGTCCATCTTCCGTCAGCACTGTTGAATTCCCTTAGTGTACTGCCGGATACCATATATACATTTCCGTTGCTGCCACTGCTGAAATTCATAAGCACATCCTCCTGGCCGGCCACCTTACGACTGCTTATGCTGCCGGATGCCGTATTCACTTCCACAGTGAAAATATCTCTGTTGGTCGAATATGCCAATAGATAACGTTCGCCAAGACTATGCATGTCGGTCGGCATAAAATTAAATACACCTATTCGGCTGAACGAATTGAATGAATTGTGTACTGCTTTCTTATCCGACAGATATATCTCATCGCCTTTCACGAGCACAACTTTTCCTTCCACCTCCGCGGCAAAACTGAATGACTCATTGTACACTCCGCTGTCAGCCACACGGTAATTTTTATCGTCTATGACCACAAAACCAAAGCCCGTCGCCATATATATACCGCCATCTGCCAGGAAACTTATTGAATTCACGGTCTTCGATGCCGATATGTTAGCATCGCGTATGTCTGGGATATTCACAATCCTACCGTTATCATACAACAGATCCACGTTCGACGAGTTATACACTATCACGAGATATCCCTTTTCCATATTGTACGCTATGCGTTCTATCTGCACATCGTTCAGGCCATTTAGGCTGGAGTGGTGACGCATTTCGTCTGTACGCGTATTCAGACTGAAAAGATTGCCGCTTACAAGGCAGTATACCGCGTTCCGGCCATGCACCAGAGCATCCGCACGACCACCATACACAGGCATTATATCCCAGTTGCCCGTACTCTGCGGAGATGCTACGAAAGATGTTATTACAATAAACAGAAGGAATGAGAGGTGTCTTAACATAATCAGAATGTAGATTCAAGAAATTCAAGGAATTTTTTTGTAGCCCGGCCACGATGACTGATGGCATTTTTCTCGTCGCTGTCCATTTGCGCGAAACTGCGTCCGTCGCCGTCTTCGGGCACAAACACAGGGTCATAACCGAATCCGGCGCTTCCGCAGCGTTCCAAGGCTATATTGCCCCGTGCTTCGCCCTCGAAGCAATGTACATTGCCAGAAGCATCAATGCACGCTATTACCGTACGGAACCGTGCGTCTCGCGTCTTCACGCCTTTCATGCGCTCAAGCAGAAGGCTCACGTTCGCCTGCGGATCGCAGGCCTCACCGGCAAAACGTGCAGTATGAACTCCGGGAGCGCCGTCCAGCGCATCAACTTCAAGACCAGTATCGTCGGCAAAACATGGCAGCCCGTATCTCTCGTAAACCCATAGAGCTTTACTCCTGGCATTGTCGTTCAGCGTAAGCCCCTCCTCAGGGATTTCCTCCGTACAGCCTATGTCTGCAAGAGACTTTATACTGAAACGAGGACCGCAGATACGGCGCATCTCCTCCACCTTGTGGAGATTATGCGAGGCAAATACGAGTGTTACGGGCTGTTCCATCTTATGACTAACGGAATTTATTACAGATTATTATGTGGCATTAGCCAAGTACCACATTCACAATCTTGCCGGGCACCACTATCACCTTCCTTATAGTCTTGCCTTCTATCCAGCGTGCAGCATGCTCGCTCGTCAGGACGGTCTGTTCCACGTCCTTGGCATCTGCATCGGCCGGCATAGCCATGCTGAAACGTGTCTTGCCGTTGAAGCTCACTGCATAGTTTACGCTACTCTCCACCAGATAGCTCTCGTCCAGTTCGGGCCACTGCGCGGCCACGATACTGTCGTCGCTTCCGTGGCCGAGGGCGGTGTGCCATAATTCCTCGGCAATGTGCGGAGCGAAAGGCGACAGCAGCACGGCCAGCGGCTCAAGCACCTTGCGCGAAGTGCAGTGCTGCTGTGTAAGTTCGTTTACGCATATCATGAACGCTGCCACAGATGTGTTGAACGAAAATCCCTCGATGTCTGAAGTCACTTTCTTTATAAGCTTGTGGAGAGAGCGCATGTTATCTGCCGTTGGCTCTGCATCGTTCACAAGCAGTGTGTCACCCTTGAAATACAGTCCCCAGAATTTCTTCAGGAAACGGTTCACACCGTCTATGCCGTTTGTATCCCACGGCTTACTTTGCTCAAGCGGACCGAGGAACATCTCGTACAGACGCAATGTGTCCGCACCATAGCGTTCCACTATGTCATCCGGATTGACAACATTGAACATCGACTTGGACATCTTCTCCACGGCCCAGCCGCACATGTATTTGCCCTCGGCATTGAGCACGAATTCCGCGTCGGCATACTCCGGACGCCACGCACGGAAAGCCTCTGTGTCCAGCACATCGTTGCTCACTATGTTCACATCCACATGTATCGGCGTAGTGTCATAAGCTTCGCGCATGTCGGCCGACACAAAAGTATTGGTGTTTTTAATTCTGTACACGAAATTGCTCCTGCCCTGAATCATTCCCTGGTTCACGAGCTTGCGGAAGGGTTCTTCCTCCACTACCGCACCAAGGTCATACAGGAACTTGTTCCAGAAACGGCTGTATATGAGATGGCCCGTGGCATGCTCGGTTCCTCCTATGTAGAGGTCCACATCGCGCCAGTATTCGTTGGCCTCTTTTCCCACGAGAGCCTCGTCGTTGTGCGGATCCATATATCGCAGATAATAGGCCGATGAACCTGCAAAACCAGGCATCGTGTTCAGTTCCAGTCGGTATCCGTCGGCCGTCTGCCAATTTTCGGCACGGGCCAGTGGCGGCTCACCGTCAGGGCTCGGCTTGTAGCTGCTTATCTCCGGCAGGAGCAGCGGCAGTTGCGAGTCGTCCAGCATATAGGGTATACCGTCCTTATAATATACAGGGAAAGGCTCGCCCCAGTAGCGCTGACGACTGAATATGGCGTCGCGCAGGCGATAGTTCACCTTCACGCGGCCTATTCCTTTTTCTTCTATATAGCGTTTGGCAGCGGCTATCGCATCCTTCACCTCCATACCGTTGAGATCAAGATCCGGACCGCAACTGTTCGTAACCTTGCCCGTCTTGGCGTCGAAACTCTGCTCCGACACATCCACTCCCTCTATCAGAGGAATGATGGGCAGATCGAAGTGCCGGGCGAAGGCATAGTCACGGCTGTCATGAGCAGGCACAGCCATTATAGCACCCGTACCATAGCCGGCCAGCACGTAATCGCTCACATAGATGGGCACACGCTTTCCGTTGAGTGGATTTATAGCGTATGCACCTGTGAACTCTCCGCTTACCTTTTTATCTATCATGCGCTCGCGCTCGGTCTTGCGCTTGGTGGCTTCAACATATGCCCTTACTGCTTCACGGCGCTCCGGAGTTGTCACCATGTCCACATATTCACTCTCGGGAGCAAGTACCATGAATGTAACGCCGAACACGGTGTCCGCGCGCGTTGTGAATATATCGAGCACAACGTCGCTGCCGTCCACAGCAAAATGCATCTCCGCACCCTCGCTGCGGCCAATCCAGTTGCGCTGCGTTTCTTTCAGCGAATCCGTCCAGTCCAGTCGCTCAAGTCCTTCAAGCAGACGCCCTGCATATGCGCTCACACGCAGGCACCACTGATACATCACTTTCTGCTCAACGGGGAATCCGCCGCGTATGCTTAGTCCCTCGCTCACCTCGTCGTTGGCAAGCACGGTACCTAAAGCCGGACACCAGTTCACCATCGAATTACCGAGATAAGCGATTCGCCAGTTCATCAGCGCCTCGCTGCGCTGCTTCGCATCCATCGCCTTCCATTCCGCAGCCGTGAATTCCAAGTCCCGGCTTCCTGCGGCATGCAGCCCTTCGGTGCCGTGAGCCTCCAGATGGGCCACAAGCTCGCTTATGGGTCTGGCAGCATCGGCGGCCGTATCGTAATAGCTCTCGAACATCCGCTTGAAAGCCCACTGAGTCCACTTGTAATATTTAGGGTCGCACGTACGCAGCTCGCGGCTCCAGTCGTAGCTGAAACCTATCTTCTCCAGCTGCGACCTGTAGCGGTTTATATTGTCCACCGTTGTCTTCTCCGGATGCTGTCCGGTCTGTATGGCATACTGCTCGGCAGGCAGGCCGTACGCATCATATCCCATCGGGTGCAGCACGTTGAAGCCGCGCAGACGCTTGTAGCGCGAATATATGTCGCTGGCTATATAGCCCAGAGGATGACCCACGTGCAGACCGGCGCCCGACGGATAAGGGAACATGTCCAGCACGTAGAACTTACGGCGACTGCTGTCATTATCCACCTTATATACTTTCTTCTCACGCCAGTATTCTTGCAGGCGGGGTTCTATTTCCTGAGGATTGTAGAGCATTATATATCTTCTTTATAGTCTATTTTGAAAGTTCAAGCATTCTCTCTATGGGCCGGCGGGCACGTTCTGCCACTTCCGCATCTATCTTTATCTCCGGAAGTTCATAGCGCAGCGTGTTGTAAAGTTTCTCAAGCGTCACGAGCTTCATATAGGCGCAGTCGTTGCATCCGCACGTCGTATCGGTGGGCGGAGCAGCTATGAACACCTTCTCCGGGCAGCGGCGACGCAGTTCGTGCAGTATGCCGCTTTCTGTAGCCACAATGAACTCCTTGGCGTCCGACTCCTCGGCATACTTCAGCAGCGCTGCCGTGGAGCCGACAGAGTCGGCAACGAGCGTAAGCGCACGCTTGCACTCGGGATGCACCAGAAGCTTGGCCGACGGATGCTCGCGCTTCAGCTCCATTATCCTTTCCAGCGAGAACTGCTCGTGCACATGACACGCCCCGTCCCACAGAACCATATTACGGCCCGTAAGGCTGTTTATATGGTTGCCGAGATTACGGTCAGGACCGAACACAATCTTCTCGTCGGTCGGCAGCGAATCCACCACCTTGCGCGCGTTGCCGCTTGTCACCACTATATCCGTAAGAGCTTTCACGCCTACCGAAGTGTTCACATAGCTTATCACCGTGTGATCGGGATGCGCCTTCACAAAACGCTCGAACTCCTCCGGAGGGCAACTGTCGGCAAGCGAACATCCGGCGTTCATGTCCGGAATCAGCACCTTCTTGTCGGGGCACAGCAGCTTCGCGGTTTCGCCCATGAAATGAACTCCGCACACCACTATTATCTCCGCATCGCGGATGGTTGCCGCATACTGCGCCATCGCCAGGGAATCGCCCACGCTGTCCGCCACATCCTGCACCTCCGGGCGCTGATAATAATGAGCCAGAACCACGGCCCGCTTCTCCTTCTTCAGACGTCGTATCTCCTCAGCCAGATCCACTCCGGCCGGAATCTCCGCATCCACGTAGCCCTTTTCAACAGTCATTATATAATCTGATAGAATTTTATTAAAAAATTAAATTTAAAAAGTAATAGTAAAAGCTGTAGATAACACCAATAACTTTATGCCTTTTTGCTTGCATATATGGGTTATTGAATTCCCACACCATGTTATCAATCATTATCAACAGTCTTAATCCATGTAGTATAGATATTTATGTACTTTTTCAACACTCTGTTTATAATCTGCAAAGTTAATAATTTTCGATGGAAATCCCCGTTAATAACGTTGAAAACTGCGTAGAAAACACTCCCTAAACTTTATCTCACAGAATTACGCACATTTCACAGCCTTTTTTATTAAGCAATTCCATTGGAAAATCCAAATACACTTATTGAAATCTATAAATTACTTTTCCACACTTTTCAACACACTTCTCAACATCATCTTTTCAAAAAAATAAAGCGGGATGCCATTGCACCCCGCTTTTTACTTTTATGTGTAATTTTTAGTTTATCGCACGCGGGTGCAGCCGGCGGCGGTGAGGAGGTCGTTGAGGATGTCGGCATAGTCGCCGATGAGTACAACGTGGTGGTTGCCTATGCTGTTGCGCAGGAAATAGCTCGCGGGCTGGTTGAAGTGAAGACGCACCTGCGTGCGGCACAGATTCTCGTGCGTAAGGTTTTCCTGAAGATAGGCCGATGTCACGAAGTAACGGTCGAGTTCCTGGCCGCCGCATTTCACTACCGTCACCTTGCCTTCAGGCAGAGTGCCGCGCACAGCCACGCCACTCTGGCTCTCGAAGTGGTTGCGGAGCACGAAATTCTGCGTTTGGTCCAGGCCTATGGTGCAATGGGCCAGCACCACCTCGTTGCTGTAGGTGTCTATACGCGATGGATTGGCCATGAAAGACGCCTTACCGGTTGCCGCCTGCACCAGCATCATGGTGAAAAGTGTCTGCATGTCACCCTCGCAACCGGCCATGATGCCGGCATCGTTCAGCATCGAGAGAGCCATGCAGCCGGTGGTGCCCGTGCGTTCGAGCAGCCGGAAGCATGCCAGCGTGATAGCCGACAGGTTTTCCTCCTCCACCACACGGCGTATGGCCTCGGCCAGGCGCATTGCTTTCACTACGTCGACCTTTGTAGGTTCCACGCAGCCTTTGGCGCGTCCGAGCAATCCGTCGGCAAGGGATGCTACTTCTTCGTCGCTTATGCTGTCATATATATCGTAGACCTTTTCCAAAGGTATCTGCACCGTCTCTATGCCCCAGCGCTCGCGCAAAATTTCCGGGTCGATGTCGCTGGCGATAAGCCAGTCGGAAGGACGTCCTATCACGCCTATGCGCTTGCCGGCGAGCTTGGCGCGGACGTCATGCAGACGGCTCAGCTGCACCAGTCGCGCGGCTATCTGGGCCGGAGTGCCGTGTACCACTTCGCTCGCCTTGCCACGTGCGCGCAGATACGACGCTATCTCAAGCGATGCAGCAAGCGAATTGTGTGTGCCGTCGGCCACGAGGAGCGTCGGGTCTGGCAGGCTGTCGTACGAGGTCTTTACCTCGCATTCCACGCCGCCCGTGGCGATGAACAGGGCGCGGAAATCTTCGTCGGGCAGTGAACGCGCTTCCTCCGGCGTGAGGATGTTGACCTTGTCGAAGTTCTTTTCGAGTTCGTTCACGAGTGCTTCATGCGAGCTGCGCACCATGTTTGATTCATGCAGCACCGAGGTGTAGGCTATGAGATTGAGATTCATGGAATATATGGTTTAAAGAAGTGTCAGTCAGTTTGTTATTCTCTTGCTTGGCGCACAGCTTCCGCTATGTCGCCTATCGGTAGCGTTGAGCAGTCGGTCTCTATGTGCATCCGGTCGTCCGGTAAAATGGCGGCAGTGGCCCGGTTGAAATGTTCGCCGAGTGATATGTGCATTCCGGCATCGAGCAACTGTCGCGCCAGCTCGGGGCCGCCTCTGAATCCGTGGACTATCCACGGCTGAGATGGTCTGATGGTCCGGTACGCACCCAGCAGCTCGCCCCACGCCCTGACGCAATGGATTATCAGCGGCTTCCCTACCCTTTCGGCCAGGCGTGCGTGGCGCATAAACAATTCTTGCTGCAATTTTATGTCAGTTCCGCGCAGCCGGTCGATGCCGCATTCGCCTATGGCGACGATGCGCTTGTCGGCCGCGACAGCTTCCACCATGGGCCACAATTTTGCGGCTTCGGCGCTTCGCCATGGATGCACCCCCGTGCTGAAACATCCGGTCGCAGGCAGCGGCAATGCATCAGGCTCGATATTGATTATGGCCTCGGGACCGGCTTCAGGATTGTGGGTATGCGTGTCGGTCAGGTTCATGGCACCGGGTCATAACCGCTACCTCCCCAGGGATGGCAGCGTAGTATTCTGCGTATGGCAAGCCACGAGCCGCGCAACGGGCCGTGACGACGCAAAGCTTCCAGGGCGTATGCGCTGCACGTTGGCGTGAAGCGGCAGCAGGGCGGAAACAGGGGCGATATGCAGACCCGGTATATCAATATCGGCACACACATCAGCCACACTGTCGCCTTGCGTATCATTGCGTGGATTGGGATTGGTTGCAGAATGACGAGATATCACTCAGCAGACGCAGCATCGCGTGGCGCACGCGTCCGTAATCCTGCGGCGAATTGCCCACATAGACGAAAGCTACGTCGATGCGTATGCCTTCGGGCAGCGCACACTCGTGGTGGTGCAGTCGGAATGCCTCGCGTATGCGTCGGCGCATCAGCACGCGGTCCACGGCGTGACGCAGGCGCCGCTTGGGCACCATGATGACGAAAGCGATGGGTGCGTCGCTGCGTCGTCCTGGATTCTCGCGCCATACGGCGCGCAGCGGGTAGCACAGCGCAGATCCGGTGCTGCCCTGTGACGGAGCAAAAAGCGCCTCTATCGCCGTGGGCGAACAGAGGCGCTGCTTCTTGTATAGCCTGAATTCCGACGTCATGCCTGAGGCGTTGCTTCTGCCTGATGGGCGTGCAGATAGTTGTCTATGGCGAGGGTCATGGAAGGCGCTTCCGGTGTAGGCGCGGCAATGTCGACGCGCAGACCGGCTTCCTCGGCGGCCTTGGTGGTGGCCGCGCCGAAGGTTGCTATCGCTATATCGCCCTGCTTGAAGTCCGGGAAGTTCTTCACCAGCGACTGGATGCCCTGAGGACTGAAGAACACGAGCATGTCGTAGTCAAAAGGCTCGTCGGCTGCGAAGTCGTTGCTCACCGTGCGGTACATCACTGCGGGCGTGAAGTTGATCTTGTTCTGGGTCAGCAGAGCCGATTCCTTGCCTGTGTTCACATCGCTGAGCGCGAGCAGGTAGTGATCGTTCTTGTGCTTTACCATATTGGGAATCACATCCACGAAGCGGCCTGTCTTGCTGAACGTGATTTTGCGCTTGCGGTATATGATGTATTTCTGGAGATAGTTGGCAATCTGTTCCGACGAGCAGTAATATTTCTGCGTGTCGGGGATGCTCACGCGCATCTCCTCGCAGAGGCGGAAGAAGTGGTCTATCGCCACTTTGGCCGTAAAGATGATGGCGTTGAAGTCTGGAATATTAATTTTCTGCGCGCGGAAATCCTTCGCCGAAAGACCCTCCACTTTGATGAAAGGACGGAACACTATATCTACTCCATACTTTTCCGCTATGTCAAAATATGGCGATTTATCGGACTCAGGCTTTGGCTGGGAAACTAATATTTTCTTGATTATCACTATAGTAGAGCTTTATGTGTTGTAGCGTCGGACTACTGTCTGCCGACAATGTCGAGGGCAATCCCGCCGATGCATATAAGAGGTACTATTTCAAGGGTGCAAAGGTACAAAATAAAATAGATTAAAGAGATAAAACCGTTGTAAAAAATTTTAAATCCCTTGATGACGAATATCAGCCGGGCCGACACATATATGACGGCTGCCGTCCACAGCATGGCCGTTGCGGCCGACGGATAGAACACTATTCCGAGCGTAGGAAACGCCAGCGCCATGCCGGCGAGTCCCTGCGAGGAGTTGAAGCCGTCGAGCCACTGCGAAGCGCCGCTGCGGTCGGGAGCAAAAGCGTATCCCACTGTGGAATACGCACATAGCTGAAACACATAATAAGCACCGGCCACACCCATCAGCCGCAGCGTGTCTGCAAGCGACCGGGCCGAATCGGCCACCGGTCCGGGGCTGAAAAATGCGTACAGAAGCACGCCGCTGTATGCAGCCAGCTGTATTGCCAGCAGCAATTGCACACGCCGCCGTCCCGGGCTGCTTTCGTCGAATGCATTCTGTCTGCGGCGCACGCTCCACATCTGCTGCGCTATACTGCCTATCGTACGGCGGAAACGGCTGTAGGCGAGTATGCAGGCTATGAAAAGCAGAGAGAGCAACCCGAGCACCAGAGAGTGGCCGGCCGGATTCATCATCCGCGGCTCAGGCTCCATGCCATCGGTCCAGACCGGAGGCGCCGATGCAGACTCCACTATGCTCTCGAAGGCGCTCATATCAAGAGGTTCCTGCTCCACCATGGCGTCCAGCGCATGCGTCAGATCGGCGTCGAACGGACGCGGTGCGCTCTCGCGCGGCATACGGAGCACCGCGTCGGCCACCGGGTCCGGCGTGAAGGTTGCCTGCATTGCGGGCCTCGCTATAGAGTCGGCGATGGAGTCAGGCATGTACGGGCCTATTTCTTGTCGGCAAGCAGGATTTCAGCCAGACGCTGCACACCTTCGGAGGCGCCTGCGCGGATGACATGTACGGAGGCGGGTACGTCGGCCGGATTCGGGTCGATGTAGTACACCGGCACGCCCGGACGCACGTAGCGCAGCAGTGCGGCCGCGGGATAGACACTGAGCGTGGTGCCGATGATGACGAAGATGTCGGCCTGTGCGGCTATTTCCGTGGCCGGCTCGAAGTTGGGCACGGCCTCCTGAAAGAACACGATGTGCGGGCGCACGTGGTGGCCGTCGATGACGGTGTCGGGCGTCGTGGTCTCGCCCGGCTTGAGGGTGTACACGAGGCTCTCGTCGTCGATGGCGCGCACCTTGCGCAGCTCGCCGTGCAGGTGCAGCACGTTGCTGCTGCCTGCGCGTTCGTGCAGGTCGTCGACGTTTTGCGTGATTATGCGCACGTCGAAGTGCTTCTCCAGGTCCACGAGGCCGAGGTGTCCGGCGTTGGGACGCACGGTGTCAAGCTGTGCGCGTCGCTCGTTGTAGAACTTGTGTACGATGGCCGGGTCGGCGGCGAAGCCGTCGGCGCTGCACACTTGCATCACAGGATATTTCTCCCACAGACCTCCCGCGTCGCGGAACGTGGAGATGCCGCTTTCGGCGCTCATGCCGGCGCCGGTGCTTATGACAAGTTTTTTCATCAGTCCTCCATGAAGTTTATCTGGTTGGGGTCGTCGTTGCGTGGCGCGGGCTGGCGTCGCTCGGGTGTCGGAGTTGCCGGCGGAGTCTTGAGGTTCATTGCCATGCGGCGGTCGCGGTTGAAGGCGGGTGTCTTCTCGAATCGTTCTATCATCTCGTCGTTGTCGAGGCTTTCGTCGTCAAGGATGATGTAGCGCTGGCGGTCCTGGGTGCGCACAGTCTCGCCTATCTTGTCCTCGCCGTATATGTCGCCTATCTTCTTGATGTCTATGGCGGGAGCTTCCGGAGTGTCGGCGGCTCCGGCGCGCTCGCGCGTGAGAATCATCTCCGGCTCGTGCCGGTCGTTCTCCTTGATTGTGACGTCGAAGCCCGAGGCAAGCACGGTGAGCTTGACCTTGTTGCCGAGCGATTCGTCGTACTGGATGCCCCAGATGACCTCCACCTGCGGGTCGATTTTGCTTACGAAGTCGTTGAATTCGCGGGCCTCGTGAGCCTTGAAGCGCACTTCGGCCTCGCGCGAATAGCAGAGGTTGAACAGCAGGTGCTTGCTGGAGAATACGTCGGTATTGTTGAGCAGCGGCGAGTTGAGTGCGTCCTCGATAGCCTTGGTGACGCGGTTCTCGCCCTCGCCGTAGCCTATGGAGATGATTGCCGTGCCGCCGTCGCGCAGAGTGGTGTCGACGTCGTTGAAGTCAAGGTTGATGTAGCCCTTGTTGGTGATGATTTCCGATATGGAGCGTGCGGCTGTCGCCAGCGTGTCGTCGGCCTTTGCGAATGCGTCCTCGAATATTTCGTCGGGATAAATGTCGGTAAGGCGTTCGTTGTTGATGACGAGGAGGGCGTCCACGTAGTGTCCCATCTCCTCGGCACCGGCCAGGGCTTTGTTTATCTTCTGGAGGCCTTCAAAGAGGAAGGGTATCGTCACGATGCCTATGGTGAGCAGTCCGCGCTCGCGGGCTATGCGGGCCACCACGGGCGCTGCGCCCGTGCCCGTGCCGCCGCCCATGCCGGCGGTGACGAACACCATGTCCACCTCGTTGTCGAATATCTTGTCGATGTCGGCCGCGCTCTCCTCGGCGGCGCTGCGCGCTACCTCGGGCTTGGCGCCTGCGCCGCGGCCGCGGGTGACGGTGGGGCCGAGCAGCAGTTTGTTGGGTACGGGCGACAGGTTCAGAGCCTGCCGGTCGGTGTTGGCGACGACAAACGATACGCTCTTGATGTCCTGCTTGTACATGTAGTTGACGGCGTTGTTGCCACCGCCGCCTACGCCGATGACCACAATGTGGTTCGGCTCGTCGCTCTGGTTCTGATATTTATCGAGATACTGATTGTCTTCGGGTGCCATTGTGTGGGTCTGGTAGCGTTAGTTAAAAATCGTCGTCTATATCCTCGGGACCTTTGTTGCCGATGAATCCTTTGCCGATGCGCGTGATGATGCTGCGCAGTCCGCCGAAGCGTCCTCCGTTTTCCGGTTCGGTGTAGGGTTCCTCGTCCGGTTCGTCGATAGTATCGTCGTTTAATTTGATCTCTCCT
This sequence comes from uncultured Muribaculaceae bacterium, assembly GCA_948665475.1. Lineage (GTDB taxonomy): Bacteria > Bacteroidota > Bacteroidia > Bacteroidales > Muribaculaceae > CAG-873. Next base: position 187,490 of record CAPNHY010000001.1, on the reverse strand, counting down.
TTCTCCTTGCGGCGGCGTTCTTTCTCTTCTTCGCGCCGGCGGCGTTTTTCGCGTTCTTCGCGCTCGCGTTCTATCTCGTCGTCGTCCTTGAGGAGGTTGTTGTCGTCGAAGTCGTCGTCTCCGCGCCAGTTTCTTCCGTGGGTAGGACGTTTGCGGTTGTAGTCGTCGTACTCCTCGCTGTCGTCTTTGTGGGAGAAAACGTCGTCTTCCGGTTCCTTGCTGCTCGGCAGCTCGGTGAGGTCGCTCTCGCCGTTGTCGGCGTCGGGCCATGCCACCAGAGCCATGATGTCGAGGCTGTCAAGAGGGTCGAGACCGGTATTGCCGGGGCTCACGCTGTTGTCGGCCGGTGCGGTGCGCACGCGCATCTTGGTCTGAGTCTCGAACAGTTCGGCAATGCGCCTCATGCGCGATGCGCGGCCTGTGAGCACGATGCCGCCGGGAAGGTCGGCGTTCTTGAATCCGGCCTGCTCTATGCGGTGCATGACGTTGGCGATGATTTCTCCGGCGCGGGCCTGCGTGTAGCTGCTTATCTCGTGGGCCTCGGCCGTGGTGTCGAGCTGCGGGTCGGGAATGGCCGACGCCTGATTTGTCTTGATGTATTCTGCCTGCTCCTCGGTGATGCTCAGGCCGGTGGCAAGGTCGCGGGTGATGTTGCGTCCGCCCATTGGGAGGGTCACAAGCGCCTGAAGGCTCCCCTCGCGGTGGATGCTTATTGTTGTGGTCTCGCTGCCCATGTCGACGAGAGCGACACCTATCTGCTGCTCGGAGGGCGTGAGGGCCATGCGTGCGATGGCGAGCTGACGGGGTATGTAGACGCGTTCTACGGGAGTGCCCTGGCTGCCGCCGCCGGTCAGGCGGACGCGGTCAAGGTTGGTGCGGTTGTCGGGCGACGCGAGCACTACGGTCATGTCGGCATGGATGCTTGTGCCGAATGTGCCTACGGGGCGGCTCACCTGCGCGCCGTCGACGGTGAACGAGCGAGGCAGCACGGCCAGTATATGTCGATCGGCCGGCAGCGACGCCGTGGCGTCGCGCTTCAGCCGTGCCACGGTCTCGTCGGTGATTTCCACTTCGGCCGGCAGGCGAACGTCGGCGACGGCGTGTACGGAGCTTACCGAACGTCCGCCGAGGGCTATCCTCAGTCGGGTGATGTGCCTCGGGGCTACGGCGGGGTCGTTTTCGAGGCGGCGCAGCACTTCGTCGGCGCGGGCGGCCACCTCCTGGACGTTCTGCACGCGGCCGTGGCGCACACAGTTTACGGCAGGCACTTCGTGAGTCGCCACGAGCGTTGTGCCGTCGCTGTCGCGGCGTGCAACGGCGCCCTTCACCTTGCTGCTGCCTATTTCGAGTACGGCGATGTATCTTGCATCCATGAGTTCAGATTTTTATATGGGTAGAGGTTTTCTTTAACGGGTATATGCGTCGTCGGGTATGATGCCGTTGTCAGGGTCGTCGGGGTCGGTGCCCATGACGGTCTCGTTATCGGCGTCGTTGTATTCCACTTCGGCCACGGCGAGCTCCACGGGCGCGAGATGACCGGGTCGGCGGCTGGCTACAACCTGGCCGCGCCATTTGACGCTGATGGTGTCGTAGCTATCCCAGCCGCGCACGCGCGGCACGCTGCGGTAGAAGGCACGCAGGCGGGTGAATTTGTCGTGTACGTCGGTGGTGTCGCCGAAGTTTATGACGTGTCCGCGGATAGACGGCACGATGATGATGTCGCCGTCCGGCTCGCTTACTACGGTGCTTACCAGGGCGTCGAGTTCCGTATCGGCAGCTATGTGGCGCAACAGGGGCAGCAGGCGCGCGGCGGGATACTTGTCGCTGAATGTGCCGCACACCACCGGCACGTCGATGTGGTAGCGCGCCTCGGCTCCTATGCGCTTGCCCTCGGCGTTGATGTAGTACGACCGGTGGCCGCCCTTGTCGAAGACGCGGGCCACGGGCACCATTGGCTGTACGTCGATAGCCAGAGTGCCGTCGTTGAGCAGGGCCACGTTGGCGCGCTCTATCTTGTCGGAGGCGTTGAGGCCGGCTTCGATGCTGCGCAGTCTCAGCGACTTGCGCTCGGCGCCTTTACTATAGCCCTGCACGAAGTCGCGGCTGATGTCGTCGGGTGTGATGAAGCCGGTGTGGAGGGAGTCGGCCACGCTGATGCGCATGTCGCCCACGGCGGCGCGCCCCGACATGCCGTTGGTGCCCGCCATGGCAAAAGCCAGGTAGACGAGCATTACAACGGTGCAGGCACACATTATGACGGAACGCTTGGTCATATATTTCTATAATATTCAGCTACTTGCGGCAGCAGCAGACTCATGTCGCCGGCACCGCAGGCCAATAGAATGTCAAAGTTACGGTTTTTCAGCCAATCTGCCAAATTGTCTTTGGCTATGAGCTGCTTGTCGGCGCAGCGTACGTCGCGCAGGATGATGTCGGAGCTGACGCCCTCTATGGGGCGCTCGCGCGCAGGATACAGGTCGGTGAGCACCACGGCGTCGGCGCCGCTGAGGGCGTCCGCGAACTGCGGAGCGAAGTCGCGGGTGCGCGTGTACAGGTGCGGCTGGAAGGCCACGGTCAGGTGCCGGTGGGGATAGAGTGCGCGCACGCTGGCGATGCTGGTGCGCAGTTCGTCGGGATGGTGGGCGTAGTCGTCGATTATTACCCTGCCGGGTCGTGCTTGCTTCAGCAGGAACTGGAAGCGCCTCTCCGTGCCGGCGAAGGAAGCCATGGCGCGCCGCGCCGCGTCAGGCTCGAGGGCGCCGGTGAGCCATGTGGCGCCCAGGGCTGCCACTGCGTTCTCGATGTTGATGTCGACGGGCACGCCGAGCTCTATGTCACGCAGGCGGCCGCCGGGGTGTACGAAGTCGAAGACGATGGTGCCGTCGCCCACGCGGACATTCTCGGCGTGGAAGTCGCCGCCGTCGCGCGAGTATGTGAAGACACTGACGTCGGCGCCGGGTCTTGGTTTCAGCTTGAGACCGGTGTGGACCACGAGCGCGCCTCCGGGGCGTATCAGCTCCGTGAAGTGCGCGAAGCTTTCCAGATAGGCCTCCTCGGTGCCGTAGATGTCGAGGTGGTCGGGGTCGGTGGCCGTTATCACGGCGATGTGCGGGTGCAGGTGGTGGAACGACCGGTCGTACTCGTCGGCCTCGGCGACGGTCCAGGGCGATGTCGGGTCGAGCAGGAAGTTGCTGTCGTAGTTGCGCAGTATGCCGCCCAGGAAGGCGTTGCATCCGCAGCTGCACGTGTGCAGGATGTGCGCTGCCATGGCCGATGTGGTGGTCTTGCCGTGCGTGCCGGCGAAGCATATAGCCTTACTGTCGGCGGTGATGATGCCGAGCGCCTGTGCGCGCTTTATCATGCGGTAGCCGCCCTCGCGGAACCATGTCATCACGGCCGAATCTGCGGGAACGGCTGGAGTGAACACCACCAGTGTGTCCTCCGGGTTGCGGAAGTTTTCGGGTATGGCAAGGGCCGGGTCGTCGTCGTAGCAGAAGGCGACGCCTTCCTCCTCCAGGTGGCGCGTCAGTTCGGATGGTGTGCGGTCATAGGCGGCCACGGCGCGCCCCTGCGAGAGGAAGTAGCGCTCGAGCGCAGCCATTCCTATGCCGCCTCCGCCGATGAAGTATATATGTTTCATTTTTGAGTTTATAGTTGATAGTTTATAGGTAAGAGGGGACGGCCGGAGGCCACGCTGTTACTTCTTGTTCTTGGCGATGATGCCGGCGATGATGTCGACTATGCGCTCGTCGGCGTCGGGGAGAGCCATAGCCTTGATGTTGCGGCTCATGGTCTCGCGGCGTTCGGAGTCGGCGAGCAGGTCGGTTACGGCTGTCACGAGGCCGGTGTCCGCGTCGGCGTCCTCTACCATGACTGCGGCGTCGCGGCCAACGAGGGCAAGGGCATTTTTGCGCTGATGGTCCTCGGTGACGTTAGGCGAGGGTACCAGCACGGTGCATTTGCCCAGCAGCTGGAGCTCGCTGATGCTGCCTGCGCCTGCGCGCGATACCACGATATCGGCTGCGCGATAGGCTATGTCCATCTCGGAAATGAATTCCGTGGCGCGTGCGCCCTCCACGCCTTTGGTGGCTTCGGCGGCGAGTTCCTGGTCGCGTCGCCCGGTCTGCCAGAGCAGCTGTGCGCCCGCGTCGGTGATGCGCTTCACGCCGGCGCCCACGGCTCGGTTGACGGTCGTTGCTCCGAGGCTGCCTCCGACCACGAGCACAAGGGGCTTGTCGGGGTCGAATCCGAGTTTGCGTCGGGCCTCCTCGGGCGTCAGCGAGCATTGCAGCAGCGACGCGCGCACAGGGTTGCCGGTGAGGTGTATCTTTTCGGCCGGGAAGAATCGCTCGGTGCCTTCGTACGCCACGCATATGGCGTCGGCCTGCTTTGCGAGGAGCTTGTTGGTGACGCCGGGATAGCCGTTCTGTTCCTGAATGAGGGTGGGGACTCCGAGCTTCTGCGCGGCCTTCAGGGTGGGACCGCTGCAATAGCCTCCCACGCCGATGGCTATGTCGGGCTTGAACTCCCGCACGGTGCGCCGCGCCAGGCGCATGCTCTTCATCAGCAGCCACAGCGTGCGGAAGTTGCGCCAGAGGCGTTTGCGGTCGAATCCGGCCACGGGCAGCCCGACGATGGGATAGCCGGCGGCGGGCACGCGCTGCATTTCCATGCGGTTGTCGGCGCCCACGAAGAGTATTTCAACGTCGGGGTAGCGGCGGCGCAGTGCCCCGGCTATGCTGAGTGCGGGAAAGATGTGGCCGCCGGTGCCACCTCCGCTTATGAGGACTTTCATCTTTTGAGTTTATAGTTGATTGTTTATAGGTAAGAGGGAGGAGGCGGGGAGTTAGGAGTGTGGAGTTAGGAGTTAACAATCTATTCTCTAAGCCTTAGACCCAAGACCTTAGACCCTCAAAGAACCGCCGGGTTGTCGGTGCGGAGATTCTCCGGCAGGCTCTGGAGCTCGCGGGTGGCGGCGTCGCTGTCGTCATCGTTGACGCGTGCGGCATGGCGGCTTACGCTAAGCATAACGCCCAGGGCCAGCGATGTGGCGAGCACCGATGTGCCGCCCTTACTTATGAGTGGCAGCGGCTGACCCGAGACAGGGAAGACGCCGGAGACGATAGCCATGTGGAACAGCGCCTGGATTACGATGTACACGCCGCAGCCTATCATCAGGAAGCAGGCCGGAGTGCGCCGCAGGCGTGTCCCCACGTAGCCGGCTCGGCCCAGCAGCCACAGGTAGCACATGAGCAGGAACACGCTGAAGAACAGGCCGCACTCCTCCACTATAATGGCGAAGATATAGTCGCTGAACGCCAGCGGCAGGCGTGCGTTCTCGCGCGAGTTACCCGGTCCGACGCCCGTCAGGCCGCCGTGAGCCTGGGCTATATAGCTCAGCTGCTCCTGCTTGTTTAGGTCGTCGATGGGGTCCTGATGCTTGTTGAGGCGGAAGTGTCGCTGTATGCGTCCCAGCCATGTGGCCGAACGGTCGTCGGTATTGCCGGTGCCTACCTCCTCGTGGTTGAGTCGGGCTATCTCCATGGCCTCGGGCGTGGGCGCGGCGTTCTTGGCCGTGAGCACCTTGACGCCTAAGGCGCCGCCGCCTATGAGGGCGTAGATGCCTATCACGCACCAGAATTTCTTCATGCCAACGCCGCCGATTGCCATCATGGCGACGCTGATGCACATGAGCAGCAGCGTGTTGGTGAGGCCCTGAGTAAACAGCAGCCCAGAGCTGACGAGCGTCAGCGCCACACACAGCGCCACGCCGTAGTTCGACACGTCGCGGCGGCCTTTCACCTGGTAGCGGCTCATGATGAGCGCCACGCCGAGGGCGACTGCCAGTTTGATGAACTCGGCGGGGAGTATTACGAAGCCGCCGAGACGCATGCCGCGCCGCGCGCCGTTGATTTCCACACCTGCCACAAGCACGTACAGCATCGCGGCGATGCTCAGGCCCACGAGCCAGGGTATGCCCTTGACGACGTAGCGGTAATGGAAATGCTGTATCACGAGCATGGCGCCGAGGCCCAGGGCCAGGAACTGTACGTGGCGGAACAGCGGGCCGTAGATGTCGTCGACGCGCACCTCCTGGCTGGAGGCGCTGAACAGCTCGATGATTGAGTAGATAAGGAGCACGAAGTATATGCCCCATATCTGATGGTCGGTGCGGAGCTTCGGCCGTATGGCCTCGGCGTCGGCCGCAACGGCGCTGTTTACAGAGGGAGAAATGTCAGGCATTGCTTATTTAATGAGAATGTTATTCGTCTTTGAGTGCGGCTACGGCGGCCTTGAACCGGCGTCCGCGGTCCTCGTAGCTCTTGAACAGGTCGAAGCTTGCGCAGCATGGCGACAGCAGCACGGTGTCGCCCGGGGCGGCCAGACGCCGGCAGGCGGCCACGGCATCGGCGAGCGAATCGGTGGAGACAACCGGCACTTCGGCGCTGAAGAAATCGACAATCTTTTCGTTGTGGAGCCCCATGGCTACTATCGCTTTCACTTTCTCACGCACCAGGGGCAGGATTTCGGAGTAGTCGTTGCCCTTGTCCTTGCCGCCGAGTATGAGCACGACGGGACGTGTCATTGCGCCGAGAGCGTAGAACGTGGAGTTGACGTTGGTGGCCTTGGAGTCGTTGATCCACTCTACGCCGCCGACGGTTCCGGCGGGTTCCAGACGGTGCTCCACGGGGCTGAACGAGGAGAGTCCGCGGCGCAGTGCGTCGGCGTCGGCACCTGCCGTGTGGGCCGCCAGCGCGGCCGCCATGCTGTTGAGAAGGTTGTGAGTGCCGGGCAGCGACAGTTCGGCCACGGGCATGGTGAGTATGCCGGGCAGCACGAGCATGCCGTCGCCGTCCACGTATGCCGCGGCTGCGGGATTGTCGGCGGCTGTGAACACGAGGTCGCGCGCCGGTGTGGCGGCGCGGCCTTCGGTCAGCTCGACACTTACCACAGGGTCGTCGGCCCAGTGGATGAACGCATCCTCAGGACGCTGGTTGCGCACTATGCGCATCTTGGCGGCGATATAGTTTGCCATCTTGTGGTCGTAGCGGTCGAGATGGTCGGGCGTTATGTTCATTATCACGGCCGTGTCGGCACGGAATTCGTACATGTTGTCGAGCTGGAAGCTGCTTAGCTCCACTACGTAGACGCTGTGGGGCTCGCGCGCCACCTGGAGGGCGAGCGAGCGTCCTATGTTGCCGGCGGTGGATGCGTCTATGCCCGCCGTGCGCAGCAGGTGGCAGGTGAGCATGGTCGTGGTGGTCTTGCCGTTGCTGCCGGTGATGCATATGGTACGTGAGCCTTCGGGCAGGTAGCGTCCGGCCAGCTCTATCTCGCTGATGACGGGGATGCCGGCTTCGCGGATAGCCTTCATGACGGGTGCCGACTCCGGGATGCCCGGACTCTTCACAATCTCGTCGGCGGCGAGTATGTCCCTGAGTGTGTGTGCGCCCTGCTCGAAGGCTATGCCCTCGCGGCGCAGTGTCTCCTCGTAGGCGGGGCTTATGGTACCGCTGTCGCTGAGCAGCACGTCGTAGCCCTTGTCCTTAGCCAGGATGGCGGCGCCTGTGCCACTCTCTCCGGCGCCGAGTACCACTAATTTCTTTTTCATCGTATTTTGAGAGTAACGAATGTGATTGCAGCGAGAATGATGCCTATAATCCAGAAGCGCGTCACAATCTTGGCTTCGGGTATGGCCCGGCGGGGCCACTGGAGCAGTGCCGGCCACGAGCCGTCGCCGGGCTTCTGGAAGTGGTGGTGCAGGGGACTCATGCGGAAGATGCGTTTTCCGCCCGTGCGCTTGAAGTAGGCCACCTGGAGCACCACGGAAAGGTCCTCGATGTAGAAGAGCGCCACAAGTATGGGCAGCAGCAGCTCCTTGTGGATGAGTATGGCGAAGACGGCGATGATGCCGCCGAGCGTGAGCGAGCCGGTGTCGCCCATGAATACCTGCGCCGGGCTCGCGTTGTACCACAGGAATCCGACGAGGGCGCCGATGAAGGCCGCCATGAACACCACGAGCTCGCCGCTGGCCGGGATGTACATGATGTTGAGGTAGGCCGAGTAGATGATGTTGCCGCCGAGGTAGGCCATGACGGCGAGAGCCACGCCGGCGATGGCGCTGAGTCCGGCGCACATGCCGTCCAGGCCGTCGTTGAGGTTGGCGCCGTTGCTGGTGGCCGTGACGATGAAGATGACGACGAGGAAGAATACTATCCAGCCGCCGGTCTCGGCGTGGCGTCCCATCCATCCCGTGAGCCAGGAGTAGTTGAAGTTGTTGTTCTTGATGAAGGGTATGGTGGTCTGCGGCGATTTCTCGGGAGTGGAGCTGTATACGACCTCCTCCACACGCTGTGTCTCGGAGCTGATGACTTCCGTGTTCTGTACGGTCACCATGCCGGGGCTGAGGTACATCGTGGCGGCCACGAGCACTGCCACGCCCACCTGTCCGAAGATCTTGTACTTGCCCTGTATGCCGTCCTTGTTGTGGCGGCTGAACTTCTTGTAGTCGTCGATGAAGCCGATGGCGCCGAGCAGCAGCGTGGACACGAGCATGAGCCACATATAGGGATTGGCGAGGTTGCCCACGAGCAGGCACGGCACGAGTATTGCCATGATGATGATGATGCCGCCCATGGTGGGGGTGCCGCGCTTGGCGAGCTGTCCTTCGAGGTCGAGGTCGCGTATGATTTCACCTATCTGCATTCGCTGCAGACGGTTGATGATGGCCCGGCCGGCGAAGATGGCGAGGAGCATCGCAAGGACAAACGCGGCGCCGGAACGGAATGTGAGGTAGGTCATCAGGCGTGCGCCGGGGAGTCCTGAGTCCTGGAGGTGTTCAAAGAGGTAGTATAACATTTTGAGTTAGGAGTGCGGAGTTAGGAGTGTGGAGTTAGACGAGCTATTATCTTAACTTTTTAACTTCTTAAACTTTAAACCATAAACTATAAACTATAAACTTTTTTCGCGCAACGCGCCGGCCACTTGTTCGCGGTCGTCGAAATGGCGTCGCTCGCTGCCTATTATCTGATAGTCCTCGTGGCCCTTGCCCGCGATGAGAACTACCTCGCCGGGTTGGGCGGCGGTTATCGCGCGGCTGATGGCTTCGGCGCGGTCGAGCACTACCTCGCAGCGGGTGCGGGCGTCGTCGTCCAGACCGGCGAGCATGTCGGCGGCGATTGCGGCGGGGTCCTCCGAGCGCGGATTGTCGCTGGTGATTATGAGGTGGGTGGAGCGCGCTGCGGCCTCGGCGGCCATCATGGGCCGCTTGCCGTGGTCGCGGTCACCTCCGCAGCCGCACACGGTTATGATGCCTGCCGCCGGACCCGCCGCCTCGCGGATGGTGTCGAGCACGTTGACGAGCGCGTCGGGCGTGTGCGCATAGTCCACGATGGCCGTGATGCCGGCGCCGTGGAAGGTCTGGAAGCGTCCGGCCACCGGATGCAGTACGCTCAGTGCTGTCAGAGCCTCCATCTGCGGGGTGCCCAGGAGGCGTTCCGCGCCGTAGACGGCGAGGAGATTGGAGGCGTTGAAGCGTCCGGCGAAGCGCGTCTGCACCTCCCGGCCGTCGATGCGCATCAGCAGGCCGTCAAGGTGATTCTCCACCACTGCCCCGCGGAAGTCGGCCGGGGAGCGCAGGCTGTAGGTGTTCACGCGTGCGCGCGTGTTCTGCACGAGGATGCGCGCATGGCTGTCGTCGGCGTTGACAAGGGCCCAGGCGTCGGCGGGCAGAGCGTCGAAGAAGCTCTTCTTGGCTTCGAGGTAGGCCTGGAATGTCTTGTGATAGTCGAGGTGGTCGCGCGTCAGGTTGGTGAACACGCCGCCGGCGAAGCGCAGTCCGGCGATGCGTTTCTGCGCGCATGCATGGCTGCTCACCTCCATGGCGGCGAAGGTGCATCCGGCTTCCACCATCTCGGCCAGCAGCGCGTTCAGCTCCAGCGGGTCGGGAGTGGTGTGGGTGGAGGGCACGGCCCGGTCGTCGATGCGGTTGACTACTGTGCTCAGCAGCCCGGCGCGCTGTCCGCGCAGGCGCGCCATGTCGTAGAGCAGGGTGGCGATGGTGGTCTTGCCGTTGGTGCCGGTGACGCCTACGAGCGTTAGGCGGCGCGACGGGTGGCCGTGCCATGCCGACGCCAGGATGCCGAGCGCCTCGGCGGTGTCGGCCACGCGCACGATGGCGCATCCGGCGGCGTCGCAGCCCTCGGGCAGACGGTAAGCGGCACCGCATACCACGGCTGCGGCTCCGGCCTCTATGGCGGCGGGAATGAAGCGGTGGCCGTCGACGGCGGTGCCGTTCACAGCCACGAAGCACATGCCCGGGCCGACCTTGCGCGAGTCGGCCGCAATGCCGGAGAGGGCGACCGAGGGGTCGCCCTGTATGGTGTAGCTGCCTGCGGGCAGCTCCCGGATGAGTTCGTTGAGAATCTTGGTCATATCTGTTTCAGTTTCAGTCGTACCCTTTGGCCCGCCTTGGCCGGAGAGCCCGCGGGAGGTGTCTGCTCGGTGACGTAGCCTATGCCGTCGAAGGCCACATTGTAGCCGGCCTCCTCCAGGCGCACCACGGCCTCACGCACGCCGAGGCCGGTCACGTCCGGCACCGCACCTGCTGCGACGGCGGCCTGCGGGTTGCGGATGATGGCCGCGCTCTCCATGTCGAGGTACCGGTGGATGTTGAACGAGCGCTCCTTGCGGAAGGTGGCGTAGAGGGTGGGGCGTCCGGCGTTGTCGGGCGCGTTTTCGGTGATGTCGGCGTAGTTGTCGAGGTAGCCGCGGGCGTAGAGCTTGAGAGCTGTGTTCTTGAGCACGGCGCCGGCCGTTGCGGCAGGTCCGTGCAGCGGCGGCCGCGGGTCGCTGATGACGACGATGCAGGTGAATTTGGGCTTCTCGGCGGGATAGAAGCCGCAGAAAGCCACGCGGTAGTGTCCCTCCTTGTAGCCCATCGGCTTCGGGCGCTTTATGCCGTCGGGGCCCGTGATGCTGTCGCGCTTCTCGCCGGGACGCAGTTCGTTGACGATTTTGGCTGTGCCCGTCTTGCCGGCGATGGTGATGGTCTTGTCGCGGAGGAACTTGGCGGTGCCTCCCTCGCCCCATACCACCTGCTTGAGCATGTCGCGCAGCATGCGGGCCTGATCGCGCGAGAGGATGCTGTCGCGCACATAGCTGACGGGAATGATGCTGTCGCGGCCGTCGTAGCTGCGGAGCGCCTTTACCAGACGCGGACGCACGAAGCGGCCGTCGTTGGCGACGGCGTTGTACATGGCGCAGGTGTACAGAGGCGGTATCATGGTGGAGTAGCCGAATGTCATGCGCGAGAGGGCCACGAGTCCGCGCGGCAGATTCTCGACGGTGGGCACGTAGGGCTTTCTCTCGCGGGCTATGCCCGTGCCGAAGCGGTCGAAGAAGCCTATCTCCCTCAGGTCCTCGCGGAAGCCGTTGGGGTTGCTCTCGTACTGCGTTGCCACGAGCTTTGTCATGCCGATGTTGGAGCTGTACTCCAGAAAGCGGCTGACGGGGAGATAGGCCGGCGAGTGGGTGTCGTGTATGGCTTTGCCGCCCTTGTAGGCGAAGCTGTGGCCTATGGGCATGGTGCGGTCGAGAGGCAGGGCGTAGCCCTTGCGCAGGGCCACAATCATCGAGATTGTCTTCATGACCGACCCCGGCTCGTAGGCGAGGACGGCGCGGTTCATGGCCTCGACGTACCGGCCCTGATGCAGGGAGTCGCGCTCCAGGTTGGAGATGGCCTTGATGTCGCCGGTAGCCACTTCCATAATCATGGCTGTGCCCCAGTCGGCGTTGCTCTTGACGAGCATCTCGCCGAGCTCGCTCTCAAGGATGTCCTGCATGGTGATGTCGATGGTGGTGGTGACGGTGTAGCCGTGCTGCGGTTGCTCGATGGGCCATTTGGCCACGCGGCTGGTGAAGAGCACACGCTTGGCGCGTCCCGGCTTGCCGTAGAGCAGGGTGTCGAGCGCCTGTTCCAGTCCGCTGATGCCGTGCTGGCCGTCTTCCTTGCCTGGAATGTAGCCCACGCGTCCCACGCTCAGGCGCGCCATGTCGCCGTAGGGATACATGCGGCGCAGCACCGGCTCTATCTTCAGCCCCGTGCGGTTGGCGTTGCGCGTGCGGCGGAAGAAGGGGAAGGTCTTGACGCGCTGGGCCAGGTCGTAGGGCACGTTGCGGGCCAGGCGGAAGGTGCCTTTGCGCTCCGACTTGGGCACGGCCAGCGGCTCGGAGAGGTAGTCCTTCCACTCCTTGCGCGTGCGCGTGGGGAAGTAGACGGCGAGAGTGTCGGCCAGGGAGTCGAGGCTCTGCACGTACTGGCGTATCCAGAAGCGCTTGGTGCGGAAGTCGATGCTGACGTCGTAGTAGTTGAGGTTGGTGGCGAGAATGGAGCCGTCGCAGGCGAGGATGTCGCCGCGCAGGGGCTGTATGGGCGTGATGGTGTCGAGCTGCCGCTGTCCCTTGGCGTTCCATGCCTCGGCGTTGATGACCGTGGTGTTGACGAGCATGAACACTATCGCCGCCGACATGAGGGTGACACACAGGATGACGATACTGAGATTAAGGATGATGCGTGCGCGGCGGTTGCTGCCGGCCGGTGTCTTTTTATTGCTCATGGTCAGGGGAGATTTTGAAGGGAGGACGTTGCTGGATGCCGAGGCCCAGGCCGAGCGAGTCGACGCGCTGCTGCATGGCCGACTCGCGGGTGGAGCTCATGTAGGCCGAGCGCTCGCGCTGCAGCTCGGTGCGCACCACTTCCAGGCGCGTGCGCAGCGATGCTATGGTCTCCATGCCCGTGGTGCAGTCGTAGCGTACGGAGATGCTCATCATGATGAGAGCCACGGCCAAAAGCACGCCGAAGAAGTAGCGCTTGAACAGGCGGCTGGTGATGAATCGTCCGTGGATGATGTCGTCGGCCTGTGTGGCGAGCTTCCGTGTGCCGTCCTTGCTGATTTTTATGCCCTGGAGTTTCATGATGCTTGCGGTGTGTTTTTCTCAGCCACGCGCAGCTTGGCGCTGCGGCTGCGGGGGTTGGCGAGTATCTCGGCGTCGTCGGGGACGACGGGTTTCGACGTGAGCAGACGCATGGGCGCCAGCGAACGGCCGAAGAAGTCCTTCTGCTCCTCGCCGTCGAGGTTGCCGGTGCGCATGAAGTTCTTGACGAGGCGGTCCTCCAGCGAGTGGTAGGTGATGACGGCGAGGCGTCCGCCGGGAGCGAGCGCCTCCAGGGCCTGACGCAGCAGCGAGCGCAGGGCGCCCAGCTCGTCGTTGACCTCGATGCGGAGCGCCTGAAACAGCTGTGCCATCTCTTTCTTGGCCTGGCGCGGATTGAGCATGGGTTCGGCCAGGGCGCGGAGCGCCTCGACGGTGAGCACCGGCCGACCGGCCTCGCGCTCGCGCACGATGGCGGCGGCCAGCCTCGGGGCCTGGCGCAGCTCGCCGTAGAGGCGGAATATGCGTGCCAGCTCCTCGGGCGGGGCTGTGGCGAGCAGGTCGGCCGCCGAACGGCCTCCGCGGCGGTTCATGCGCATGTCCAGCGCGCCCTCCCAGCGGAACGAGAAGCCGCGCTCAGGGTCGTCAAAGTGGTGGAAGCTCACGCCGAGGTCGGCGAGTATGCCGTCCACGCTGTCCACGCCGTAGTATTCCAGGAAGTTGCCGAGGAAGCGGAAGTTGCCGTAGACCATCGTGAAGCGTGCGTCGCCACGTGCCGGCGCACGGCGCACGGCATCCTCGTCCTGGTCGAAGCCGTAGAGGCGGCCGTCCGGTCCGAGCGCATTCAGAATCGCCGCCGAGTGACCGCCGCCTCCGTAGGTGCAGTCAACGTATGTGCCCCCCGGCTTGATGTCGAGGGCCGCGATGGTCTGAGGCAAGAGTGCCGGTATGTGGTAAACTTCCTGATTCATAGCATAATGGTGTTGCGTGCGCGCGTAGCCGTTATCCGGCCCTCAAAGTTAGCCAAAAAAAGCGATAAAATTTACATCTACAAACAAAAAAATTTACAGATGCAAATAAAAATTGCCCCGCGAGGCGGAGTGAAAAAGGGAAAAAGTTAAAAAGTTAAGAGAATAGCAGTATGGCGCTCGCCGTACTATTCTCTTAACCTCTTTACTCTTTTAACTTTCCTATCCAAAATCGTAACTATCCAGCGAATCGTTTTAATAGCTAACAGGATACAATTTACGGGAGCCCGCCGCGCTCCGCGGGCTCCCGATGTCGGTAGGCGTTTAGGTAGATTATGCCTATGCAAAAACACATTATAATCGTTCTCTGCATATCTTTCAATCCAAAAGAATCAGTAAGGCTATCCCTGTGAATGGTCCTGCAAAAAACAATATTATTGCGCCGATGCAGAAGGCGGTTGTGATACGGCTCCATTTTTTGTGCCATTGCTCATCGTTTTTCTCAAACAGTTTGAAGTACTCAAGATATTTATAATTGGAGAATACCATTTTATTAATGGGTATATAGCACAATCTTAGGAATATAATGGATATACCTATGGTTATAAATTCATTTGATAAACCACATAGAAATAGGCAACAATAAAATATAATAGTGGCAAATAAAAAATAACCGGTGAAAAAATTACCAAATAAATCTTTTGCAGATTCCATATGAGTTCCATGTTTTCTGTTATGCCGGAAATCATTCATTCTCTTTTTATTTAGTACCTTATTCCGGTAATATTTCTTTTTAAGTTTCTTTGGGTATAAATATTTAGGAATAAAGTTAACAATAGGAGCTATTAACCGTTCTATCCATAATTCAAATCGCGAATCAAAACGTTCGCTCTTTATCCATATGCAATAGAAAATTGCATTCAGAAAATATTCAAACGTTTTCCCAGTCATGGCTGTAAATACGGAGAATTATAAGTCAAAATAAATACATATAAAGAACATTGAAGCGAGACCCAACAATGACATTAAGATGGCACCGATACATAAAGTTGTAGTTATACGACTCCATTTTTTGTGCCATCGCTCATCTTCTTTCTCAAACTTCTTGAAATATTCAAGATAGCGGTCTTTATAAAACACAGCTTTATAGGCGGGAATGTAGAATATACCTATCGGTAGTCCTACAACCAATAGTACAACAAAATACATGTCATGAATATATCTCATTGTGAGAGCCAAAAGGATAAAGCTGATATACCCCGGATAGCATGAATACAGATAGCCGAACCAATGGTTGGCTTCAGCAATATGGAGGCCAGTTTTTTTGTTGATTCTCCATTCATCATATTTTTTTAGTCCAACTGTCTGACGAGTGAAAAACCTCTCTTGGAAATTTTTAGTTGAAAAGGATTTCACTAAGAGTGAAATAATAGGTGTAACTGTCTTGTTTACGAAATTTTGTTGTTTTATCTCACTACGCCACATGCAGTAGTGCACTGCATTCAGAAAATATGTGAATTTCAACCACATTGCATATAGATTATGGTAGAATGTATAATAGGATTATAAGTTCCAGATTATGTTCATCGCTACGAATCCCAAAATAAACATTATCAGACCACCACAAAAAACGAGTGTGGTGATTCGATTCCATTTTCTGTGCCAAGTGCTATCGTTCTTCTCAAATTGGTTGAAAAAATAGAGATACTGATTATGTGAGAAAATAGATTTTTCAATGGGCATATATCCAAGTAAAATAGGAATTGATATTATTAAAAAGCGTATAAACTGATTAGTATTGTTATAAAGTAATGTTGCAAGTGCATACAAAACAGATGAGAAAAAAAACATGTAGCAGATAAAAAGAATCCATATAATATCTTTTGCGGTATTAATATTATGATTTATGCGAAAACTGTTAAAATCCTTGTCTTTTCCTGCCTTTAGACGGAAAAATGTGTCACGAAATTTCTTAGGGTACAGGTATTTTGCAATAGGAGATAGAATGGCGTATATAATCTTGCTTAAATACGAATCAAACGTCGTGATTTTATTGTACACGCAATAGAATACAGCATTCAGAAAATATTTGAATTTAGTTCTAATCATTTTTTATAATTATTTTCCATATAATTTATCTACAATATATCCTCCAATCTCATCGCCTTTATATCCAAAATATATTCCTAGCGAAGTAGCGCCAACGATTGATCCTGCTGGACCGCCGATAGATCCTATGAATCCGCCAGTACTAAATCCAAATTCAGAGCCGAAGTATCCGCAAACTAATTGGGATACAGTCCGAACGGTATTATAGTAGTTGTTGTGACCTTGAATTCTAGACAATACCATATCGGTATGATACGCATCAGATATTTGAACTATCCCAATTAACGCAGTGCTTTTTCTAGTAAAATTAGTAATATTTTTACCAACTTTTTCTAATCTGATAACATTCATGTTTTTTCTTCCACGAACTGCACGAACAGTCCTTTCCCTAAATACCAATTCACCATTGCTGCTGTATGTGGAATTGCCACTATATCGTTTCAAAGCACTTCCAAATGCATCTGTAACATCATTTGCTCCGGCAGCAAATTCAATACAAAAGCCCCATCCCATGCTATCACAAGAATCATTTGTCTTATTGGGAGTAATTGGTATGGGTTTTTTGACAGGATTCTGTTTCATTGAAATAGGTGCATAACCAATGCATACAATTTCCTGAAGATCACCATATAATTCACCCTTATTGTTATAATACAATGGGGCACTTTTATCTTCTTCGAAATTCAATAATGCAACATTTAAGCCGTTAAATGCTCCAGAAATGAAATCTCCTCCTACAAGCCATGCAGAGGTTCCACCAATCGCTGTTGATGAAAGAATCCTCAGTGTTAATGGCATCTTTGCAAGTTGAGTATATGACTCCATGCCCGACGATACTGCTCCAGAGGCAAACCCACTGCCGAATCCTCCTCCGTTCAGCAATCCACATACGCCCCCAGCAAGTCCGTGCGCTCCTGCACGCAACAGTTCGTGGCCTACTGTACCGACTTCGCCAAACAATTTGCCTATTCCTATAGATGCCGCCGACGAGATGAGACTGGAGATACCGGCACGCCATATGTTGCCCCCTGAGGCGCCTGCATGAATCATGCTGTTTGCGGCACTGAAAATAGAGAAGGCAATGAAGGCGTCATCTATGCCGAAAAGTTGGCCGGAGGGGTCGGTATATTTAAGAGGGTTGTTAAGGCAATAGCTGTATCGGTTGTAGCTCTGTGTGAAGCCCGGAAGCTGAACATAGTTGTCAGGACTGAAGAAGCGGCCCAACAGCGGGTCGTACAGGCGTCCGTTCATGTTGATGATGCCGAAGTCCGGCAGCATCTCATGACCGGTGTAGCCGCGGCGCAACCCTATTTTGTTTAGTGTGACAGTTTGTTGTCCCCACGCATCGTAAGAGGCATCGAATACCTTATTGCCGACTGAATCCACTACCGACAGCAGGCTGCCCTGATTGTCGGTGAATGCAAAATAACACTGCCGACGTCCGTTTTCCCTTACAATTATAGCGCTGCCGTCAAGATAGTAGAACTCTCGGGTGACGCCGTTTTCAGTAATCTTTTCATAATTGCCGGCATAGACCGTGGAGATGGAGTCCTTGCCGTTGGACGAAAGTGTGGAGGTCCAGCGCTGGAGGTCGGGACCGTAGCTGAAATCCATCCTGCGTCCGCAACTTTCGTCCTCGATAGTCTGTATTTTTCCGAAGTCGTTGAATGTGGTGACAAGAGCTTCGGTCGGTATTTTCTTTGAGGTATTGTCTACCGCCATCACAGCATGCGGTCTGAACTCTTCGTTGTAACTGTAATCCCCGATTCCGGTTTTGGACGCGATGTTACCGTTTGGCTCGTAACTGATGCTCATGATGTTTTTAGTCGCGTTCAGGCCGGATGTCGTTATAACATTGTCTACCGACACCAGTCTGTCAAGGTCGTCGTAGCTGAATTGGAGAGTGCCGGTTGCTCCGTGTCTTTTGCGCGAGAGAAGATTGCCGGTGAGGGGATCGTACTTCGAATCGACCTTGTCAACCATAGTGGCACGCTCGAATATAGTCTGATTGTTGGCGGTGAGAATGCCGTTGGAGGAATTAGGAGGAAGAACAGGGTGTACTTCTGTATTTGCTAGAATACTGCCGTCAAGTCTGCGGCTACTCTCGTATCCGTTGGAATCGTACGTTCTTGTGAGTGTCACTTGATCCATGAACGCAGACTTGAATTCGAGTCCTGTGTATTTTTTCAGTTCGAATATTTTTTTGTTTGAAGTCTTGATTTCAGTGACGAATCCGTAGTCATCATAAGTATAATTGACGAGGAGAAATCCGGGATAAACTATGGATGACAGCTTGTTTTGGCTGTTATAGTTATAGATGTACATGAGCATGTTGTTGCCCGGCATCCGACGGACAGCGCTTTTCATACGCCCAAGATTGTCGTAAGTATATTCTATGGATTTGTCGCTCATTTCCGTTTTAATGAGCCTCAGGTTGCTGTTGCCTGATGTTCCGTAGGTATTTACAATGGTATTGTTTCCGACAGACGTGGTGGAAAGGCGTCCCAGTTCGTCGTAGGTATTGACGGTCTCTACGCCCTTTGCGTCGGTCTGTTTGATTAGTCTGCCGTCCGCAGCGTATTCGTAGGTGGTTGTGCCGGCATCGGGATCGGTCATGGATATACGGTTGCCTGCCTCATCATACGTCATGGTGACGGTCGATCCGTTTGAAGTGATAGCCGTCGGCTGGCCGTTAGAGCTGTAGGTGTAGCTCACTTCGCCCCCGATTGCATCTACAGAAGTTCGTGCATTGCCCCATGCATCGACGGTCTGGGTGTGGCTACGTCCGGCGCTTGTGGTAGTGACACTCCTGTTGCCATAGGAATACGTTGTTTCTTTACCTGAACTCAGCTCGCGGCATTCCACACGGCCCAATTCATCATAATAAATACTCTCTGTCTGCTTAAACCTGCCGTTTGTCTGTTTTATCTCATACACAAGCCCCCGGGCGTAGTATGAAGTCTCCCGGCTTATCAGCACATTCATGGGTCCGAAAGTTTCCTGGCGCACTTCGTGGCCTGCGTTATCGTACCATGTCAGAACCCACGGAGAGCCCTTGGTTGAGGTAAAAGTGTAATATTTTTTATCATTACTTTCGCCCCAGCCTGTTCTGTAAGTCGATTCTGTCCCGTCGGGGGCCAATGTGGTTGTACGCCGTCCCCAGGTGTCGTAGGTATGGGTTGTGGTCAGTATACCGTCGGGATTGGTGGCATCGCTTTCGCTCAATATATTTCCCCAGGTATCGTATGTATAAGTATATACTGCCGACTCCGGGGCTGTATAGGTTTTTACGACATATCGGCCGCTGGAATCATATTCATTGATTTTTTTGACAGCGTTTATACCTTTGCCTGTAGTGACTCCGGTCAAAGTGTTGCCGTATATGTCGTATGTGCAGGTGGTGGTAAGCGCGTGCTCTGTCCCGTAATTGGCTATTGTCGTGAGAGTATTGCCTTTGTCATCATAGCTATACCGGATTTTGGAAGTATATGCGGATGCGTCGTCGGCATGTTTCTGCGTCAGGGTCATAGTAGTCGGAAGCCATCGACCGCCATGCTTTTCATAGCCTGAATACGCGACTTTTTTATACATATTGTCGCCATCGTTCTGCGCCGTCTTGTCAAGCAGCACGCCTTTGGACAGATCGTAGTTGCTGATGGTAGTTACGGAATTGCCGTCCATATCAGTAACGGTTCCGTTCGCCTCATACGCAAAATAGGTGTCGTAAATATTCACGATTTTGTATGTCGTGAGTGAGGTGGAGGATTTGCCGCCGATATTATTTATAGTTCGGACCTCTGTAGGAATCCATCTTCTGGTGTCCCATTTTGTGACTGCCGTATGCGATTGTTCGCAGGTAGTCGTATTTATGCACGAGTATTCGGCAAAACCGAGTGGGCCGCCACCGGTCATGTGAATTTTAAAATCCCGGTATGAGTATAGGTGGGTCTGACTTCCGGCTACGCCGTTGGAGGATGTGACGTTTTTTACCACAGACAGAGGCAACGTATATGTGTTTACAGGATATTGTCCTGAGGTTGACATCCCCCGCGAATACACGTCAGGACTGGTTGCATATGAGTACTTTATGTCAATTCTGTTGTCAAGACCATCGGTTATGCGGGTTATTCTTCCGGTATTGGAGTTGTGGTTAGCGTTTCCGTATATGAAAAGTCTGTTTTCCTCGAAACTGTCATCGGTGGTGTTTAGGCGGCTGCCGTAATTGGCCAGCTCTATATGCCCGTCGCCGTTGAAATCGCCTATGAAAATAGACTTTTCGTCGGCATCATTCTCTCGGCTTTTTTTATTGCTGTTCTTAAGCCGGAGGGTGTTGCCGTCCGAATACATCCATCTGACCTGAGTGTTCCTATATTCATTTTTTAATAGAGGTGAATCCGGGTAGCCGTATACGGCCTTACAGATGAACGCATCAGACCTGCCGTCGCGGTCAATGTCGTACACCATAATGGAGAAACGGGTGTCATCTTTTGATGATGCACGGTCCTGAATCCCTATGTCATCAGACTTGCAGCTGCTGAAGGTGCCGTCGCCGTTATTGCGGGCTATCCAAAGGAATGTCTCGCCGGAAACGTTATATACAAAATCTATCAGACCGTCGCCGTCAAAATCGCCTTGTTGTATGCGCCATTGGTCGCATAGGCCTGTTCCGGTGAAGGAATTTGTTTCGGTATATTTGCTGCTTGATTCAGTTCCGCCGCTGTTGAAGTAGATTTTGTAACCGCCCTCATAAAGTAGAATGATGTCTGAAAGGCCGTCATTGTTGTAGTCGCCGCAGAACAATCGTTTCGGTTGCTTCGGCAGGGCTACGGAAAATTGCTGATTGCTGACCGTTAAGCCGTCCTTTATTCTTACCACTCCGGCAGAATAGACTTCGCCGGTCTTTTCCTGCTCTACATATACTACATCATCCTTGCCGTCTCTGTCGATGTCGGAGGTGATGAACAGGGGATGCTGACTGGCCGACTTCAGCGGTATCCGGAAAAACTTCGCCCGGCCTCCGGTACCTGTTTTGACATCGCTGCCCATGATTATGTAAAACACAGCATCATTGCACTGGCCTTTAGTGTAGTCATGGTATGGTATGATGAGGTCGTTATATCCGTCGCCGTCAATATCCAAAAGAGAACAGCCTCCCATGGTGTATTGGATATCCGTCATGGATATGGACGAGGGCAACGTGAAGACAACCGGGTTCTGATATGAGACTTCCCCGGAATTCGACATTGTGCTTCTGCTGATATACACCCTCGTCTCGTTGTTCCATGCGGAGCTTCCCGAACCGGTGTAATAGGTCACTTTTACGGGTGATACTCTGATAATATCGCTGACTCCGTCGCCGTTAAGATCCGCAGCAAAAAAGGTTTTATCAAGTTCGGTTACCAGACTGTTGTCTTCAGTAGTGGGAATTGCGATTTGAGAGCTTGTCACATTGCCAGCGTGGACTTCGCTCCATAAAAAACTGACAGGCTTGAGTTTCTCTCCGCTGCCGTTTTCTTCCTGCAACCGAATCAGCCGGCTATATGCACATGAGCTGAAATCCGAATTGTGGTTATAGGTCAGGTTGTATCTGCGATACACTGCGCTGTTGCTCGTTGTGACAATGGAGGAAATGCATTGGTCTATCTTTCCTTTTTGTCCTCCGATATTAAATATACTTGAATTGTCGCCAAGACTCTCATATTCAAATAATATCTTGTTTACAATCCCACGGCTCCTATTGGAATTCATCCCATAGGAAATAACAGCCGGGTACGCATAATAATTGCGAATGGTGTACCCATATGTGACATAATTGCCGTATGTATCTTCCATCCGGTTCACATACCATGAGGCGATGCATTCCTCCCCTGCGTTATTCTCACACGAAATACGACCATTGAGTTCGCTGCCATAATAATAGGTCGTGCCGTCGGAGGATTTCACCTCAAACCATGTGTTTGAGGTAGTGTCGTCATATGAACCGTGAACAATTATTTTTGTATAGGGGTCACCCTCAAGACAGTAGGTGGCACCATCTTGAAAGGCGCTCCCGGTCATCAGGACAAGGCGTGAGCCGTCAAGAAAAAGATTGTCATCCGAATCATAATTTACACCTTTGATACTTCCGTGATTGTTGTATAGCGTTTTTTCTCCTCTGGTGATCGCTGAGATACCATTCAAAGTAAAGCCATAACCGGCGAGACCATATGCTGCATTCTGACTATTATAGACAAGACTGACCTGAGGTGTAAGACTTCCTCCATAAGGGCAATTTATTGCTATCGCATATTCCGCAGCACCTGACGCATTTACCGAGAAGCTTCCATTGGAAGTACCCACCGCTTCATTTTCCTGTACATCAGGTATATCGGGATTCTCCGGGTCTACACGAGGTACCGGCAGTTCTATTGAGGGAGTATCCGGGTCTATGACAAGTTTAGTGGAATCATTTCTGATGATTGATTCTGAGTCTGTTTCAGTATCATTGCCGTCCGTCTGGGTCTGCGAGAGGACTATAAACGGCTCAGCTGCCAACAATACAAGTGCCATTATTCTTGAAATCGAACCCATGATAGTCAATTATTAGAAATTTTCCATGTTGTAGAGTTGTCATTAATCTGAACTCTTAAAATATACAGTCCGGAAGGCATACTTCCCATATTAATATTAATTTCGGAAGCAGGCAGATTCTGTAAATATACTCGCATTCCATTTATTGAACAGAGATCAACGAATCCTGCATCTTTGGAGTCAAAATTAAGGATGCTGACTACAATTGTATTCGAGGAAGTACGTGTGATTCGGATTGTTTTATTTTCTAAAGTGTCATAAAACGAGGCATCATTTTCTGCCGTTCTGTTGTTTTTCTTTAAATCACGACTGACTACAATCTCACGTTTGATTCTATTGCCGACGGCATCATAGGCAAAACCTATTTTTTGTGCAGCAGAAGATAAAATGGTTCCGATTATAAAACCAATGGAAATTATATTTCTGACTTTCATGGCTGTAAGCAAGATTTATTTGTGACGCTGTAGTCTGATGCAAAGTTATGTATATTATGTCGGATGACAAAACAAATATAGGGAATCAAGTAGTTATAAGGGAAAAAGTTGAAAAAGTTAAGAGAATAGCCCGGCGAGCGCCATCCTGCTATTCTCTTAACTTCTTTAACTCCTTTGACTTTTTAACTTGTTAACGTCCAAATGCGTTAAAAAGCGCGGAAGCCGAGGCGGAATGTGAGCTGCGGATATACCTTGAGGTATTTGCGTACTTTGTTGAATGTGTTGTTGTCTTCCTCGAGTTCGCTGACACGCAGTGTGCCGTGGTCGGTGTAGACCTCCGGCTTGCCCTCGAACTGTACGCCGAGTTCTGTCTGGAAGTTGAGGAGCTTTCCGGGAATGGCGCGACCCCAGCCGATGCCGAGATAGGGGCGGAACGACTTCACGCGCAGACCGCCGCTGACGTTACCGTCCTTGTCGGCCGGAATCTCGTAGTCGCCGATGATGACGCTGCCGGAGGTCTGGCCGGATACACCGGCATAGTCGGCGAGTTCGTCGCTGTGACCGGTGATTTTGAGCAGCTTCTTGCCACCGAAATAGCCGCCGGCAGCAACGAACAGACCGCATTTGGGTATGGGGTATACGTTGAAAATGACATGGCCCTGTGTGCGGCCGAGGTCGCCTTTCAGGCTCATTTCGCCTTGCTGAGCCTCCGGCGTGGTGGGGATGTAGTAGTTGAAATCGGCATCGGCATTGAAGGTGATGCCGGGCATGATGTCGACACCGGCGCGCATCTGCACGAAGCCGGTGATGGGAGTTGCGACATCGATGGTGATGCCGGTGGTACCTACGCCGACGCTTGCGCCGAGATGGTTGAAGATGTTTGGTCCGATTGCCGAGGCGCTGAGGGCGCATGCTGCGGCGACAGCCGAAAGGATTATTTTTTTCATGAGTGAAATGTGGTTGAATAATGTGATTGAATCAGGTTTATAAAGTATGGAAAATCAGTATCATAGGAAGCCCGACTTGAGCAACGTGGCGGCGCTGACGCGCGTATAGCCGCGCAGCGATGGCAGCGACGGCGTCGTGCCCGTGTTCCATCGCGCCTGGTCGGCGGTGTAGCTCAGACGGGCGTCGATTTTCTTGCCTGCCACGGATGCGCGCAGGTCCACGGCCGTGGCTATGGCGCCGATGGGCGAGAGCTGTGCGGCGGGAGTATAAGCGGCTGTTGCCGGCGCCTGACCGTCCACGCTCACCGTCAGGTCTGCGAGGGCCACGCGTCCGTCGTCGAGGGTGGCGGCGTGCATGCGCCATGTATAGCCGGCGGGTGCGTCGGCTGGCGCGATGGAGAGCATGCCGTCTTCCTCGCCGAGTGTCAGCCGGCTGCTCATGGAGGCCGTGGCGGCGCCCTGTCCGGGCAGGAATGCGCGGCCCAGCAGAGCATTCTGCATGTCGCCGACGGTCAGGCCGGTGCGGGCCGTAAGTTTTTCGGTGGGCTCGGCTATGAGGTAGCGATGGAACTTGTCGACCACGAAGACGCTGTCGGGCGTCACCTGCATTACGGCCACCTCCATGCCGAGCAGGCGCACACTGATGTGTATGAGCTTGCCCTGCACCATTGTGAGGCGTCCCGAGGCCGAGATGGAGAACGGCGAACGGATGGTGGCGCGCACCGGCATCTGCACGTCCTGCCAGAGGCCGTAGGCGCTTGTCATGGCTGTGAATCGCGCGTGCGGCTCGCTCCCGGGTGTGGTCTGTGCTGCGGGAGTCTGCACGGCGTCCGTGGGTGTGACGGTTTGCGTGGTGTCAGCGCTGCGGCGCTGTGTGGAGCAGGCGCCGAGCGTCAGGGCGAGTGCGGCTATGATGAAAGCGTGTCTCATTCAAAGAAGATGGTTTTGTGTTCGGTCTTTTTGCGCAGCAGTGCGTTGTCGGGCATGAGTTTGCGGGCCTCCTGCCAGAACTCCACCGCCAGGCGCCGTTCGCCGCACATGAAGTAAATGTCGCCGGCGTGGTCGAATATCTCTCCTGACAGCTCGATGTCGCGGACGTTGTCATCGTCGCCGCCTTCAGGCGCCGGCTGCTGCCCTGCGGCAGGGTCGGCAGGGTCGATGCGCATCAGTCGCAGCGCGGCGTCGATGTAGCGGCGCGCCAGGGTGAATTCCTTCTTGCGGAAGAAGACCCAGGCGTATGTGTCGAGGTAGGTCTCGCTTTCGGGTTCGTTCTTGACGGCAAGCGCCGCGTAGTGTTCCGCGCGGTCCAGGAGCGTGTCGTTCTCGGCGAGATAGTAGGCGAAGTTGTTCATCGCTCCGTAGTTGTGCGGGTTGAGCGTGACGGCGCGTTCGTAATACGTGACGGTGCTGTCGCTGTCGCCCAGATGCTGGCCGGCGTCGCCGCGCAGCGTCCAGTAGGTGCTGAGGTCCTCGGGCGTCTCCAGATAGGCGATGTCGAAGCTGTCGAGCATGGCCCGCGCGCCCGCGTAGTCGCCCATGGTGAAGAATTTGCCGCTGCCGACCAGGGGAAAGTAGAATGATTCCGGGAAGTGGCGGGCGCCGCGGCGCGAGAGGTCGATAACGGCCGAGTCGTTGCCGCATTCGTTCTGCAGCTGGATGTTGAGGCTCCAGAGCTCGGCGTTGTCCCGGTCGAGGTCGAGTGCGTAGCCTGCCTGCTCGGCGGCTTCGGCCGGGCGCTTGGTCTGTGCCAGGAAGATGGCGTTGAGCGCGTGTATCTGCGGCTCGCCGGGGTTCACCTCGTTCATGACGCGGAAGAGATGGTCAATGCGTCCGTGCTGCGTGCTGTCGCTGAACAGCGCGCGTATGTAGCCCGAGAGTATGTTCATCTTGTTCTCGAGGTCGAGGTTCTGGCTCTCAAGGGCGCGGAACACCTCCGAGTCGTAGGCGGCGCTGTCGCCCTGACTGAGGTGCACGGCGGCTCGCAGCATCAGTGCGCGTCCGTCGGTGCTGTCGAGGCTGCACGCGCGGTCGTAGCGGGCTATGGCGCTGTCGGGCATGCCGAGGCTCTCGAACACCTGGCCGGCATAGAGCAGAGCCTGAGGGTCGGTGGGGGCGGCGGTGCTTATGCGCGCCAGCTCGGCGGCGACGGCCGCCGTGTCGCGGCGCAGGCTCAGCGCGCGTATCTTGTGGCTCGAGAGACCGATGTCGAATCCCAGTCCCTGCTCCAGACGCGAGTATATGGTCATGGCCGAGTCGTAGGCGGCGCTGTCGCCGCGCATGTACATGAGCACGTATGTGTCGGCGAGGTTCATCGACGGGTCGTTGCGGTCGGGCAGCGCGGCGCACATGGCTTTCCATACGGCGGCCACGTCGTTGAGCTTGCCGAGCTTCGCGGCGAGCTCTGCCACGGGTGTGGCGGTGGCGAAGTCGCCCGGATTGGCGGCGAAGCGGCGCCACATGGCGCCGTAGGCCTGCTCCGTCTCTTCCGAGTCGAGCTCGGCGGTCTGCAGCAGCAGTTCGGCGTATTCGGCGGCGATGTCGAGGTCGGTGGGGTCGAGCGCGTTGGCGCGCCGCAGTTTGGCGTAGTAGTCGCTGTAGTTGCCTTGGCAGAGGTCGTTCTGCGCGTCTATGAATATGTAGGCGGCCTTGCGCGCGTCGGCGCCCCGGTCCCAGTCGGTGGCGGGAACGGAGAGGGCCGAAGCCAGAAGCGCTATGCAGTACAGCAGTTTTTTCATCAGTTAATGCCTGTGTGTCCGAAGCCGCCGTCGCCGCGTTCGGTCTCGTCTATCTGCTTCACGGTGTCCCATTCCACGCGTGTGTAGGGCGCGACCACCATCTGGCAGATGCGGTCGCCGTCGTGCACGGTGAAGGGCTCGCGGCTGAGGTTGATGAGTATTACCTGTATTTCTCCGCGGAAGTCGGCGTCCACGGTGCCGGGAGTGTTGGCAAGCGACAGTCCGTGGCGCAGGGCGAGTCCGCTGCGCGGACGCATCTGTATCTCGTAGCCTGCGGGCAGCTGCACTCGCAGCCCTGTGGGTATGAGCGCACGGTCCAGAGGCTGGAGGGTGACGGGTTCGTCGAGGCATGCGCGCACGTCCATTCCTGCCGACTCGTGGGTTTCGTAGGCCGGCAGTTCGTTTCCCGAACGGTTTATGATCTTTACTTTCAGTTTATCCATAGTTGAAGTATAATAAAGCGGTGCGGGCGGAAGTTGAGAATGGTTATGAAATGCGTCGCCGGCAACGGCGTATGTGTGTCAGATGGTTATGCGCACGGTGGTGTCGCCGGCGCGGAGTATGTAGATGCCGCGTGCGGCGATGCGCAGGCGCGACGTGCCGGCCGGCAGCTCGGCCTGCGATACGGTCTGTCCGAGTATGGTGAAGAGTTTGATCTGTGCGCGGCGTGAGAGCGTGACGTAGAGGTAGCCGTCGCGCACGGTGGCCTCCACGCTTACGGGCGCGTCGTCCTGTCCGGCCGGGGATGTGAGCTCGATGTGTTCCCACACGCGTGCAGGCGCCGCCTGGCAGGGCATTGCCGCCGCCATCGCCGCCATGAGGAGTATGAGACCCATCTTTTTCATAATAAATCTAAACCCTAAACCTTAAACCCTAAACCGACATTTCCCCCGCAATGGTGTGCGACATGCGCTTGCGCACGGTGTCCGGTTCCAGGCCCAGCCCGAAAAGGAACATAAGCTTGGCCAGGGCGGCTTCGAAGGTGATGTCGGCACCGTTGACTACGCCGGTATTGCTGAGGATGTCGCCGGCCACGTAGCGCCGCGGATGCACTCCGCCGTCGGCGCACTGCGTGACGTTGACGATGACAACCCCGCGCCTGATGGCGTCGGCGATGGCGTCGGTGAACCAGCTTGCCGTAGGCGCGTTGCCCGTGCCGTAGGTGCGGAGCACGATGCCCTTGATGTCGGGGGTGTCGAGCATGTGGCGCAGGGAGCGTTCGGTCAGTCCGGGGAATACGTCGATGCCTATGACGTTGGTGTCCATGTTGTAGTGGGCGCGCATGCCGCTTCCGTGGCTGTGGTCGCGGTGCAGGCTCTCGCGGTTGTAGTGGATGCCGAGGCCTATACTTGCGAGCTCGGGATAATTGCTGCTGCGGAAAGCGTTGAAGTTGTCGGCCGAGCGCTTGCTGGCGCGGTTGCCGCGCCAGAGATAGTCCTCGAAGAGGATGGCTACCTCCTGCACCATCGGGCGCCCGTCGGAATCCTGCTCGGCGGCAATCTGGAGCGCCGTTATGAGGTTTTCCTCGCCGTCGGTGCGCACCTCGCCGATGGGCAGCTGCGAACCGGTGATGATGACCGGCTTGTCCAGCCCGTCGAGCATGAAGGAGAGCGCCGACGCTGTGTAGGCCATGGTGTCGGTGCCGTGGAGTACGACGAAGCCGTCGTAGTTGTCGTAGTTGTCGGCGATGGCGCGCACGATGTCCTGCCAGTGGGCGGGGCTCATGTCGCTGGAGTCGATGGGCGGATTGAACTGTATGTTGTCTATCACGTAGTCCAGCATCTTCACCTTGGGCACGTTGTCCATGAGGTGCGAGAAGTCGAAGGGTCTCAGGGCCTTTGTGACCTGATCCTCGATCATGCCGATGGTTCCGCCGGTGTAGACGATGAGAATACGTGGTTTCATGTTGTCGCGGTGTTTATTTTACCTGTGCTCCGGGTGCCACGGGGGCGCTGATGCCGGCGAGCACGAGGCTGCCGTCCTTGTTCTCGGCGCTCAGCAGCATGCCCTGGCTCTCGATGCCGCGCAGCTTGCGGGCCGGGAGGTTGGCGATGAACAGCACCTGACGTCCCACGAGGGCGGCGGGGTCGGGATAACTCTTGGCGATGCCGCTGACGATGGTGCGCGGCTTGTCGGTACCGTCGTCTATGAGGAAGCGGAGGAGCTTGTCGGCTTTGGGTACGCGTTCGCACTCCAGCACGGTGCCTACGCGCAGGTCGGCGCGGCAGAAGGTGTCGAAGTCCACGTCGGCCTGCTGCGGCGCAGGCTTCCAGGCGGCTTCGATGTTGGCCTTGCGTGCATCCTCGAGGCGGCGAAGCTGGGCCTGGATGGCCTCGTCCTCGATTTTGTCGAAGAGGAGTTCGGGAGTGCCCATGGTGGCGCCTACGGGCACGAGGTCGCTGCATCCGAGCATGTCCCAGGTGATCTTGTCGCCGCCGAGCATGCGGAGCAGTCGTCGGCTCATGAAGGGCAGGAACGGCTCGAAGGCTATGGAGATGGCGGCGCATATCTGGAGCGCCACGTACAGGATGGTGCCGGTGCGCGGCATGTCGGTCTTAGCTACCTTCCACGGCTCCGTCTCCTGGAGGTAACGGTTGCCGAGGCGCGCTATGTTCATTGCGTCGCGCAGGGCATCGCGGAAGTGGAATGTCTCGATGTTGTCGGAGAGCGACTTTTTGATTTCGGCTATCTCGTTGAAGACGTTCCTGTCGATTTCATGATATTCACCGGGCTGCGGCACTGTCCCGCCGAAGAATTTGTGCGTGAGCACGAGGGCGCGGTTCACGAAGTTGCCGAGCACGGCCACCAGCTCGTTGTTGTTGCGTGCCTGGAAGTCGGCCCATGTGAAGTCGTTGTCCTTGGTTTCGGGAGCGTTCGCCGTGAGCACGTAGCGCAGCACGTCCTGCTTGCCCGGGAAGTCGCGGAGGTATTCGTGCAGCCACACGGCCCAGTTGCGCGAGGTGCTGATTTTGTCGCCCTCGAGGTTCAGGAACTCGTTGGCGGGCACGTTGTCGGGCAGCTGGAATCCGTCGCCGTAGGCCATGAGCATGGCCGGGAATATGATGCAGTGGAAGACGATGTTGTCCTTGCCTATGAAGTTGATGATGCGCGTCTCGGGGTCCTTCCACCACTTTTCCCACGAGTCGGGCAGCAGTTCCTTGGTGTTGGAGATGTAGCCTATGGGAGCGTCGAACCACACGTAGAGCACCTTGCCGTCGGCGCCCTCTGCGGGTACGGGGATGCCCCAGTCGAGGTCGCGGGTGACGGCACGCGGCTGGAGGCCGAGGTCGAGCCACGACTTGCACTGGCCGTAGACGTTGGTCTTCCATTCCTTGTGGCCGTCGAGAATCCAGTGCCGCAGACGCTCCTCCCAGCGGTCGAGGGGCAGATACCAGTGGTAGGTCTCGCGCAGCACGGGCGTGTTGCCGGTCTCGGCGCAGCGCGGGTTGATAAGCTCGGTGGCGCTGAGCGACGAGCCGCACTTCTCGCACTGGTCGCCGTAGGCGCCCGGAGCGTGGCATACGGGGCACTCGCCGACGACGTTGCGGTCGGTGACGAAGCGGCCGGCTCCCTCGTCGTAGAACTGCATGGAGGGTTTCTCTATGAAGCCGCCCTGCGAGTTTATGCGCGTGAAGAATTCCGAGGCGGTGGCGGCATGTGTGGCCGAGGTGGTGCGGGAATAGACGTCGAACGAGATTCCCAGTTCCTCGAAGCTGTCCTTTATGAGCTTGTGGTAGCGGTCCACCACATCCTGCGGGGTGACGCCCTCCTTGCGGGCGCGTATGGTGATGGGCACACCGTGCTCGTCGCTGCCACCCACCATCAGCACGTCGCGGCCGCAGAGGCGCAGATAGCGTGCGTAAATGTCGGCGGGCACATAGACTCCGGCCAGGTGGCCGATGTGTACCGGGCCGTTGGCGTAGGGCAGTGCGGTGGTTATGAGTGTGCGCTTGAAATTCTTCTCCATAAACGTGATTTTGCTTTCAAAGTGCAAAAATACGGATTTTTATGGAAATATTAAAAATCGGTTGTGATAATATGCTTTGAACAGCCCCCTTAATTCCGGAAATTGAGCTGTTTCAGGAGAATTTTTGCTCTCAGCAATAGAAATATGATAGAAAGCACTACCTTTGTAAAATAACAGTTAAGAAGATGAACGACGAGGATTTCAAATACGATGTGTTTATAAGCTATAGCCGAAAGGATACGGCTGAGGTTGACAAGCTGTGCCGTGTGCTCGACATGGTCGGAATCAGCTATTTTATCGACCGGCAGAACATTGCCGGAGGAATGGAATTCCCGATTGCGATAGCCGAGGCGATTCTTCATTCGAGGCTTTTCCTGATTATGGCAAGCGAGAACGCCTACGGCTCAAAGTTTACAAACAACGAGCTTACCTACGCCTACAGCAAGAAGTCGCCGGAGGACATCGTGCTCTTCAATCTCGACGGGTCAACCCTTTCCCCGGGCATGGAGATGGCTACACAGAAGGCACTGAAGCTTGACCGCGGCGGGGCGTCGATTGAGTCCGATTTTGTTCTCGAGCTTTACCGCAGGCTTCATGATGGCAATAATCCTGACGATGAGCTCATGTACAGAATCGGGCAGAAATTTCAGCCGGTGGAGGAAAAATATGAAGATTATCTGAACTGGACTCTTCCCGCGGCCTGGAACGGCCATCCGGACGCATGCTACGTCATGGGTTGCGAGTTTATCCTCGATGCCGATGCGGACAATGCCGAGACAGCCATGGACTTTTTGAAAACGGCCTGGGACAAGGGCATCGTGGAAGCCGGTTTGGTGATAGGCCACATCTTACGTAACGGCGCACCTCATTTCCCGCAATCCCCGCAGCAGGCCTTTGAATGGTACCATAAGGCTGCCCTAAAGGATTCGTTGGGTGATGGTCCGCTGGAACTGGGTCGCTGTTACCTCGAAGGTTTCGGAACGAACGAGGATCTCGGGCAGGCGGAATACTGGCTGAAGCTTGCCCGGGACGCCGGAAAGAAAGAGGCCGACGACCTTCTGCATGATTCCCGATTCAAGGGAAAGGCCGATTTTGACGCGGCAATGGATGCTTTCATCGACTCTCGGCTGGCAGAGATTAACCATGAACTTGCACAGCTTAAGAAAGACGATGACAGTGAGGCGTCCGCCGGACATCTTCTCGAAAGTGCGGAAAACGGCTTCAAATTAAGCGTCGAAGAGCTGCTCGCTATACACAAATACCAACCGGAGTCAGCCAAGCAAAAGCTCCGGTCGCTTGCCGACGATGGAGATTCTGAGGCACGCAAAGCTATGGCCGACTTATACCTGGCACAAGGCGAGAACCGTAGAGAAGATTTGTTTAAAGCTCTGGAGCATTATCTGCGTATTCCTTCCGACGAGCCGGATCAGCTGCTGCCCGATTCCCATCCGGTGATTCAAGCGATTCTGAACCGCTTCTCTGAGGAAGAGATTGACAAGCAGGCCGATACTTTTTACGAAAAAGAGAACGTGCCGGCCTCGGCGCAACTGATGAAATTAGGGGCTCGGATGGGGAATTTCAGCCGGTCGATTGACCTTGGCTGTCTTTATCTCCTTGGCAAAGGATTGAAAACCGACGGCCCGCTGGCATTGAAATATCTGAAAGCCGGCGCTGAACATGGCGACACATATGCCAACGCCACTGTCGCTAAGCTTTTGAACTGCGGAGAATTGGTTGAACGCAATCCGG
The DNA here is from genome assembly GCA_948665475.1 of uncultured Muribaculaceae bacterium. Taxonomy (GTDB): domain Bacteria; phylum Bacteroidota; class Bacteroidia; order Bacteroidales; family Muribaculaceae; genus CAG-873. Next base: position 155,078 of record CAPNHY010000001.1, on the reverse strand, counting down.
AGGAGGCATTCCGTTATTTCGAGGTAGCTGCGAAGCAGGGAGATTCGGAATCAATGTTCTATTACGGGACTTTCCTTCTCGACGGCATATATTGCCCGATGGACCAAGAGGAGGGAATACGCTGGATTCGACGGGCTGCCGAAGCGAATATCCCGGATGCACAGTTCTCTATGTACAATCTCTGTAAAACCGGACCACTCGAAGGCGAGGACCCGCAGAAGTGGCTCGACCTGGCGGCCGCCAACGGTCATATGACCGCCATGATTTACAAGGAGATGGAAAACAGATCCAAGTAACCGAAAACGATTCATCGTATGATATTTATTGCCTGTGTCAAATCCGACATCCCTTATGCCAACAACCTTGCTGCGCGTCTTGACGAGCTGAATGTCGAGCACACAACCGGCGTCCTGGACTCCACGGACCCCGAGCAGTTGGGCGCGCTTGCACAAGGGATAGGCGACTGTGAGCTCTTCGTTCTGTTGCTGAGCCGCGACGCATACTCGTCGCCAATGCTCAACAATGTCATCACATACGCTTTCAACAAGAAGCGTCGTGAATCAATCATGCCTTATATTGTAGATGGTTCGTCACTCCCCCCGGCTGTGGAATTTGTGTTCGCGGGAATCAACTGGCGCACCGTTGCGTCACACCCGCCCAAGGAACTGGCAAAAGAAATCGCCGAACTCACCGGCCATGCGCCTGAGAACACCGACTTCCTCGCCCAAGGCAATGCCCGCTGCCGGTGCGGGGATTATGCAGGCGCCATCGAAAGTTTTAAAGCCGGCGCGAAAAACGGCAGTGCAGCGTGTGCCTATAACCTTGGAATCCTCTACCTCTCGGGCACTCCGGGCGTGAAGGACGAACGCCTGGCATTCGAATGGTTCCGGAAAGCTGCCGGTATGGGTGACGTCGGGGCAATGAGGAAAGTGGCGAGTTGCTGTTATATGGGAATAGGTACCGAAGTAGACAAAGCCGAGAGCATCCGCTGGCTCAGGAAAATCACACTGTGTCCTACTTTCAAGGAAGAATACATCTGGGCCTGCAACGCTCTCAGTGCCCACTATGCCAATGGCGACGGCGTCCCGTGCAACCCCGGGGAAGCCGCCCGATGGGCTGCCCGCGCCGCCGAAATGCGGTCTCAGTAAGGAACCTATCCCCTCTAAACCTCAATAACGAGGCATTGCTCGGGATACCATAGATAGCCGTGCAGGCGCGTGTGCCCCATCTCGCGGAGCATATTCATGTAGCCGCGCACCTGGATGCGGTGCTCGTCGAGAGGTTCGGAGGTGAATTTGTAGTCGATGATGTCGATGCTGCCGTCGGGGTACATCACTATGCGGTCGGGGCGGAAGCTCTCGCGGCGCTCCGGCACATAGATGGTACGTTCGGCGAGCACCCGGACGCCCGGGGCGAACCACCGGCTGCAATACTCTCCGGCGGCTGTGAAGGCTTCGTGAAGCACACGCGTGTAGTCGCGGCGCTGCTCCTCGCTGAAGCGTGCGCGCACGCCCACGAGGGCTACCGAACGCTCCAGGTCGGCCTCCACGCGCATCTGCGCCAGGATGTTGTGCAGGTCGTTGCCGCGCCTGGCGGCGTCGTTGCGTGCCTGCTGCCTCGGGTCGGCCGCCGCCGTGTCGGTCTGTATGTCGAGGTCGTGGTCCAGAGCTGCGGCGGTGGAGTCTGTGACGGTGGTGAGCTCGCGGGTGTCGTCGCGCATCCACACGCAGTAGTCAGGCGCGGAGGCTTTCTGCTCCTCTTTTCTGTCGCGCGGGGCGGCTGTGGTCGGGCTGCTGTAGGTGTAGCGGCCCTCCTCGTCGTCGCGCTGTCCGTCGGGGAGGCACAGCCCTTCGGGGCGTGCGTCGCCGGGATGGACCGACTGAAGCGCCGCCAGCAGCACGGGGCCGAGCGTGCGGCCGCCGTAGTGCACGGTGAGTTCGCGCGATGGGCGCGTGAAGGCCACATAGGTCATGTTCAGGCGGTCGGCGAGCTGCAGGGCGTAGTTGCGGTCGTAGCGCGCGGCGAATTCCGGACCCAGTTCGCGCCAGAGGCGCGATGTGGGCAGAGCGAGCACCGGCGGACGGTCGGCGGGGTCACCCACGTCTATTGTGTCGGCCGGCATCCATTCCGTCTCGCTGCGCGGCGTAAGCTGCCATGTGGCGAACGGAATGTGAACGCATGCCCATTCCAGGCCCTTGGCCTTGTGTATCGTCATTATGCTCACGGCGTCGAGCGATGCCGAGGCACCCACGGTCTGGCGCGGAGCCATGCGGTCCCACCAGGCGAGGAACGCATGCACCGAGGGGTTGTAGAGCGTGCAGTAGTTGAGCACGCAGTCCTGGAAGGCCGCGAGGTAGGCAAGCTCGCGCCGGCGCTGCTCCGGCGGCACGCAGCGGCTGATGATGACTTCCACCAGGGCCGGAAGTCCCGAAGCGTTGGCACGGCGCACGTTCAGCGCCTCGGCGCCCAGGTCCTCCACGGCGTCGGCGCTCATGGCGTGATCGAGGGCCGCGCGCAGGTCGCCGTCGCCGCGTCCGGCGGCGTACTCGAAGCGCGAGAGCAGAAGCAGGATGTCGCTGTGGGTGGCGTAGCGGTCGGTGTCCGGCGCCGTGGCTTTCTCGGGGCTGTAGCTGCGGTCGACGTAGCGCAGGACGCTGATGATGAGGTTGACGGCCGCGCTGCGGTCGAGCCGCAGGCCCTCGTTGCTGCACAGAGGTATCTGCGGATACTCGCGCATGAGGAATTCCACGAGGGCGTTGACGGTGTCGTTGGCGGCGGCCAGGATGGCGATGTCGCGCCAGCGGTAGCCGGAGTCGTGCTGCCGCAGGATGTCGGCGGCCATGGCGTGCATGGATGCGTCCTCGGGCGTATGGTCGCCGCCCTCGGCGATGGCCGCGATGCTGCGGAAGTCGACGTACGACTCCAGCCCGTCGAAACGGCCGAACAATGCCTGCATGACGTTCTCGTAGCCCTCGACGGCCAGCGTGTCGGCCAGGCGCGCGAAGAGCGCGTTGTTGAAGCGCACTATGCCGTGGGCGCTGCGGTGGTTGGTGTTGTCGGCCGGATCGCTGCCGCGCGTGGTGTGGCGCGTGGGGAAGTCCGTGTCGGCCACGCGGTGGTGCAGCAGGCTGCTGTCGGAGTTGCGGAACCGGTATATGGCCTGCTTCTCGTCGCCGATGATTAGGCTGTCGTGGAGTCCGTCGAGGCCGTTGGCGACCAGAGGCTTAAGGTTGTCCCACTGCATCACGCTCGTGTCCTGGAACTCGTCTATGAGGAAGTGCTCCAGCTCCATGCCTATGCGCTCGTAGATGAAAGGCACGTCGGAGCCGTTGATGATGCGCCGCAGCAGGTCGTTGGTGTCGCTCATCAGCACCACGTTGTTGTCGCGGCGGTACTGCGCCACGTATTTCCACGCGAGGCCCAGGAACTCCAGCTCGCGGGCGGCCGGGGCGAGCATATCGAGCAGGCGGCAGCGCAGCACGCCGTCGCGCAGGGCTATGGCGGCGCCGTGCAGTTCCTCGGCGAGTGCGTCGGGCGGATATACCGTGGCGCGCTTTAACTTAGGTAGCTTTGAGGCCACGAAGATGCTCTCGGGGCTGCCCTCGGTGCATATTTTCTTGAACGTGCGGGCCTTGGTGTCGTCGCCGAAGCCGAATTTCGCAGCATCCGGGTCGCGCCCCGCGGCGGCGTCCTCGAGCAGTGTGCGCAGTTCCTTGCGGCAGATGTCGCGCCCCTGGCCGTTGGCGTCGAGGGCGCCGAGGGCACGGACTGCTGTCTCGCGCAGGGCGGCGGTACATGCCTTGCGGGCCTCGGCCACGGCGCGGCGGTAGCGCCCCACCCTGTGCGGGTCCTCAAGATAGGTCATGCAGGCCTCGGCGTGGGGCTTGAAAGCCTCGTCGCACATGCGCGCCACGTAGCTGACGATGCTGCCCGAGATGCGTCTTGAGTTCTGAAACACGTTGAAGCTGGAGCCGCTGTCTATCTGCTCGCGCATGAATCCGGCTATCCAGTCGCGTATGCGCTCCTCGCCGTCGGCCGAACCGAAATTGAGGTCGTCCATCATCATGCCCACGCCGGCGGCCACGGCATAACGGTCGGACAGCTCTATCTCGTAGTCGCCCTGATGGTCCACCTCGCGGGCGAAAGTGCGCAGCACGGTCTGCGAGAACGAGTCGATGGTGCTGACGTGGAAGTTGCGGTAGTCGGTGAGCAGGTCGTAGAGCGCTGCGGCGGCCTCGGTGGCGAGCTGGTCGGCAGTGCAGCCGAAGAGGCCGCAGAGCGTGGAGGAGTAGGGCGAGGCGCTGCAGTCGCTGGCAAGCGTGTTGAGCTCGCGCACTATGCGCGTCTTCATCTCCTCGGTGGCCTTGTTGGTGAAGGTGATTGCGAGTATGGCGCGGTGGCGCGCAGAGCGTCTGCGCCGGTCTCCGGCTCCGTTCAGGCTGTAGGTGCCTGTCTCGCCGTCCTTGATGCCGAGCAGTGCCTTGATGTACTCGAAGGCGAGAGTGTATGTCTTGCCCGAGCCTGCCGATGCCTTGTAGATGGTCAGCATCTGTATCCCATGTGGCGGAGTGCGTCGGCCGCCTGCTGGCGTCTGTCGCCCTGAAGAAGTACCTCGCATCCGCGGGCCGAGCCTCCGGTGGCGAGGCTGCGCTTGAGCGCGGCCGCGGTTTCGGCCGCCTGCTCCGGAGTGCTGAAGCCGCTTATGATGGTGGCCGTCTTGCCGGCGCGGCCTTTGCGCTCCATCGCCACGGTGAGGCGCGGCATGGCGTCGCGCGGCGCCTCCGGCTCGGCTTCGGGCTCGCTGCCCGCGGGAAGGTCGGGATTGGCGGCGAGGAATGCCGCCAGTGCTTCAAGGCGGTTGTCACTCATGGCTGTCGGGTGTGATGTCGGGGATGCTGTCAGGCTCTTCGTAGTCGTGCAGGATTTTGGTGTCGCTTCCTGACGACAGCTGTATTGCCATGGAGAGCATGGCGCGCTGCTCCACGGGCAGTGTCTGCATGAATGAGTCCACTGCCGCCGGGTCGCGCTGTATAGCGCGGCGCACGCATCGTGCGGCCATGGCGGCGTCGGCCTCGCTGCCGTCGCGTGTGTCTTCGGAGATGGCGGTGTAGAGCAGTGCGGCGCGGCACAGCTCGGCGGCGCTCATGGAGGCCGTGTCGGTGCTGTTCATCAGCAGCTCCACGCCGCGGCGCGCGTCGTCGGTATCGCCCGTGCCGAGGCTGTGCTCGGCTGCGTCGAGGCGTTCGTCGGCCGTGGAGCCGCCGCATGCCGCGACGGCTGCGGCCAGACTGAGGAAGAGTAGGGGGCGCAGTCTCATAAATCGTTCACTTTTTCAACAAAGGCCATCATCTTTACGGCGGCTTCGGCGGCTTCCGTGCCTTTGTTGCCGAGGGCGCCGCCGGCACGGTCGAGAGCCTGCTGCTCGTTGTCGACGGTGAGCACTCCGAAGATGACCGGGGTGTCGTAGTTGACGTTGAGGTTGGTTACGCCCTGCGTGACGCTCTGGCACACGTAGTCGAAGTGCGGAGTGCCGCCGCGGATCACGCAGCCGAAGACTATGATGCAGTCGTAGCGGCCCGACTCTATGAGAGTGGAGGCCGCGAAGTTCAGCTCTACGGCGCCGGGCACGTCGAAGAGCTCGTAGTCCACGCCATGGCTGCCGAGCAGGGCGGTGGCGCCGTCGCGCAGGGCGGCGGTGATGTGGCGGTTCCATTCGGCCGTGACTATTGCCACGCGTTTGCCGCGTACTGCGGGCAGTTCGCTTTTGGGGGCTGATGCGGGTGTGCTCATGTATATTGATTTTTGTTATTGTCTTTGTTTTTAGCCGTGTTTCCGCTGCCATGAGTCGGGCAGGGCGGCCACGGCGGTGTCGGCGCAGGCCACGGCCTCGCGCAGCACGGCGTCGCGCAGCATTTTGGGCGATTCGTCGAGCAGTGTGGCGGTAGCGCCGTTCTCGGCCAGCGCCTTGACGGCTCCGGCTGCCACTCCGGCGTTCCATACGAGCGAGCCGCACTCCGAGAGGGGCACGTCCAGCGTGTCGGTGCCCTGCGCGCTGAAGTACGTCACGCTGCCTGCCGATGCGTCTACGTTGAGCATAGCCGGACAGTAGAACGATATGTGGTTGCGCCAGCATGCGGCAGCGTCGGCGGTGGAGAAGATGAGCTGCAGGTCGCGCGAGCGCGTGCACACCATCTGCGCCAGCTCCAGATTCTCGAGTATGGCGGGCATGACGCGTGTGATGCGCGGCTCCTGCTGTGGCAGATAGCCCGGCAGGTAGATGAGAATCGCCTTGCGCTCGGAGGCATTCTGGAGCAGCGGCAGGAGGCGCCGGCGCATGCGCCGGTCTATGGCGTAGTAGCCGCCGAAGACCACTATGTCGCCCTCGCTGATTTCGGGCCATATGATGTCGAAGCAGTCGTCGGCGTAGCTTTCGTAGCGTGTGGGCTGCATGCGTCCCTCGGCGTCGGGCATGAAGATGGTGACGGGCGTACGGCCCTCGGTGAAGCGGTCGATGCTGCGTGTGAGCACGCCGGCTTCGGCGAGGTAGCTCACCACGGTGTCGCCCACGGCGTCGGCGGCCGCTTCGGAAGCCATTGCCACAGGCAGCCCCATGCTGGCGAGCATAGCGGCGGTATTGGCAAGGCGTCCGCCCGTCATGGCCCCTAAGGGCATGCCGTCGGAGCCGAACACGATGTCGAGCGCGCACTCGCCTATGCAGATGATATGTTTCATAAAAAAAACTAAACCTTAAACTCTAAACTTTTAAGCCGGTTCAGCCTTCGTAGATGGTGGGGTCCTGAATGCCTGCTTCGGCCATGGCCTCGCGTCGCTCGCGGCATGTGCCGCAGCGTCCGCAGTGGCGCTCACCGCCTTTATAGCAGCTGTAGGTGTGTGCGTAGTCTATGCCGAGCGCTTTGCCGCGGGCGGCTATCTGTCCCTTGGTGATGTCGGTGTAGGGGGCGAAGATGGTGATGTGCTCGTAGGTGCCTTCGCTGATGGCACGGCTCATTGCCTCGACGAATCCCGGGCGGCAGTCGGGATATATGGCGTGGTCGCCTCCGTGGTTGGCGAGCATGAGCGTGTGCAGCCCGCGGCTTTCGGCCAGTCCGGCGGCTGCGGCGAGCATGATGCCGTTGCGGAAGGGCACCACGGTGGAGCGCATGTTCTCGTCGTCGTAGTTGCCTTCGGGGATGGCTCCGGCGCCTTGCAGCAGCGAGCTGTCGAACAGCCGGCCTATGAAGTCGAGCTTGATTTTCACCAGCTCTATTCCCAGTTGCGCACAGTTGTATTCTGCGCAGGCTATCTCGCGAGCGTTGTGGTTGGAGCCGTAGTCGAAGGTGACGGCCAGCGCTATGCGGTCGGCGTACTCATAGAGCATGGTCGTGGAGTCCATGCCTCCGCTGAGCACGAGCAGCGAGTCTTTCTGTTTCATTGTTTGATAGTATTGAATGCGGCGAGCATGCGGCTGCGGCGCAGCTCCTGATGCTCCTCGTCGGCGTAGCTGGCGAAGGGATAGATGCTGATGCCGCCGCGGGGCGTGAACAGGCCCGTGACCTCGAGATAGCGCGGCTGCATCAGCCGCACGAGGTCCTTCATGATTATGTTGACGCAGTCTTCGTGGAAGTCGCCGTGGTTGCGGAAGCTGAAGAGATACAGCTTGAGGCTCTTGCTTTCCACCATTCGCTCGTCAGGGATGTAGCGGATGATGATGTGTCCGAAGTCGGGCTGTCCGGTCTTGGGGCAGAGCGTCGTGAACTCAGGGCAGTTGAACGTGACCACGTAGTCATGCTCCGGATGCTTGTTGGGGAAAGTCTCCAGCATCTCCGGCGCGTAGTCGGTGGGATATTTCGTGCCCTGGTTGCCCAGCAGGGTGCATCCTGCAAGCTCGTCGGTATTTCTGCTCATAGTCGAGAATTTTATGGCAAAAATACTACTTTTTCCCGTGACGTCCAAATCGGATTGCAGGCAGCTTTGTCGAAAAAAATTTGTAAATTTGCACTTGCTATGAGTCAGGACAGAGGCAGAATAATACTTTTCCCTGTGCCGATGGGCGATGTGTCCCCCGCGCAGGTGTTGCCGGCCAGCAATATCCGCATGCTGGCCGGAGTGCGCCATTTTGTGGTCGAGAACATCCGTTCGGCACGCCGTTTCCTGCGCGCCGCCATCAGCGATTTCGACATCGACGGAAGCATCTTCACCGAACTGAGCGAACACACGCCCAAGGCCGACGTGGTGGCTATGCTCGCTCCGGCCCTGGAGGGCAGCGATATCGGCGTCATCAGCGAGGCCGGATGCCCCGCCGTGGCCGACCCCGGCGCCGACCTTGTGGCCGCCGCGCAGCGCGTGGGGCTGGAGGTGGTTCCACTTGTCGGGCCGTCCAGCATAATCATGAGCCTGATGGGCAGCGGCTTCAACGGCCAGCAGTTCAGCTTCGACGGTTATCTCCCCATCGACGCCGAGGCGCGCCGCACGGCTCTGCGCCGCATTGAGGCCGATGTTCGCAAGACCGTACGCACACATATCTTCATCGAGACGCCGTACCGCAACAACCGCCTCATAGCCGAAATGACGCGCACGCTCTCCCCACACATCCAGCTGTGCGTGGCCTCCGACATCAGCGGCCCCCGCCAGAGCATACGCACCATGGCTATAAGCGCGTGGGCGAAGGCTTCCTACGACTACGACAAGATTCCCACGATATTCCTCCTCGGCAATTCATGATGAAACGCTCTCGCCGCACATCCCGCAATATGGAGCTTCAGCCCGGACTCTTCGACAGCATCGGGGAGTTCGCGCCGCAACCTGCATCGGACGCCGGCGAGATGATGGCCGGATTCGTGGCCGATGCGGTGCGCCACTTGCGCGAGAAAGCCGCCAAGGACGCCGAGGACGACTCTCTGGCCATGGACAACGGCACCCGCGCCGGAACCGATCGCCTGATGTTCGTCAGCCTCGGCAGCGGCAGCAGCGGCAATTGTGCCTATCTCGGCACACGCAGTTCGGGCGTGCTCATCGACGCCGGTGTGGACCGTGATTTCGTCATCGCGGAGCTGAAGCGCAACGGTGTGGACTATGTCTCGGCCGTGTGCGGCATACTGCTGACCCACGACCACGGCGACCACGTGCGCTTCGCCTACCCCCTGCTGCGCCGCTATCCCGATAAATTTCTCTGGACGACGCCCAAGACAATGACGGGCATACTGCGCCGCCACAACATCTCGCGCCGCATAAAGGACTACCACAAGCCCATCTACAAGGAATTTGAATTCAACGCCGGCCCGCTGTCGGTTACGCCGTTCGACACCAGTCACGACGGCACTGACAACGTAGGCTTTGCCATACGCTATGGCAGCGAGGTGTTCGTCGTAGCAACCGACATGGGATGTGTCACCGACCGTTCCCTGCACTATATGCGGCAGGCCACGGCCCTGATGGTGGAGTCCAACTACGATGCCCGGATGCTCGCCGAGGGACGCTACCCGCAGTATCTTCAGGCTCGCATACGAGGCGAACGCGGCCACATGGACAACGAGGAGACTTCGCGCCGCCTGGCCGAGGTGTGGACGCCGGCCATGCACCATGTTTTCCTCTGCCATCTGAGCCATGACAACAATACGCCCGAGCTGGCGCTTGCCGCGGCGCGCCGCGGGCTGGAACAGGCGGGCGCTACCGTGGTGACGGAAGCATCGGCCGGTTACGAAGCGCTGCGCCACAGCGTACACCTCGCCGCCCTGCCCCGCTTCGAGGCCTCCCGCCTCGTCATCTTCTGAAGGGTTCCCTCTCGCCTCTAAACTAAATCCAGAATTCCGGCAGGCTCGTTCACGATCCATGTGGCGAAGTGCGAGCGCAGCTCCGCGGCCGAACGGAAGCCCCACGTTACGCCCACGCTGTCCACGCAGGCGCGCCGCGCCGTCTCCATGTCCACGCCGCTGTCGCCCACGTAGAGCGTCTCTTCCTTGGGTGTTGGGCAGGCCGTGAGCACACGGAACACAATCGACGGGTCCGGCTTGACGGGTACGCCCTCCACGTTGCCGCACACGGCTCCCCACTCTATCGCCGGGAAGAAGTGAGCTATGATGCGGCGCACGGCGCTCTCGTACTTGTTGGAGGCCACGGCCACGCGTATGCCGCGCGCCGTGAGTTCGTCCAGCAGCTCGTGGATGCCGGGGTAGGGGCGCGTGGCGTCGGCGAGATGCTCGTCGTAGTAGGCACGGAATATCTTCAGCGCGCGCGCCAGCGTCTCAGGCGTACGGGCGCTGTCGGGCAGCGCCCGTTCCAGCAGTTTTGCCACGCCGTTGCCCACCATCGTGGGGTACGACAGCGGCGAGTGTTGAGGATAGCCCATCTCGGCCATCGTGTGGTTGGCGGCGTTGCCCAGGTCCTCTATGGTGTTGAGCAGGGTGCCGTCCAGGTCGAATATTACGAGTTTGCGCATAGTGTCAGAAGGGATAGCCCACGGAGAAGTGGAAATTGGCGTCGCGGCTCCAGCGCGGATGGAGCAGGGGCCACGGCTCCTGTCCGGACGCGGGGTTGTGGGCCTTCATACCCAGGTCGAGACGCAGCAGGAAGTAGGTGAAGTCCATGCGCAGTCCCACGCCGTAGGCCGCGGCTATCTGTTTGTAGAATTTATTGAAGCGGAAGACGCCGCCGGGCTGTGTCTCGTAGTCGCGTATGGTCCAGATGTTGCCGGCGTCGATGAACAGCGCGCCCTCGAAGACCCAGAACAATTTGGCGCGGTATTCCAGACTGAGGTCAAGGCGTATGTCGCCGCACTGGTTGATGAAGTCGCGCACGGAGTTGTGCGAGTCGTAGGCGCCGGGGCCGAGCGTGCGCACGCCCCAGCCGCGCACGCCGTTGGCGCCGCCGGCGTAGAAGCGTTTCTCGAAGGGCACCATCGACGAGTTGCCATAGGGCACGGCCACGCCTGCGCCCACGTGGAAACTCAGGGCGTTGCGCGAGTTGAAGTTGCGCGTGTAGGTGTAGTCCACCTCGGCCTTGGCGTACTGCGCGTACTGTATGCCGAATAGCTTGTAGGCGCCGTCGCTGCGCTTCTGGCCGTCGATGCTCGAGATGGCGTAGAGCAGGTTGCCGGCGGTCTCGGCCTGCACGCGCAGGGTGCTGACGTAGGGCTGGATGGCGAAGGCGTTGACGGTGGCCGTGGGTATGCGGCGGTTGGTGCGGTAGAACGTGTAGCCCAGGCGCATGATGAAGTGGTCCTCGTAGCTGTAGCGCAGCAGGGGATTGTCAGGGGCAATCTCGTCCAGGAAACCGAGGGTGGAGCGCGGCAGGCGCACCACGTTCACGTCGATGAGGTCGACGGTGTGACGCTGCTGGAAGTCGCGTACGCGGTGCTGCCACTTGTATTTCCATCCCGCGCCGAATATCAGACGGGTGTACTCGGGACGCTCCTGATAATTGAACGACACGGCGAACTCCGTCGAGGCCCTCACTTTCTTCTTGAAGTTGCGGCTCAGCAGCGGGAATTCGAACTTCGGGAAGGTGATGCCCACCTCGGATGCCACCTCCGTGTAGTGGTTGTTGATGAGGCCGTCAAGGTCGCCGCTGATGCTCTCGTAGGCGGCGCGCAGCTTGGCTGTGAGCTGTTCCGAGCCGTGGCCGAGGTTGCGGTGCTGGTAGGTGAAGCCCACGCCCATGCCCAGGTCGCCCTCGCTGTTGGTGCCGTCAAGCTCGATGCTCACGCCCTGCTTGCGGTTGCGCCCCAGGCTGATGACGGCGTCAAGCCACTGCTCGCCGTCCACCGTGGGGCCCGGCTTCATGTCGATGTTGATGCTGCGCAGTATGCCAAGCTGAGCCAGGGCCTCGTAGGTGCGGTCTACGGCTCGGGCGCTGTAGGGCTGTCCGGGTACGATGTAGCACTTTTCCTCCAGTACCGACGGGCGCAGGTAGCGGTCAGGCCCGTAGACTATGCTGACGTCGCGGCAGCGCACGGTGTCGAGGGGTGTGCCGGGTGCGGCGTTGGGCGCCGTCAGGAAGGTGACTGACGCTATGCGGTAGCGCCGCGTACGGTCGGCGGCCGACGGTGTCGCCGCGCCTGCCGGGCCGTGCGGCTGGCTCACGCGCAGCGTCAGCCCTACGTTGTAGTCGCCTGCCACAGTGTCGGCCAGGAAGCTGACGCACTCCTTCGTGAAAGAGTAATATCCGTGGTTGCGCATTACCTCAGTGATGCGCGTGCGCTCCTCGTCGAGGATGTTGCGGTCGAGGGGCGCGCCGGTGGCTATCTTGCAGGCTGCGGTGTCGGCCATGACGATGGCGCGCAGCGCCGAGTCCTCTATCTCGTAGGCGAGCGAGGCGATGTTGTGCGGCGTACCGGTGCGTATGCGGTACACCACGTCGATTTTGCGGCGTCCGGGGCGCACTATGGTGTCGGCCTCGACGCTGACGTCCATGTAGCCGCGGTTGAGCAGCGCCGTGCGCAGCTGGCGCACGGAAGCGTCGGTGAGCTCCCGGTCGAAGATGACGGGCGGCTGGCCTATGCGGCGCACCCAGCGGTTGAACCAGTTGGTGCTGTCGCGTCCGGAGAGATTGTAGGTGGCTAATTGCAGCTTGGCGAAGCCCAGCACCTTGTGGTTGGGCGTCTGCCGCAGGAAGTAGTACAGCTCCTCGTCGTCCACGTTGTCGCGGTCGCCCTGCACGTCTATGCGCACGTCGCGCAACAGCATCTGCCCCTCGGGCACATGCTTTGTGGTGCTGCACGCCGTGGCGAACACGGCCAGCGCGGCAACCGCGAGCCTGATGAGCAGCCGGCGTGTCACTCCATCAGCTTGCGATAGCGTCGGCGGGGCAGCTCCTTGCCGCCGTTGCGTGCGCGTTTGTACTCCTCGTAGTCGCTGTACGAGCCCTCGTACCATACCACTTCGCCGTCGCCCTCGAAGCTGAGGATGTGGGTGCAGATGCGGTCGAGGAACCAGCGGTCGTGGCTGACGACGACGGCGCATCCGGCGAAGTCCTCGAGGCCTTCCTCCAGGGCGCGCAGCGTGTTGACGTCGATGTCGTTGGTGGGCTCGTCGAGCAGCAGCACGTTGCCTTCCTCTTTCAGGGCCATGGCAAGGTGCAGGCGGTTGCGCTCGCCGCCGGAGAGCACGCCGATTTTCTTTTCCTGGTCGGCGCCCGTGAAGTTGAATTTCGACAGGTAGGCGCGGGCGTTGACGTCGCGTCCGCCCATGCGGAAGCTCTCCACGCCCTGCGAGATTACCTCGTAGACACTTGACTCCGGGTGCAGGTCGCGGTGGGTCTGGTCCACGTAGGCCACCTTGACGGTCTCGCCCACTTCGAAGGTGCCTGCGTCGGGCTGCTCCAGCCCCATGATGAGCTTGAACAGCGTGGTCTTGCCTGCGCCGTTGGGGCCTATGACGCCCACGATGCCGGCCGGGGGCAGCGTGAAGCTGAGGTCGCGGAAGAGCTGCTTGTGGCCGAAAGCCTTCGACAGGCCGTGCACCTCTATCACCTTGTTGCCCAGGCGCGGGCCGTTGGGAATGAAGATTTCGAGGCGTTCCTCGCGCTGCTTCTGGTCCTCGTTGAGCATGCGGTCGTAGTTGTTGAGGCGGGCCTTGCCCTTGGCCTGGCGTGCCTTGGGAGCCATGCGCACCCACTCCAGCTCGCGCTCCAGGGTCTTGCGGCGCTTGCTGGCCTGCTTCTCCTCCTGCGCCAGGCGCTTGGTCTTCTGGTCGAGCCACGACGAGTAGTTGCCCTTCCAGGGTATGCCTTCGCCGCGGTCGAGCTCGAGTATCCAGCCGGCCACGTTGTCGAGGAAGTAGCGGTCGTGGGTGATGGCTATCACCGTGCCGGCATACTGGCGCAGGTGCTGCTCCAGCCAGTCGATGCTCTCGGCGTCGAGGTGGTTGGTGGGCTCGTCCAGCAGCAGTACGTCGGGCTGTTGCAGCAGCAGGCGGCACAGGGCCACGCGGCGGCGTTCGCCGCCGCTGAGGGTGCTCACGGGCTGGTCGTCGGGCGGGCACTGCAGGGCGTCCATGGCGCGCTCGAGCTTGCTGTCGATGTTCCATGCGTCGGCGGCGTCGAGCTTGTCCTGAAGCTCGGCCTGGCGTGCCAGCAGCGCGTCGAAGTCGGCGTCAGGGTCGGCGAAGGCCTCGTTCACCTTGTCGAACTCGGCCAGCATGTCCATGATGGGCTGCACGCCCTCGCGCACGATGTCGATGACCGTCTTCGAGGGGTCGAGCTTGGGGTCCTGTTCCAGATAGCCCACGCTGTAGCCGGGCGCGAACACCACCTCGCCCTGATAGTCCTTGTCGATGCCGGCGATGATCTTCAGCAGCGACGATTTGCCCGAGCCGTTGAGACCGATGATACCGATTTTGGCGCCGTAGAAGAACGACAGGTATATGTTCTTGAGCACTTGCTTCTGTGGGGGGTAGGTCTTGCTTACGCCTACCATCGAGAAAATGATTTTTTTGTCGTCAGCCATAGTGGGAAGTGTGGAGTGAGTTGCGGCCGTCGGCCGCAGTTAGTCGCGGGCTGCGCCCGCAGTGAGGAGTGAGGAGTTAGCAGAGGGGAGTTATGAGTTGTCTTTGAGTCGTTTTTTAGCTGTAAGAGTGATTGCTGAGAGCATTTTGAAGAGTTCGTAGCAATCGGCGTGCATGGAGTCGTATTGCTGCGCAGTTATGTATCCGGTGTTTGCGAGGAGTTCGAGCCAATAGAGAGTTTCGCGGCATTCCTTGAGCGACAGGTACATCTTTGCGACGTATTCCTTGTAGCTTATGGAGTGGAGAGCTTCCGAGATATTGGCTCCGATGCTTGTTCCGCTGCGGCCTATCTGTTGGGAGATGACCCATTCTTTCTGGCCTTCGCGGAGGTAGCGGCTCATGCGCATGATTCTGACGGCAAAATCCTTGCTCTTGTCGAATACAATGCTCTTGCTCATAAGGCTACCGATTATCGGGGAAAAACTCCTCACTCCTAACTTCTAACTCCTAACTCCCTTGCGTTTCGGCGCAAACTTAACGGGATAGTCAACGCGGATGCGGCCCTCTGCTATGTTCTTGAGCTTGCTGCGTATCAGCTGCTTGCGGATGGCCGAGATGTGGTCGATGTACATCTTGCCCTCCAGATGGTCGCATTCGTGCTGCACTAAGCGGGCCAGGAAGCCGGAGATTTCCTCCTCGTGAGGCTCGAAATTCTCGTCGAGCCAGCGCAGCCGTATGTGCTCCGTGCGCGGCACGTTCTCGCTGAGTCCCGGCAGGCTGAGGCAGCCCTCGGCCCGAGTGCACTTCTCGCCGTCGAGCACCGTGACCTCCGGGTTGATGAGCGTGAACTTGCGTCCGGCGCACTCCGGGCAGTTCTCCGCCAGGGGCGAAGCGTCAATTACCACTATGCGCTCGCTCAGGCCCACCTGCGGGCCTGCCAGCCCCACGCCCTCCGAGGCGTACATGGTGGCGAACATGTTCTCGACGAGTTCCTTAAGGCCTTCGCGGCCGGGCGTCACGGGCTCCGCCGTCTTGCGTAGCACGGGATGGCCGTAGAGATAAACCGGTAGTTTCATATGCTGTTGTGCTGTTTGCTTTGAAGATAATCGTTTAGAATGATTGTGGCCGAAATCTCGTCGACGAGAGCCTTGTCGCGCCGCGCCATGCGCCGCAGTCCGCCGTCGAGCATCGCCTTGTGGGCCAGCGCCGACGTGAAGCGCTCGTCGAAGAAGTCGACGGGTACGGGCGCCACCTCGCGCGCCAGGCGTCCGATGGCCGGTCGCAGCCAGCGCTGGCTCTCGCTGGGTTCGCCGCGCAGCGTCACGGGCAGACCGACGATGATGCGGTCCACCGGCTCGCGGGCCATGTAGGCCTTCACCCACGCGCACAGTTCGGCAGTCGCCACGGTGCAGAGCCCGTTGGCTACAATCTGCAACGTGTCGGTGGCGGCGATGCCGCAGCGCTTGCGCCCGAAGTCGATACCGAGAAGTCTTCCCATAGTCCTGCAAAATTACTGAAAATCTCGCATTTCAGCAAAAAATCCGCCCGCTGCGCATCCCGATTCAAAAAAATACCATTCCAAAAGAGAAAAGCGGTTTGTTGTTTTTATCGTTTCTGTATTTTTGTATCTGTTGCGCCCTCCGTTGTGCTTTCAGGACATTTGGTTGAAAATTTGCGCATTTGAGATGTGGTGATGCCGTAAAAAATGCCTATATTTACGGCATGAAAACCATGACGAACATCATACCTCTGCCTCCGCGCTCCGGCTCGCAGCCGCCGAGGCTCGACCCGCAGGCCCGGCGCCTGCTGATAGTGGGCGCCAACGGCGCGGGCAAGACGCGCTTCGCCGCCCGCCTGGCCGCCGACCTCGGCGAACGTGCTTTCTGCCTCTCGGCACTGCGTGCGCTCTACGACCGCACTGACTCCTCCGTGCCGCCTACGGGCATCGACGCCATGTATGCCGCAAGCTGCGTGGCGGGCGGCCTGTTCCGTTCCGACATCGCCGGCGGCTTTGAGCGCCTGATGGCGCTGCTGATGCACGAGGAGATGCTCAACTTGATTCAGCGCAAGTTCGCCGCTGCCACCGGCTCGGCCCCTCGCGGCCCCAAAGCCACGCGTCTCGACCGCACGATAGCCGTGTGGCAGGAGATTTTCCCCGACAACCGCATCCTCGTCGAGGGCGAGCGCATGCTCATCGAGAGACGCGACACGCCGGGCGCCTACGCCGCCTCGCGCCTATCGGCCGGCGAGCGCGCCGTGCTTTACTACATAGGTGCCCTGCTGTTCGCACCGCGCGGTGCCGTGGTGATGGTCGACTCGCCCGAAATGTTCATGCACCCGGCGTCCATGGCCGCACTCTGGAACCGCCTGGAGCAGCTGCGCCCCGACTGCACGATGGTCTACACCACCCACGACCTCGACTTCGCGGCCTCGCGCGGCGACGCCTCCGTGGTGTGGGTGCGCGGCTACGACCCCGCCCGCGAGGAGTGGGACTACGAGCTGCTGCCGCCCGACAGCGGCTTCGGCCCCGAGATTTATTCGGCCCTGATCGGCGCCCGCAAGCCCGTGATGTTCATCGAGGGCGACGGCGTCCACAGCATCGACTCGCGGCTATATCCGCTGGTGTTCCGCGACTACACGGTGCGCTCGCTGGGCAGCTGCAACAGGGTGATAGAGTCGGTGCGCAGTTTCAACAGCCTCGCCGACTTCCACCATCTCGCGGCCTGCGGCATCGTGGACCGCGACCGCCGCGACTCCGCCGAGGTGGAGTATCTGCGCTCGCGCCGCATCATGGTGCCGGAGGTGGCCGAGGTGGAGAACCTCATGATGCTGGAGGATGTGGTGCGCGCCCTGGCCGAGAGCCGCGGCCGCGACGGCGCCAGGGCTTTCGCCGCCGTTCGCAAGGCGTTGCTCCACCTCTTCGCCGCGTCGCTTGAGCGTCAGGCGCTGGAGCATACACGCCACCGCGTGAAGGTGACCGTTGAGCACCGCGTCGACTGCCGCTGCAACAGCATCGCCGAGCTGGAGCAGCACATCGGGCGGCTGCGCTCCATCGCCTCGGCCCGCGAGGTGTACGAGGAGCTGTGCGGCCGCTTCGGCGAGTACGTCAGCCGTGGCGATTACGATGCCATCCTGCGCGTATTCAACCACAAGAGCATGCTCCAGGAGTGCCGTGTGGCCGAGAGCTGCGGCCTGCGCCGTGCCGACCGTCGCGCCGTGCCCGACGCCGTCCTCGCCCTCCTCGCCTCAGGCGGCGAGCCTGCCGAGCGCATCCGCCGCGCTATCCGTTCCGCCTTCATCTTCCCGGAAGCGGGGTCATCAGTTAGGAGTGTGGAGTGAGAAGTTAGGAGTGAGAAATGTACGGCTGACGAGACACATAAGGACAAAAGGTCAAAAGCGACATACCGTATTTATGCGTCTATAACATTAAACTTCTCGCTCACATTGTCTTCCTATCCCCTATCAATAAACTGAAAATGCTCACATCACCGTCAACAAAAAACCAACTCTGTTATCTCTGTATTTCTGTATTTTTGTATCGATAATACCCTCTAAGGACTTCTGTCGCTTCTGACCTTTTGTCGTTATGTATCTCGTTATGCGAGGTATATTCTCCTCCCTCTTACCTATCCCCTATCAACTATCAACTCGTCCTCTGAACATTCCTCTCCGGCTCGGCGTTGGATTTTTGGAAATTTGCAAATTCGGGGCTAATGTTTTAAATTTGCAATCCTATAACGCGTTTACAACTATTTCTATACCACGCATTCAAGTATGAAACTTCGTCATTTCGCACTCTCGCTTGTCCTTGCCGTGCTTGCGCCGGCGGCACATGCCGTGGCTCCCGACGGGTATTACGAGTCGCTGGAAGGCAAATCGTCCGGCGAACTCAAGACGGCAATCCACGATCTTATAGCCGATTTCAAGCTGATTTCCAGCTACAACGCCCTGCCGCAGTACTTCGCCGTCACCGACGTGTACCCCGAGCTTCAGAACGGCCGCAAGCGCTGGTGGGACATGTATTCCGACATCCCCCTGTATGCCCCGAGTTTCTCCGGCCTCAACCGCGAGCACTCCTTCCCGAAGTCGTGGTGGGGCGGCAGCACCTCTGTGTCGGCCTACGTCGACCTCAACCATCTCTATCCCTCCGAGATGGATGCCAACATGGCAAAGAGCAACTACCCGCTGGGCGAGGTGGACCGCAGCGAGCACATAACCTTCCAGAACGGCGTCTCCACAGTGGGCTATCCCGTGCTGGGTCAGGGCGGAGGTGCCTCCAGGGTGTTCGAGCCGGACGACGAATACAAGGGAGACTTCGCGCGCACCTACTTCTATATGGTAACATGCTATCAGAATCTTACCTGGAAGTGGACCTACATGGTGAATCAGAACGTATTCCCCACCCTCAACAACTGGAGCGCACAGCTGCTGATGCGCTGGCACCGTCAGGACCCCGTCAGCGACAAGGAGACCATGCGCAACGACAAGGTTTACGGTTATCAGGGCAACCGCAATCCCTTCATCGACCATCCCGAGCTCGCTGAATATCTGTGGGGCGACAAGGTGGGCGAGCCCTACCATGTCGGCGGCTCCACCGTGCCTGCCGGCGATGCCGAGCTGCAGTCGCCCGCAAACGGCATGGCGCTCGACTTCGGCCAGGTGGCCCTGGGCAGCTCCGTCACGGCCGACCTCTTCTTCAAGGGCACCAACATCCGCAAGGACCTCGCCATATCCATCTACCGCGGCGACAAGCAGATGTTCTCGCTGCCGCGCACGTCGGTCAGCGCCTCCCTCATCAACAGCGACGAAGGCACATGGGTGCGCGTCACCTACACGCCTACCGCCATCGGTACCCACTCGGCGCGCATCCTGATAGAAGGCACGGGCAACGACGGCAACGGCACGCGCGGCGTCGAGCTGCTGGGCGAATGCCTGGAGCGTCCCGTGCTCACGGCTCCCACGGCAACCGCAGCCACCGACATCACCGCCGACAGCTATGTAGCCAACTGGACGCCCGTGGAGGGTGAGGTGGTGGACTACTTCATCATCACCCGCACGCGCTACGTGGGCGGCGTGCCCACCGTGGAGCAACTCGTGGCCGAGGAACCCGGAACGCCCATCGACGGTTTCGACCTCAGCGACAGCGAGAGCTACAGCGTGCGCTCGTGCCGCCTGGGCGTGGAGTCGCCGGAGAGCAACGTCGTGTTCGTGTCGCACACGGGCATCAGCGATGCCGAGGTGGACGCACCCTTCACCGTCGCCACAGACCCCGGTGTAATCGTCGTCACCACCGTCGCTGCGGCCGACATCCGCGTCTACGATGTCGCAGGCCGAGAGCTGCGCTATCTGCCTGCCGTCGACGGCGTTGTCGAGATAGAGCTTCCCGCCGGCGTCTACATCGTCACCGCCGGCCGCGGCACAGCTCCCGCCAAGGTCACTCTTTACTGAAAAGTTAAGAAGTAAAAAGTTAAAAAGTTAAGAGAATAGCACGGTGTTACCCGCCAAGCTATTCTCTTAACTTTTTTTACTCATTACCTTTTTAACTCCCCTTCCCCATATTTGTGTGGTCTAAAAAGAAAAATTATATGTATCTTTGTCGCAAATTATATGCGAACATGGAACAGACAATCAATTTCGACACGGTATCCGCGGTCAAATCCATTGCCAAGGATTATGCACAGCTTGACGATGCATATCTTGTGGCCCACTTCGACCGCGACTGCGCGGCCGGTTCAAAAGGCCCGGACCGCGTGCTGCGCGTGGAGGGATTTTCGTTGATGCTTGTGAAGTCGGGGCGTCTCAGTCTTGAGATCAACCTTGACCGCTTCGAGGTAAAGGGGCCGGCTATTTGTATGATGCCTCCTTCGTGCCGGGTGCTTTTCAACCCGGACGCATCGCAGGATGTCGAGATCTATATTCTGTTTCTGTCGCAGGGATATCTACAGAACATCAACATCAACTTCTCGGCGTTCAACCTGCCGTCCACGGCTACCATGCCCTCACCCGTGCAGGAAATCACCGCCGACGAGTGCGGCGTCGTAGAGCGCTATATCGACCTGCTTGCCATCAACACCCGTGGCGAAACCTCCGTACAGCTTGCCACCAATCTGGGCTCCAGCCTGGTGAGCGCCCTTGTCTACGAGATGGCGAAGATACAGTACCGGCGCATCAACCGCCACGACTCCGACCCCGGCTATCAGCGTTCGCCGCGTGTGGCCTATGTGCACGACTTCATCAAGCTGGTGCGCGCCCACTATGCCTCGGAACGCTCCGTGGCGTTCTATGCGTCGAAGCTGTTCATCTCGCCCAAGTATCTGTCGCTGGTGGTCAAGGAAGCCACGGGACGCAGCGCCGCGCGCTGGATCGACGAGCTCGTGCTTATGGAGGCCAAGAATCTGTTGCGCTACTCCGGCAAGAACATACAGCAGGTGGCCTACGCCCTGAATTTCTCCAACCAGTCGGCCTTCGGCAAGTATTTCAAGCATCTTACGGGCATGTCGCCTACGGAATATCAGAAAAGCTGATAAAGAATATAAACCAATGACAAAGCGTTATGATTTTCTCGTGATCGGTTCGGGCATAGCCGGCATGAGTTTAGCACTGAAAGTAGCATCCCGCGGCCGAGTGGCCCTCGTGTGCAAGACCACTCTCGACGAGGCCAACACGGCTCTGGCGCAGGGCGGCGTGGCCTCCGTCACAAACCTGGAGGTGGACGATTTCGACAAGCATATCCACGACACAATGGTGGCCGGCGACTGGCTCAGCGACCCGGCGGCCGTGGAGCAGGTGGTGAAAGGCGCTCCCGAGCAGATACGCCGCCTGGTGGAATGGGGCGTGGATTTCGACAAGAACGCCGACGGCGCCTTCGACCTGCACCGCGAGGGCGGACACTCGGAGTTCCGCATCCTGCACCACGCCGACAACACCGGCTACGAGATTCAGCAGAGTCTCATAAAGGCCGTGCGCGCCCATCATGACATCGACATATACGAGAACCATTTCGCCGTCGAAATCATCACTCAGCACCATATGGGACGCATCGTGACGCGCCGCACACCCGACATCGACTGCTACGGCGCCTACGTGCTCGACACCGCCACAGGTGCCGTAGATACGTTCCTCGCAAAGGTGACTGTCATGGCTACCGGCGGCGTCGGCTCCGTGTACACCACTACCACCAACCCCCTCGTAGCCACCGGCGACGGCATCGCCATGGTCTACCGTGCCAAGGGTACCGTCAAGGACATGGAGTTCATCCAGTTCCATCCCACTGCGCTCTACCATCCCGGCGACCGCCCCAGCTTCCTCATCACCGAGGCCATGCGCGGCTACGGAGCCGTGCTGCGCAATCTCAAGGGCGAGGAGTTCATGCAGAAGTACGACCCGCGCCTGAGCCTCGCTCCGCGCGACATCGTGGCCCGCGCCATCGACAGCGAGATGAAGCTGCACGGCGACGACCATGTCTACCTCGACGTCACCCACAAGGACCCGGAGGAGACGCGCCGCCACTTTCCCAACATCTACGCCAAGTGCCTCAGCCTGGGCATCGACATCACCAAGGACTACATCCCCGTTGCGCCTGCCGCGCACTATCTCTGCGGCGGCATCAAGGTCGACCTCAACGGCGAGAGCAGCATACGCCATCTCTACGCCCTGGGCGAGTGCTCCTGCACCGGCCTGCACGGCGGCAACCGCCTTGCGTCTAACTCGCTCATCGAGGCCGTCGTCTACGCCGAGGCTGCCTCGCGCCACGCCTCGGAAGCCATTCAGCACGTGGACTGGCGCAAGGATGTGCCGGAGTGGAACGACGAGGGCACGCGCCATCCCGAGGAGATGGTGCTCATCACGCAGAGCATAAAGGAGGTCGGTCAGATCATGAGCACCTACGTCGGCATCGTGCGCAGCAACCTGCGCCTCGACCGCGCCTGGAACCGCCTCGACATCCTCTACGAGGAGACGGAGCGCCTCTTCAAGAGCTCGAAGGTGTCGCGCGAGATCTGCGAGCTGCGCAACATCATCAACGTGGGCTACCTAGTCATGCGTCAGGCCAAGGAGCGCCACGAGAGCCGCGGACTGCACTACAGCCTGGACTATCCGCCGGCCGAGCGCAAGATCGATTAGCGCCCTACGGTAAGTCTCACGCCGAAGTCGAGGCTGAAATTCCAGGGCTTGTCCTTATAGATGGTCTCAAGCTCTGATTTGTCATCGAAGTAATAGCTTATACCCGGCTCCACATATATGCCGAGTCTGTCGGAAACCCTGCACTGGAGGCCAGCCGAAACGTTGGCCGACCATTGCAGGGGTTTTTCGTCGAGCTTGTCGTTGCTGCTTCCCGAGGGCTTCCCGTTGAGTATGTACTGCCGGCGCTGTTTGGCCGAGACACATTTTTCGCCGGTCACGCCGGCCGAAGCATAGACTTCGAGCCGCTTCCAGGAGGCGATGCTGTACTTCACGTTGACGGGCATGCCGATGTATTGCAGTGTCTGCACGGCGTCCACGTAGTGGCTCTCGCTGCCCTCGGAGATGTCGGAGCGCAGATAGCTGTACTGTAGCCCTGTCTCTATGGCGAGGCGGTCGGTGAGGCTGTATGCGACGCTGAATCCGGCGTGTACCGGCAGGCTGTGGCGCACGCTGCGCTCCGTGGGCAGTCCTTTGTTGAAGAGCAGAATGCCGAGCATCGGCTCGCCGTTCCAGTCGGCGCTTCCGGCGTTGGCGTTTCCGGCGTCGCTTTGCGGCTGCATGTGGCTGGCGAGGTGGGAGCCTGCGCCTCCGGATGTGTGCAGGGCGAATGCGAGCCGTCCCCGGCTTTCAGTGCGGAAGTTGTCGGGTGTGATGTGGCGCGGGGCATCCTCTGCGGGTTCCCGACGGGTGGTGTGTTCTGACGGCGTTTCGGGTTGGGGCTCTGGTTGCGCCACAGCGGATTCCGGGATAGTGTCGGCGATGGCTTCAGGGACGATTTGCGTGCCTTCTGTGGCTGTTTCGGCGCTGCGGTGGGCAATCGGCGCTTTGCGGGCTGTGTGGGCGTCTGTGGTGCTTTTGGCGGCTTCCTGTCCGGGCGTGGCCGTGGCGGTGAGTGTCATTCCCGTCGAGGGTGGCGTGTGCATATCCGGACCGTCGCGGCGCACGAGCATGTATATGCCGAGGACAATGGCTGCTGCGAGCATGGCAGCTGTGGCAATCCGCGGCCACATCACCGGCGCTGCCTTACGCCGCCGGCGTTCTATAGCGTCCCACAGGCCGGCGGGCTCCGGAGCTTCGTAGCCGGTCATGCTGTCGTGAATGTCTTTCAGCCAGTTGTCTTTCATTAGGAGAGGGATTTGTTTGCTTGATATTGCCTGATTTTTGCAGCCAGCAGATTCTTTGCTCTGTGGAGCTGCGATGCCGAGGTGCTTTCCTTTATATTGAGCATACGCGCTATTTCCTTGTGGGTGTGTTCTTCGATTACATAAAGGTTGAATATTGTGCGGTATCCGTCGGGTAGGCTGCGTATGAGTCTGAAAATCACCTGCGGCGGCATGTGGTTCATGTCGGGTTCGGCATCCGGTTGTTCATAGTCCCTGTCGGTCAGTTCCACGAAACTGATGCGGCACTCGCGTTGCAGATGCTTCAGCGCCTCATTGACGGTGATTCGTGTCATCCATGCCTTTAGAGAGCCCGGGCCTCGGTAGCTGAAGGTGGCAATCGAGGAAAATATTCGCAGGAAACTGTCCTGAAGCACGTCTTTGGCGTCCTCGTCGTTCGGTATATAGCGCGAGCATACGGCAGTGAGATAGCGCACGTAGGTGGTGTACACTGCTCTCATTGCCGTATGGTCGCCCTGTCTGACGAGCCGCAGGAGGCGTTCTTCGGTGTCGGTTTCCTCTGTCACTTTATTTGACGGCGGCGGAGTGGCGTATTGTCCGCGGGTCCACTTCGGGCAGGCTGTTACGCATCCGTAGGTCGAACTCCATGCTCTTTTCGCCGCTGAAGGAGTGCCATTTCAGGGTGAATTTGTGGGTTGAGCCGTCGGTGTTTGTGAGCGCGTTGAGGTTGAAGGCTATCAGTGCGTCGCCCTCGGTTGCTGCATAGTCGCCGCATGCGTCGTGTCGCAGTTCCACTTCAAAGGTGTCGTCGGGGTTGACGCCGGTGAGCAGGTTGATGTTGTGCTTGATGCCCGTATGTCCCCACAGTGTGCGCACACGCAGGGTGAGGTAGCCGTCTTCTGCCACGGTGACCCAGTCGCGTACGATTTCGATGGGGTCATTGCCGAAAATCTCGTCGTTCTGTTCGCCCATGGTCGGAACGGGAAGCTTTGTGCGTATGCTGTCGATCCAGTTCACGGTCACGGTGCGTGTGTTCATGGAGTGGGTGAATTCTTTGTTCTCCTCGGTGTAGTTGACGAGCGCGCGCACTTCCTTGTCCTCGAATGGCGACTTCATGCCTCCGGCGGGTATGAGCCGCGTGTCGTTGTCGAGATTCATCACGAAGCTGCCGTCGTCGGTGGGGCATACGGTGACTACGGCGGTGGGACGCATCAGGCTGTTGTCTTTGTCGTCGTCATCGTCGATGCAGGATGTCATGAACGGTGCCACAGCTCCGAGGCAGATGGCGGTAAGCGCGAAGATGTTTTTTCTCATTTGTTTTTTTGCTTTGATGGTTTGTTCTGCCTGTTAAATCCGCCTGTCGGGTGAATCTTGCATCGCTGTGCTGATTTTTTTTTAATAGGGTAGGGCAGAACTTTGTTCCGACACCTGTTTGCTTTTGAAACGCCGGGGTTTGTAATAAAGGCAAAACCATCTGATTGTCAGGGTTTTGCCTTTGTTTTGGGCCATTTTTGAACGTCTGAGGTTTTGATATTTACCTGCTTGCGACCTCCCGTGCGGCTTTTTTTCAATTCTGGAAGCGACTTTTTAGTAATGGAAGGAACTTCCGCCGAGGAATTCTCGCAGCAGGCTTGTCGGCGGGATGAACTCGTCCGGTATCTGCTCGAAGTATTCCAGGAAGCGACGCAGGCGGTAGGCCTCGCTGTATTCCTCCTGGTCGTTGCGCACGTCCTCCAGGATGCGCGACGCGTATTTGCGTATCACGCCCAGCTCGAAGAGCAGCGACGAGTTGAAGGTGGTGTCGGCGTTCTCCTGGAACGGGAATATCCACCGTTCCTCGCCGCGGCGCACACTGGGCCAGCGGCGTATGGTCTCGGCCGCCGATGTGCCGCGGTACTTGTAGTCGCGGATGATGCGCCGCAGCAGGCGGTTGTCGGTGGTGGGCACCCAGTTGTGGCTGTCGATGGTAAGCGTCGTCAGCGCCGACACGTACACGCGGTATTTCATATCCTCGGGTATATGCTCCGTCAGTTCCGGGTTCAGTCCGTGGATGCCTTCTATGAGCAGTATGCCGCCGGGCTTCAGCTTGAGTGTGTCGCCGCGGTATTCGCGTGTGCCGCGCTCGAAGCTGTAGGTGGGCATAGCCACTTCCTCTCCGGCGAGGATGCGGTTGAGGTCGGAGTTGAACTGCTCGAGGTCGAGGGCATAGAGCGACTCGTAGTCATAGTCGCCGTCGGCGTCGAGAGGAGTGCGCTCGCGGTCAACGAAATAGTTGTCGAGAGAAATCATCTGCGGCTGCAACAGGTTGGTCATCAGCTGTATGGCAAGGCGTTTGGTGGTTGTTGTCTTGCCCGACGACGACGGACCGGCCACGAGCACTATGCGCGCGCCGCCCCGCTGGTAGCGCGCCGTGATTTCGTCGGCGATGTGTGCTATGTACTTGTTGTGCAGTGCCTCGGCCACGTTTATGAGGTCGGCGGCGCGCTTCTGCTGCACCATCGCGTTCATCTCGCCGGCATTGCGCACTCCGAGGATGTTGTTGAAGTCGAGGTAGTCGGTGAATGCGTGGTACATCTTCTCCTGCGGCTCTGTGGGCTGCGACGCGGCCTCGCCTGCGAGCAGCAGGAAACCGCGCTTGTAGCTGCGCAGATCGAAGCGTGTGAGAACCCCCGTGGAAGGCACGAGGGTGCCGTAATAGCAGTCGCAGATGCCGTCGAGGGTGTAGTACACGGTGTACGGCTTGTGGCTTGTGCGCAGCATCAGAGCCGTGTCGTCGAGGCCCTGGCGGAGGAATATGTCGATGACGTCCTCGGTGCGTTCCTCGTGATGCTCGAAGGGCAGATTGCGCTCCACGAGCGACTTCATTTCCGCCTTTATCAGCTCCAGCGTGTGCGCGTCGGTCTCGATGTAGCCGCTGTCGCACGTCAGTGTGCAGTAGTAGCCGCGCGAGATTGAGTGCTGTATGTGCAGCTCGGCGCCGGGCAGCACGCGGCTGACGGCACGATAGAGCATCATGCAGAGCGCACGTACGTAAGCGCGGGAGCCGGACGGCGAGTTTTCATCGAGAAATTCTACTGTCTTGGGCTGGTACACGCAGTAGTGCAGACCCTCTGTTTTGTTGTTTACACGTGCGCACACGGGCGTGAAACCGAGGTTCAGGCGTGAGACTATCTCGCTGAGTGAAGCGCCGCCCTCGATGTCGATGCTGTCGTGGATATTCTCGCAGTATATTTTGATGTGTTTCATGTCGCAAATATACACTTATTCCCGCAATCTGGAGTCAATGATTATGGTTACCGGACCGTCGTTGCAGAGCTCTACGCCCATATTGGCGCCAAATCGGCCAATTTTTACTTCCCTGCCGAGGCGTTCGGAAACCTTGCGGCAGTATGCCTCGTACAGAGCTATCGCCTCGTCGCCGCCTGCGGCGCGTATGTAGCTCGGACGGTTGCCCTTGCGTGTGGATGCAGTGAGCGTGAACTGGCTTACGGCGAGTACTTCGCCGCCGGTGTCGGCGGCCGACAGATTCATGACGCCGTCGGCGTCGTCGAATATGCGCAGGGCGACGGTCTTGGCTGCGAGCCAGTCGGCGTCCTGCCCGGTGTCGCCGTGTTCCACGCCCACGAGCACCATCATGCCGCGGCCTATGCTGCTTATTGTCTCGCCGTCCACGCTTACTGATGCGTGTGTGCAGCGCTGAATCACTATTCTCATGTGTGGTGTGGGATATGTGATTGAACAGTTAGGGGCGCCGGACCCTGTATGTGCAGGATTCCCGTCGCCCCTATGTGGAATAGCCTTTTAGTACTTGATGAGCGAGCTTACCTCAGCGTCCTTGGGAAGCGTGGCGCGGCCGTTCAGGGCTTCCAGCTCGATGATGAAGCTGATGTAAATCTTTTTGGGATTCATGCTCTTGACAAGCTCATAGCATGCGGCCATGGTGCCTCCGGTGGCGAGTACGTCGTCGTGGATCACGACTACGTCGTCGGGACCGATGGCGTCGCGGTGAATCTCGATGGTGTCGGTTCCGTATTCCTTGGCATAGTCCATGCGGATGGTGTCGGCGGGGAGCTTGCCGGGCTTGCGCGCGGGAACGAATCCGGCGCCGAGTTCAAAGGCCAGTATGCTGCCGCCGATGAAGCCGCGGCTCTCGATGCCTACGACCTTGGTGACGCCTTTGTCGCGGTAGAGCTGCGAAAGGTCCCAGCCGATGATGTGCAGGGCGCGGGGATCCTTGAAGGCGGTGGTCAGATCCTTGAAGAGGACGCCCTTGGTGGGGAAATCCTCGACGTCTCGAATTTTGGATTTGATGTATTCCATAATTTCAGGGTGTGTTGTTAATTATTTGATTTTCTTCAATTTGTTTTGTAATTGTTTCACGTGGAACAATTCACGCGTTTTTGTTTAACATTATCAGCAGCACGTTGACGTCGGCCGGCGACACTCCGGGGATGCGTGATGCGTGGCCGAGCGTGTCGGGGCGGTGACGCATCAGCTTCTGCCGGGCTTCGGTGCTGAGGGCGGTGATGGACTCGTAGTCGAGTTTGTCGCCGAGACGCACGTCCTCAAGGCGGTGCAGGCGTTCGGCCGCCTGCTGCTCGCGGCGTATGTATCCGTCGTATTTGATAAGTATCTCGGCCGACTCGATGATTTCGTCGCGGCGGTCGGCGGGAATGTCGTTCCATATCGCGTTCAGCTCCGGAATAATGTCGGGACGCGACGCGAGGTCGCGCAGACTGACGGCCGGACGCGTCACCACGGTGCGCAGTTTCACACCCTGGCTCAGCGGCGCTTCGCCCAGCTGCTCAAGCAGGGGATTGAAGACGGCGCTGCGTGCGGTTAGGCTGTCGCAGAGCGCGATGATTCTGTCGCGCCATTCGAGTTTCTGCCGCAGACGCTCCATGCGGTCGTTGTCGGCCAGTCCGGCGGCATGAGCCAGAGGGGTGAGGCGCTCGTCGGCATTGTCCTGACGCAGGAGTATGCGGTACTCGGCGCGCGATGTGAACATGCGGTAAGGTTCGTCCACGCCTTTGGTGACGAGGTCGTCAATCAGCACGCCTATGTAGGCCCGGTCGCGGCCGAGCGTCAGCTGGTCGCGGCCGAGGGCTTTCAGGGCGGCGTTGGCGCCGGCTATCAGTCCCTGGCCTGCGGCTTCCTCGTAGCCTGTGGTGCCGTTGATCTGTCCGGCCATGAACAGTCCGGGCAGCAGGCGCGTCTCGAGGGTGTGGCGCAGCTGCGTGGGGTCGAAGAAGTCGTACTCTATCGCGTAGCCGGGACGGTATATCTGCACGTCGGCGAATGCCGGTATCGTCTTCAGGGCCTCTATCTGTATGTCCATGGGCAGGGACGAGGAGAAGCCGTTGAGATAGTATTCCGTCGTGTCGGCGCCTTCCGGCTCGAGGAAGAGCTGGTGGGATGTCTTGTCGGCGAAGGTAACTATCTTGGTCTCGATGGAGGGGCAGTAGCGCGGGCCGATGCTCTGTATCTGTCCGTTGTAGAGAGGCGAGTCGGGCAGGCCGCGGCGCAGCACCTCGTGGGTGCGCTCGTTGGTCCACACGGTGTGGCACATGCGGCGCGGCAGCGGATGCTCGGGCGCCGGTCCGTAGGAGAAGCGGTGGAAGTCCTCGTCGTCGGGCTGGGGAGTGGCTTTGCTCCAGTCGATGCTGCGGCCGTCGATGCGCACGGGTGTGCCCGTCTTCATGCGGGCGGTGGTGAAGCCGAGGGCGGCGAGCTGCTCGGTGATGCCGTAGCTGGCCTGCTCGCCTATGCGTCCGCCGGGTATCTTCACGCGGCCTATGTGCATGAGGCCGCCGAGGAAGGTGCCGTTGGTGAGCACCACCTGGCGGCTGCGGAATGTGGCGCCCTGCATGGTGCGCACTCCGGCGAGGCGGCCGTCGGCGTCGATATCGAGCGCTGTTACGGCGTCTTGCCACATGTCGAGGCCCGGGATGTTCTCAAGGGTGCGGCGCCATTCGGCCGAGAAGCGCATGCGGTCGGCCTGCGCGCGGGGGCTCCACATGGCGGGGCCTTTGCTGCGGTTGAGTATGCGCATCTGTATGGCCGTGGCGTCGATGATGCGGGCCATTTCGCCGCCAAGGGCATCTATCTCTCTGACTATCTGTCCTTTGGCTATGCCTCCCACGGCGGGGTTGCAGCTCATTTGCGCTATCTTGTCCATGTCGTGGGTGATGAGCAGGGTGCGTGCGCCCACTCTGGCGGCCGCGGCGGCCGCCTCGCATCCGGCATGGCCGGCACCAACAACAATAACGTCGTAATGAAAATTCATTTGCGCAAAGATAAACAATAAAAAAAGTGAACAATCAGGCGTCTTGCCTGTCGAGACATTCCGGCGGCAGCATGTCGAGGGCCGCGTCTTCGTGTCGCTCCATAATCTCGCGCTCGCCGGGTCCCTTGTCGTTTATGCCGCAAAGGTGAAGGATGCCGTGGATGATGACTCTGTGCAGCTCGCGGACGAAAGTGGCGCCTACGGCGTCGGCATTTGAGCGCACGGTGTCGAGCGATATGTATATGTCGCCTGAAATCGTGCGTCCGCGCGAATAGTCGAAAGTGATGATGTCGGTGAAATAGTCGTGTCCGAGAAACCGGCGGTTGACTTCGAGGATTTTTGCGTCGTCGCAGAACACGTAGCCCACAGGGCCTAATATACGGTTGTGCGCGGCTGTGACTTGTTCAATCCATTGTTCAAGCCGGCGGGTGTCGACAGCTTCAAGTCGCACCCCTTCGCATATCCATTGAAATGCAGCTGTCATCAATCCATAATTAGGACACAAAGTTAGCGATTATTTTGGAAAAAGCAAACAAGTGAAGATTTTTCGTGGCGTGACGCGGGCTCGGGAATGTTAAAAGGAAGCCTCCGTAAGCATTATTCAGATTTTTTTACTTATATTTGACCCGAAATTGCGTCCCTGCGCCGCTAAAATACCGATAAATTTCTTAACAATTTAAGTAACAAGCATATATATCCGCATGAAACTAAAACTGTTTCTTCTCATGCTGCTGGCTTCGACATTGGCGATGACAGCACAGACCACGAAGCTCTCGGGCGTGGTGGTCAACGGCACTTCGGGTGCCCCAGTGGGAGGTGCCACCGTTGAGATCAACGGCATCAAGGCTGTAACGGGATTCAACGGCGACTTCACGCTTGAGGGCGTGGCTTCCGGTCCTGCCTACATGATTGTGACGGGTCCCGACCTGAAGAGCGTCGGTATGGACGTCCAGGTGAACGGCCAGGCTCAGAACGTGGGCGAGATACGCGTCACCCCCGCGGCCGACAACGCCGTCGACGAGTACTTCGCCAACAACGATGACCTGATGTTCGACGAGGCCGCCCTCGACGACGAGGAGGCCGTGAGCCAGGGTGTCAGCTCGCTCAACGGCTCGAACGACAACATCTACTACAGCACGGCGTCGTACAACTTCGGTCCCATGTACTTCAACTACCGAGGCCTCGACAGCCAGTACCAGAGTGTATATATTAACGGTATACGCATGAACGACCTTATCCGCGGCCGTTTCAACTTCAACTCTCTGCTGGGCATGAGCTCGCGCGCGTTCCGCAACCGCACCAACACCGTGGGCCTCGGCGCCTCGAACTATGCCTTCGGCGACATCGCAGGCTCCACCAACTACAACACCACCACCGACCTGTACGCTCCCGGCTTCAACGGCTCCGTGGCCTTCACCAACAGCAACTACATGCTGCGCGGCATGGTGACCTACGCGTCCGGCCTCAACAAGCACGGCTGGGCCTACACCGTCAGCGCCATCGGCCGCTACGCCAATGAAGGCGTACAGCCCGGCACGTTCTACAACTCCGGCGGCCTGTTCTTCAGTCTCGAGAAACTCTTCAACGAGAACAACCGCCTGACGCTCACCGCCTTCGGCGGCCCCACGCAGCGTGCCACCGGCGGCGCCACCTATCAGGAGGTGTACGACCTTACCGACGACAACCTCTATAACCCCTTCTGGGGCTGGCAGGACGGCAAGAAGCGTTCGAGCCGCATCACTGAGACCTACGACCCCACCGTCATCCTCAACTGGCTCTACAAGAAGGGCAACACCACGGTGACCACCGCCGCCGGCGTGCGCTACTCGCACTACACCCGCAGCGCCCTGCAGTACTTCAAGGCCATGGACCCCAACCCCACCTACTACCGCTACCTGCCCTCCTACTTCGAGGAGGACGGCCAGCCCACGGAGCAGAGCGAGTACTACACCTGGCTCTGGCAGCATGACGACAGCTTCCGCCAGATCAACTGGGACAACCTTTACGAGGTGAACCACCTGAACAACGTGCAGAACGAAGACCTGACAGGCGTTGACCGCAAGGGCTCGAGCTACATCCTCGAGAACCGCACCAACAACCAGCTGAACCTGCTGTTCAACTCCACGCTCAATACCAAAATCGACCAAAACGTGGCACTTCAGGCCGGCGTGGACTTCAACTACACGCGCTCAAGCAACTACAAGACCGTGCGCGACCTGCTGGGCGGCGAGTTCTGGAACGACGTCGACCCCTTCTCCGACCGCGACATCACGCTCGCCCCGGACAACCTGGTCAACAACTTCAACTATCCCGACCCCTACCACCACGAGGTGCGCAAGGGTGACAAGTTCGGCTATGACTACGACCTCGTAGCCGTGCAGGCCGGCCTCTGGGCCCAGAACGTGGTGACGCTTCCCAAATGGGACATCAACTACGGCTTCAAGCTCAACTATACCAACTTCTACCGCAAGGGCTTCATGGATAACGGTCGCGCACGCGGCACCGGCGACCTCGGCTCGATGGGCAAGAGCTCGCACCACGGCTTCCTGACGGGTGCCGCCAAGGTAGGCCTCACCTACAAGCTTGACGGACGCAACCAGTTCCATGTTCAGGCCGAGTACGGCACACGCGCCCCGCTGGCCGACAACTCTTTCATTGCTCCGCGCGTCAAGAACACCGCCGTGCAGGGCCTGGAGGCTCAGCGCGACTTCAGCGCCGACGCCAGCTACATATGGAACTACCGTCGCTTCCGCGGCACGCTCACTGCCTACTACACGCAGATCGACCACGCCATGGAGCGCACAGGCTTCTACGATGAGCAGTACAACACCTACGCAATCTTCGCGCTTCAGGGCGTGAAGCGTGTCTACAAAGGCGTCGAACTTGGTATGGCCTACAAGATTACTCCGAGCCTGACGGCTACCTTCGCCGGCACCTATGCCCGCTTCCAGTACAAGAACAACCCCATGGGCACACGTTCCTTCGAGAACGGCCTGCATCCCGACGTGACGCAGACGGTTTACCTCAAGAACTTCTATGTGGGTTCCACGCCTCAGGCACAGGCCAACCTCGGCATCGACTGGGCCGCACCCAAGAACTGGTTCTTCGGCATCAACGGCACCTATCAGGGCGACGCTTACGTGAATCTTTCGCCCGCCTATCACGAGGCTCTCCCCGGCATGGCTACATATCTGCAGGGCAACGGTTACACCGACGCTCAGATCGAGGAGTACATCAAGGACTTCTCCGGGCAGGACAAGCTTGACGGGCAGTTCACGCTGAATCTGAGCATAGGCAAGGCGCTGTATCTGCGCAACGGCCTTAGCCTCAACTTCAACCTGAACGTCAACAATGTGCTCAACAACCGCGACGTCGTGACCTACGCCTACCAGCAGGGCCGCGTCGACACCAAGACCTACAACCGTTCTCAGTATCCCAACCGCTACCAGTACGCGCAGGGCATACGCGCTTTCCTCAACGTGGGCGTACGCTTCTAAACTTCCTCTTACAATATAAATACAAGCAATGAACAAAAAGCTCATATACATCGCCGCCGCGGCTCTCGGCACTGCAGCCCTCGCTGCCTGCGACGATGATTTTACCTATCCTCCCATCGTCGAGCCGGAATCGCAGTGGGCCGGAAAGGAGAACACCACCATCCGGCAGGTCAAGGAAGAATACTGGCAGACTACCACCAACTACAGCCAGGCCGTGGGCCTTTCCGAAAGCGGTGAGGAAGTGATACTCCGCGCACGCGTCATCAGTTCCGACGCCACCGGCAACATCTACAACAACCTCTTCATTCAGGAAATCAACGAGGACGGCACGCCCGGACAGGCTATGGCTATCGCTTCCCGCACCAAGAACAGCACGACCAAACTGGCTGCGCAGTTCCCCTTCGGCGCGGAGGTGTGCCTCAACCTTTCCGGTATCTACATCGGCCGTTACGCCGGCCTTTTCCAGGCAGGCATGCTCTCCGGCACGGAGATAAGCTTCATGACCAACGACGTCCTGCTCGAACATCTCGAGCTCAACAGCCTCGGCAAGCCCGAGCTGGTGGACACCATGACCGTCGACCTCGCCACGCTCAAGACCGCCAAGAGCGACGACGAGCAACTGCGTCACTACATGGGGCGCCTGGTGCGCATGGACGGCGTGACCTTCCAGAACGCCGGACAGCCCTTCGCCGCCACGCAGACCGAGAACCGCTACGTCACCGACGCCGGCGGCAACCGCATGAACGTGCGCTGCAGCCACCGCAGCACGTGGCATGAGAACCTCATCCCCGGCGGCCCGGGCTCCGTGGTCGGCATCCTCAGCTACTTCAACAACGACTGGCAGGTGCTCATGATCGACGAGAAGGGCTGCATAGGCTTCGACCCCAGCCTGACCCCCGAGCCCGCGCCCGACGTGGAGCCGGAAGGCGAGGGCACACAGGCAAGCCCCTACAATGTAGCCAAGGCGCTTGAGGTCACGAACGCTCTTGAGGCCGACAAGAATACCGAGACCGATGTCTACGTCAAAGGCAAAATCTCCGCTATCGACGAAATCGACACCGGCAGCTTCGGCAACGCCACGTACAGCATCGTCGATGTGGAAGGCGGCACACCCTTCAAGATTTTCCGCGGCTACTGGTTCAACGGCGACAAGTTCACGGCTGCCGACCAGCTCGCCGTCGGCGCCGAG
This sequence comes from uncultured Muribaculaceae bacterium, assembly GCA_948665475.1. Lineage (GTDB taxonomy): Bacteria > Bacteroidota > Bacteroidia > Bacteroidales > Muribaculaceae > CAG-873. The sequence continues at coordinate 120,366 of CAPNHY010000001.1, read as the reverse complement.
GTAATCGTCGTCGGCAAGCTCGTCAACTTCAAGGGCAACACTCCCGAAATGGCCCAGGGCAACCGCGTCTACAGCTACAACGGCGAGACCGGCGGCGACAATCCTAATCCCGACCCGACGCCCGGTAATCCCGAGGGCGACGGCTCCGAGGCTTCGCCCTTCAACGTGGCCGCCACGCTGGCCGCCATCGCAGCGCTTCCCGACCAGAACACCACGGCCGAGAGCTACTACATCAAGGGCAAGATTTCGGCCATCAAGGAAGTGGAGACCGTTCAATACGGCAACGCCACGTACAGCATCGTCGATGCCGACGGCGGCACGGCCCTGACCGTGTTCCGCGGCTACTGGCTCAATGGCGACAAGTTCACATCGAAGGATCAGCTCGCCGTTGGCGCCGAAGTCGTAATCTACGGCAAAATCGTCAACTATATGGGCAATACTCCCGAGGTGGCCCAGGGCAACAAGATAATCAGCTACAACGGCCAGACAAGCGTCGACCCGACTCCTGACCCCGACCCGGATCCCGATCCCACGCCTGACCCGACTCCCGGCGACGCTGTTGATTTCGCCATATCCAACTTCCCCCACGGCGATGATCCCAATGTCACGGGCAATGTGAGTGGTCCTGCCACCTTCGGAGGCTATACCATCACCACCGAGACGGCAAGCGGCAAGACGGCTCCGGCCATCAACGTGTACAACGGCGTACCCACGCTCCGCCTCTATGCCAACAACACGCTGACCGTCAAGGGTGCATCCATGGCAAAGATAGTGTTCACCATCAACACCGCCACCGGAGCCAAACGCTACACTACGTTCACCCCCAGCACCGGCAAGCTTGACCCCGCGCAGGCTGCGGGCGACAGCTCCATCACCTGGAAAGGCGATGCTTCCGACATCACATTCACGGTAGGTGCTCTCGGCACTTTAGGCACGGAAAGCACAAAGCCCGGCCAGGTGCACATAAGCAAAATCGAAATCTACCCCGTTAAGTAAAAAAGCTTCATACATACAGAATATGTTCAATATCAAGCAATACGCAAAGGTTCTTGCCCTGGCGGCCATAGCCGCCGGCGGCTTCACCTCCTGCCAGGACGACTTCGACGACCCGGCTGTGGATGTGCCTGTGGCGAAGAACCAGCCGAACATCACCCTGGCCGAGCTCAAGGCCGAATTCTGGCAGGAAGGCCAGGCCAACTATGCCACCAAGATCGAGCCACGCGAGGACGGCAGCCACTACATCGTGCACGGTACCGTCATCAGCAGCGACGAGGCCGGCAATGTGTTCAAGAACCTCGTCATCGACGACGGCACGGCAGCGCTGCCCTTCAGCATCGACCGCTACAACCTCTATCAGAACTACCGCCGCGGTCAGGAACTCGTGATTGACCTGACGGGCATGTACATCGGTATGTACAACGGCTACATGCAGGTGGGCCAGAAGGAGGCCTACAACGACGAGTGGGAGGTTAGTTTCATGTCGCCGCAGACATTTACTGCCGGTGTCGAGCTCAACGGTCTGCCCGATCTGGCTGCCGTAGACACCCTCGTGGTGAACAGCTTCGACCAGATTCCCGCCACTCCCACCGGTCTCCAGACCTGGCAGGGACGCCTGGTGCGCTTCAACAACGTTCACTGGCAGAACGGCGGCGTGGACACCTACTCCACCTACCACAGCAGCGGCGTGAGCCAGAACATCGTGGACATCAACGGCGCCACGCTGGCAGCGCGCACAAGCGGCTACTCCAACTTCTGGAACGAGACGCTGCCCGAGGGCCAGTGCGACGTAGTCGCTATCCTCGGCTACTACGGCTCGGCCTGGCAGCTCGTGCTTCTTGACGGTAACAACAGCCTCAACATAGGCAAGCCCACCGTGGCTCCCGGCAACGAGGCCAACCCCTACAGCGTGGCCGAAGCCGTGGCTCTCGAAGAGGCAGGCAAGACGGCAAGCAACGTGTGGGTGCGCGGCTACATCGTGGGCACCGTGGCTCCCGAGGTCGAGACCGTCACAGGCAACGGCGACATAGAGTGGGGTACCGACCCGACACTGGCCAACACCGTAGTCATATCTTCCGATCCGGAGGGCCAGAACCTCGCCAACGCCCTCGTACTGGCTCTGCCCGAAGGCAGCCCTATGCGCGAGTACGTCAACATCAAGCAGCATCCCGAGAACGTGGGCAAGCTGCTCGACGTGCGCGGCAATCTCGAGAAGTACATGGGCACCTACGGCCTCACCGGCAACCGCGGCACTGCCTCCGAGTTCAAGCTCGAAGGCGTGGAGATAGGCGGCACCATCCCCTCCGGCGACGGCACACAGGCCTCGCCCTACAACCCCGCACAGGTAATCGGCAAGAATCCGTCGAGCACCTCGGAGGCCGTGGAAAGCGGCGTCTGGGTGAAGGGTTACATCGTAGGCACCATGCCTGCCGAGGGCACCTATCTGGACAAGACTGTCTTCGGCCTGCCCGCCGACGGCCAGAACCTCAACCTCGTTATTGCTCCGACAGCCGACTGCACCGACGCCTCAAAGTGCGTGGGCGTTCAGCTCAACACCACTATCCGTCCTGCACTTAACCTCGTCGACAATCCCGGCAATCTGGGCAAATGGCTCACGGTGCAGGGCGACATCATGAAGTACTGCGGCGGCCCCGGCATCAAGAATGTCAAGGCTTACGAGCTGGAAGGCGGCGTCACGCCTCCCACGCCTGCAACGGCGCTGTATTCCGTAGGCTTCCAGGATGGCACCACCGGCGGCTTCACCGTCGAGAATAAGGTCGGAGACAGCGGCTGGTACGCCAAATCGAGCAACCCTGCATGCGTCATCGCCAACAGCTACAAGAACGGCGTCAATCAGGCAGCCGACAGCTGGCTCATCTCGCCGCAGCTGAAGCTTGACGGCACCGACCTCACCATGAGCGTGAAGCAGGGTCTCGGCTTCTACTTCCCCACAGCACAGGACGAATTCTACACCGTGCTCATCAAGGAGGTATCAGCAACAAACTGGACACAGCTCACCCTCACCAATTTCCCGACCAAGGGCTCCGGCAACTGGAGCTCCGCTTTTGCCGAGAACAGCTGGGACATCGCCGCATACGCCGGCAAGACCGTGCAGGTGGCATTCCGCTACGTCAACGACGGCGCCACGAGCCGTGCGTGGGAACTCCAGGACTTCAGCATCAAGGGCAACGGCAAGGTTGAGGTGGTAGGTTCCGTAACTCCTGACCCCGATCCGACCCCTGATCCGGACCCGGATCCCGATCCCACGCCCGACCCGACCCCCGGCGACGCTGTTGATTTCGCCATATCCAACTTCCCCCACGGTGATGATCCCAATGTCACGGGCAATGTGAGTGGTCCCGCCACCTTCGGAGGCTATACCATCACCACCGAGACGGCAAGCGGTAAGACGGCTCCGGCCATCAACGTGTACAACGGTGTACCCACGCTCCGCCTCTATGCCAACAACACGCTGACCGTCAAGGGTGCATCCATGGCAAAGATAGTGTTCACCATCAACACCGCCACCGGAGCCAAACGCTACACTACGTTCACCCCCAGCACCGGCAAGCTTGACCCCGCGCAGGCTGCGGGCGACAGCTCCATCACCTGGAAAGGCGATGCTTCCGACATCACATTCACGGTAGGTGCTCTCGGCACTTTAGGCATGGAAAGCTCAAAGCCCGGCCAGGTGCACATCAGCAGCATCGAAATCATCCCCGTTAAGTAATACGGCATAAGACAGCCCTATCAAGCAGCCCCGCCATTCTCCCATCAGGACGGCGGGGCTGCCAACTTTTTTGGCACGGTTTTTGTTGTAGCCTATATATCAACAAATAAATAAAGAAATGGAAAACAAGGAAATCATCAAGCCCGGCAAGTACACCGAACTCATATACAAGCTCTACGCCGTAGAGCCCGACGGCAAGGAGGAACTCATCTACGAAAGCGACGCAGAGGAGCCCGAGAAGCTGGTTTTCGGCGTGACGCGCGGCGTGCTGCCCGTGCTTGAAAAAGCTCTCGACGGCCTCGCCGCCGGGGAGAAATTCGCCGTGACGGCCGGCCCCGACGAAGCGTTCGGCCACCACGACCCCGAGCAGGTGGTGACGCTGGACCGCGACGTGTTCGTGGTCGACGGCAAGTTTGACGAGGAGGCCATCAAGGCCGGCAACCGCCTGCCCATGATGACCGCCGACGGCTACCGCATCGACGGCCTCGTGACGGAGGTCACTCCCGAGCATGTGAAGATGGACTTCAACCACCCGCTGGTGGACCGCACGGTGCGCTTTGACGGCGAAATCAAGACGGTGCGCGACGCCACTCCCGAGGAACTGGCTCCCGCCCACGGCGGCTGCGGCTGTCACGGCGGTTGCCACGACGGCGAATGCGGCGACTCGTGTGGCTGCGACGGCGGCGACTGCTCTGACGGCGGTTGCGGCTGCGGCAAGTGACGCCCGGCACAACAGAATAATAAGGCGCGACATGCTCCGGTTCATCCCGGAGTATGTCGCGCTATGTTTTTATGATAAAAAATATTTCTATCCGGTCATTGCAAGCTGTTGCAACCCCCGCTTACCTATCCCCTATAAACTATCAACTAATAAGAAATAGAGTGCAAGGTGTTGCAAATCTGAAAATTAATGCGTTACTTTGCAAAATAAGGCACATGAAGTTAAAATCCCGGTGATTTTGACGGCTTTTTAACTTAAATCGATACAATATTATGAAAAACAAGATTCTACTAATGCTGCTTCTGGTGTTCTCGCTGACATCTGTTGCCGGAGATCTGGAATGGCATCCGCAGAAATGCACAAACGGCAAATATGGATACTGGAACAGTGAGACCAGTGAATATGCTCGGGATTATGACAAAACTTCACGGCACAAATGGTTGTTCCCGCCGGTATTTGAGGAAGCTTCGGAGTTCAATGCCGACAGTATAGCCGTAGTGAAGCAGGACGGCAAGTACAGGTTCATCAATCTTAAAGGGAAGAACCTTTTTCCTCATAAATATGACTATGCCGAAAATTTCTTCAAAGGCATAGCGGTTGTCAGAACCGACGGTGATTACTATGCCATCAACCTCAGGGGCGAGAAGATTTCGCCCGATTTCAAGGAGATGCACCATAAGGGCAGCCTGATCTGGGCAAAGGAACCCGGGCAGTCGGCATACAGTCTTTATGATGCGGAGTTCAAGCCGATAGGCTCGGCCACTTTTGATGAAATCATCGCCATACGCTATAATCCGCATAAACACATTGTATATAAGCGAAACGGACTTATAGGATTCTGCGATGCGGAAGGCAAGGATTTAACCGACAGGAAGTTCGAGGATTTTGAAGACAAATATCTGTTGCTCTATGCCGGCTGGAAAAAGAAATACAAAGACCGTATACACGACTGGCATTATGAATGGTTTAAGCAGGTTCAGGACCCGAACACGCATCTGTGGGGTGTAATCGACCTGAGGGGCAACGAGATTGTTCCGTTCAAGTATAAGGATTCCTATGAATTAATCAGAAAAGGCTCGAAAAAGAAATATAAGGAATTTAAGGAACTGATATTCAGCAAGGAGTTCAGAGACAGCAATTATGCTCTCCTGGGTCCGGCGCAGGAACGCACCGAGAAGGCCTACGAGGACATTGCGAAGGCCCGGTATCCGCAGGAAGTCAGTTTCATGGAGAATATAGTCCTGACATACCGGACAGTCACGCCCGATTCCGTTACGGGCGACGACATCCGCATGGTGCTCATGCGTGGCGATACTCCTTTCGGAAAGCCGTACCGCGACATCACGCAGATAGGTGATGTGCTGGTGCTCACGGATACCCTCGGCAAGATGGATATTATACCGGCCAATACAACCGCGTATCCCGAGGAGTGCAGATATTCTGAAATATCATTATGGGAAGACTCGGATCATCCTGGTCTGATCGTCGGCAAAGGCGGTAAGTACGGCTTGTTTGACAGCGGGAGCTGTGCGCAGGTGCTTCCGTTTGAGTTCGATATGATTTTACCGAAAAGTACCACGGAAGCATCGCTGGCCATCAAGGACGGGCTGTATTATATTGTCGACAAAGATGGAAATGTGTCTAAACGCGGTTATGATGATGTCGTAGTGAGTGGATACAGCTACGAGGTAACCCGTTATGGTCTTACCACGAAGTATCTTGTCGGCCGGGATTACAAGAAGGAGGTTCCAGCTCTTCACGATAAGGCTGTCAGTATGGCAAAAAGCCTCACCGACCATGAAGAAGCGGCCCGTGCGTGGGAAACAGCGGCAGAGCTTGCCGACAGCAACGAGGACAAGGGCAATGACTACAACAATGCCGGCGTGGTGTGTGTCAAAGCCGGCGACCGCGACGGCGCTTACTACTATTACGAAAAAGGGGCGGCTTTAGGCAACAAGTATTCAATCAGCAATCTGAATGCTCTGCGAAATCAGGATTCCGGCGGTGGCACTAACGGCTGGGTGATGCTTGCCGAGGCGTTAAGCGGCCTTGCCAATGATATAAACGGAACCGTGCAGCAGTACCATGCCAGCAAGAATGGCGGCAGCCGTTCGGGCAATCACAGCGGCCGAACGTCCGGCACGTCAAGGCGTTCGTCATCGACATCCTCTTCCTCTGGCAATTCCAAAGCGTATTATCAGGCGCGGTATGACCGCTGGGAGAAAGTAGCCCGTTCCACCTATGAGTCGGCCACGAACCTCGGTATAAAAGTCAAGGACAAGGACGGCAAGGACATAGGCGGAAAATACGGAGGCAAAGGCATGTATTGGTCAACCTATAAAACCAATCTGACGAAAGCCCAGCGCGAAATGCGTGCCATACGTCTTGAGGCCAAACGCAACGGGCACGTCATCTCCCAGTCAAGTTACGAAACGGTGAATCTGGTGCTGTAAGCATGTGAAATAACAGGCGCAGTTGCGTCCCGAACGAAAGAACATCCGGGAGGGTACATCAAAAACATGATGCGCTCTCCCGGATGTTTATGTGTTTGTTTATGTGTTTGTTTCTGACTGTCAGATTAAAAAAACGAAAAAAGTGTTGCACTATTGAAAATTATTGCTTTACTTTGCAACGCAGACCGTAACGCAGAAGCCCGGTCACGGGCGAAGCGGGAGGGATGCAAAGACATATGAAGCGTTTACTTGACGCTGTTTCTTGACGTATAGGAATCTCGCAAATTCTAACCGTAGTCCGGAAATCAGCAACAGTAGATGCCCGTGGATATGTATTATACATGTGTCCGGAACGCTGTTTCGTGAGAAACGGTTCCGCATGCATTATATGCATATACAAGCGTGGGCTTCTGCGTTGCTCGTCTGACTACGGTGGGCAATGCGAGAGCCTCTATGCGTGAGACAAGCAACAAGTACAGACTCTCACGCTTTTCTCGTATCATGTTGGACCGTGAGTCTTCCAGCGCCTATTTATTACCTGACGTGAAACACATTGCAATGACTCTCGCTTTGGCTCTGTGCATGACCGTGGCAGTGCCCGCCGCAGCGGATAATGCCAAGGAGCAGCGCCGCGAACGAATGGAAATGGCGAAGGCCTCGAAAAAGGAAATGAACGAGAAAGCGAGCAAGGCCGCCCGCAAGGAAGCCAAGCGGCTGACGAAGGAAGGCTGGAAGACGGCTCCCGGAGCGCTGCCTCTGGACAAGCAGCTCGACCGGTCGTACATGATGCAGTATCAGTACGACGAGGACGGCTATCCCAAATTCATCATGGCCGAGGCCATGAGCACCGGCGGCAACTACGACGCCGCCAAGATGCAGGCCCTGGAGCTTGCCAAGCAGAACCTCGCAGGCCAGATACAGACAGAGGTGACTTCGCTGATAGAGAACACCGTGGCCAACGAGCAGATGGACCAGAGCGAGGCCGAGTCGGTGACCCGCAGCGTGATGGCCGGCAAGAACCTTATCTCGCAGAGCATAGGCCGCGTGATACCGGTTGTAGAAAGCTACCGCGTGGTCAACGGCAACAACCGCGAGGTGCTGGTGCGTGTGGCCTACAGCATGGACATGGCAAAGGCGGCCGCCAAGAAGGCCGTGAAGAAGGACCTCGAGCAGCGCGGCGACGCCCTGCATGAGAAACTCGACCAGCTGCTGGGCTGGTAACTGCCATGATGCGGCGCTTAGTTCTGTGCCTCCTGCTGTGCGTGGCCTCGGCCGCTGTGCATGCGCGCGAGAAAGTGGTGACGGCCGAGTATCTCTATCAGATACCTGCCAATGTGTCGCAGGAGGAGGCTCGCAACACCGCCTTGAGCCGTGCGCAGTTACAGGCCATAGCCGATGAGTTCGGCATGTACGTGACGCAGTCGACGACGGTGTCGGTGCAGAACTCGGCGGACAACAGCACTACCGATTACTTTGCAAGCGGCGGCAGCGAGGCGCGCGGCGAGTGGATAGAGACCATCGGCGAGCCCGAGTACGAGTTCGTCACCGACGGCGGCAACGTGGCTGTGCGGGTGCGCGTCAAGGGCCGTATCCGCGAGATAGAGTCGGCCGATCTGCCGGTCGAAGTGCGCATACTGCGCAACGGCGTAGAGGACATGCACGAGAGCGAGGTGTTCAGCTGCGGCGACGATATGTACATGTCGTTCCGTTCGTCGCTTAACGGCTACATCGCGGTGTATCTTATTGACAACAACAATCGTGTGTTCTGTCTGCTGCCGTACAGCGGCCAGCAGGACGGCCTGTTCCGCACCCGGAGCAACCGCCGCTACGTGTTCTTCCATCCCGACTATTGCGAGGACGTGAATGCCGACGAAGTGGATCGGCTGGAGATGGATACCGACTGCGAGCGCGAGCATGACCGCATACTCACTGTGTTCTCGCCGAACAAATTTTACAAGGCCGTCGACAGCCGGACCGACGAGGCGCTGCCGCGTGAGCTGAAACTGGCCGACTTTCAGAAGTGGCTCGGCTCAATGCGTCGGCGCGACAAGGATATGACGGTGTGTGTCAAATCATTAACTATAGTACGATAACATGAAAAGGAAGCAGGCGAGCAACGAAGGCCCCTTGTCTGTAACCTATGAGAACAATCCGGTCTTCAAAAAAACACAATCAAACACTTTACAGCAATGAAAAAGACAGTAAAAGCCTTTATCGTATGCGCAATCTGTGCAATGGCAGCAAGCTGCTCCACAACTCACCCCATCACAGCAACCTCCAACCCCGTCGGCAACAAGTGCGGTGTGGCCAAGACCACCACTATCCTCGGCTTCCTCGGCGGCTCGGCTGACTGCGGTATCAACAAGGCTGCCAAGAACGGCGGCATCACCCGCATCTCGCATGTAGACTCTTTCACGAAGAGCTACCTCGGCATCGTGACCATCTACGGCGTACGCGTTTACGGCGAATAATCCCGACACACATACGGCAAGGCCGGCACACACGCATCGCGCCCGGCCTTGCCTTTCTCTCTTTTCAGAACTTTTATACTAATCACTAATGGCAAGGAAGTTTATCACAGCTCTGATTTTCCTGATTGTGGCGGTGGCCGGCGCATCCGCACAGTCGGCCGCGGGGCGGTATGCGAGCCGGATGACACCGGACGGCACACTCTTTTTTGTGATGCCGCACAAACTCGGAGAAACCCACGGAATAAAGCATTTTGAATATGACATGACGCTGCTGAGCTGGACCGACTCCGTGACGATAAATTTCACGTTTCAGGCTTCGGAGATGGAACGTCCTGCCGACCTTGAGCTGTGCAGCGGCGACAGCGTGTACAGGTGCGACCGCTATTCACCGCTGTTCACGGACATAAAGAAAAACGGCTATGAGATCCGCATCACGTCGGCTTTCAGCGCTGCGGCCATAAAGGCCGTAATCGGCAGCAAAGAGCCTCCTGTGTTCCGGTTCAGGCAGAACGGCAAGGCCGAGAGTGCAGGCTACAAGCCGGGCGCGTGGCTTAAAGACCGCAAAAAATTACAGGATATATTCAGACTTTACGAATACGCAAAATGAAAAACTTGTCACGGCTCATTACGGCCATATTGCTGACCGCCCTGACTGCATTCGGTGTGCAGGCGGCCAAGACGGCGAAAATCAAGCTCACGGGTTCGGCTTATGAGAATATACTCATGACTGTCGGCCAGACCGGACGTACGGAGGTTATCTCCACTTTCCCCTATACGTTCGAGATCGCCAAGGATCAGTTGCCTGTGAAGCTCCGTTTCCAGTCGGAAAATTATCTGTACTTCGATATAGACGTTCCGCGCAAGCCTTTCGACACCACGGGACATGTGTATCTCGTGAAGGTGAACGAGACGGCCATGGCCATGCGGGCCCAGCAGGCCGCCCCGGTGGCTGTGGCCCAGCAGCAGCCTCTCATGGGCGCGACCGTGCTCGACCATCCTGTCGAGGGTATAGACGTGACCCACGGTGTGAATGCCGCGCCCGTCACGGGGCGGCGCAACGACAAGACTATCGCCGTCATAATCGCCAATGAGGAGTACGAGATGGCCGCGAAGGTTGACAACGCCGTCAACGACGGTCTCGCCTTCAAGGAATACTGCATCAAGACGCTCGGCCTGTCCGGAGACAACGTGAAGTATGCGTCAAACCTTTCTTACGGTAAGATGCGCAAGACCATCAACGATGCCATCGAGCTTGCCAACGTGATGGACGGCGAGGCTTCCCTGATAGTCTATTACGCCGGCCACGGAATCCCCGACAACGCCACGAAGGATGCTTTCCTGATGCCCGTTGACGCCGACGGCACCGACACACAGGTGTGCTTCTCGCTGAAAGACCTTTATGCGCGCATCAACAACGCCAACCTCAAGCAGAGCGTCGTGTTCCTGGATGCATGCTTCAGCGGCGCACAGCGCGACGGCGAGATGATAGTGGCCGCGCGCGGCGCCAGACTCAAGCCGAAAGAGGCCAAACCCGAGGGCCACACTATTGTCTTCAGCGCAACGTCCGGCGACCAGGCCGCGTTCTCGTATAAGGCGGAGCAGCACGGACTGTTCACATATTTCCTGCTCAAGAAGCTTCAGGAAAGCAAGGGCAACGTGAAGCTGGGCGAGCTCGCCGAGTATCTGCGCGAAAACGTGGAACTTGAGTCGCGCCGCGTCAACAATATGCCACAGACGCCTGTAGTGAGCGTATCGGCCAATTTCGAGGATTCCTGGAAAGGCAAAAAACTGGTGCAATGAGGCTGTCGGCAGCATATACGGCCGTCCTGGCTGTGCTCCTGTGCCTTGTGGGCTGCTCGTCGCACGAAGGAGGTGCCGGACGTACTTCCTTATGGAATGCTGAGACGGGGCGCCTTGAGGTGCCGGATGCCGCTATCGGGTTCACTATGCCCGGCGAGGGCAAGGGCTGGATTGTGGCCGACCTTAAGGATTTGCCTGACGATATTGTTTTCGCGGGCGTGGACACTGCGTCGCAGACGTGCGTGATGTTTCTGAGGCCCGAGGCCGAGGGGCCGGTGGGCGAGATGCCGGACAGTGCGGTCTTGCGGATTACGCGGCGCATCATAGGACAGCAGAACGGCGTTTCGGCCGATTCGGTGACATTCAGCCGCGGCAGTGTGGCCGGGCGCGGATATGCCGGTTTCGGTGCACGCGTGGAGGCCGGTGCGCCGGGGCAGTCGGTAGTCGTGGACTTCCGTGGTTATCTGTTCGACGGAAGCTGCGACCGGCGTGTTTACGGCGTGGTGCTGACACAGCCGGGCGAGCGCCCCGTGGCCGAGGCGGACAGTGTGGCCTCGGAGATTTATAAAAGTATAGAGGCTTTGCACCAATGAGGAGATTATCAGGCATTCTGCTGGCAGTCGCCATGCTGTCGGGCGCTGTTGCCGGCGCGCAGACGCCGGTGGAGGAGTACGAGGCTTTCCGGCGCGGCGTGAACGAGCGCTACGACTCGTTCAGGCGCGAGTGCAACGCGCAGTATGCCGAGTTTCTGAAGACGGTGTGGCAGGACTACAGCGCGCGGCCGGCTGTGCCGTCGCGCGACAAGTACAAGCGTGTGCCGCCGGTAGTATACGACGGCAATGCGGCGCCGGTCAAGCCCGTGGAGGTGACGCCGCGCGAGGTGCCCGTCGTCGAGGAGCCGCCTCAACCCATGCCCGTGGCGCCCGTGAGGGAGACGCCGGCCGAGGCGGACCGATTTGAGTTTGATTTCTACGGCCTGCGCTGCGGCGTGCGTATGCCGCCGGAGGCAAAACTGCGCGGAGGAGGGCAAGTGACTGCCGACCGGCTGTCGCGCGACTGGAACGCCCTGTGTACGCCCGGCATGGACAATGCGTTGCGCGACTGTCTGGAGGCGCGTCTGCGCTACCGGCTCTGCGACTGGGCATATCTGCAATTTCTCGACCGCCTGGGGCGCGAGTATTGTGGCGATGCCGACGCCGGCCTGTTCGTGACGGCGTTCCTGTTCTGCCAGTCGGGCTATCAGATGCGCCTCGCCATCGACGCCGGCGGGCGTCTGGTGCTGCTCTATGGCAGCCGCCATTCGGTGTTCGACACGCCGTATTTCTATGTCGACGGCCTGAGCATGTACCCCTATGGTTCCAAGGCCGAGTCGCTGAGCATATGCCCCATGAGCTTCGAGGGCGAGAAGCCGCTGTCGCTTCTGATCGCGCAGGAGCAGGACCTTGGCGGCGGCATGTCGGAGCCGAGGGAGATAAAGTCGAAGCGCTATGCCGACGTAGTGGCCTCGGCCAGCGTGCCGCAGCAGCTCGTGGAGTTCTACAACGGCTATCCGGCGTCGGCAGTGGATCACGACCCGATGACAAAGTGGGCCATCTGCGCCGAGGCGCCTTTCTCGCGCGCCACGTCGGAGGCTCTGTATGCCGGGCTGCGCCCGCGTCTGGAGGGCCTGACGCCGCTGGAGGCCGCACAGCGGCTCCTGAACTGGGTGCAGACGGGACTGGTGTATGAGTACGACGACAAGGTGTGGGGCGGCGACCGTGCATTCTTCGCTGAGGAGACGCTGTATTATCCCTATTGCGACTGTGAGGATCGTGCCATCCTTTTCTCGCGGCTTGTGCGCGACCTGCTGGGGCTGGAGGTGGCGCTGGTGTATTATCCGGGCCATCTTGCCACGGCCGTATGCTTCGGCGACGACGCGGAGGGCGATGCCATGACCGTGGACGGCCGCCGCTTCCTGGTGTGCGACCCGACTTATATCGGGGCGCCTGTGGGCCGGCAGATGCGCGGTGTGGACGGCAGCCGCGCCGAGGCTATTCTTTTGAAAAAATAGTTTAGAGTTTATAGTTTAGAGGTAAGAGGGGGCCTTGGAGGGTGAGAAACAGAAGGACATAAGGTCAGAAGCGACATAAGGATTAAAAAACTTTTGTTTCTCATGACCTTATGTCTATATGTATCTCGCTATGCTGTAAGTCTATAGGTGGTTTAGAGGTAAGAGGGGTGGGGCGCAGTTTTTGTGGGCTCGGTGTTTGTTTATGTCGAAAATATTGTGTATATTTGTATCATGATATTAGTAGTATTATGATGCAAAGCACGAATAGTGACAATCTGTTAGCATTATTGGAAGGCTATACTTTGGATAATGCCGAAGACATCGCGCGGCAGGTCGCCGAGAATTTCCGCAAGCGGCGGGTCGAGAAAAATATTACCCGCCGGCGCGTAGCCGAGCTTTCGGGCGTGCCTCTGTCCACGGTGGCGCGCTTCGAGCAGATGGGCCTAATATCATTTGAGTCGCTCGTCCGCCTGGCTATGGCTCTGGGCTATACTGCCGAGGTGAAAAACCTGTTCGGCGCGTCGAAATTCGACACTATGGAGGAACTTGATATGATCCGCAGCAAAAGTGGTGACAAACGCGCGTACCCCAAAAATAAGAGGAAATGAAGAAGACCGTCAGACTGCAAGCTATGTTTCGCGGACAGAGAGTGGGTCTGTTGTCTCTTTCGCCCGATGGCCGGCTGAATTGTTTTGAATACGACAAGTCGTGGCTTGTCGAAGGATTCAGTATTTCTCCGCTTGAGCTGCCTCTGAAGCCGGGGATATTTGTCGCCCGGCCACAGCCGTTTTATGGAAACTTCGGAATTTTTGAGGACAGTCTGCCCGACGGCTACGGGCGCTATCTCCTTCATAAAGCTTTGCTTCGCAAGGGCATAGATGGTTCCGAACTGTCGTCGATGGACCGCCTTGCCCTCGTGGGCGACAGAGGTATGGGCGCGCTCACATACGAGCCGTCGGTGAATGTGGAACGTAAGGAGGCAATAAGCGATTTCGATATGCTTCAGCAGATTGCTCTCGAGGTGCTGAAAGAGCAGCAGGACGGTGATGCCGGGCTGTTGCTCTATAACAGCGGCAACAGCGGCGGCGCGAGGCCCAAGGCTGTCTTTTCGGATGCCGGCGGGCATTGGATCATCAAATTCCGGCATACTTACGACCCGGCCGACATAGGCGTCCAGGAATACAAGTATAACGAAACAGCAAGGGAATGCGGAATCATTGTGCCCGATTTCCGTCTTGTAAACGGCCGCTATTTTGCTTCGCGCAGATTTGATATAGACAGTGAGGGCAACCGCCTGCACACGGCCACGGCCGGAGGACTTCTGTGCCTGTCGCTTCGTGAGCCGTTCATGGATTATTCCAATCTGCTTGCGCTCACCGGATTTCTGACACAAAGCCGTGAGGATGTGGAGCAGATGTATCGCCGCATGGTGTTCAATTACCTTACCGACAACAAGGATGACCATTGCAAGAATTTCAGCTTCTATGTCGTCCGAGATGCCGGTACGGGTGTGTGGCGCTGGCGACTTGCCCCGGCGTATGACCTCACATTCTGCGCCGAGGGTTACAATGGCGAGCATGCGACGTCGGTCAACGGCACGGGACGTCCCGTTCTGTCCGACTTTATGGCCGTGGGGACGAAAATCAAGATTTCGGCGACCAGATGCCATGAGATAATTGAGGAAGTTCGTTCCGGCTGCCGGGACCTTATTCGCTTTGATATATGAATTTCGGGGCGTTTTGTGCCCCAACCTCTCAACCCAACCTCTCAATTACCAAGAGGCTGTTTTTGTACAGGTAATTTGCGGCTTTCTCGCCTTTTTTAATTAAATTTGCACGTAATTTGCATATTAAAATGGAAACTAAATACATATTCGTCACCGGCGGTGTGGTATCGTCGCTCGGCAAGGGTATAATTTCGGCGTCTCTGGCAGCGTTGCTGAAGGCGCGCGGATTTCATGTCACGATACAGAAATTCGACCCTTACATCAATATCGACCCCGGTACGCTGAACCCCTACGAGCACGGCGAATGCTACGTGACGGAAGACGGGCATGAAGCCGACCTGGACCTGGGCCACTACGAGCGCTTCACCAACATCCGCACCTCGCGGGCCAACAATATCACCACCGGCCGCATATATCAGAGCGTCATCGACAAGGAGCGCCACGGCGACTACCTGGGCAAGACCGTCCAGATAGTGCCGCACATCACCGACGAGATAAAGCGCGCCGTCCGCGCCCTCGGCTCCACGGGCAAATTCGACTTCGTGATTACGGAGATCGGCGGTACCGTGGGCGACATCGAGTCGCTTCCCTTCCTGGAAAGCGTGCGCCAGCTGCGCTGGGAGCTGGGTCAGAGCGCCCTGTGCCTGCACCTCACCTATGTGCCTTACATCGCGGCCGCCAAGGAGCTTAAGACCAAGCCCACGCAGCACAGCGTGAAGCAGCTCCAGGAGCTGGGCATACAGCCCGACGTGCTGGTGCTGCGCACCGAGAAGCACGTGGGCCACGACATGCGTGCCAAGATCGCCCGCTTCTGCAATGTGGCTCCCGACGCCGTGGTGCAGAGCATCGACGTGGACAGCATCTACCGTGTGCCTATAAAAATGCACGAGCAGCACCTCGACGAAATCGTGATGCGCAAGATGGGCGTACCCGTGGAGGGCGAGCCGCACATGGCTCCGTGGCTCAACTTCCTCGACAAGCTGGACCACGCCGAGGAAGTGATAAACATAGGCCTCGTGGGCAAGTACGTCGAGCTTCAGGACGCCTACAAGAGCATCAACGAGTCGCTATTCCAGGCCGCCATCTACAATGACCACAAGGTGAAAATCAAGTACATCCACTCCGAGAAGCTCAACGACTCCAACGCCGACGAGCAGCTCGGCGGCATGGACGGTGTCATCATAGCCCCCGGCTTCGGCCAGCGCGGCATCGAGGGCAAGTTCGTGGCTATAAAGTGGTGCCGCGAGCACGACGTGCCCACGCTGGGCATATGCCTGGGCATGCAGTGCATGGTGATAGAGTACGCGCGCGACGTGCTCGGCATGGAGGACGCCAACTCCACGGAGATGGACAGTTCCACGCGCCACAACGTCATCGACCTCATGGAGGAGCAGAAGAGCATCACCAACATGGGCGGCACGATGCGACTCGGCGCCTACGACTGCGTGCTGCGCCCGGACAGCATCACCGCACGGGCCTACGGCAAGACGGAGATACGCGAACGCCACCGCCACCGCTTCGAGTTCAACAACAAGTACCGCGAGCGCCTGGAGGCCGCCGGCATGGAGTGTGTCGGCGTCAATCCCGAGACCAACCTGGTGGAAGTGGTTGAGGTGCCCGCCCTGCGCTGGTTCGTAGGCACGCAGTACCACCCCGAGTACAGCAGCACGGTGCTCTCGCCGAGCCCGCTGTTCCTCGACTTCATGCGCGCAGCCATCAAGTATAAGCACGAAAAATAAGAGGCTGTTTAAAAACGGATGTTAACACAGGGGTTGCATATTTTGGAGGGTATTTCATCCTGCGGGAGCAGGAGCGTACCGGATGTACGCGACTGTGACAAAGGATGAAAGACACCCAAAAGATGCAAAGCCGAAGTAACTTTTCATGATAAAATCAGCCCCAGGACAAAATAAAAAAACATTAAAATAACAGCATGATAAGCAAACAGATGTTAAAGAATAGCTCGCCTCGGTCCCTCTCCGGCGCTTTCCGCCGTCTTCTTCGGTCGAGTGGCTACGGCCACACTCCCTCATCAGACGACAAAAATCGCTCGGAGATTGACCGCCCCTGTGTTAACATCTGTTTTTAAACAGCCTCTAAATACCACCCGATAGACCAATGGATCGCAATACCCTTACCGGCCTCGTCCTGATGGCCGCCATACTGTTCGGCTTCATGTACCTCAACAAGCCGGACGCCACACAGAACATGGAGGCCGACGTGGCCCGCATGGAGCAGACCGTCGAAAACGCCTCGCCGGCAACTACCGTAACCGATACCATAACGCCCGCCGACCTGGTGTCGCTGCGCGAGGCCATACTCAGCGCCGGCACCGTGCAGGCCGACGGCTCGCACCGCCTGACGACGGCTGCCGTCGACCTCACCGTCGACAGCGCCGCAGCCGTGGCAGGCACCATCCACGCCGGCAAGCCCACCGGCGACGTAAGCTTCGCCGACCTTGCCGCCGGCGCGGCCTCGCTCGGTCCCGACGACCGCCGCATGGCTCTGGAGACGCTGCGCAAGGCCGTAGCCGACGCGCACAAGTACAAGGCCTTCGCCGGCAAGCTCGGCGGCGAGAATGTCGAGAAGGTTATGGAGAACGACCTCATGCGCGTGACCTTCTCCTCGCGCGGCGGCCGTGTCAGCCAGGTGGAGCTTAAGAACTACAAGACGGAACTGACGACGCCCGAGACGCCCATACGCCTGTTCCGCAACGAGAGCGACGGCTACAGCTTCGTACTCACCACAGCCGACCAGCGCCTGAACACCTCCGAGTTCAACTTCACCCCCGTGGCCGAGAGCGACACCTCGATGCTGATGAAGCTCGAGCTGGCCGACGGCGCATGGTGGGGCATACGCTACAGCATGCAGCCCGGCAGCTACCTGGTGCGCATGCAGGTGGTGCAGGAGGGCATGGCCTCCGTGCTGCCCGCCAGCACCGCCACCATGGGCTTCCGCTGGCATCAGACCCTCGGACGCAACGAGAAAGGACGCACCTTCGAGGAGCGCAACTCGTCCATCAGGTACAAGTACGCCGGCGAGGGTCCGGAGGAGCTCAGCTCCAGCAAGGACGACAGCGAGGAGCTGACCGGCCGCGTACGCTGGGTGGCCTTCACCAACCAGTTCTTCAGCAGCGTGCTCATGGCCAAGGACTACTTCTCGGCCGTGCGGCTCGACAGCAAGGTGCTCAAGGAGGCCGACTGGCTTAAGGATATGGACGCCGCAGCCGAGCTGCCCTACAGCGTGGCCGACGGCGCCGCAGCCGACTTCTGCTTCTATTTCGGTCCCAACGACTATCCGCTGCTCAGCGACATCGACGACACCATCTACCCCGACGAGGACATGGACCTCACGAGCCTCGTGCCGCTGGGCTGGGGCCTGTTCAGGTGGATCAACCAGATTATCGTAATCCCCGTATTCGACTTCCTGGGTCGCTACATCGCCAACTACGGCATAATAATCCTGCTGCTCACACTCTTCATCAAGCTCATACTCTTCCCCTTCACCTACAAGAGCTACAAGAGCCAGGCCCGCATGCGCGTGCTCGCACCTGAGATAACGGCCATCAACGAGAAATATCCCGGCCAGGAGAACGCCATGAAGCGCCAGCAGGAAACTATGGCCCTGTACTCGCGCGCCGGCGCCAGCCCCATGTCGGGCTGCCTGCCCATGCTGCTTCAGATGCCCGTGCTGATAGCCATGTTCTCGTTCTTCCCCTCGGCCATCGAGCTGCGCGGACAGAGCTTCCTGTGGGCGCATGACCTGTCGGCTCCCGACTACATCTGCACACTGCCCTTCACCATCCCCTTCTACGGCAACCAGGTGAGCCTCTTCTGCCTGCTGATGACAATAGCCAACGTGGTGTACACCACCTTCACCATGCAGAACCAGCCCGGCGGCCAGTCGATGCCCGGCATGAAGTGGATGATGTACCTGATGCCGGTGATGTTCCTGTTCTTCTTCAACGACTACGCCTCGGCCCTGAGCTACTACTACCTGCTCTCGCTGCTCATCACCATAATCCAGACCACCGTCACCCGCCACTTCGTCGACGAGAAGAAGGTACGCGCCGAGATGGAGGCTAACGCCCGCAAGCCCCGCAAGAAGTCGGGATTCATGGCACGCCTGGAGGCCGCGCAGAAGCAGCAGGAGGCCGCCATGCGCGCACAGGCCAAGGCCAACGCCCGCAAAAACCGACGGTGATTTGGTTTAGGGTTTAAGGTTTAACTCCTTTAACTTCTTAACTTTTCAACTTTCCTTGAGAACCGTCCTGCTGACAAGATTCTCGGCCATCGGCGATGTAGCCATAGCCGTGCCTGTGGTCTACAGCGCATGCCGCTGCTACCCGCAGACGCGCTTCGTGCTGCTGACGCGTCCGGCCATGGTGCCCATCTTCACCGACGCGCCGGCCAATCTCTGCGTCGCCGGCGTCGACCTCAAGGACGGATACAAGGGCGTGGGCGGCATATACCGTCTGGCCTCGCGCATATTGGAGGAGTACGCGCCGGCGGTGTATCTCGACCTGCAAAACGAGATGCGCACGCGCCTGCTTGCCGCCTTTCTGCGCCTGCGCGGCGTGCCGGGCTTCCGCATCGACAAGGGCAGCCGCCTGCGCCGCCGCCTGACGCGGCGCCACAACAAGGTGATGCTACCCCTGCGCGGCATGCGCGACGTCTATGCCGCAGTATTCGATGCTGCCGGCATGCAGCTGCGCGAATGCTTCGACAGCCTTTTCGGCGGCCGGGGCAAGGCTCCGGCACCGCTGTATGCCTCCATCTCGGCGCCCAAGGCCGAAGGCGAGCGATGGGTAGGCATAGCCCCCTTTGCGGCATACGAGAGCAAGATATACCCCCCGGAACTGATGGAGCAGGTGGTGCGCCGTCTGGCCGCCGAGCCCCGCGTGCGCATATTCCTGCTCGGCGGAGGCCGGCAGGAGACCGAAATCCTGGAACGCTGGGCCGACACAATCCCCGGCGTAAGCTGCCCGGCCGGCAAACGCTGCGGCTTCGCCGCCGAGCTGGCGCTTTTCAACCACCTCGACTGCATGCTCACCATGGACTCGGCCAACATGCAGCTGGCCGCCATTGCCGGGACGCCTACCGTCAGCATCTGGGGCGCCACGCATCCCTACTGCGGCTTCACAGCCTGGCGGCAGAGCGAGGCCGACACCCTGCAGCTGCCAGTGCCGTGCCGCCCGTGCAGCGTCTACGGCAACCGCCCGTGCCTGCGCGGCGACTACCTGTGCCTGCGCGGCATCCGCCCCGAGATGGTGGCCTCGCGCGTGATAGAAATTCTAAACAGAGAATAACGATGTCCGACGATAAATTCGATATACGCGACAGCCGCGAGACTCCCTCGGGGGGCAGCGAACGCGACATGGAACGCGCCCTGCGTCCCGACCAGTTCGAGGCGTTCCGCGGCCAGGAGAAGATAGTCGACAACCTGCGCGTGTTCGTGGCCGCGGCCCGCATGCGCCGCGAGGCTCTGGACCACATCCTGCTCTTCGGTCCTCCCGGCCTGGGCAAGACCACGCTGGCCGGCATCGTGGCCAACGAGCTGGGCGTGGGCATGAAGATCACCTCCGGCCCCGTGCTCGACAAGCCCGGCGATCTGGCGGGCATCCTGACGTCGCTCGAAACCAACGATGTGCTGTTCATCGACGAGATACACCGCCTCAGCCCCGTGGTGGAGGAATACCTGTACTCGGCGATGGAGGACTACCGCATCGACATAATGATAGACAAGGGCCCCGGCGCACGGTCGGTGCAGCTCAACCTGGAGCCCTTCACCCTCGTTGGCGCCACCACCCGCAGCGGCCTGCTGACGTCGCCGCTGCGCGCGCGATTCGGCATCAAGTGCCACCTGGAATACTACGACCATGCCGTGCTGCGCGGCATCGTGGAGCGCTCGGCAAGGCTGCTGGGAGTGAAAATATCGGAGGACGCAGCCCTGGAGATAGCACTGCGCAGCCGCGGTACGCCGCGTATCGCCAACGCTCTGCTGCGGCGCGTGCGCGACTTCGCCCAGGTGCGCGGCAGCGGCGACATCGACCTCGACATCGCCCGCTATGCCCTCGAGGCCCTCAACATCGACCGCTACGGCCTCGACGAGATAGACAACAAGCTGCTGCGCACGGTCATCACCAAGTTCAAGGGCGGCCCGGTGGGTCTCTCCACCATCGCCACCGCCCTCGGCGAGGACCCGGGCACCATAGAAGAGGTGTACGAGCCCTACCTTATAAAGGAAGGTTTTATAAAGCGCACCCCGCGCGGCCGCGAAGTCACCGACCTGGCCTACAGCCACCTCGGCATCGCCAACGCCGACAACCTGGGTCTCTTCTCCTTCGACTCCACCGGGGAATAGGGCGTCACGGTCATGGATAAACGTCTTGTTTTCACCACATCCACGGAGATAGTCCGTGTGCCGTCGGACGCGGTGGTCTCCATCACTGCCGACGGGAACTACTCCGTGCTATCCCTGGCCGACGGCGGAAACTTTGTCCTCACGCTTCAGTTGGGACAGATTGAAAGGCGCATTGCCGCGGCTCTGGACAGCAATGACAACAGATTTATCCGCATAGGCAAAAGCTTGATTGTAAACCGCGATTTCATTGCCTTTATCAATCCTGTGCGACAGAAAATGATTTTATCGGACTGCCGCGTATTCCGCCATGAGGTCTCGGCCTCGAAGGAAGCGTTGAAAGCATTGAAAGAACTTTTAGATAAGGAGGCAACAGCATGATATACGGACATGGCGATATAGATGACGATCAGATACGTATTATCTCTTCTCAAGATAGCGCGAGAAAGAAGAAAAGACGAAGAAAACGCTTTGTTTTTCTTTGGTGTATTGCTGTTGCATTTTTAATTGGTGCATTGGTATTGATGTTTTTTATTCCCGAGGAGACCGGGGAAGAAAAAACAATGTCTGTGGAACTTCCTCAGCAGCCGCCGGTCGAAGAAGAAACACCGCTTGTTGAGATAACGACAGATCTTCCACCATATACAATAAGGAAGGATACAATAATCAATGATATTGCACTGAGTATATTCACTCCATTTAATGCGACGCCGGTTCTTGAAGTGGGCAACGACGTGCTGAGCGACACCTCGGCCGTGCTGATTGCTCAGGCAGCCGATATACGCGGTGATAACGGCAAGATTGCAGGTTCGTTTGTCCTAAAGGGAGAACTTGTGGGCAAAGGTGAGGCGAAAGCCGGTTTTTGCTCGATAATCAACGGGGAGCTTACGGTCGGCGTTGCCGATGCCTCTCCCATGTTTGAGGAAGCCATGACTACGGACGGATATTTCTTCCGCCAGTATCCTCTCGTTGTGGGAGGGCAGGTGGTGGAGAACAAGCCCAAAGGAAAGTCGATACGCCGTGCCCTTGCCGACATAGGCGGAAAATTCTGCGTGATAACAAGCCGCAAGAGAGTTTCTTTCCATGATTTCTCGCAGGCGCTCGTCGATGCGGGAGTGCGCAATGCAATTTATCTTGTCGGCGGCGAGGCTATCTGCGGATACAGGGATGACAAAGGACAAACCGTCTTAATGGGCCAAACCTGGGACAAGAGAATTAAGAACATCAACTATATAGTATGGCGATAGTTTTTTTCAGATTTCATACATTAAAAACGATACTTCATACAGCACCCGGCGATAGTCATTGCCGGGTGATTTTTTTGCCCGAAATTAGCAGTATGAAAATCATGAATGTAAGAAATATAATTCTGTTGCTGCTGAGTGCGGCATTTATGGCCTGCGGGGACAACAAACCGTCCGGGCAGGATGGAGGTAACGGCGTGTACTACTGGCGTACTACGTTCGAGACGGACAGCACCGAGAGGGCTTTCATGCGCGAGAATGACATAAGGCGCGCGTACGTCAGGTTCTTCGATGTCGTCATTGATAAATCCCCGTTGGCGATGGATGTCGTCGTTCCGAACGCGACCTTGCAGATAAAGGATTCAATCCCGGCGGAGGAGATTGTGCCGGTAGTCTATATCACGGTCGATGCCATAAAAGCCATTCAGTCCGACGAAGCGAAATGGGCCGAGAAAATAGTCCGGCGAGTATGGAACATGTGCAGCTACAATGAACTCGGCAGCCCGAAAGAACTGCAACTCGACTGCGACTGGACGTCGCAGACCGGCTCCGCGTTCTTCAAGCTCTGCAAGGCGGTGAAGCAGGAATTGAGCCTGCGCGATGCCGCTGCCAAACTGAGCGCGACAATCAGGCTGCATCAGTTGGCGCAAACGCCACCGCCTGTCGATCGTGGCGTGCTTATGGTCTACAACACCGGCTCTTTCCGGAACCCCGAGGAAACCAATTCCATCCTCACCGTGGAAAGTGTCAGACCCTATCTGAAACACCTTGCGGACTACCCGCTGCCGCTGGACTATGCCTTCCCGATCTTCTCGTGGAAACTTCTGTACACTGAGGATACATTCAGAGGCATTATCAGCCCCGAAGTCAATATCCCTGACGACGTGCTCAGCCCGTCGGGCGAGAATAGATTCACGGTCGTGAAGGATACAGTCTTAGGCAGCACACGCCTGCTGACGGACGATATGATCAGGGCTGAAGACGTGCCGTTCAGAACAATCAAGGAAGTCAAGTCGCTTATTGAGAAAGCAGCTGACGGCGCACCCCGTTCTATAATCCTATACAGCCTCGACACCCGCAACATCTCAAACTATACGGAAGATGAATTTAAGGAGATTTATAAGTAGCCTCGTCCTGTCGGCAATATCTACGGCCGCCGCGGCCTGCGGTGCGTTCGATGACCTCGTATCCAATCCGTTTACCTTCCACTTCTATCAGGAAGAGGATGCGCCCACCGTTATGGATGTGCAGCGAAAAGAAAATGTCGCTTTATGGCAGTCGCTGACATCGGAGTCTATTCCGGCATCGCATGTGGAATCGGCAGTGTACGGCATGACGTTACGTGAACTGGCGACCACCTTCTTCACCGGACAAAGCGACAATATGTTTCTGAAGTGGATTATAGTCCATAAATCGGTGGACATCAAGGACTTTCTGCTGCTGGCAAAGGAATTGGAGGAGCTGAGATTCAACAGAGTGTCGAAATGGTATTACCCCACCGACAGGACAGAGAGATACGATTCCGAAAGCGAGGCCGAGAGGTTCGCAAGCGTGATGGAGCGTTGCCGCCGCCATGCCGCCGGTCCGCTTTCCGACAGATACGCGCTCCAGTACATGCGGGCGCTGTTCGCTTTGGGCAAGTATGATGAAGCCATAGAGTTCTATGACAAAAAGATGAAAAAACTGCCCGAGGACAACCTGTTCCGGAGGATGGCAAGGGGGTATGTGGCCGGGTCGCTGCGCCATCTGGGATATGGCGATGAAGCCAACAGGATATATGCCGAGATCGGCGACATCAATTCGATTATCGGAAGCAAGAGGCCTTACTTCATCCCATTGGTGGAAAACAATCCCGAATGCCCGGTAGTAAAATCAAACCTGACCCGGTGGGTCGGCCGGGATGACAGAGAGTACAATCTGCCATTCATTGCAGTAGCAGATGCGGCTTTAAGTTCGCCGCACGTAGTGAACCGGGGAGACTGGCTATACCTGAAGGCCTACATTGAGGAGATATACAATGACAATCATGCGAAAGCCATCTCCTACCTGAAGCAGGCGCTTGATGCCACTTTCTCGAAAGAGGAAATGCGCCACGATGCCGAAGAAATGAAGCTATGTCTGGATGCTGCAACGGGTAGCCTCTGCAAAGATCTGAGGCAATATCTCCCGGCTTTCCAGACGGAATCCGTGCCGTTTTATTTCTACATCGTTCCGGCCCTGTTGAGGGAGGGACGAGTGTCGGAGGCCATGCTGATTGCAAACTATGCGTCAGGATTAAAACGTACGGCCGACCAATACCGTTACTCTCTGACGAACGATTCCTACGCCATACGGGAAGTTACGGATGACGCATATGCGAACACGGGGTTCCAACTGATGCTTTCCCGCAGCGCCCGTGAGGTGATAGAATATAAGAAATACATGTCTTCCTCTGACCCTCTCGTTCGGGAATGTATCGGCAGAACAAGGCACGACGATGATTACCTGAACGAAATCATAGGCACCCTGTTGCTGAGGGAGGGCGATTACGCGGAGGCTGAAAAATACTTCTCGCTGGTGTCGGACGAATATCAGGAGAACCTGAATGTCAAGAAATGCGGCTATCTGTACGACAACCCGTGGGTCAACTGCTATATGCCCGGCGAAAAATGGGACTATCCGTCGGCAAAGGGCGAGGCAGCCGACGAAGAGAAGAGCCCGGTAGCCTCATTCAATCCGGAAAACTCCGCGCTTCTGAAATCCGATCATAATGCCAAACTGAATTTCGCCCGCGAGATGTCAAGGCTCGCCGGGATAATGAAAACGGGTTCTCCCGACGAACGGGGCCTGGCGAGGATAAGGTATGCGTTGGCCCGATACAACTCGTTTGAGAGCTGCTGGGCGTTGACGCAGTACTGGCTGGGTAAGGCCAATCAGTGCAATTACCGCCCGTTCTACTGGCTGTGGAACTGGAAATACAGAGAGCTGGATTATCTCAAGGAAGTGACCGGCCTCGTGCCGGACGAGAAGTGGCTGAACGCCGAAATACAAAGAGGAATCAAGGAATTGCAATCGCCCGAAGCGCAGGCGGAGGCGCAATTCCTGGCCGGCAACTATCGCACCATCGCAAAGAAATATCCTTCGACCTATGCCGGGAAATACCTTTCCACGCACTGCGACGCATGGCATGACTGGCTGTAAATAAATTCCAAATATATGCCTTATCATGGAAGTGACAATCACCCTATAAATTAAACAATATGCTATAAATTAAACAATATGAGAAAGACAATACTCGCAGCGACAGCCGTCATTTTGCTTGCATGCATCGGCTTTGTACTCTATGCGGAATCAAGCAAAAGGCACGTTCAGGACGATGCGCAATTGACCGCCTGGGAAGAACTTGCGGAACAAGGCGACACCGCGGCTCTGCATCGGCTGATTGAATTCTACGATGAGAAAAGTACCGTTTGTGTCGAAGTGGAAGTCGAATGCGACGAGGATGGTGATGTGATTTATGAAAACGACACCGCTGCCGAGGAGGAAATAGATCCGGAGTTAGAAGAAAAATATGCCGAACGATTGCGCTATTGGCTTGACAAAGGCATTGCCGCGAATGACCCCGTAGCCTATGCTGTAAAAGGCTCTCGACTGTACTATGAAGACGAGAATGCCGCTATAGGCTATCTGTCGAAGGCCGCCGATGCAGGAAACTCCCGGGCCGCCCTTTTCTGCGGTTCGGCCTGCATGAATCAAGGCAAAGGAGATGAGGCGTTCAAATATCTCACACTGGCATACAGATTGGGCGAACCAAGTGCGGGATGGCACCTTGCCCGGTGCTATTCATCAGGCTTCGGCACTGAGCCCGACCGGGAGAAAGCCATTGAAGTGATGCGCCATGCCGCCCTTCTGGATTATCCGGAGGCAGTGTCGGAGATGCGGCGTATCGAACCCGGCAATAAAATATGGCAAAATAAGTACGACAGTCTTGAAATTGATTTCCCCGATTTTCCGGTTATCCCGAACTAAGAGGGCGCCCCATTCGCTTCAGGTTGAAAATATTTGAGAGTTGCGGGCATTTTGTGAGATAATTGTTTTATATTTGCAAAAACAATCCCTCTCAAAATAACTGCAAGTTATGAAGAAACACAATTTTTACGCCGGACCGTCGATACTGAGCGATTATGCCATCAACAACACAATCGACGCCATACGCGACTTTGCCGGCACGGGTATCTCGCTGCTGTCGGTGTCGCACCGCAGCAAGGAGTTCCAGGCCGTCATCGACGAAGCCGGTGCTCTGGTGAAGGAACTGCTCAACGTGCCCGAAGGCTACAGCGTGCTGTGGCTGGGCGGCGGCGCCTCCATGCAGTTCTGCATGATTCCCTACAACCTGCTGCGCACCCGCGCGGGCTATCTCGACACCGGCACCTGGGCCCACAAGGCCATCAAGGAGGCGCGCCTCTTCGGCGACGTCGACGTGCTGGCAAGCAGCGAGGACGCCCACTATACCTACTACCCGCACGACTACCATGTGCCTGAAGGCCTCGACTACCTGCACATCACCACCAACAATACCATCTACGGCACCGAGCTGCGCGACGACCTCGACGTTCCCTGCCCGCTGGTGGCCGACATGAGCTCCGACATCTTCACCCGTCCCGTCGACGTGGCCCGCTACGACGCCATATACGCCGGCGCGCAGAAGAACCTCGCCCCCGCGGGCGTGACGCTGGTAATCGTCAAGGACGCCGCCCTGGGCCATGCGGACCGCAAGATTCCCACCATGCTCGACTACCGCACACACGTGGAGAAGGGCTCGATGTTCAACACTCCCCCAGTGCTGCCCATCTTCACCGCGCTCCAGACCCTGCGCTACTACAAGCAGCTCGGCGGCATACGCGAGCTTCAGAGCCGCGCCGAGCTTAAGGCCGCCAAGCTCTACGACGCCATCGACAACAGCGAGATGTTCGAGGGCACGGCCGTCATGGAGGACCGTTCGCTGATGAACGTGACCTTCGTCATGGCTCCTCCCTTCAAGCACCTGGAGAAGGACTTCGTGGACTTCTGCGCCCAGCGCGGCATCGTCGGCATCAAGGGCCACCGCAGCGTGGGCGGCTTCCGTGCGTCGCTCTACAACGCCCTGCCCATGGAGAGCGTCGACGCTCTCGTGGAGGCTATGAACGATTTCGAGGCAACACATAAGTAAACCGTCATGAAGATATTAGTCGCCACAGAGAAGCCCTTCGCCCCCGTCGCCGTCGACGGCATACGCGAGGTGGCGCAGGCCGCGGGCCACGAACTGGCCCTGCTGGAGAAATACACCGACCGCAGCGCGCTGCTCGACGCCGTGGCTACGGCCGACGCGCTCATAGTGCGCAGCGACAAGGTGGACGCCGAGGTGTTCGCCGCCGCCCCGCACCTCAAGATTGTTGTACGCGCCGGCGCCGGCTACGACAACGTCGACCTCCATGCCGCCACCGACGCAGGCGTGGTTGCCGAGAACACTCCGGGCCAGAACTCCAACGCCGTGGCCGAGCTCGTATTCGGCATGGCCGTCATGGCCGTGCGCAACATGTATGCCGGAACCAGCGGCACCGAGCTGCGCGGCAAGCGTCTTGGCCTTCAGGCCTTCGGCCAGGTGGGCCGCTGCGTGGCGCGCATCGCCGCCGGATTCGGCATGCACGTCAGCGCCTACGACCCCTTCTGCCCGCCCGAAGTCATGCGCGAGGCAGGCGTTGAGCCCGTCGACAGCGTGGAGGCTCTCTACGCCGGCAACGACGTCGTGAGCATACACATCCCCGCCACGCCCGAGACCCGCGGCAGCATAGGCGCGGCCCTCATAGGCCTTATGCCCAAGGGGGGCGTCCTCATCAACACCGCCCGCAAGGAGGTCATTGACGAAGCAGGCCTGCAGCGCGTGATGGCCGAGCGTCCCGACCTGCGCTATCTGGCCGACGTTCGTCCCGACTGCGCCGATGCCCTCGCCGCCGATTGTCCGGGCCGCGTGTTCTTCACACCGAAGAAGATGGGAGCGCAGACTGCCGAGGCCAACATCAACGCAGGCCTGGCCGCCGCGCGCCAGATTGTAGCCTTCTTCCGCGACGGCGACACTCGTTTCCGCGTCAACTGACCGTATAACAGCGATTTATTCCGGTGACGGAACGCACGATAATGCGTTTTCCGTCACCGGATTTTCATACTTCAAAGGTTAAATATTGTTAACTCAATGAATTTTTTAACCTAAAAAGTATGTTATATAACATAAAACCGCTAATTTTGCAACGTGTTTTTCATGGTATTAGATTTAAGGTTAAGAAGATTGCTCGTCGAGATGACGGGTAATTTTTTTATATACATGGTGTTAATGCAAAATTTTGAGTAAATTTGCACCGTGTTTCGCCGGCAGGCATCTGATTTATATTAATTTCATATCCCGCATTCAAAAAAATGGCCGATACAGCTCAACGTTGGACTGAGATAGAGCATCTTCCCGAATGGGACGAGGAATTCTATAATGTCTATACTGCCCGCAAGCTGGGCAAGTGGGTGATGATGAAGACGCTGCGTCCTGAATTCCGCGACAAGGCCGAGTATCAGGCCATGATTGAGAAGGAGTTTGACGTGCGCTACAATCTCGCCCATCCCAACATCGTGATGGTGAACGACTTTGAGGATGTGCCCGGCCTCGGCCGCTGCATCATCTTCGACGACGTCTACGGCACGTCGCTGCGGAAGCTTATCGACAAAGGCGAGGTGACGGAGGCACACATAGAGCAGCTGCGCCGCTGCCTGCCCGCGGCGCTCGAATACATCCAGAGCAACCACATCGTGCATCATCCGATACGCCCCGAGCGCATCATCTTCACCGAAAACATCGGCAACCTGAAGCTTATCGACGTAGGCTTCGACCAGCATGAGGCCACCTCTCCCGCCATGGCCTGCGACGACGTCCGAGCCTACGGGCAGATTGTGACGGAGACGCTGGATGCCAGCGGAGTATCTGACCCACAGCTGCGCAGTGTGGCCGAGCGCTGCCTGCGCCGCGACGGGCACCGCCGCATAGCCGACGCCCACGACCTGCACATCGCCCTTGAGGGCACCCGCACCGGCCGCCGCTTCTACCTGATAATAATCGCATTCCTCTCCGTAATGGTCATTCTGCTGGCCTGGCTCTCGACAAAGCCCGTGAACTGAACGCTATGACTGATAAAGACAAAATAGAAATAACGGCTCTGCACCCCACGCGCGCAGAGCTGCTGCGCTATATACACTTCGGTATCGACCTCTACAAGGGCAACTCCTGCTTCGTGCCGCCGCTGATAGTGGACGAACTGGAGACCCTCGACCCCACGCGCAATCCCGCCGCCGAGCAGTGCGACTCGCAGAGCTTCATGGCATGGCGCGGAGGAAAGCCCGTAGGCCGCATCACCGCCATAATAAACCGGGAGGCCAACAGGCGCTTCGGCAGCAAGGCGATGCGCTTCGGATGGGTCGACTTCATCGACGACGCCGACGTGGTCGACGCCCTCTTCGATGCCGCCGCGCAGTGGGGCCGCAGCATGGGCATGACGGAGATGATAGGCCCGATGGGCTTCACCGACATGGACCACGAGGGCATGCTCGTGGAAGGCTTCGACGAGATGGGCACCATGGCTACCATATATAACTATCCCTACTACCCCAGGCACATGGAGCGCATGGGATTCGCCAAGGATGCCGACTGGATAGAGTTCCGCATGAAGGTGCCCGAAGCAGTGCCGGAGAAGATGCAGCGCATCGCCGACATCGTGGCCCGGAAATACGACCTCCACAGCGTGAAGATCACGTCGAAGAAGGAACTGAAGCGCAAATACGGCCACGCGTTCTTCCGCCTTATCAACGAGGCCTACGCCGACCTCTACGGCTTTGTGCCCCTGACCGACCGCATGATCGACAGCTACGTGAACACCTACCTGAGCATCCTGCGCCTTGAGGATCTGAGCATCATCGTCGACGGCGAAGGGCACCTCGCGGCTGCCGGCATCTCCATGCCGTCGCTTTCGGCAGCGCTGCGCCGCAGCGGCGGCCGTCTGCTCCCCACGGGCTGGTGGCACCTGCTCGGAGCCATACGCGGCCGCGGCGTCGACGTGGTGGACCTCATGCTCGTGGCCGTCAGGAAAGACCTGCTCGGCAAGGGTGTGAACTCCATGCTTTTCGCCGACCTTATCCCGCGCTACATCAGCCACGGCTACCGCTGGGCCGAGAGCAACCTGGAGCTTGAGGTCAATGCCAATGTGCAGCGCCAGTGGGACTACTTCGAGCACCGGCAGCACCGCCGCCGCCGCGCCTGGCGCAAAGACATCTGACTATAGGGATTATATAAGTTATATAAGTTATATAAATTGTATAATTTATCTACTTGCCGCCAAGCGCTTTAAGCACCTGGTCCTTTATCTGCTCCATGCCTTTGACGGTGGGGTGGCCGGCGCGCTTGTCGATGTCGTGCAGCAGCACGTACTCCACGCCGAAGTGGCGGCACTCCGTGCATATCGACTCGGTGATTTCCGGCTTCAGCTCGGAGTTGATGATGTAGACTATGCGTGTGCCCGGCATGCGCGCCTGCGCCTCCCGCAGCAGGCGTCCGAGCGCCGGACGGAACTCGTACATGTGGCCGAGCGTGAGATTGTCGTAGACGTATTCGCCCAAAGGAGCGCCGCACCAACTGTCGTTGGTAGCGCCGAAAATCAGCAGCACATCGGGCGGAGCGATGCGCGCCAGGCGCGTGTTGAAGGAGCGAGCGCGATAGTCGTCGCCGTTGTAGCCGGTATAGCTTATCGTGGCTCCGCTGTAGCTGTCGTTGACGCCGAGTATGTAGCCGCCTTCGGCCACGAGCTGCCACCACCATGTCTGGCGGACGTCGCGGACATCGGTGAGCTCCTCACGCTCCCGGGCGAAGTACCAGGGTTCGTTGCCCTCCGGGATGTAACCGTCGAATGTGGAATAGGAGTCGCCGAGAATCGAGACTACGGGCTTGGCGCCCCCGGCGGCGTGCATGGATGTGGCTGCCGCCGCGGCGAGCAGGACTGTGAATAGGATTCGTTTTATCATGGTGATATGGATTTGGAATTGCATGAATGTCCGTCAGCGCCGCACGGCCACGGAGTCGATACGGATGCTGATTTCAAAAGGTGAGGCGGCTGCCTGCACGCGCCGCCGAGGCTCGGAGCCGCGGTAGTAGTAGACGCCCTGACGGTCCCACGCCGGGATGTCGAGGCGGCGGGTCTGGCGCGGCGGTATGTCGCAGCGCATGGTCGCGCGCCGGCGGTGCAGCTGGTGGCCCTGCATGTCGAGATAGTCGATGGTGGCGAGTATCCACACCAGCGTGGCGGAGTCAGCGGCGTTTGTGACGAAGAAACTCTCGCGGCGCGAGGAGAGAGTCTTGTCGTATCCGGCTATAACGACGGCTCCGGCGGGCGGCACGAGGGTGTCGGCCGCCGGCTGCGCCATGCGCTCGGCCGCAGTGCGCGCCGCCTGTGTGCGGCCGGGACGAGTGGTGCGCTGGGCGTGGCATGTCAGGAGGCATGCCGAGGCAAGGAGCGTCAGTATAGCGGCGTGAAAACGCATCAGAGCGAGCTGAATTTGTAGGCGAAGCCTATGGAGAGGATTTCCTTGAACTGAAGCTTGTGCCACTTGCTGTCCTCCAGGCGTGCCGTACGCGTGTCGTAGCGTGCATGCATGAACAGCTGTGTAGTCAGGAACTTATTGATTTCAAACACGATGGTATTCTCCCAGTCGGCCTGGACGCTCTCGTAGTCGGAGAAGCCGTAGAGCCGCGAGCGCAGGTAGATGTTGTAGGCCACCTTCCAGTATATCTTCACCTCGGCGTTGCTGCCGAACTTGTGGGCCGTCGTGCGATCCTGCCGTATGTCGTAGTCCTCGTGGTTGAGGCGGTCGCTGGTGCATGTGCGCAGGTTGTAGGACAGCGGCGAAATGCTGGCGTCGAACGTGAAGGTCTTTTTCTTGTTGGCGTAGTTGTAGGTCATACCGAGACCCACGGTGAGGTCGCCCGGCGAGAGGAATCCGCTTTTGAGGTCGGGCGAGTTGGGCTTATAGCTGTTCAGCAGCTGGGTCTTGAACTGGCCCGTGACAGAATAGTACCAGCGGCGTGCGGCCTTCAGACCGAAGGTGCTGTTGACCTGGAAGATGTCCTCGTTGATGTTGTAGTCGTGGTACTCGTCGTCCGGGGCGTTGTTCATGCCGAGCTTGTACTGGGCCGTAGTCTCGAACAGGATGTTGGGGTGGAACTCCTGATTGAGCTTCACGTTGTAGTATATCTGTCCGAGCATGTTGAGGTTGTTCTTGCCGCCCTGATACCAGTTGGGCGACACGTAGGCCTGCGAGAACTGGAGAGAGACGTTAAAGGTGCGTATCCAGTGGCGTTTCTTGACCTCCTCGGCCTTGACGGTGGGCGCCGCGGCCGGACCGGTCACGCTCTCCACAATATCGACGGAGAAGTCGCTCGGGTCTACGATGGCCGAGTAACGCTTAGGCGCGTCGGGCAGCTCGGCCGCGATGTATGGCAGGTCGTCGGGATGGGCGAAGAAGTAGCGGTGGCGTATGCGCTGCATGCGCGCTCCCACGGCGTTGGCGTCCTCGAGCCAGCGCAGCGCGGGGTTGCCGCTGTAGTCGGAGGCGGCTATGTCCACGGTGTCGGGAAAATCGTAATGTGAATATACCGCCGGCAGAAAGAAGTAGGCCGGCAGCGGAGCCAGACTGACGACGGTGTCCACCGGGGTGTCCTCGTCAATAGCTACTATCTCTACATCCTGAAGCGACTCAAGGCCGTCCGAGTCGGCCATACGTGCCGAGTTGCGGAAGTGGAACTGGGCACCGGCCGGCAGCGTGGCGGCAAGTGCGGCAAGTATCAGTAGGGCTTTGTGCGGTTGCATATTACTTATGTGATGGATGGATATGACGGCGGCCGACGATGGCGGCCAGGGTGCGGTTATGGTTATTTCCTTGCAAGATAAAGCGTGCAGGCGCCGAACGTCATGGGCCGAGCCTCCGCGCGGGATGCTCCGGCCGCGAGAATCAGCGCGCACATGTCGTCGCCCTGCGGCACGGCGGCGATGCTTTCGGGCAGGTAGCTGTAGGCGCGGGAGTCGCGGCTTATAAGCCGGCCGGCCGCGGGGATGATGTAGCGGGTATAGAGCCGGTACAGGGGCGCCGTGAGGCGGCCTCGCGGAGTCGACAGCTCCAGCACGGCAAGCAGGCCTCCAGGGCGCAGCACACGCATCATCTCTGCATATCCTCGGTCCAGATGCTCGAAGTTGCGCACGCCGTAGGCCACGGTTATGGCGTCGACCGAGGCGTCGGGCAGGTCTATGGCGAGGCTGTCGCCGATGCGCAGGTCAACCCGGTCGCCGAGGCCGGCTTCCTTCACCTTGCGGCGGCCAATTTCCACCATGCCGGCACTCAGGTCTATCCCCTCGATGCTTGCGCCGGGGATGCGCCGCGCCAGAGCTATCGCCATGTCGCCGGTGCCGGTGGCTATGTCCAGCACGCGTCGCGGCGATACCGATGCCACGGCCCGGACAGCCCGGCGGCGCCACAGGCGGTCGATGCCGAGGGTCATGGCGCGGTTCATGAAGTCGTAGGCGGGGGCGATGCTGTCGAACATGTCGCGCACCTCCTCGCTCTTCCCGCGGCCGCGGCCGTAGGGCATGATTTTTTCCGCTTTGACGTCCATGATTGCAAAGTTAACAACTTTTTGCGTTACGGCCAAGTGGCGTTCGGTTTTTGCGTCCGGCGGCGTTATTTTAACTATTATTAAGGAGCAAAAGGGACTAATCTCGATTTAATTGCCTACCTTTGCCGATGCATTTTGGAGCTGTAAGGAAAGCCGGGACTCTGCCGCTGACGCGGTCGGGTTTCTCTTTTTTATTATGCTCCCTGTAAGACTTCTAAACCACAAATAATTCTATTCCCATGGCTATCACTTACATGACCAAGGAAGGTTATCAGAAAAAAATGGACGAAATCGCGTTTCTCGAGAATGTGAAACGCCCCGAGATAATCGCGGCCATTGCCGAGGCACGCGACAAAGGCGACCTCAGCGAGAACGCCGAGTACGACGCCGCCAAGGAGGCACAGGGCATGCTGGAGATGAAAATCTCCCAGCTCAAGGACCTGCTGGCAAACGCCCGCATCCTCGACGAAAGCAAGCTCAACACCAACGAGGTGCAGATTCTCAACCGCGTGAAAATCAAGAACGTCGCCAACGGCCAGGAGATGGAGTACACCATCGTGGCCGACAGCGAGGCCAACCTCCGCGAGAAGAAAATCGCCACCTCCACTCCCATCGCCAAGGGTCTGCTGGGCCACAAGGTGGGCGACATCGTGGAGATACGCGTGCCCAGCGGCCTTATGAAATTTGAAATCAAAGAAATATCCTTCTGATGGCAACGATTTTCTCACGCATAGCCGCCGGCGAGATTCCCAGCTACAAGGTAGCGGCCGACGACCGTCACTTCGCGTTTCTCGACATCAATCCCGTGGCTCCGGGTCATGTGCTCGTGATTCCGCGCCGCGAGGTCAGCTATATCTTCGACCTCACCGACGAGGAGACAGCCGCGCTGCACGTCTTCGCCCGCAAGGTGGCCCGCGCCGTCGGAGCAGCCATGCCCTGCAAGCGCGTGGGCATGACCGTGATAGGCCTTGAGGTGCCCCACGCCCACATCCACCTCATTCCCATCAACGAGGAGAACGACATGAACTTCGCCAAAGGCAAGATGACCCTGCCCGAGGCCGACATGCGTCACATCGCCGACGCCATTGCCGCCGAATTCGATAAACTGGAGGACTGATGAAACGCCTTGTTATCCCGGCTCTCGCAGTGCTCGCCGCCTGCACGTCCG
This sequence comes from uncultured Muribaculaceae bacterium, assembly GCA_948665475.1. Taxonomy (GTDB): domain Bacteria; phylum Bacteroidota; class Bacteroidia; order Bacteroidales; family Muribaculaceae; genus CAG-873. The sequence continues at coordinate 84,936 of CAPNHY010000001.1, read as the reverse complement.
GCAACCACGGATGGAGTGTGGAAGGTACCGTCAAGGACGGTGAGGGACGCCGCATGGCTATCGAAGCCTTCAACGCCGGCAACTGGTATGCCATCGACAGCGTCAGCATAGGCCGCGACGGCGCCTTCAGCTACCGTGCCGAGGCTCCCGCCGCCATCGCCGATGTGTACCGCCTCAATCTCGACGGCCGCTGCATCTACTTCCCCGTCGACAGCACGGACGCTCTCACCGTCGCCACCGACACCGCCGGCTTCGGCACCGAGTACACACTTACGGGCACTCCCGCCGCCGACAAGATTGTGGCTATCGACCGCCTCATCGCCGAAAGCGTGGCTGCCCGCGGCCCTCAGGGCGCGCTCACCGACAGCATCCTGAAGAGCAAGCTCAACGACATAGCCATCCACGACAGCACCTGCATCGCCGCCTACTACATAATCAACAAGAACATAGGCGGACGCTCGCTCTACGACCTGAGCAAGCGCCGCGACCTCAGCATCGTAGGCGCCGTGGCCCAGCGCTTCACCGACAACCGCCCTGACGACGCCCGCACGCAGTGGCTCACGGCCATCTTCCTCAAGGCCCGTCAGCTGTATAACCCCCAGGCCGGGGGGCTCAGCATGCAGGTGCAGGAAAGCGGCCTTATCGACATCGTGCGCTACGACAACAAGGGCCATGAGCAGAGCCTCGCCGCCATCGCCGGCAAGGGCCATCCCGTGGTGCTCAGCTTCACGAGCTACGACCTCGAGTCGTCGCCGGCCTACAACGTCGTGCTCGCCGACCTGCGCGGCAAATATGCCGCCAACGGCCTGGAAATATACCAGATAGCCTTCGACGCCGACGAGGTGGAGTGGAAGCAGAAAGCCGACAACCTGCCCTGGATTACGGTGTGGAACTCGCCAGTCGACGGCACCGACGTACTCATGAAGTACAATGTCGGCGCGCTGCCCGTAGCCTTCGTCATCGACGGCGAGGGCGTCATCCGCGAGCGCGTCATCGACCCCGCCAAGCTCAACGCAGCCGTAGCCAAGGTACTCTGATAAACAGACGTTAAAAAACACTAAATAATATTAATAATGCGGGCGCGCTACCTGTAATAGTGCGCCCGTATTATATTAATACGTAAAAAATCGCTAACTTTGCACAGACTTCAGAGTGAAGGAGGGGGCGCAGCGCTTCCTCCTGTTTTTTAACCATAACCTATAATGATAGACAGTCAGAAACTTACCGACACAGTCATGAAGGCCATCGAGGGCACCGACCTTTTCCTCGTGGACCTTCGTGTAAGCCCTGCCAACGAGATCGTGGTGGAGATTGATTCGCCCGAAGGCGTCGACATCGACACATGCGCCGCCATCACCCGACGCATAGAGCAGGAGTTCGACCGCGATGTCGAGGACTACGAGCTGGAAGTCGGCTCGGCAGGCCTTACCGCGCCGATGCGCGTGCGCGGGCAGTTTCTGAAGAACATCGGCAACCCCGTAGAGGTGCTCACCCGCGACGGCCGCAAGCTCCACGCCGTGCTTCGCGCCGTCAGCGACGACACCTCGTCCATTACCCTGGAACACGAGGTGAAGGTGAAAGAGCCCGGAGCCAAGCGCCCCGTGGTTCGCGCCGAGGAGCTGACGCTCCCGCTGGCCGATGTGAAATACTGCGTTTACGAAATAAAATTCTAACCGACAATACTATGGCAAAGAAAGAGGCAACCCCCAATATGGTAGAGCAGTTCGCCGAGTTCAAGGAACTGAAGAACATCGACAAGACCACCATGATCAGCGTGCTGGAGGAATCGTTCCGCAACGTGCTGGCCAAGATGTTCGGCACCGACGAGAATCTTGACGTGATTCTCAACCCCGACAAGGGCGACGTCCAGATTTTCCAGAATCTCACCGTGGTGCCCGACGGCGAGGTGCAGAACCCCAACCTTGAAATAGCTCTCAGCGACGCCCGCGAGGACAACGACCCCGACGCCGAGGTGGGCGAGGAGCACACCAAGGAGATAGTGTTCGAGAAGTTCGGCCGCCGCGCCATCCTCAATCTGCGCCAGACCCTCCAGAGCAAGATTCTCGACCTCCAGCACGAGGCCGTCTACGAGAAGTTCAAGGACCTCGAGGGCGAACTCGTAAGCGGCGAGGTCTACCAGACCTGGAGCCGCGAGACCCTCCTGCTCGACGACGAGAAGAACGAGCTCCTGCTCCCCAAGAGCGAGAGCATCCCCGGCGACTTCTTCCGCAAGGGCGAAACCGTACGCGCCGTCATCGCCAACGTCGACAACAAGAACAACAATCCGAAGATCACCGTCAGCCGTACCAACGAGCAGTTCCTGCGCCGCCTCTTCGAGCTTGAGGTGCCCGAGATTCACGACGGCCTCATCAGCATCCGCGCCGTTGCACGCATCCCCGGCGAGCGCGCCAAGATCGCCGTCGAGAGCTACGACGATCGCATCGACCCCGTAGGCGCATGCGTCGGCGTCAAGGGCAGCCGCATCCACGGCATCGTGCGCGAGCTGCGCAACGAGAACATCGACGTCATCAACTTCACGGCCAACCCCTCGCTCTTCATCCAGCGCGCTCTCTCGCCCGCCAAGGTCAGCAGCATACGCCTCGACGAGGAGGAGAAGAAAGCCGAGGTGTTCCTGCGCCCCGAGGAGGTGTCGCTGGCTATCGGCAAAAACGGCCTCAACATCAAGCTCGCCTCCATGCTCACAGGCTACACCATCGACGTCTACCGCGACACCGAGGAAACCTACGAGGAGGACATCTACCTCGACGACTTCAAGGACGAAATCGACGAGTGGATCATCGAGGCGCTCAAGAACGAGGGCTTCGTCACGGCCAAGAGCGTACTCAACGCTCCCCGCGAGATGATTATCGAGAAGGCCGACCTCGAGGAGGAGACCGTCGACAACATCCTCGCCGTGCTCCGCGCCGAGTTCGAGGACTGAGCCGCAGTCCCTGCGCACCCGGCTGCATGTCCGGCCACTGATTAACAACAAAACAGAACGAGTATTTAAAACAATATATGGCGAAACAAAAGATAAGCAACCTCGCAAAGGAACTCAACGTGGGCCTGCCCAACATCTTCGAGTTCCTGCGCAAAAACAACATCGACGTCCCCGAAAGCCCCAACACACGCGTTGAGGAATCAGTGGCCGAGATGCTGACCCACCACTTCCAACCCGACAGAGAAATAAAGACTCGTTCCGATCAGCAGACCAACGACCGGATGCAGTCGCGCGCCGCAGCCCGCGAGAAGAACGCCGAGGCCGCGCGCCCTGCCGCGCCGGAGCTGGCCCTCACCCCCTCCGATATGGCGCAGAAGCCCCGCATTCTCGGCAAAATCGAGCTCGACGCCAAGGGCAACCCCGTAGTAGTCAAGGCCGCCAAGGAAGAAGCACCCGCCAAGGAAGAGACACCCGCGCCCGCGCCCGCACCGGCTCCTGCTCCCGAAAAGAAGCAGGAGGATAAGCCCGCCGAACCCGAGAAACCCGTCAAGGCAGAAACGCCCGCACCCGCACCCGTGAAGGAGGAAGAGAAGCCTGCGGCCGTCCGGAAGGAGACACCCGCCCCCGCACCCGAAAAGAAGCAGGAGAGCAAGCCCGCCGAGCCCGAGAAGCCGGCAGCTGTAGGGATGCACCCCGGTGCATCCGCCCCTGAGAAGCAGGAGGAGAAACCCGCACCCGCGCCTGACGTACCTGAGGCCGCCGCGGCTCCCGCCGCACCGGCCGAGCCCGAAGTGTTCACGCTCGGCACAGCCCCGCGCGTGCAGGGTCCCGTGGTGGTTGGTAAAATCGACCTCGCCGCCATCAATGCCAATACACGTCCCAAAAAGAAAAGCAAGGAAGAGCGCCGCAACGAACGCAAGGGACAGAACGGCGAGAACGCCGGCGGCGAGTCGCGCCGCAAGCGCAGCCGCATCTCCGGCGGACAGAAAGTCGATATAGAGAAGGCCGGCCGTCAGGCCGCCAGCGAGGGCGACCGCCAGCGCCGCGGACAGGGCGGAGGCAACCAGGGCCAGAACCAGCAGAACCAGCGTCAGCCACGCAATCAGGGCGGAAAGAAGCGCCAGGCCGCGCCTGTGGTGCCCGAGGTAAGCGAGGAGGACGTATCGAAGCAGGTAAAAGAGACCCTCGCACGCCTCACAAGCAAGGACAAGGGCCTCAAGAAGGGCGCCAAGTGGCGTAAGGAGAAGCGCGACGCCAACGCCGCCCGCGCAGAGCAGGCCCACCTGGCCGAGGAGGCCGAAAGCCGCACACTGAAGCTCACCGAATTCGTGACCGCCAACGACCTCGCCATCATGATGGACGTGCCCATCAACCAGGTCATCGCCACCTGCATGAACATCGGCGTGATGGTGAGCATCAACCAGCGCCTCGACGCCGAGACCATCAACATCGTGGCCGAAGAATTCGGCTTCACCACCGAATACGTCTCCACCGAGGTAGCCAACGCCATACATCAGGAAGAAGACTCCGAGGACGAACTGGAGGCACGTCCGCCCATCGTCACCGTCATGGGCCACGTCGACCACGGCAAGACCTCGTTGCTTGACTATATCCGCAAAGCCAACGTCATCGCGGGCGAAGCCGGCGGCATCACGCAGCACATCGGCTCGTACAGCGTCAAGCTGCCCGACGGACGCCACATCACCTTCCTCGACACCCCGGGCCACGAGGCCTTCACCGCCATGCGTGCCCGCGGCGCCAAGGTGACCGACATCTGTATCATCATCGTCGCCGCCGACGACAGCGTCATGCCCCAGACCGTCGAGGCAATCAACCACGCCTCGGCCGCCGGTGTGCCCATCGTCTTCGCCATCAACAAGATAGACAAGCCGCACGCCAACCCCGACAAAATCAAGGAGGAGCTGGCCGCAATGAACTACCTCGTGGAGGAATGGGGCGGCAAATACCAGTCGCAGGACATCTCCGCAAAGAAAGGCATAGGCGTGGACGAGCTCATGGAGAAAGTGCTCCTCGAGGCCGAGATGCTCGACCTCAAGGCCAATCCCAACCGCCGCGCCACCGGCGCCATCATCGAGTCGTCGCTCGACAAGGGCCGCGGCTACGTGGCCAACGTGCTGGTGCAGAACGGCACACTGCGCGTAGGCGACATCGTGCTCGCCGGCAACCACTTCGGCAAGATCAAGGCCATGTTCAACGAGCGCAACCAGCGCATCCGCGAGGCCGGTCCCGCCACTCCCGCCCTCATTCTGGGCCTGAACGGCGCGCCAACCGCCGGCGACACCTTCAACGTCATGGAGACGGAGCAGGAAGCACGCGAGATCGCCACCAAGCGCGAGCAGCTCCAGCGCGAGCAGGGCATCCGCACCACCAAGATTCTCACCCTTGAGGACATCGGCCGCCGTCGCGCCATCGGCAACTTCCAGGAGCTCAACATCATCGTCAAGGGCGACGTCGACGGCTCCATCGAGGCTCTCAGCGACTCGCTCATCAAGCTCTCCACCGAGGAGATTCAGGTCAACGTGCTACACAAGGCCGTCGGCGAGATTTCCGAGAGCGATGTCACCCTGGCCGCCGCCTCGGACGCCGTCATCATCGGCTTCCAGGTGCGTCCCTCCCAGGCCGCACGCCGTGTGGCCGAGCGCGACGGCGTGCAGATTCGCCTCTACTCCGTCATCTACGACGCCATAGAGGAAGTCAAGGACGCCATGCAGGGCATGCTCGCACCCGAGCTCAAGGAGGAAATCACCGGCACCGCCGAAGTGCTCGAGACCTACCACATCAGCAAGGTCGGCACCATTGCCGGCGCAATGGTGCGCGAGGGCAAGATCAAGCGCACAGCCAAGGCCCGAGTCATCCGCGAGGGCATCGTGCGCTACACCGGCACCTTCGGCTCGCTCAAGCGCTTCAAGGACGACGTCAAGGAAGTGGCCGCCGGCTACGACTGCGGCCTCTCCATCGCCGGCTTCAACGACGTCAAGGTCGGCGACATCATCGAAAGCTTCGAGGAAGTGGAAGTGGCGCGCAACCTCTGATGCGCATCCACATCAACATAGGCTCAAACCAAGGCGACCGCCGGGCCCTCATAGGGCAGGCGGTCGCCTTGATTGCTTCCGCGTGGCCCGATGCCCGCATGCGCCTCTCCCGTCCCGTCGAGTCCGAACCCTGGGGCTATGAGTCGCCGCACCGTTTCCTTAACCTCGGCGTGATGCTTGACACCGACGCGCCCTGCGGGCCGCACGACGTGCTCCGCCGTTTGCTCGCCATAGAGCGCCGCGTAGGCGGAGGCGCCCCCCACCGCGATGCCGACGGAGCCTACTGCGACCGTCCCGTCGACATCGACCTTATCGCCGTCGACCGTCTCTGCCTCTCCACCCCCGACCTCACCCTGCCCCATCCCCGCGCCCGCCTCCGCCCCTTCGTCATGCACCCCCTGCACGAGCTCGACCCCCTCACCGCCTCCTGGCTTGAGAGTTTATAGCTTGAGAGTTTATGGGTAAGAGGGGACGTGGAACGTCAGACCAGTCCGACAAATCAGCCCCCTCTATAATCTGTAACTATTCAGCGAATCGTATGAATAGTGGCCGGGGGACAATAGACGGGAGCCCGCGGAGCGCGGCGGCCTTCCTATCTCGTATGCAACAGAAAAAATTCTGTTATTTTTGTTGTTTTCTGTATTTTCTGTATTGATAACGCCCTCAGGCCCGCTACAATAAAAAACTTCTGTTTCTTCTGACCTTACGTCTCTCTGTATCTCGTTATCTGAAGTAACTTCCCCCTCTTACCTATCCCCTCTCAATAAACTAATCGTATAGGAAGCATAGACCGTGCAGCGGCCGCCGAGCCCGGCCTTCTGGGAGTCGAGGCCCGCGTTGAGGATGCGGCCGGCGTCCTCGCACGACGTGCCGATGTCGAGCCAGGAGCACGAGTCGCTGTAAGCGTCGGCGATGGCCGCATAGAGAGCCGGAAGCATGCGAAGGCGCCGTCCTTCGTCGCCGGCGGCGGTGTACTGCGCGTGCACCACGGGGCCGCAGCGGTAGGTGAGCACGCCGGCCAGCAGGGCGCCGTCGAGCGTGGCAGTGTGCAGGCGTATATTGTCCGGGAAGCGGCTGTGCAGCAGCAGCATCTCGTCGAGGGTATGCACCGGCGTGGCGTCGTGGTGCTCGCGGAGCACGTCCTCCAGGAGCGCCCAGAAGCCGGCATAATCCTCCGACTCGCCGAACACGGCGCCGCTGCGCCGCGCACGGTTGATGGCGTTCTTCGTGCCATGGTCCAGGAGGCGCGGCAGGCGCAGGTCCACGGTGGAGGACGGCATCACGCGGTCCTGCACGGCGCCGAAGCGCCACAGCGCGTAAAGGTCGTCCTCGGCCGGATAGCGGTGGTAGATGTGCGGCACGGGGCGGTAGACGAGCCGCCGGAAGCCCTCCGTACGCAGCGCGGCGAGACTCTCGTCGAAGAGCCGCAGCATCGTGGAGGCCGTAAAGTGGCGCGGAGGCGTAATCCAGCCGCCGTATGTGAGGCCGCGGTGGCTCACGAGCGTGTCGCCCTCCTCGTTGGCCGGCAGCAGGGCCAGCGGCGCGCCGTCGTCGTCAAAGGCCACGAGCGAATGGTCGGCGAAGCGGTCGGCATGGTAGTCCATGTAGCCGCGTTCATGCAGGAAGGTGCCGTTGCGCGAGCCGCGCACGAACTCGTCCCACGTCTGCCGCATGGCCGGTGTGTAGCGCTCTATCCTCATCCCTCAAATTCGCTTATACCCTCGCGCAGCACCTCGGGAGAGGAGCTGTCCGAAAGGTCTACGATGGTGGAGCCGGTGGTGCCGCCCGTGCCGCCGTCCAGCAGCACGTCGGCCTGCGAGGCGTAGTGCATGGCTATGCTCTCGGGCTCGGCCAGCTCGTCGGGGTCGTCGACCACGGCCGAGCCGCACAGCAGCGGGCCGCCCAGGGCCTCGGCCAGGGCGCGCGCGGCATCGCAGTCGGGCACACGCAGGCCTATGGTGCGACGGTTCTTGAACGATTTCGGCAGCCGCAGGGCGGCGGGCAGCACGAAGGTGAACGGGCCGGGCAGATAGTGGCGCAGGGTGCGGAAGGCGCCGTTGTCGATGCGCACGTATTCGGCCGCCTGGCTCAGGTCGGCGCACAGCAGCGAGAGCTGCTGCTCGGCAGGGTCTATGCCCTTGATGCGGCAGAGGCGCTCGATGGCGCGGTGGTTGCGGGCGTCGACACCGAGGGCGTAGATCGTGTCGGTGGGGAACACCACCACGCCGCCGTCGCGCAGCGTGTCGGCCGCCTCGGCTATGTGGCGCTCGTTGTATGCTTTCAGTATTTTCATGGCCGGTAGGAGCTTATTCTGATGTCAGTGGCGCCGGCATACTCCGTGAGCAGGCGGCGCATAAGGCTCTCGAAGTCATCCGGAGCCATCTCCGAGGGGCCGTAGATGTTGACCGTCATCAGCAGGCGCGAGGTGTCGTCCGAGAGCTTCGTGCGCTCGTTGTCGCTGGTGGGTGTGCCGAAGCCGCCCGTGGCGTCGCGCCACACGGGCAGACCCTCGATGTTGAGCATGCCGCGGCCTATGGCCTCGTAGGGCTCTCCGGCCTCGCCGCGCCCCAGCCGGATGGAGTTGCCTGCAATGGCGTCGGCGTCGAAGGCGCCGATGCTGTGGCCCGAGAGCAGCGAGAGCAGGTTCACGAGGTCCACCAGCGCCGTGGTGCGGTACAGTTCCAGTCCCTTTACAGCACGGCGGCACAGCGCCTCGGCCGAGGGGCGGTAGCGGTTGGGTTCCTTGCCCAGCGCCTTGTAGGCGGCACGCGTGGCCGCTATGGCCGGACGCTTGTTCACGGCCTCCATGGGCAGCGCGCCGATGCGGGCGCAGGCCTGCTGTATCTCCTCCCACAGGGCGTCGCCGGTGGGGCCGTTGTGCACGTCGGCCTCCACTATGAGCACCTGCAAGGCCGGAGCCGCAGCGCGTATTTCGTCAGAAAAAGAGATATTCATTGTCACGCGTCTTGTTTGAGCAGTCGTAGGGTGGCGTCGCGGTCGGCGGCGAGGTGGCTTGTCAGCTCGTCGAGCGAGCCGAAGCGGCATTCGTCGCGCAGGCGGTCGGCGAAGAGCAGCGTCAGGCGCTCGCCGTAGATGTCGCCCGACATGCCTATGAGGTGCGCCTCGACGCTTATCTGCGCCGCCGCGTCGTCCTCCACGGTGGGGCGCACACCTATGTTTACCATCGCGGGATACACGCTGCCGCGCACGGAAGCCCTGCAGGCGTATACGCCACGGGCAGGCAGCAGCTTCATGGGGTCCACCTCAACGTTGGCCGTCGGGAAGCCGAGACGGCGCCCCAGGCGGCGGCCGGACACCACTGTGCCAGCGAGGCTGTACTCACGCCCGAGCAGCGAAGCGGCGCCGCGGACATCGCCGGCGCACACAAGGCGCCGCACCGCCGTGCTGGACACGGTGTCACTGCCGGCCACAAGCGGCGGCACATGCACCACGCCCACGCCCAGCTCGCGGCCCAGCTCGTCGTAGGCCCCGCGGTCGCGCGGACCGTCGCAGCCGAAGCGGTTGTCGTAGCCCATCACCATGACGCCAACGCCGAGGCGGTCGCGCAGGCCGGCGAGGAAGTCGCGCGCCGACTCCCGGCGCATGGCTCCGAAGTTAAGCATATGCACCTCGGCACCGGGCAGGAAGCGGTGTATCAGTGCCTCCTTCTCGGCGGCGAGGGTGAGCAGCCGCGGTGCCTCGGCCGGACGCAGCAGCGACACAGGATGCTGCGCGAAGCTCAGTATCACCGGGTGGCCGCCGAGGCTGCGCGCATGGCGGTCCACAGTAGCGAGTATGTCAAGATGGCCGCGATGCACACCGTCGAACATGCCTACCGCGGCCGCGTTGCGCATCTGTTCCATCACAGTCCGGCTTCTTTGAGAATGTCCGTGAATTCGCGGCCGGGAGGCACCTGCAGCGCGTGGAAGCCCAGCCCGCGGGCGGCCTCCACGTTGGCGGCGCTGTCGTCGAGAAACACCGTCTCGTCCGGCCTGATGCCGAAGCGGCGCGAGGCGTAGTCGAAGATAGCGGCGCCGGGCTTCAGCGCACGCGCCTCGAACGACGTGGCTATGCCGTCGAAATAGTCCTCGCGGCACCGCCCCTCGCCCATGAACGACGTGCGTATGCGCATATCCCACATTATGGCGTTGGTGTTGCTCAGCAGATACACTCCGTAGCGTTGCCGCAGCTCGCGCAGAGCCGCCAGGCGCCGCACGGGAATGCCGACGAGGAAGGCATCGAACGCACGGTCTATGCGGTCGTCCGTCGCTACGGGGCCTATGATGGCGCGCAGCTGCTCATGAAACTCGGCAGGCGTAATCAGCCCTTCCTCCAGTGCGCCGAAAGGACCGGTCTGCCCATAATCGCCGAGAAACTTTTCGGGTTCCTTCATGCCCAGCCTGCGGAACGAGCGCACCGAGCGCTCGCGGTCGATGTCCATGATGACACCACCCAGGTCGAACATCAGATTCTTGATTCCAGCCATAGTGTAGGTTTTTGTCTGCAAATTTACGCACTTTCGGGCGTTTATGCAAGCGATATACGGCACGTAGCCGCCTGAGGACGTTATTGATACAAAAATACAGAGACAACAAAAATAGCGCATCGCCGGACACTCACGTGCTCGGCGATGCTTTTCAATAAACAACATTCTTAACCCTTTCGGGCAAGATTTTTTCTTTCAATATGGCGGGCTATCCCCGCTTGTAGGGACGCACGGCTCGTGCGTCCACGTTGATATTCAGGCTTTTATCGTCGGACGCACGAGCCGTGCGTCCCTACAATTTACAACCAACATCAGAAGCGCACCTTCACGGCCTTGCCGCCCTGACGCCTGATGTAGAGCTGACCGGCCTCGGGCTGAGCCACGCGCAGACCCTGCAGGTTGAAGTACTCTGCCTCGCCTTCGCCCTCAACCGTTACATCCTCGATGCCGGTGGCGGTGTTGCCGGCCGACTCGATTTCAGTGTTCTCGTCCTGAAGAGCTGTGCCGCTGACTGTTGCGTTGACACGAACCTTGAGGTTATCACTGTTGGGATTATCCTTCGTGCCGAGGGCTGTACCTGCTGCAAGCATGGTACCCTTGACCATCTTCTCGCCTTCCAGGCCAATTGTGACTTCGGCTGCCTCTGCCTGGCGGGGCGTATTTGCCTGCGAGTAGGTCAGACCCGGCAGCTCGTTGCCCTGGGCGTCAACTACCTGCATGGAGATTGCTATCTCAGCGCCGTCATAGTTGATGAGCTTGAAGCTGTAGGGGATGGTGAGCCAGCCGTAGAGCGAGCGCTTGATTTCGCCCCATGTGATTTCGCCCTCAAGCTTGTTGACATCTCCCTCGGCTACAACCGTAACACTATAGCTTGCGGTTGAACCCTCGTGAATCTTATCAGCTGCTACGGTAGCTGTAATTTCGGCGGTACCGGCTGCAACGGCTGTAACTTCGCCTGTTTCGGCGTCAACAGTTGCAACTGTTTCGTCGCTTGAGCTGTAAGTTACGCTTACGCCCTTCGGAGTAACTGTTGCCTGCTGCGTAGCCGTTGCACCCTCAGCCAGAAGAACCGATGCCTGACCGAATTCCACGCTGGTAGCTGTCTTTTTGATATATTCAATAGGATAGGCTTGAATTGTGCCATTATAGTATCCTACAGCAATCAGTACATCATATTTGCCGGCCTCCACACTTTCGATGGGGAAGTTGGTGCGGAATTGAAGCGTAGTACTACCATTTTTTCCGTCGAAATTAGCAGCATAGTTATCGCTCGTCCTTTCCGGAGTGGCTGATGCGAAAGTGACATCCTTTATGATGACAATTTCATTCATAAGATCCTTTGTCACCTCGGCGAGAGTGATTGTACGGGGTTCGTATGCCGTTCCTTTTTCGGTGATAGCGGGCAGACTACCGTCTACGGTATATTCTTCAAGTCCGTTGAACAGTGAGTTTACGGCAGTCCAGCCGGCGGGGATAATATCTTTATCAGCAAGGTTGTAATTGCCATAAATCAGGGTAAATCCACCCTTGCCGTCCGTTACGTAGCCATATTGACCGCATACATAAGTCACGGTCATGGGGAAGTTTACATATACTTTATCGTCTTTGTTCGGCGCTTTCTCAAGCATCTCGGCGATAGAGTTTACCTTTTCCACAACCGTCACTTCAAAAGTTGCAGAGCCATCCTTGAAGACAGCGTCGTCCCTCCATGATGCCGTGATTGTGGCCTTGCCGGCTACATCACCGGCAAGGATTCCAGAATTATCGGCATAAGCGATGTCCTCATTAGAGCTTTCATACGTTATATTGGTCGGCTTCTTTTCAGGAAGTGCAGGATTATACTCTGCTATTTCACGTGCGGGAATGGTGTACGGCTTAAAGCCCTCGAAGTTGAACGTCTCGCGGGTATCGTCAGGATTGCCGGTAGACTCAGAAGTTACTTCAAAAGTGCTGAAGCAGAATTGGCCGGCTTTTGGTGATCCATCTTTATTTGTATCGGAACCATATTCTCCCTTATCTCCAACGGTAAATGAAATCTCACTTGCGTCACCGGTCCAGGTGACGGTTGCATCTCCTTTTGCTTGTGTTGCTATAGTGCCCACGCTTGCAGTGATGGGGGCAAGGCGTTTTTTACCCTGAGTTGAAATGTTGAATACGATTTTGGTTATTTTTTGATCTGCTGCGGCTTTTATCGTAGCAGTGCCTTTGGCATAGATACGGGCATCCTTGCCACTTGCAACATATGTGGGATTGCTGCTTCCATTATTTTTCTTTGCCGTGAGCAATAACCCATCTGAAGGAGTGAGTGTGAATGTTGCGTCAGTGGTTCCTGAAGAAGCTGTCACCGTGTAGGTTACTGCCTTTGCTGCCAGCCCGAGGGAGAAGAGCAGCAGGAGAGTGAGTAGAAGTTTTTTCATAAGTAAATGTGGTTTATGATTGGTTAGTGTATGTGCATGAAAAAGCACGCTCCGGCTGTGCGGAGCGCACAATCGGAGCGTGTGATATGGCATTCCTCTACCGCGGTAGAGTGAAATTGGTTGCTAATCAGTGAATTAAATGGGGGGGGGTAAACGCAGGCACTGCCGGGCGATAAGCCGCGGCGAAGTGTTTATTATAGTCCTGTCGTTTCATGCCGCAAAGTTAGGGCTTTATTTTCATATCTGCAAATTTTTTAGTTGCCCTGGTCGCCACGGGAGCAAGAAAGACATAAGGTCATAAGCAACAAAAAATATAAATATGTTATTTCTGTCATCTCTGTATTTTTGTTTCGATAACGCCCTCACTCCTGACTCCCCACTATCTTCTGTCCCTCTGTGTCTCGACAGGCGTGTAAATCAAGTCCTCGAAGAGGACGTGTCTGTTGTTAACCACATGATAAGCAGCGCCTTGCGCGCTGCGTTCATGGGGAGAGGAGAGCTTGCGTCCGTGAAATCAATCAGCTAAGGGCGAAATCATTCCACTCCCACCCGTTTTCGGCAAACATCTCACGAAGTTCATCCTCAAAAGGCATCCTCATGTGGTGTTTCTCCTGGTTCTTTATGTATTCAATAACCGTCTGCTTGTCTGCGACTGATTTGGAAGCGGCAAAATACTCCTTGGCCCACTTGTCGAAGTTCGGATACTCTCCGCAGCTTTTCATCCATCGGCTCGACTCCCGCTTTATGTCCGCTACGAGTTGGGATAGCGCGACTGTGGGATGTATATCCACAAAGATGTGTATATGGTTGGACATCCCGTTAATCCGCAAGAGCCGACAACCTTTCTTGTCGATGAGCGACCATATGTATCTGAATAATTCCTCACGGCGGGAGAGAGGTATGGTGTTGGCCCGATTATATGTACAGAATACGATGTGAAATAAGTTCGTGGTGTTACTCATGGCTCTGCGTTTGGCACAAAGATACAAATAATAATGGAGATGTTGGCGAAGTACACAGACGCAAGCTCCCCGAGCTTGCCGTATCGGAAGGTATCCCCACCCCATGAACGCAGCGCATTGCGCTGCTTATCATGGGGTTAACCACAGATGCGTCCTCTTCGAGGACTTGCTGGCGGCTAACTCCTGCCGCCCACGCCAACTAAAATTTTAATTCTGTTATTTTTGTGATTTCTGTATTTTTGTTTCGATAACACCCTCCCGCCCGCTTTCTGTTCCTCACCATACGTGGCGGTCGAACAGGGATTTCGAGCCGTCGGGGAAGACGTAAAGGTAGCGGCCGCCGGACTTGTCGTACTCCAGCGTACCTTCTCCGAGGATAAACATCGCCAGCCTGACTATAAGGCAGACAATGATGATGGTGAGCACGACCACAGACACCACCGACACGACGAAAATCAGCGGCAGCGTGCCGACGACGTAGAGGGGAACGCCTATAAGCAGCGGCCTCACGTCGCGCGCTATGCACGAGGACAGCAGCATGAGCACCGGAGGCACGGCGTAGAGCACCGCCGTGCCGGCCCACCACCACCATTCGGGCTTGTCGTTGAATACGCGCGTCACGAAATAGCCTAACAGCCCGACCACCGTCCCCCACACGAAGAAACTCGTCCACGACGACTTGAAGCCCTTGCGGGTGCGGTACTCGATGCTGTTAAGCAGCTTGACAAGGAGGTTGAACTGCGCCTGCACCACTATTATCATAGCAATAAGAATGGCCGCGCAGCGCCACACAGAGTGTATGTCGGGGCTGAAAAACGACAGCGGCTCCTCCGACGAGAGGATGTACAACGCCTGGCTGACCGACCCCGCCACAAAGCATCCCAGCACCGACCAGAATATCCAGTCGGTGATGTATTCGTCGCTTTCGTCCGAAATAAAGTTAAGCACGAAGCACGCCGCGAAGAGGCCGAGGGACAGCCAGAACCACACGTCGGGATTGCCGGCGCGCCCGCGCAGGAGGCCTATGTCGGGGATGCGCTCCATGATGCGGTTGGTGGAGAACTGCCACGAAAAGTCTTCGGGGGTAACAGTGGTGTAATGCTGGCCGGGGCCGGGACGCACTTCGGCCTCGCTGACCGGCTCTGCGGCCGGAGCATTCGTCCCGGCGTCCGACACGACGAACGAGCAGAGCAGCAGCGGCAGCAGGAGGAGGAGTCGGTATATAGACATGGGGTTACTGATTTATTCTGCAAATTTATTCTGCAAATATATGAATATTTTCGCTTCATCCACAGACATATACAAAAAAAAGAATGAGAAACAGCGGCCCGAAGGCGTTGCAATTTCTCATTCTCCTCTCTCCTCTGGCGGTGCGGACGGGACTCGAACCCGCGACCTCCGGCGTGACAGGCCGGCATTCTAACCAGCTGAACTACCGCACCGTTTAGCATTAGCCTCGCTTGGCTCTCGGTGGAGAGGCAATAGCTTTGTCGCTTTTGCGAGTGCAAAGTTAAGGCGAGTTTTTCATTCCTGCAAATTTTTTCGCCACAATTTTAAAAAAATTATTACAATACGACAAATATTCCAATATATACGCCGTAATATCCATAGATATTTTGAAAATTGTCCTCAATAAAAAACGGATTATATTTGCTATTATGCCCTACTTGTCCGTATATTTGCACATATGAAACGCATTATGCTCCCGGCAGCCATCGCGCTCGCCCCGTACCTGTGTTGCAATGCCGTCGCCACGGATTCGGTTCAGGTCTATCTCTACACCGACTCAATCACAGCAGGCCACGACGGGCTGCACTGGGCATGGCAGGACGACGCCGGCACATGGTACAACGACATGGCGTGGCAGAAGCTCGTCAGCAGCGACTACGGCGCCTGGGGCTCGCAAAAGCGCATGATAAAGCCCTACGTGGAGCGCGGAGCCGACGGCACGTGGCACGCCGTATGGAGCGTCAACAGCCGCGACTCGGTAGTGGCCTATGCGTCCTCGCCCGACCTGATACACTGGAAGCCGCAGCAGTACATAGCCACGGCGGGCACATGCGCCGACCCCGCGCTGTACTGCGACACGGCC
The DNA here is from genome assembly GCA_948665475.1 of uncultured Muribaculaceae bacterium. GTDB lineage: Bacteria > Bacteroidota > Bacteroidia > Bacteroidales > Muribaculaceae > CAG-873. The sequence goes on along the minus strand of CAPNHY010000001.1, from coordinate 68,985 downwards.
ACCGGAGCATGGCACATCACCTGGACCGACGCCGCAGGACGAGCCATGCAGCTCGCCACCACCGATTTCCGCCACTACACCCGTCCCGAGCCGTGCGACGGCACGCAGCCCCGGGGACAGCGGCAATGCGTGCCGCAGGTGCTCAGGACATCCACCGGATGCACCCGGCGCATACCACGCTCCGAGCTGGACGCCCTCCTCGCCAACGCCGCACGCGAGCAGCGCGAGTACGCCCTCAGCTGCGAGAACGAGGCAAGCGACGCCGAGCGATTCGCAGGGCTGCCTACCGTCAACGCATCCCTTTCCATCGACCGCGGCGCGGCCTACGACATCTCGCCCATGCTCATGGGCATCTTCTTCGAGGACATCAGCCACGCCGCCGACGGCGGCCTCTACGCCGAGCTGATTCAGAACCGCGACTTTGAGTACAGCCCCGACGAAAAGCCGGAGACGCCCGGATGGGGTTCCTCCTACGCATGGAAGACCACCGGCACGCTGACGATGACCATCGACACCGTGGCGCCCATACACCCCAACAACCCGCACTACGCCACCATCCGGGGCAGCGGCACGCTGCGCAATCCCGGATTCGACGGCATAGCCGTGCGCGCCGGCGAGCGATACGAACTGTCAATGTTCGCCCGCGCACGCGGCAAGAAGGCCGTGCGCCTGCACGTGGAGCTGATAGCCCAGAACGGCACGCGCCTGGCCGAGACAACCCTGCGCGCCCGCCCCGGCGACTGGCAGAAACTGCACGCCGTCTTGAGCCCGAAGGTCAACTGCCTGGACGGCTGGCTGCTCATAGAGCCAATGGGCGACGGCGCCGCCGACCTCGACATGGTGTCGCTCTTCCCCGTGGCTACGTTCCGCGACCGTCCCAACGGCCTGCGGCGCGACCTGGCCGAGTACATCGCGGCCCTGCGGCCGCGCTTCGTGCGCTTCCCCGGCGGCTGCGTGGCCCACGGCGACGGCCTCGGCAACATCTACCGCTGGAAGAACACCATAGGGCCGCTGGAGGCACGCGTGCCGCAGCGCAACATCTGGGGCTACCACCAGACGGCCGGCCTCGGATTCCACGAGTATTTCCAGTTCTGCGAGGACCTTGGCGCCGAGCCCGTGCCTGTGGTCGCCGCCGGCGTGCCGTGCCAGAACTCGTCGCGCGGCGGCGCGGGCCAGCAGGGAGGCATACCCATGGAGCAGATGCCGCAGTACGTGCAGGACGTGCTCGACCTCGTGGAGTACGCCAACGGCGACGCCACGTCCACCGAGTGGGGACGACGCCGAGCCGCCAACGGCCACCCGCAGCCCTTCCATCTGAAATACATCGGCGTAGGCAACGAGGACCTGATCTCCGTAGTGTTCGAGGAACGCTTCAAGATGATTCATGACGCCCTGCGCAGCAAGTATCCCGACATCACCGTCATAGGCACCGCCGGCCCCTTCCACAGCGGCAGCGACTACGACGAAGGCTGGCGCTTCGCACGGCAGGAAGGCGTCGCCATGGTCGACGAGCACTACTACGAACAGCCGGGATGGTTCATCAACAACCGGCACTTCTACGACGGCTACGACCGCCGCGGCCCCCGTGTCTACCTCGGCGAATACGCCTCGAAGAGCAACGGCCTCTACAACGCCCTGGCCGAGGCGGCCTACCTCTGCGACGTAGAGCGCAACGGCGACGTGGTAGCCATGACGTCCTACGCCCCGCTGCTCGCCCGCATAGGCGCCACCAACTGGAACCCCGACCTCATATACTTTTCGGGGTGGGACGCATACCCCACGCCCAACTACGCCGTGCAGCGCCTCTTCGGAGAGAACAGCGGCACTCGCTACATCCCGGCCGGGCTATCCGTCGAGAGCGACGACGAGGGCGTGAAGGCCCGCATCGCCGCATCGGTGGTGGAGGCCGACAACGGCGACATAATCATAAAACTGGTGAACATCCTGCCCGCCAGCGTACACATCAGCGGTCTGCCTCATGGCGTAGTGCGCTTCAGCCGCCTGGAACCCACGCTCGGCATCGACGAGCAGCAGTTCAGCATCGGCGCCGGAGGCGAGACCATGCTGCCGCCGCGCTCGCTCACCATCTTACGTTACCTCAAATGAAACAGCTCTGCTTCGCCACAAGCACACGCGCCGACTGGGGACTCCTCAGCCCCGTGGCACGCACCATGCGCGACACCTCCGGCACGCAGGTGCGCATCCTCGCCACCAACATGCACCTCATGCCTCAGTACGGCAACAGCGCCGACGAGATACGCGCCGACGGCTTCGACATCGACGCCGCCGTGCCCATGACCCTGCGGGGCGAAGGCGAGGCCGCCCGCGTCCGAGCCATGGCCCAGTGCATGGAAGGCACGGCCGACGCGCTCGAGCGCATGCACCCCGACGCGCTCGTCATACTCGGCGACCGCTACGAGATGCTGGCCGTGGCCTCCGCGGCGGCCGTCATGCGCGTGCCGGTCATCCACATAGCCGGCGGCGAGGTCAGCCAGGGTGCCGTCGACGACGACATCCGCCACGCCATCACGAAGCTCTCCGCCCTCCACCTCACTGCCACCGAGCCCTACCGTCGCCGCGTCATCCAGATGGGCGAAGACCCCGCCCGCGTCATCAACACCGGCGCCATAGGCGTATGGAACATACTCAACCGCCCCCTGCCCTCGCGCGAGGATCTGGAACGCGATCTCGGCTTCAGCCTCCGCGGCCCCCTTGCCGTCGTCACCTACCATCCCGCCACGCTCGGCGACGCCGACCCCGCCAGCTGTTTCGCCGACCTGCTCGACGCACTCGACGCCACCCCCGGTCTGCGCTACATCATCACCTACCCCAACAACGACGCCGGGGCCGACGGCATCATCCCTCTCATCCGCAGCCATGCCGACGCGCGCCCCGGCCGGGTTCTCGCCGTGCCGTCGCTCGGCGCACGCCGCTACCTCGCCGCCCTGCGCGACGCGCAGGTCGTCGTAGGCAACTCCAGCAGCGGCATCGTCGAGGTGCCCTCCACCGGCACCGTCACCGTCGACGTAGGCATCCGCCAGCAGGGACGCCTCTGCGGACCTTCCGTACTCCACTGCGCCGAGGGCCGCGAGTCCATCGCCGCCGCCATAGCCGAGGCCCTCTCTCCCCGGATGCAGGCCATAGCCGCACAGCGCGTCAACCCCTACTACAAGCCTGACACTCTTTCCATCATGACATCCGCCATCACATCCTTCCTCCGCGATACTCCTCCTCACAAGCACTTCTACGACCTGCCGAATGTCTGACGGCGCTGCAAAGTTACAACACGAAATACCCCTTTGAATGTAGTTTTTGTCACATTGGCAAAAAAAATTTTGCACAGGGGGGCTAACCGACATATTGGGCGGCCTTTTGGGTCATGTTATGAAAATATTTGTTATCTTTGCAGACAACAAACATGCAACATAACCCCAGCATCATACACATGAAACGACTCCTGCTCCTTCTCGCGCTTGCTATCGCGTTGTCCTGCAATGTGTCAGCACAGGAAAAGCGCACGGCCGTACAGACCGCCGGCATCGCGTTCTACAACCTTGAGAACCTTTTCGACACCATCCCCAACAATCCCGAGGGACGCGACGTGGAGTACACTCCCGCAGGCTCGAAGCAGTGGGACGGACGCAAGTACCGCAGCAAGATTGCCAACCTCTCCTACGCCATATCGCAGTTCACAACGAAGACGACGCCCTACGGCCCGGCCATCATAGGCGTGAGCGAGATCGAGAACCGCAGCGTGCTCGACGACCTCGTGGCGGCTCCCGCCATCCGCGACTGGAAGCTCCAGGTGGTGCATCATGACTCGCCGGACGCCCGCGGCGTGGACGTGGGTCTGCTCTACAACCCGCGCTACTTCCGGCTTGAGAACGTGACGAACCACCGCCTGCATGCCGTGCCGTTCCGTACGCGCGACCAGATGTGCGTCGTAGGCTCGCTGCTGGGCCAGCGCATCGCCGTCATCGTCAACCACTGGCCGTCGCGCCTGGGAGGCCAGGAGCGTTCGGAGCCCAACCGTAAGGCCGCCGCTGCACTGAGCAAGCAGATCGCCGACTCGCTGTGGAGCATAGACCCCGAAATCGGCGTAATCGTGATGGGCGACCTCAACGACGACCCGCAGGACGCCTCGTGCGCCCAGGTGCTGGGCGGCAAGCGCAACATCAAGGACGCCGCGCCCCACGGGTTCTACAATCCGTTCTGGGAGATGCTTGACAAGGGCATCGGCACTCTCGCCTACAAGAGTTCCTGGAACCTCTTCGACCAGATAATCCTCTCCGGCAACCTCGCCACGGCTCCCGAAAACCGCTGGCACTTCATGCGCTCCATAGTCCACAACCACGACTTCCTGAAGGACACCGAGGGCAACCGTGTGGGCTACCCCAAGCGCACATTCTCTGCCGGAAGTTATCTCAACGGCTACTCCGACCACTTCCCCACCGAGGTGCTCCTCGTGCGCAAGGTGGAGAGGAAATAACGTATGCGCAGCCTCCTCGCCCTGTTTCTTGCTTTACTGATGCTCGCCTCCGCGCCGGCCGCGGAGGCTGCCGGCAAACGCCCGCGCCGCAAGGCGCGCACCGAGCAGAAGGCGCCGGCCAGACCACGCAGCGCCGGCGAGGTGCGCCGCCAGCAGAAGCTGACGGCCGGCGAGATAGAGAAGACGCAGCAGCAGATTAATTCCAACAAACGCGAGACGCGCCGTCAGCTCAACCGCCTGGCATCGCTCGACGCCGAGATAGGCCGCAGCGAGCAGCAGATGGCCGCCATGGGGCGCCGCATCGACTCGCTGGACGCCGGCATCGCGGCCCTGGCCGACAGCGTGGCCCGGTCGGAGACGCAGCTGAAGGCCATGCGCGCCGCCTACGGCCGCAGCCTGCGCGCCATGCGCATGCGCCGGCAGCAGGTCAGCCCCGTGATGTTCGTACTCGGCTCCGGCAACCTCAGCCAGGCATGGCGCCGTGCGCGCTACATGCGCGAGCTCTCGGCGGCTCACGCGCGCAAGGCTCGGCGCGTGCAGGCCGCGGCCGACACGCTGCGTGCGCGCCGCGACGAGCTGAAGGCCCTGCGCGACAAGCGCGAGGCCGAGCTGGGACGCATAGCCGCCGCGCGCGACGACCTGCGGCGCAAGCAGCAGAGCGCCGACACGCTCGTGGCGTCGCTGCGCAGCGAGGGAGCCTCGCTGCAGCGTGTGCTCAACGACAAGCGCAGCCAGGCAGCCGAGCTCGACCGCGAGCTCGACCGCATTATAGCCGAGGAAGCACGCAAAGCTGAAGAGGCACGTAAGGCCGAGGAACGGCGCCTCGCCGAGGAGCGACGCCGCAAGGCCGAGGAAGAGGCAAGGCTGGCCGAAGAACGCCGCAAGGCCGAGGAGCGCGAGCGCGCCGAGGCCGCCCGAAAAGAGGCCGCGAAGGACAAGAAAGACAAGAAAGGCAAGGCCGACAGCAAGCCCAAGCCGGCGCCGAAACCCGAGACAACGGCGCCGAAGCCCGCACCCAAGCCCACGCCGAAGCCTGAGACCCCGGCGACGGCGCCCGAACGGAGCGCGGCAGCCGAGAGAGCCCTGACGGGCAGCTTCGCCGCCAACCGCGGCCGCCTGCTCTTCCCCGTGGCCGGAGGCTACCGCATAGTCAGCAACTTCGGGCGCACGCAGCATCCGCGCATCCCGGGCGTGCAGATACAGAACAGCGGCATCGACATCGAGGCCACGGCCGGAGGCGACGCCCGGGCGGTGTTTGAGGGCACGGTCACCACGGTGTTCCGCATCGACGGCTTCCACAACATCGTCATCGTGCGCCACGGCGAGTACCTCACCGTGTACGCCGGGCTCGACCGCATCTACGTGCGCAAGGGCGACAAGCTGCGCACCGGGCAGGCCATAGGACATATCTTCGCCGACCCCGACGACGGCGCCCGGTCGGTGCTGCACTTCGAGCTGCGGCGCGAGAAAGAGAAACTGAACCCCTCGGAGTGGGTGAAACCCTGACGCATGGCATCTTCGTCGCTTTCCACCAGAATACTTAAGGCAATGGGAATGTTCGGCGGCATGCAGGTCGCCGTCATCGCCCTGAGCGTGGTCCGCAACAAGTTCGTCGCCATATGGCTCGGCCCCGTAGGCGTGGCCCTGAACGCCATATTCATCTCCACTCAGGACCTGATAGGCGCCGCCGTGGGGCTGAACCTGCGCACCAGCGGCGTGCGCGAGCTGTCGGCATGCGCGCCGGCGGAGCGCGCCCGCGTGGCCGGCTCCCTGCTTCGCGTGGGGCTGGCACTGTCGGCGGCCGGCGCCGTGCTCACGGCGCTGCTCTCGCCCCTGCTGAGCGAGCTGAGCATGGGCACCGCCGGCTGCTGGTGGTGGTTCGCGCTGCTCGGCATCGGCGTGGGCGCCTCGATACGCTGCGACGCCGACATCGCCGCCCTTCAGGCCGCCGGGCAGCTCGGCAGCATAGCCAGAGTGACACTGGCCTCGGCCGCGCTGATAACGGTCGTAGCCGTGCCTCTGTACTACTTCCTGCGGCTGCAGGCCGTGCTGCCGGTGTATCTGCTTATGAGCGTCAGCTTCGCCGTGTGGGCGCGCCGCGAGCGCCGCAGGCGCTGTGCCGCGCCCGAGCGTACGCGCCTGCGCGAGGCCGTCAGGCTCGCGCGCCCCATGCTGCGGCTGGGCATGTACCTCACGCTGGCCGCCGTGGCCGAGCGCCTCGGCAGCTACATCTTCATCGTCTACATGAACCGCGAGGCCAGCGCGGGCGACCTGGGCATATATCAGGCCGGCTTCACGATGACGAGCAGCTACATTGGCATAATCTTCACGGCCATCACCACCGAATACTATCCGCGCCTGGCCTCCGTGAGCGCCTCGGCGCTGCGCACGCGCGCCTACGTGGGGCAGGAGTTCCGCATATCGGCCTGGGTGCTGACGGTGGTCGTGGTGCTGTTCATCGCCGCCGACGAGCTCATCGTGCGGGTGCTCTACTCGCGGGGCTTTCTGGCAATGCTGCCCTTCATCAGCATAGCCATCTGCGGGATGATGTTCCGCGCCTTTTCGTTCTGCACGGCCTTCGTGATACTGGCCCGCGGCGACGGCCGCACCTTCGTCGTAACCGAGAGCCTCGGTGTGCTCGCGGGCCTGGTGCTGAAGATAGCCGGCTTCCGCTGGATGGGCTTCGCCGGCCTGGGCGTGGCATACGTGGCGGAACAGGCCATCTACGCCGCCATAGTGTGGACCGTCTACCGGCGCCGCTACCGTCTGCCGGTGCCGCGTGGCGTCTTCGGACTGCTCTGGGGGTCCACCGCCACGGGAGCCGCCGCGCTGGCGCTGAAGGTGCTTTTAGGCTGGTGGGCGCCGCTGCTTCTGCTCCCCGCCGTGGTGCCTGCCGCCTGGCGCCATATAATGACAAACAAAAGACGGGGCGCCGTTGTTAAAAAATAAAAAAGGAAATATGTATAAAGGAGTATTCATCACAGGTGCGGCTTCCGGCATAGGCCTTGCAGCCGCGCGCCGCTTCGCCTCGGAAGGGTGGCTCGTGGCCGCCGCCGATATTGACGGCGAGGCTCTGCTTCACAATCTCGCCGGCCTCGAGGGCATAGTGCTTACGGCCCAGTGCGACATCACCGACGCCGACGCCCTGGCCGCCACCGTGGCCCAGGCCGAGGAACGCACGGGAGGCCTGGAGTGCGTCGTAGCCAACGCCGGAATCCACATACGCAACACGCTGCTCACCATCACCGACGAGCAGCTCGAGCGCCTGCTGCGCGTCAACGTGACGGGCACCGTCAACACCCTGCGCGCCACGGCGCCGCTGCTCGCCGCCCGCGGCCACGGCTCCATCGTGCTCACGTGCAGCGACCAGGCCTTCATCGGCAAGCCGGGCAACTTCGGCTACGGACTCACCAAGGGTGCCATAGCGCAGATGACGCGCACCGCCGCCCTCGAGCTGGCGCCTAAGGGTGTGCGCGTCAACGCCGTATGCCCCGCCACCATAGAGACGCCGATGGTCGACCGCATCTTCTCCGACGCCCATGCCGCCGGCGGGGGCGACGTGACGGAAATGTGGGCCGAGGAGCGCGCCCTCTTTCCTCTGGGACGCACCGGCACCCCGGACGAGGTGGCCGAGGCCATCTTCTTCCTCGGCGCCCGCGCCTCGTTCTGCACCGGCTCGCTAATGAAAATAGACGGCGGCCTCACCGCCGGATAACATAACCCCTACGGAATGATAGAAAGAATAATCATCATCGATTCGGCCGACCCGGTCAGCTTCTACGGCGTGAACAACTGCAACATGCAGCTGATACGCAACCTCTTTCCCAAGCTGCGCGTGGCCGCCCGCGGCTCCGTCATCAAAGTGATAGGCGAGGAGAGCGAGACCGCCGAGTTCGAACGCAAGATCAAGGAGCTGGAGGCCTACGCCGCCCAGCGCAACTCCCTCTCGGAGGAGGTTATCCTCGACATCGTCAAGGGTGACGCGCCCAAGGAGCTGAAGCGCGACGACGTCATCATCTACGGCATCAACGGCAAGCCCATCAGCGCCCGCAACGCCAATCAGCAGCGCCTCGTCGAGGCATTCCTCTCCAGCGACCTCACCTTTGCCCTCGGCCCCGCCGGCACCGGCAAGACCTATGTGGCGATAGCCCTGGCCGTGCGCGCGCTCAAGAACCGCGAGGTGCGCAAGATCATCCTCTCCCGCCCCGCCGTCGAGGCCGGAGAGAAGCTCGGCTTCCTGCCGGGCGACATGAAGGACAAGATCGACCCCTACCTCCAGCCCCTCTACGACGCCCTGGAGGACATGATACCGGCCGCCAAGCTGCGCGAGTACATGGAGAGCAACGTCATCCAGATCGCGCCCCTGGCCTTCATGCGCGGCCGCACGCTCAACGATGCCGTCATCGTGCTCGACGAGGCGCAGAACACCACCAACCATCAGATAAAGATGTTCCTCACGCGTCTGGGCATGAACGCCAAGATGATAGTCACGGGCGACGTAACGCAGATCGACCTGCCGCGCAGCACGGCCAGCGGCCTCGTGACGGCTCTGCGCGTGCTGCGCGATGTGCCGGGCATAGGCCGCGTGGAGTTCGGCAAGAAGGACATTGTGCGCCACGCCCTTGTGCAGCGCATAGTCGAGGCCTACGAGCGCTTCGGCGAGGGCGAGGAAGTTTAGGGTTTATGGTTTAAGGTTTAGATAATAGCTTTTGGTCTTAGGTTTAGGGTCTTAGGCTTAGATAATAGCTCTTGGTTTAGGGTTTAGGGTTTAAGGTTTAGAGAGTAGCAGGTTAACTCCTCACTCCACACTCCACACTCCTCACTCCTCACTCCACACTCCACATTCCTCACTCCTCACTCCACACTCCACACTCCTCACTTCTCACTCCTCACTCCACACTCCTCACTCCTCACTTCTCACTCCATACTGCCGCGAAGCGGCATCTGACTACCTCAGGAATGCACAGATTTCTCTACATAATACTGCTTTTCGGGACGCTTCTTCCCGTCTCCTGCTCACGAAGCGGCGCAGCCATCGCCGAGATGGAGCGCGCCGAAGCGCTCATACCCGAAGTCGATACCGAGAAGTTTTCCCATAGTCCTGCAGAATTATTGAAAATCTCGCATTTTAGCAAAAAAACGCCTGCCGCGCATCCCGATCCAAAAATTCTTCGGATATTTGCGCCATGAGAGAGATAAATGCGTCGTGCCCGCTTCATTTCCTGTGCGTTGAGATTGTGGCGCAGTTGCTAAGCGTTTTCGTCGCCATTGCTTTCGTTGGATGCAAGGACGACGCCGTTTCGGCATTGCTCCGCCGGGCTGACGGCGAAATGGAGTCTGAACCGGAAAAGGCGTTTGAATTGTTGCAGACCGTGAAGCGGCACGACTTGTCGCCCGACAATTTCGCCTACTATTCGCTGCTGTACACACAGGCTCAGATAAAGTGTGGCACGGCTGTATCGTCTGATTCGTTGATTCGCCATGCCTATGAGCGCTATTGCGGCGACGCCGGCGGCAATCTCAAAATCCGTGCATGTTTCTACCGGGCAAAGGTGTCCTACAATGCTGAAAAGCCCAGGGACGCCATGCGGGATGTGCTCGTGTCCTATGAATGCGCACGAAGCGCCGGCAGCGACTACTGGATGGCCCGTTCGGCCGAACTTATCAGCGATATTTTTTGGAAACTGAATAATTTCGTTCAGTCAGAGGCATATACAAGAGAAGCATTCCGGCGTTATTCGCTGGCCGGCAGAGTGCAGAACGAGCGCTTCGCTCTGTGCGACCTTGCGACGATTTATTTGAACACCAACCGTAGCCCCGAGGCTTCTGTAATATTGGACAGTCTTTACGCTCTGTGCATCAGCGAAATTCCCGTCGATTCTGTGCTGCTGGACTATCTGCATGACCCGCTTGTCGATTCTAAAATAGATGCAGGAACCTATCGTGATGGGGATGATCCTGTCCCCGGACAATATGCTTACGATGGCGAAGAAGTAGATTATGCCCTGCGCCACAGCTACCTGTCGCAGGCCGAGGGCGATTTCGACAGGTCGAGCGAACTGCTGCTGAACGCCGGACTGGCAGCACGGACCGAAGAACAGCGCATACGCGTCATGTATGCAGCCTACCAGCAGGCTCTGACTATGGGCGATTACCGCAAGGCTGCCCTGATGAGCGACACTCTGCTGCTGATGCAAAGCAAGATTGCCTGCGACATCCTGGAAGAGGGCGTTGTGGGCGTGCAGCGCGACTTTTATTCCGATCGGGCAGAGTCGCAGAAACGGCGCTCGGAGTTTCTGCTGCTTGTACTTTCTGCCGTCGTAGTCGTGGCGCTGATTATTACCCTGCTGTTGTGGCAGATATCGCACATGAGGATAAGGAGCAAAAAGGCCGAACTGGAGTCGGCCATGACTTCGTTGATGCTGATGAAAGAGCAGTCCGACAGAGTTGTTATGCAGAACCGCGATTTGAACGACCGCCTTGTGGCCGAAAGCGGCGAGGTGTCGCAGCTCAGGAGGGAGCTTGAAAGCCGTTTGGAGAGGGATGCGGCGAATGCCGGGCTTATCGAGACTCTTTTCAAAGAAAAATGGACCACGCTCAACATGCTGTGCAATCAGTATTTTGAAATGGGAGCTTCGGAGCTGACAAAGAATGCGGTACTGCATAATATCGAGGGCGAATTGCAGAAACTGCGTTCAAAAAAGAGCCTGCAAGAAATTGAGCATGCCGTCGACAGCTACCTCGGAGGTATCATGACAATGCTCCGCAATGAATGCCCGTTTTTGAAAGAAGATGATTACACCTTTCTGTCGCTGGTTTTTGCCGGTTTTTCAGTAAGAGCCGTGTGTCTGTTCACAGGAATAAAGTACAAGCTGTTCTATCTGAAGAAGTCCCGCCTCGGCAAAAGAATTTCCTTGTCGGACGCCCCTCACAAGAAACTGTTTTTGCAGAGATTAGGAAATTATTCAGCGAAGGCGTAAGTTGTGAGGTGTTGATAAGCAATATATGTGTTACAGAACCACGGTTCCAATCTAATTGTAGGGACATCCCTTTGGGATGTTGTATTGCTAATCAGTATGTTACGTCAACGTGCCAAAGGCACGTCCCTACAATTTGGTGAGTTTTGCAACATCCTCAATGCTGATAACCAATCCATTAGAGTGGCTGCGGCCCAGGCGTAAACCTCTCAATTTTAGAGATATATCTGTGGATTCTGCTTCTCGTGCGTAATGCTTTGTATATCACGCTTTTACAAAGTGAGGAAAAATCAATAAATTCCTCATGCCTTAACACACTGATTTATAATTGTATATGCGGCATACAGAGGCAAATTTTACGCCTTGATTTTGTTCTGTGATAACTTGATTGAGAGTAATTTTGCAGAATAAAACCATATAGACATGAAGTGTATAAAAATTTTCTTTGTCCTATTGCTGCTCATGGGTTCAGCAGTGAGTGTATCGGCAATGACTAATCAAGGTTCAAGTGTGACTATCCTGAAAAAGAAATCCGGGGACAATAAGAAGAAAAGGCCTAACGCTCCCGACCGTCAGCTCATAAGTTGCTATTGCAATGACGGACTCCTCACGGTCACATTCGCATTCCCGGAGGGTGAATGTGAGGCACATATCACTGATAACAATTCGGGTGTTGTCGCAACCTATACATTAGATTCGTCAAATCTGATCGCCGAAATTGAAATTGGTGACATACAGGACTTTCATATCGAAATCACCACGGAAAGAGGTGCGACATACGTGGAGGCTTCTATCCTCGATGAGGAATGAGAATCGGTGAAAATGTCAATCATCTTGTTTTGAGGTATCTAAAAAATAATGCATATATGAATCGCTTTCTTTCTTTACTCTTGATATTGACTTTGGCACTCGCATCCGTGCAGTGCAGCGACAACGTCATAGAAACCATGGAACCTGACGGTCCACTGGGTCGCGGCATAGCTCCGGTTGATAGATCGGAAACAAATCCGACACTGCTGACCGATTGGGAAAACTGCAAGACCGTCAAGCTTAACGAACTTGGCCCCAACGGACAGAACTTAGAAGTCACGCTGCCGTGGCAAAATGGTACAAACACCGCACTCAACAGTAACTTCTGTCATGACATAAAGGCTGCCGACGGCTGGTCCATGATTTTTCATACATTCTGCAAATCGAATGAAGATGTGAATCTGTCGTATATGTGCTTCTACAACAAGTTCACAGGGTACCTGAAAGTATTCTATTATTCAAAAGACACAGATTTTGGCACTTCGACTGTCTGGCTGCTTTCTTCAGGTGACTATCAGACGCCACAGCCATTGTTTGCAGATCTTGAATACTTCTCTCAACCTATTGAGGGAGACAAGGACTATACGGTATTGTCTGCGACAGCTGACAATATGATTCCAGGTGGTCATTCAGGTCTCGCAAACGGCTGGAATGGATTCGAGTTTAGAATTGGAGAATACCATGAGTCAGTCTCCTCCGGGAAACTAAGCATTGACGCTTTGAATACAGCCTACATGAACATAAAAATTGATGGCGTAACCGAATCCACTACTAATGGAACAATTACGACTACAAACACAGTGCCAACTTCAGGCGGAAAAGCAGTTGGTGCCATAGCCAACGTAGGAGGACAGGCAGCCAAAGATGTAGTGGATTCGTATGCTTCAAAGCATTTGAATAAATCTTTTTTAGGATTCAATATAGCAAATATTGTCACAAGTGTGGCTACCGGAAATTATGTATCCGCCTTCAAAAGCGGCCTTGGATTTATTTTCAAGGGTTTATTCAGAAAGGAACCGACAGTATCGGAAGTGAAACTTCAAACCAACGGAACAGTTACTCTTAGTGGCAATGGCAATATGTCTGTTACTTCAAAGGTGCGGACATTATCATTTGACCTTGAAAAAATATTGTCTAACGATAGAAAAATACTTGTTGATTCCCTTAATATTCATCGTCCCGGAAGGCATGATACAATTTCCTTCCCGATAAAGCCACATTACTTTGCCACTACAACACCTAACACACGAATGTCGCTCAAAACGGAATTAGGAGTGTGGAATCTTAAGGAAAAACCAGTCGTGTACTATGACCGGTATACTAAGTTCGAAAACGGCTTCGAGTTTACAGAAGATGAAATGAAAGGCGGCATATTCGATTTCAACGGGACAACTTATTATCCTACCACACGTATTAATCCATCAGAAATTAAAGTCGTATTCAATCCGGCCATAAAGGATTATGTGACATCGTATTCCGTAAATGTCGGTTTAATTGACGTGGAGGGCGGAAACAGAAATCTCAACAACAGCGGGAAACACGTTATATATCCCGATACACAAAACAACATCAAAACCGATAGGGACAGGCACATTAGCGTCTATGGTGTTGACTCATTGTATTTAAGTCTTTCCGGTTCAATTTACGACTATCCGCTTGACCTTTTCAACAAAGATACTCAGTTCTATCTCGACTGGGGCGAAAACGTGGGCGGCAATCGCGCGGCAGTGGTAACACTTACGATGGACATAGATTACAATGGAAAGAAAATGAGTTTTACTGAATCGCGTGTCTACGACGTTGTCTACAAACCCTATTCGCCATGGTGGCTGGAGCAGCAAGTGAATAATCCGCCATATTCTATGATTATAAACGATAGAAACAGCTACAATGTGATTGGTATGGAATTGCCAACAGGTCGTTGAATTGTAAATACACATCAAGATGAAACTACTCTCAAAAAGCATATTGATTGCCGTTGCAGCATTTGGCTTCTGGGGCTGCAACGATGATGAACCGAAGCCGGAGACTCCGCTGGAGGTATTGCCTGCCAATGTTTCGGCTCTCAAGGAAATCTACAAGTCGCTTGATATGGATAGCGAGGACTATCCCGTGCAGTGGAATCCTGAGGACATGAGCACGTGGAAGAATGCCGGAATCACCCTTGACACCATTACGGATGAGGAAAGCGGGCAGAGATATCTTGCCGTTGCTTCCATTACTTTGTATCTGCCTCGAAAAGACGGTTACCTTACGGATGCTCTCCTTTACCTCAATAATCTGAAAGAATTGAAGGTCTATGGCTGTACTGGCTCATACTTCAATGGCCGTATGATTCCTGCTTCTGTAGAATCCCTGCTTGTAGACCGCCTGAATCCCGATGACCCCGGCTATATAATCGGCGTTCCTAACGGCAATAATGGCACAGTGATATTAGGCCAGATGAAAGCTGTATTTAGCAAACTGATAATTCATGGAGTGGATATGAAAGGTTTCGATTGTAAGTTCTCTCTCGACGCCGACATTTTCGACATATCACACAACACTCTTGAAGGAGAAGCGCCAAATTCGCTCAGATACCTGAAAAATCCGGCAAATCTGAGTTACAACAGGTATACTGGTCTGGATGGCAATTGGGATTCTTGGATTGCGTCAGACAAAGCTCCTGATGTCAGGTCAATGCCCAATCTTCAGCACAACCAAATCAACATCCCAAAGGATGTGCTGAAAACCGAGTTTTGGAAAGAGCACCACGAGAACTTTATCGGCAATCCCGGCTACAAGGCGCCTGAGCAGTAGCTTATAGTGTATAGTTTATAGGTAAGAGGGGGCGCAATGCTCAGCAAAAAAGTTATTTTACCTTATTATTTTATGTCATTTCTCATCATGCTAAGTACCTGCCCCCTCTTACCTATTCCTTATATATAAACTGATAAAAGGGAAGCCCGCGGAGCGCGGCGGGCAATTTACCGCCCGTGCGTTCCATCTACAAGCAAGGGGGAAATGTCGAGTTCTGCAACATCCTTGCACGACTGCGACTTTTGTGGATGCGGGCGCGATATATCGCGCCCCTACAATTTGCTTGTATTCAGGCTTATTCCCAGTGGAGCTTGTCGCGGAGGGTGGCGGCGAAGTGGTAGCCGGCGGGATGGAGGACGTTGATGGAGAAGGCGGCACGGCGCAGGCAGATGCGGGTGCCGGCGTCGAGGCTGACGGCGCGCCCGTCGATGCTGAGGCGCACGTGCGGGGCACGGCTGGAGGCCTGGAGCACGAGCTCGGAAGAGTCGTTGAGCACGAGAGGACGCATGGACAGCGAGTGCGGGGCGACGGGAGCGACGACCCATACGGGCGCAGAGGGCTGGACGATGGGGCCGCCGACGCTCAGATTGTAGGCGGTGGAGCCTGTGGGAGTGGACACGAGAAGGCCGTCGACGCGGTACTGGGCGAGCATGTGGCCGTCGACGGTGGCGTGGACGTCGATCATGCTGGAGGTCTCGTTCTTCAGAAGCGCAACCTCGTTGAGGGCGTAGGGCCACAGGTCGAGGCGCGGAGCCGTCACCTCTATGAGGCTGCGGCGGTCGGCCTCAAGGCTCCCTGCGGCGAAGGCGTCGGCAATGCCGGGGAGGCCGTCGATGCCGGTGGCGGTGAGGTAGCCGAGGCGGCCGGTGTTGACTCCTGCGACGGGGGTGCCGGAGGCACCTATCCAGGCGGCCGTGCGCAGGAAGGTGCCGTCGCCGCCGATGCTCACGGCAAGGTCGGCGCCGAGGCCGGAAGCATCGGCCTCGACGCGCCGCACACAGCGGAGCGACGCCGGAATCAGGGGCAGCAGGTAATGATACAGCTTGGGGTGCATCACCACTTCGTGGCCGGCGGCATCGAGCCGCGCCATGAATTCTTCCAGAGCGCCGAGATGGGCATCCTGACGCCTGCTGCCGTAAATCGCTATTTTCATCTGTGTGCCTTGCGGTTATACATTATAAATCTTCCTCGATGCTGAAGTCGTCGCCGAGCGTGGAGTCAAAAAGGTCGCCATCGGCAGCGGGAGCAGCCTTGGGAGCCTCGGGAGCAGCCTTCTCGGCCTCGGCGGCGCGTTCCTTCTCCTTGGCGGCGAGCTTGGCGCGCAGCATGGGATTGTTGTCGGCCTTGTCCAGCTCGGCGTAGATTTTGGCGGCAATCTCGTCGCAGAGCTCGGGATTGTCCTTGAGGGTGCGTATGGCTGCCTCGCGTCCCTGGGCGAGCTTGTCGCCGTCGTAGCTGAACCAGGAGCCACTCTTCTTGATGATGTCGAAGTCGACGCCCAGGTCGAGAATCTCGCCGGCACGGGAGATGCCCTCGCCGAACATGATGTCGAACTCGGCGCGCTTGAAGGGAGGCGCCACCTTGTTCTTCACCACCTTGACCTTGGCGCGGCGTCCGAGGATGTCCTCGCCGTCCTTGATGGTGCTGCCTGTGCGGATGTCGATGCGCACGGAGGCGTAGAACTTGAGTGCGTTGCCGCCGGTGGTGGTCTCGGAGGGGCCGAACATCACGCCTATCTTCTCGCGCAGCTGGTTGATGAAGATGCAGGTGGTGTTGGTGCGGGAGATGGCACCCGTGAGCTTGCGCATGGCCTGCGACATGAGGCGCGCCTGGAGGCCGACGTTACGGTCGCCCATCTCGCCTTCAATCTCGTTTTTGGGAGTGAGGGCGGCCACGGAGTCGACCACGAGGATGTCGAGCGCGGAGGAGCGTATGAGCTGCTCGGCAATCTCGAGGGCCTGCTCGCCGTTGTCGGGCTGGGAGATGAGCAGGTTGTTCACGTCGACGCCGAGCTGCTGGGCGTAGAAGCGGTCGAAGGCGTGCTCGGCGTCGATGATGGCGGCGATGCCTCCCTTCTTCTGCGCCTCGGCTATGGCGTGTATGGCCAGGGTGGTCTTACCGGAGGATTCCGGGCCGTAAATCTCGATAATGCGGCCGCGCGGGTAGCCTCCGACGCCCAGGGCGTGGTCGAGGCTGATGGAGCCGGTAGGAATCACCTCGATATCCTCGATAGCGTCGTCGCCGAGTTTCATTACGGCGCCGCGGCCGTAGGCTTTCTCTATCTGGCCCAGTGCGGCGGCAAGGGCGTCCATGCGTGCGTCGCCGGAAGCGGCGGCAGCGGCCTTGGTCTTGGCTGTCTTGGATGTTTTTTCTGTCTTAGCCATAATTATTTCAGGTTTTATGTATTTGCTTGATTATGGTGCAAAATTAGCACACGATGCGGGCGAATCCGCGGCACATATTTGTTAAACAGAGTTAAATATCACAATTTATACCACAGCGGCGAACCAAAAGCCCGGCCGCGCGTTTTAATAGTACAAAGCAAGATTACTTTTTCCATTGCAAGAAATGTGATAATGATTGGTTTATTATCAAATGCGGAGGGGCCGGGAGGCTACTCCGCATTTGGTTTTTGTGCCTACGGATGCTCGGGCTTCTTGGTTCCGGGCACTATCACGCCGGCAATGCGCAGCGTCTGACGGCGCGACGACACATTGGTGCGCACGCGCACACTCTTGCCGAACTCGCCCAAAGGCTGGCCCGAGGGCAGGAATGTGACCTTAATCTTTCCCTTGCCGCCGGGCTTGACGGGCTCGGTGGTGTACTCGGGGCGGGTGCAGCCGCAGCTTGCGTTGGCCGATATTATGATAAGCGGCTCGTCGCCGGTGTTGGTGAAATGAAACACGTGGGTCACGGGACCACCCTCGGCGCCGATGGAGCCGAAGTCGTGCGACCGGTCGTCGAACTTTATCTGCGGGCCGGCGGCCAGTACGGCCAGAGCCGGCACCAGCAGCAGCGACAGCAACAGTAATCTTCTAATCATTTCGCTTTAAGGCTTTGAAAGTAATAGTCGAGGAGCTCGTGGGCGGCGGTGAAGGAGCTGCGCCTGTCGGCAAGCACATCGGCCTGCAGACGCTCCAGCATCTGCTCCACGGCGGGATTGCGGTAGAAGCTGGCGCGCAGGGCCTCGTCGATGGTCTCGGTCATCCACCAGCGCGCCTGCTCGCGGCGCTTGCGCAGGAAGTAGCCGTTGGCCTCCGTGAAGGCGAAATAGCGGTCGATCATATCCCACACCTCTGGTATGCCGAGCTCGAAGTAGCCGCTGTAGGTCAGCACCTCGGGTTGCCATCCCGAGGCCGTCGGCGGGAAGAGGTGCAGGGCGCTTCGGAACTGCGCCTGCGCCAGCTGCGCGGGGCCTATGTTGTCGCCGTCGGCCTTGTTGATGACGATGCCGTCGGCCATCTCCATGATGCCTCGCTTTATGCCCTGGAGCTCGTCGCCGGTGCCTGCGAGCTGTATGAGCAGGAAGAAGTCGACCATGCTGTGTACGGCCGTCTCGCTCTGCCCCACGCCGACGGTCTCGACGAAGATGTTGTCGTAGCCGGCGGCCTCGCACAGCACAATTGTCTCGCGCGTCTTGCGGGCCACGCCGCCCAGGCTGCCTGCCGAGGGGCTGGGGCGGATGAAGGCTCCGGGATGCTGCGACAGCTTCTCCATGCGCGTCTTGTCGCCGAGAATCGAGCCCTTGGTGCGCTCGCTGGAGGGGTCGATGGCGAGCACTGCCAGCTTGCCTCCGCGGCGCAGCACGTGCAGGCCGAACACGTCGATGCTCGTGCTCTTGCCGGCGCCGGGGACGCCGGTGATGCCTATGCGGCGGCTGTGGCCGCTGTGTGGCAGGCACTTCTCTATCACCTCCTGCGCCAGAGCCTGATGCGAGGGCGAGAGACTCTCGACCAGAGTGACGGCACGGCTGAGCATGGTGACGTCGCCGCGCAGTATGCCCTCCACAATCTCGCCTGCCGGGGGCAGGGGCTTGCGCTTGGGACGCTGCGCCGCGTAGGGGCTGACGCTCGGGGGCTGAGCCACGCCGCTGTTCACGGCAAGGCCGGCATACTGCTTGTCATTCTCGGGATGTATATGGTGCGTATCGTGCATGGTGCTGATTCATTTGAAATTCAAATTTAGCACTTTCCGCCCATAGCTGCAAAATTTTTCCCTTAAAAAACATTAGAGGCTGTTTAGATCAGCCTCTTAGAGGATGTATTTCTTACGACACCCTTAACGGAACGTGTAGGTGATGTAGGCCGTGGACTGCTCCGGGGCGTTGTCGTCGGCGCGTGTGAAGCGTCGGGCGCGCACTTCCGCCTCGACGGCACGGCGCACGGCAGGGTCGGTGGCAGCCGGAGCATCGCCGCCCTGGAATGTCACCGAGGTGACACGGCCGGTACGGTCGATTTTCAGCATCATCTTCACACTGCCCGTCACCGAGCTCGGCACCTTGGCATAGGCCGGGATGTTCCAGCCGCCTCCCGCGTAGCCCGTGCCGCGGCCGTTCAGTGCGGAAGCGGCGTCGGAGGGAGCGCCGGCATTGCCGGGCTTGCGGCCGGACGATGCGGTGTTGTTGTCGCCCTTGGCGTTGCGGAAGGCGTTGCGGGTGTTGGCCGTAGCGCGGCGGCGCGCATCCTCTTCCTCCTTCTGTCTGCGGAGTTCCTCGGCGGTAGGGCCTGTCTTCTCGGGCTTCTTGGGAGTGGCCTTCACGGGCGACGGCTGTCGCGACGTGACGGTGGCCGGCGCCTCGGCGGGTTCGCCGCGGTCGGCCATGTCGTGACCGCTTTCGGGCGTAGGCTCGGCCTGATTGCGCTCCGGCTCGGGCAACGGGGCGGGAGCCGGATTGTCGGCGGCCGGAGCAGGGCTCTGCGGCAGGTCGATGATTTCGGCAAACTCCTCCACCGTGATTTCGCCGGTGCGCTTCGGGGGCCACTCGCGGTCGGTGCGCCGCAGCTCCACGTGGCTCAGCAGCAGCCAGCAGAGAATGAGCAGGCACACGACGGCCGTGGCCACGGCAGAGTATAGTCTGGTCCGGTTCATTGCGGGATTTCGGCTGGTTCGGCTTCGGGCAGAGGCTGCGACATGGGCCGCGTGGCGAGTACCATCTTGAGCGAGGCGCCTGCTCCGGCGTTAAGCACCTCCACCACCTTGCCGTAGGGCACGGCCTCGTCGGCGTACACGGCGAATGCTGCCGTGCTGTCCTGGGCGTGGATGACGGTGAGATAGTCGATGAGGCGGTCGGCCTCCACGGGTTGCGGCTCGCCCTCGTCGTAGCTCACAAAGTAGGCGCCTTCGGCGTCTACGAATACGCGTGTGGCAGGCTTCAGCGGCGTCTGCTCGCTGCTCTGCGGCAGCTTTATCTCCAGAGCCGTGGGGAAGACGAAAGTGGACGTAACCATAAAGAATACCAGCAGCAGGAAGATAACGTCGGTCATCGACGCCATCGAGAAGGCCGCCAGCATGTCGTGTTGTCGTTTCAGTGCCATGGCGTCATACGGCTGCGGGTTCGTTGAGCAGGTCCATGAATTCCATGGTACGTGCCTCCAGCAGGTTCATTATCTTGTTGATGCGCGCCACCAGGAAATTGTAGGCGAACAGGGCGGCGATGCCCACGATAAGGCCGGCCACGGTGGTGACAAGGGCGGTGTAGATGCCGCCGGCGAAGTCGCCTATGCCTGCGGCGTTGCCGGCGGAGGCTATGGAGTAGAATGCCTGCACCATGCCTATCACGGTGCCGAGGAAGCCGAGCATGGGCGCGCCTGCGGCGGTGGTGGCGAGCCAGGGCAGACCCTTGGAGAGGGATGCTACCTCCAGATTGCCGGTGTTCTCGATGGCTACGAGCACATCGTTCATGGGGCGTCCTATGCGTGTGATGCCCTTGGCTATGAGGCGGGCGTAGGGAGTGCCCGATGCCTTGCAGAGGTTGAGCGCGCTCTCCGTCTCGCCCTCGTGGATATAGTCCTTGATGCGCTTCATGAAGCTCTCGTCGTAGCGCGCGGCGCGGTAGGTGACGATGCTCCTCTCTATGAGCACGTAGATGGATATTACGAGCAGGACGGCGAGGATAATCATGATCCATCCGCCTTCTACACACAGTTGCCAGAGCGACAGGGGTTCGGTGTTCATTTCGGGTGTCAGGGGGTTAGGTGTTGGTGTTTGCGTTGGCGGCCTCGGCGAGAATAGCCTGATAGCGCGCGATTGTGGTTTCGAGTCCGAGGTAGAGGGCCTCGCATATAAGCGCATGACCTATCGACACCTCGTCGAGGTAGGGCATGCGCCCGGCGAAGAAGCCGAGGTTGTCGAGGCTGAGGTCGTGGCCGGCATTTACGCCGAGGCCGGCACTGTGTGCTGCCCGTGCGGCCTCCACGTAAGGCGCCACGGCTCCCTCGGGGTCGTAGGGATAGCCGTCGGCGTAGGGCTTGGTGTAAAGCTCCACGCGGTCGGCTCCGGTGCGCGCTGCCGCACGTATCTGCACGGGGTCCGGGTCCACGAAAATGCTTACGCGGATGCCTGCCGAGGTGAGGCGGTCGGCTATGGCGGTGAGGCGCTCCATGTTGGCCTCCACATCCCATCCGGCACTTGAGGTGAGCGCGTCCGGCGAGTCGGGCACCAGAGTCACCTGCTCGGGATGCACCTTGAGCACGAGGTCGAGGAAATCGTCGGAGGGGTATCCCTCGATATTGAATTCCCGGGTTACGGCCGGACGCAGTTCAGTGACGTCGCTGCGGCGTATGTGGCGCTCGTCGGGACGCGGATGCACCGTTATTCCATCGGCGCCGAAACGCAGGCAGTCACGGGCCACATCCACGACACACGGCCGGTTTTCGCCCCGCGAATTGCGCAGGGTAGCTATCTTGTTGATGTTGACGCTTAAATTCGTTTTCAAAGCAAATATTTTATTTTACGACGAAAATTTTGTAAATTTGCATTCAGGCCGTCGGCCTGTGACTTGCAAAATTAGTCAGAATATACGATATGACGAAGGAATTGTCGGCAAAAGATATAAAAAAATTGAGCATCGAGCAGCTTTTCGCGCCCGCTGCCGATACCTCGTCGCTACTCGTGGCTTGCGACCGCCGCGAATACTCCGCCTCACGTCTGGCGCGCGCCGTGGAGGACGCCGACGCACACCTGCTCAACCTCAACGTCACCTCCCTGCTCGCCGACGACGCCCCGGACGGTACCGTAGTAGTGGCTCTGCGTGTGGGACGCCGCGACGCCCTGGCCGTGGCCCGTTCGATAGAACGCTACGGCTACGATGTCCTCGATTTTGACGGCGACGGCAGCGACGACTCATATGATACAGCGCGCCGCAATGCCGACACCCTGCTCCGCCTCCTGGAGATGTAGCCTGCTACTCGGAATCGATATAGAATCCCTCGGTCGTCAGACGCCTTACGGGCCTGTAGCTCTCGGAGGCGATGTCGCGCTCCGGGCGGTAATACGGCGCTGACATCATGCAGAATATCAGCATGAAAGGCCATTCGCGGAACAAGGCCGGCGGAAATAGAATGTCTCCGCACTTGCGCAAAATTTCAATAATCTTTCCCATGTGTGTCTTTATAGTGCTTGTGGAGAGATGTTTATTGTTGCAGCAACCTTCTTATGTACAGCGCGGATTCGGGGCCGAGACTGAAGATGAGGTCGAGGATGCTGAGGCCCGGCAGGAAGCCGAACTGCGGGGCGCGTAGCTGCCAGTAGGGCGGGGCGGCCTCGGCGACCGGCAGGGGGAGCGTGGCGTCGCTGCTATAGTCGATGTGGTCCTCCACGAGCAGGATGTCGAGAACGGCGGAGTTGAGGCCGCGTATCACGTCGGCCAGCGGAGTTCCGGCAGGGGCTAACAGCAGGGGCGCGAGACGGTCGATGTAGAACTCATAGTATGGCGTGCGCCCGTAGGCCGAGGCCAGGGCCTGCGCATGCACCGCCTGCCAGCGGCCGTGGTCGCTGATGGTCACGTCGGTCCAGCGGGCGCGGGGTATGCCATGCGGCGGGTGTACCGGCACCGTGAGCGTGAGGCGTCCGCGCGTGTCGGCCACGTCGTAGCGGTGCGTCTCCTTGCGGCGTTTGTCGTAGGGAGCCTCCAGGGCAATTGTGGCGCGGCCGCCTGCCGCGCACAGTGTGGCGTAGTAGGCGGCCGGTGGTAGCAGAGCCGGTGGCAGCAGGATCATTTGTCGGGGTTTGCGTCCTTGAGTATGCGGTTCCAGCGTATGCCGCCGTCGAAGAGCGACCGATCGCGGTCGAAGCTTATCAGCACACGCATCGGCGTGCCCACGATGTGGTCCTCCGGCACGAAGCCCCAGAAGCGCGAGTCCTGCGAGTTGTCGCGGTTGTCGCCCATCATGAAGTAATAGTCCATGGCGAAGGTATAAGCCTTGGCCGGCTTTCCGTCGATGTAGACGGTGCCGTCGTCGGCGAGCCATGAGTCGGTGTGTCCCTCGTAGTTGCGTATCGCGCGGTGGTAGATGCGCCACGCCTCGGGGTCCATGCGTACGGTCAGTCCTTTGGCCGGGATGAGCAGGCCGCGCGATCCGCCATAGTCCGAGAGGGTCCAGTTGCCGGCTATGCCGTCCGGGAAGAGGCCGAGGGTATTGCCGTCGGTGGCGAAGAGGCTGCCGAACTTCTCGGCCTGACGCAGAATGCCTTCATCCGTGAGCGTGGCGAGCATCTTGTCAGTGAGAGGCAGCACGTAGAAGAAGTCAGTACTCTGTGCGCCGGGCAGCAGCGACTGCAGGCGCAGCAGATCCACGCCGTCGGCCATGAGGGGCTGCGCGTCGCCGGCGGTGATGCCCAGGCGGTGCATGGTGTCGTCGTCGAATGGCCGCGTCGTGGCTATGACGTAGTTGAACTGCACACTTTGTGGCATGGGCTGCGCCACGCCGTCGATGTAGATTGTGTCGGAGACTATGCGCAGACGCTGGCCGGGCAGACCCACAGCGCGCTTGACGAAGTTCTGGCGACGGTCCACGGGACGGTATTTCACCTCGCCGAACTGCTGCGGGTTGGCCTTTATGGTCTCGCGTCCGTATTCCTTCACCAGCATGTCGTAGTATCTTGGCGTCTCCTCGAAGAGGGTGCAGACTGTGTCGCCGGCGGGAAAGTTGAACACCACGATGTCGCCGCTTTCCACGTTGCGCAGGCCGCGCAGACGGTGGTAGGCGTTGGAGGGCGAGTCAAGGTAGCTGTCGCAGTTGAACAGCGGCAGCTTATTGTGCACCAGAGGGAAGTGGACCGGCGTCATGGGCACGCGCGGACCGTAGGTGAGCTTGTTGACCCACAGATAGTCGCCCGTCAGCAGCGTCTTCTCCAGCGACGACGAGGGTATCTGATAGTTCTGCCCCACGAAGGCGAAGATGAAGTAGACGAGCACCAGAGCGTAGACTATGGCGTCGACCCAGCTCATGACGGCTTTTACGGGGCGGCTCTTGCTTTTCTTCCACCACGTCAGGGGTATGTAGCCCGTGATATAGATGTCGAAGAGCAGCACCAGAGCCAGCAGCCACCACGGGCTGCCCAGCCACACCACCCAGGCCGTGAACACGAGCGCCACGATGCCGAACCGCATCCAGCGGGTGGGCTTCACCTGCGCGATGCGCTCGCGCAGGCCTGTCATGAATGAAGCGCCTGTCATGCTACTCCTTGTAGCTTACGGGTATCTCGCGGGAGATAGAGTTGTCGAGCGAGATAAGCGTCTCGGTGCCGACAACGCCCGGTATCATCTGTATCTTGTTGTTGAGCAGGTCCATGAGGTGCTCGTTGTCGCGTGCGTACAGCTTCAGCAGCAGCGTGTAGGGGCCGGTGGTGAAGTGACACTCCACGATCTCCGGGATTTTCTCAAACTCAGGCACTGCGTCGCGGTACATGGCGCCGCGCTCCAGCGTCACGCCGATATAGGTACAGGTGCTGAAGCCGAGTACATGAGGGTCGACACTGTAACCCGAACCGGTGATGACATTGAGGTCAATCATGCGCTGTATGCGCTGATGGATGGCCGCACGGCTCACACCGCACTCCACGGCTACGTCCTTGGAGGGTATGCGCGCGTTGTGCATCACTATTTTGAGAATGTGACGGTCGAGATTGTCGATTTTATCCATGTGTGACATAATTGTTGAAATTTTTGGCAAAAGTAACAATTTTCCACGAAATAACCATAATGTAGGTGAAATTTACTTAACTTTGTACCCGGATTTTTGTTTTTTATATACAATGCTTAGCCGAACGGTCATATCCCTGCTGCTTCTGTGCCTCGCGCTGCCCTGCGCCGCGCGGCGCGCCGAACGTACTCTGGAGAACCCCGGCTCGGCACGCAATCCCTACTACCGCGGCTACTACTTCAAAATCGACGAGGAGGGCGATACGGTGCCTGTCTTCGCCCTGACGGGCATCACCGTCTGGCCGGAGCTGAAGTTCAAGAACAAGAAGGAGGAGAAGTTCTACTGGCGCACCGTGCGCGACGTCCGTCTCACACTTCCCTACGCCAAACTGATCGCAGAGACGCTCATCGAAACCTACGAGTACATCGAGACTTTCCCCACCAAGAAGGAGCGCGAGCAATACCTAAAGCGGATGGAGAAGTCGCTCTTCGAGCAGTACAAACCCGTGCTGCGCAAATTCTCGCGGCGCCAGGCCCGTGTGCTCGTGAAACTCATACAGCGCGAGACCAACCAGTCGAGCTACGACATCATCCGCGCCTTCCTCGGCTCCTTCCGTGCCGGTTTCTGGCAAGGCTTCGGCAAGCTGTTCGGTGTCAGCCTCAAGGCCGACTACAACCCGGGGGCCGACCGCGACGACGCCATCCTGGAACGCATAGCCTGCGGAGTGGAGGAGGGACGCTTATGAAGCACACCCTGCTCGACCGCTATGCCGCATGGCTGATGCTGGAGCGCGGACTGAGCGCCAATACCCGCGCCGCCTACGCTTCCGACGCCGCACGCCTGGACGCCTGGCTCTCCGAGCGAGGACTTTCTCCCGAGCGGGCCACGGCCGACGACCTTCAGACTTTTCTCTGCGACCTCCACGACCTGGGCATAGCCCCGCGCTCGCAGGCCAGGGTGATTTCAGGCATAAAATCTCTTTACCGCTTCATGCGCCTGGAGCATCTGATTGAAGAGAATCCCTCACTACTCATCGACGCCCCGCGCCTCGGCCGCAAGCTCCCCGAAGTGCTCACCGTAGGCGAGGTGGACGCCATGCTCGCCGCCATCGACCCCGGCAGCCGGCAGGCGCAGCGCAACCGCGCCATCATCGAGACGCTGTTCAGCTGCGGACTGCGCGTCAGCGAGCTCACCGAGCTGGAGATAAGCCGCACCAACCTCTCGCAGGGCTACCTAAGCGTTACGGGCAAGGGATCCAAGGAGCGCCTTGTGCCCCTCAGCGCATCGGCCGTCAACGAACTTACGGCGTGGCTCGCCGAGCGCGAGAGCTACCACGTCAAGGCCGGCCACGAAAGTTATGTATTCCTGAACCGCCTCGGCCGTCGCCTCACGCGTGTAATGGTCTTCTACATCGTGCGCGACCTTGCCTCGGCCGCCGGCATACGCAAGGAAATATCGCCCCACACGCTGCGCCATTCCTTTGCCACGGCCCTGCTCGAAGGGGGCGCCAACTTGCGCGCCATCCAGCAGATGCTGGGCCATGAGAGCATCGCCACTACGGAGATATATCTGCATCTCGACAATGCCCGCCTGCGCGAGGAAATCCTCCGATGCCATCCCCGCGCCTTCAGCGTCAGGCAGTGAGCATCAGAGACCGTCTCAGCCTTCGCGTTCCTGGAGGAATTTATCGAGCTTGTCTCCCTTGCCGAGCCCTAACTTGGAACGGATGCGGTAGCGGGCGCTGTTGACACTGGTGCGCGAGATATTGAGGTAGACCGATATTTCTTCAGTGCTGTGCCGGAGGTAGATTAGCATGCAGAATATCACGTCGGTATCGGTCAGCGACGGATAGTCGCTGCGCAGATTGTCGGCAAATCGGGGATAGAGCGCATTGAAAGCCCGCAGGAATGGTCCGGGATTGTTGCCGAAGAACTGCGGACGATAGAGGATGTCGGTGGATGTGGCCGCGCGGTCGGAGAGTTCGCTCTTGATGATCTTGATGCGCTCGAGGGCCGAGTTCCTCTCGTTCAGGGCCTCGCTGATGCCGGCCTCCGCGGAGATGCGGCGGGCGCGCTCGGCATCGCGGCGCAACTTCATCCGGAGGGAACGACGACGCGCGGTGAGGATAAGAATGACGGCCACGACAACTAAAAAAATGGCTGTGACGGTTATTATCACCGTCTGCCGGTGCTTTCTCTGCAATTTTTCATGCAGAATGCGGTTCTCGCTTTCTTTACGGGCGACGTCGGCGCGCACTTTCGCCGTCATGAGATCAAGATTGTGGCGGGCGCGGTTCATGGAGTCGTCCAGCAGGTTGTACTCATTGTAGATGCCGCTTACGCGGTCAAACATATGCTCCGAGTTGTACACCTCGATCAGGCGGCGCATCTCCAGAAAGGTCATTTCGAGGTCGCCCATGCCGCGAAGCCTGTCTACGGCTGACTCCATCATTGCTATGCCCTCTTCCTTGTCGCCCCGGAGGTAGAGCCCATAGCCCAGAGTGGCCTCGTAGCCCGTGTAGTCATGATCTTCATTCGCATCAAAAAGTCTCTTGAGCAGGGTGACAGCGAGATTCACGGAATCGGGCGAAGTGCTGCGCGACAGAATCAGGTTGGCACGCTCCGCGTCTATCGTGGCAAGCAGCAGCGCTGTGTCCTGCGGCACCGTGTCGCGGCGTATTGTAGCGTAGGCGCTGTCGAAGCAGGCGAAGGCGTCGGCGGTACGGCCCACGTTGGCATACACCTGCGTGCGGAAGCGCCATAGGTCGGCCATCAGCAGACCTCCCAGGCTGCGGCTGACGGCCATCGCCGTGTCGCTGTAGGCAAGCGCCTTTTCCGTCATGCCGAGACGTTCGCAGAACTGGCTGATGTCGCCGTACAGCATGACAGCGCTCTCCGACTGCGCCAGCCACGGGCATGAGCGCAGCGAATCAAGCGCCTCGTTGAAGTATGGCAGCGCTTCCTCAAGACGGCCGGCGGAGAACAGGAAATATGCCATCTGCTCGAGGACGGCTACCGGATTTTCCCGGCTGTTTCCGGCCCGCAACCGCCGCACGGCCTCTTGCTGGACGCGGATATACTCGTCAAATTCGGCGCCGGTATCGAGCATCAGCCATGCCTGATCAGTCAGACCCTGCTCGTATTCCACAGGCTTGTAATCCGGAGACGGCTGCCGGCATCCCGACATCATCAGGAAAGCCAGGAAAAACAGAGATATTAATATGGGTAACAGACGCATAGACGTGTGCAGAATTTTCGTTGCAAAGATAAGAAAAGTCCGGCATATATGCGCCACATTCCGAGTCGGCAGACAAGTAATTTATTGCAAATCTATCGGGCGGCGGGCTGTTCAGGCTCCTCCGGCGTATAGACGTAGGCGCCGAGGTCGGGCTGCGGGCCGCGCGCGTTGCCGTAGGCGTCGACGGCCGCGCGCGGGTCGGAGGCGTAGGGCGAGCCTGCGCCGCGGGCGGGCGATTCCTCCTTGAGGCGATAGTCGAAGATGTAGGCCGACCGGTCGTTGCGGTACAGCGGGTCGGTGTCCCAGAGGCAGCCGGTGAACTCGTCGTCATCGGAGCCCGCGCTCTTGAGCAGGCAGTGGTCCATGCGCACTGCAGTGCCCTTGAGGTCGCCGTGGCTCAGGTCGGTGCCCAGGCCGTAGATGATGCTGTTGGCGATGTTCGCCGTGGTATAGGGCGCACCGCTTTCGTCCGAGTCCTTCTCCGAGGTGTGGGCAAGCTGGAGCGCCGGGCCGCTGATGGCGGCGAAGAGGTAGTAGTTGGCCAGCGTGCAGTGGTTGATGACGTGGCTGCCGCCCTGGAGGCGCACCAAGCCCTCGCCTGCTTCGCTGAACTGACAGCCGAAGGCGGCGACGTCGGCATGCACGGCCTCCAGAACAAGGCCGGCCGAGTTGTGCAGCACGCAGTTGAGCATCGACAGAGTCGGCCTCTCCGCCGCGCCCGGCTCGCCTTCGATTCTGACACCCTGCCAGGTATTGCGGATGTCGGTATGAACAAGAACATTGTTGCGGCTCGTGGAGGTGAAGAAAACACCAGTCCACTGGCGCGACATTATGTCGAAGGAGATGTCGCCAACCACGTTGCCGGTGCGGTCGCCGGCCATATGTACGGGCCGTTCGACAGTTCCGGCCGTCTCGAGCGTTCCGCGCACGGCCATGTAGGCACCGTCGTGGAAATAAAGCTCCGTCCCGGCGCCGAGTCCGAGGAACGCGCCCGGCTCCACCACCAGCGAATCATATACGATGTAGGGGCGCCCGGCAGTGAACACCTCGCGGCCGGAGACACGGCGGCCGCGCAGGCGCACGGCGTCGCGGCCCTGCGCGTCGAGCACCACGCTGCGCGTCACGCCGCAGGCCGTAAAGCTGAACTTGGCGCGCACGTCCACAGGCACCGTCTGGCCGTTGGGCGGCAGAGTGGCCTCTATGAATACATATATGGAATCCTTGGCGCGGATTTCGACGTCGTGGAATTCAGTGCCGCTGAAGCCGTCGACATTCATGCGGAAATACTCCGGATTGTCGCCGTCGAGGACAATATCGGTTATGTTCACCGACTTCGACGAACGATTGCGTAGGGTGAAGCGGTGCGTCGGCGTGCCCTCCTCGGTGAAGACGGTGCCCATGCGGAGCGTATCGAGCGAAGCCACAGGCGCGTCGGCAGGCGCGGAGGTGAATCCGTCCTCGATGCATCCCGTAGCGGCGACCGCGAGCAGCGCGGCCATAAAGAGAGAGTAGACAATTCTTTTCATCGCCTTATATAACGGAAAAACCGCCACCTTATTGCATTATAGCAATTGTGAGAAGCCTCAGAAGCGCGGGACGCGCGAGTCCATGATTAACCGCACGTGGAACGCAGCGTAACGCGCGGCAAAGATGCCATACGAGGCAGAGCCCCGGAGGGGCGGGCTGTAGCTCCTAACTCCTCACTGCGCAAAGCGCAACCTCACTCCTAACTGCGGGCTGCGCCCGCCCCATCTTACCTCTAAACTATCAACTATAAACTAAATTTCCTCATCAAGGGAATAGTTTATGAAGTCGACAAGCGGACGCAACGGTGCCGTGCGGTCGGCAGCTTCCTCGGGCCAGTCGGGCCGCGCGAAGAACTCCGGCGGCAGCGGATGGAACTTGCCGTAGCTCTTGAGGCGCAGCAGCTCTATCTGCGGATGGTCCTTGGGCCATCCGGCGGGAGCCGTCTTCAGCGCGGGGCCGCACCAGCCGGGGCCGTAGAGGCTGCGCAGGGCAGGCTCGGCGAGGATGCACTCAAGCTCGTCGATATTGTCGACTATAGCCTGACGGAGCTTGCGCAGCTGCGCCGAGTCAGGACACCAGAAGCCGCCGTATAGGCCGCCCTCCTCGGGACGGTTGTCCATCTGGAGATAATAGCCGGCACGCTCGTCGCGTGTGCCCTGCACCTGAAAGGCGGCCGAAAAGAAAGTCTTGTACGGAGTCTTGTCGGGCGAGAAACGCGTGTCGCGGTATATGCGGTAGGCCTGCCGGCGCGCCTGCTGGTGCGCCACGCGGGGGTCGTGTTGCGCAAGGCGCGCTATGTAGCGGTCCACCTCGTCGAGCCACATCGCGCGCACGTCGTCATACTCCGACTTGTGCTCGGCGAACCACACGCGGTTGTTGTTGCGCGCCAGACGCGACAGAAATTCAAGGGCGGGATGCTGACGTTTCATGCTCATTTAATTTCCTCCCAGTCGGCGTCCTCCACCTGCGGCTCCGGCTTGCCCGGACGGGCAGAGGGCGCGGGGTCATCGCCATAGGTGCGCACCTCCTCGAAGGCCACGTACTCGCCAACGTCGCGCGCTATCTTCTTCTTGCGGGCTCGGCCGTGCGGTGCCTCCGGATCGGGCGTGTCACCGTAGCCGGCAGCACGTCGATAGGCCTGCCGGAACTCCTCGGCGGCACGGAACTGGCGCTTCACGGCGCTGTACTGGCGCCAGAATGCCCATGCGGCACGCCCAAGCGGCAGCAGCACGAAAAAGAACAGAAGGAGAAAGAGAAATGTACCCATAATAAACGTCCCCTGAGGGCGGGAGATTTAATCAGAATTCAGAACCGGCACGGTTGCGGCTGAACAGCGACAGCAGCACATAGAGCAGGATGGTCCATGCGAAACCGCTTACGCCGTAGAACACCACGAACGCCACCGCTGCGATAACAATCACATAGCGCAGGAAGTTCTCGCGCAGGTCGAAGTTCTTGAACTTGAGGGAGAACATGCGCACATCGCTCACCATAGCCAGCGACACGAGCGCTATGAGCACCATCATCACGCCTGTGCCGGGATAGCCGTAGGAGGCCGTCCATCCGCACATGCCTATCCAGAAGATGGCGTTGGCCGGAATAGGCAGACCGCGGAAAGTGGTGGCCTGACGCGTGTCGATATTGAACTTGGCGAGGCGCAGGGCGCCCATTGCCGGAATAAACAGAGCGAAATAGCACGGCCACGCACATTCGGCATGCTCCAGCATCACGTTGAGCACAAGCATGCCGGGCGCCACGCCGAAGCTCACAAGGTCGCTCAGCGAGTCCAGTTCCTTGCCCAGGGCCGAATAGGCGCGCAGGGCACGCGCGGCGGCGCCGTCACAGAAATCGAACACGGCAGCCGCGCCTATCATGATGAAGGCCCATTGCAGGCCGGTGAGGCCGCCTATGACGTCGGTATGGCGGAAAGCAAACACCAGAGCCATACAGCCACTCAGCAGATTGAGCAGCGTGATGGTGTTAGGTATGCAGCTGATGATTTTTCTCATTGTCACTTGCGCGGGGGATTGAGGCGGGCCACCTGCGTCACGCCGCCGGTGGTATGGTCGCCCAGCTTGACAAGAATATCCGAACCCACCGGCACGAAGATGTCGACGCGTGAGCCGAATTTAATGAATCCGAGATGGTCCTCGATGGACGCCTCTATGCCGGGCTGCGCGTATGTGACGATACGCCGCGCCACAGCGCCGGCTATCTGGCGCACAACCACGAGCTGACCCTTCGGGGTGCGTATCACCACCGTGGCGCGCTCGTTGTCGGTACTCGATTTCGGGAGCCATGCAGCCTGGAAGCGGCCCTTGCTGTGGTCGGTGTATATCACCTCGCCATCTACCGGGAACCAGTTGGCATGCACGTTGAAAAGATTCATGAACACCGAAATCTGCACGGCGGGACCATGCAGATACTCATGCTCCACGGTTTCCTCCAGGGCCACGATCTTGCCGTCGGCGCTGGCAACGACCGCGTTCTCAGGATTGCCGAGGAACTTGCGGCGCGGCGAACGGAAAAAGTTCACCATAATGAGGTAAAGCGTGGCGCTGACGGCCGTTACGACTCCGCTTGCCACCGCGCATCCGCCCCAAATCCATAATGGCACATTGATGCACAGCAGCACTATCAGTGCCACTATCAGTATGTTTACGCCCTCATGGTGCAGTTTCACTCTCATATATCTTCTTACATTTGAAATGCAAAGTTAATCTATTTTCTCGTAAAGGCAAATTTTTTATCCCTTATTCACATTCACGTCCACAAAAACGCGCGCAAAAACGCGCGCGCAAAAAACTCCCTTCCGTCCTCTCCTGACGCCCCGAAACGCCGCCGGAAGCGCATGATGTCCGACGCGGAGGTCATCACGATTCTGATCTGCTTCCACTTCAACACCTACCGCAACTTCAAGCATTATTATCTGTCATGCGTGTGCGGACAGTGGAGGCATCTGTTCCCACGCCGGTTCTCGTACAACCGTTTCGTGGAAATCATGCCGCGTTGCTTCGTGGCACTGACAATGTTCCTGAGACTTGCCTGTTTCGGCCAATGCACCGGGATCAGCTTTGTCGACAGCACCTGTATTCCGGTGATACACAACAAGCGTGAGTTCAACATGAAGGTGTTCAAAGGCATCGCGGCCAAGGGCAAGAGCACCATGGGATGGTACGTCGGCTTCAAACTGCATCTCCTGTGCAACGAAAAGGGAGAGCTTGTGAACTTCGTCCTCACCCGCGCCAACGTCGATGACCGCGAGGTGTCAGTCATTGACACTCTGACAGATAAGGTGTTCGGCAAACTGTACGCCGACAAGGGATATATCTCGCAATCGCTTTTCGGACATCTGTGGGACAACGGGGTGCATATCGTGACCGGCCTGCGCTCGAATATGAAACAGTGCCTCATGCCGCTTTACGACAAGATAATGCTCCGCAAGAGAAGCATCATCGAATCAATAAACGACATGCTCAAGAACGTGGCCCAGCTGGTGCATTCCCGCCACCGCAGCGTCCACAATTTTATCATGAACCTGCTTGCGGCAATGGGTGCGTATTGCTTCTTCTCCACAAAGCCGGAAGTCAATTTCGACTACGAGGTGACTGAGTCAAACGGGCAACTCGTCCTCTGGCAATAAACTGCACCGGTTGAAAAATCAGGCGACCAATGACTGGCCGCCCGATAATTCATGCCTAACTGTAATGTCGCCGAGTTGGATATCGTTATCCCGAACTCGCGTTAATAAATACGATGCTCAGAAAGGCACACAGTTCGTATTTTCCGACCTTGGCACATACAAGCCCGGCGAATGGAATTTCTATTCTGAGGTCAAGCGTAAACTGATTGAGGACTATGGTATTCCGGCGCATGAAATCCGGTTTATACAGGAATGTAAGACGGAGCGCAGCCGTAAGGCTGTCATTCAGGCAATGAACGACGGCGATGTTCGTATTCTGTTCGGCTCAACCTCAATGCTCGGCACCGGAGTCAACGCTCAAAAGCGGTGTGTCGCAATTCATCATGCCGATACACCCTGGCGACCAAGCGATTTGACTCAACGTGACGGCAGAGGCATAAGAGCCGGCAACGAGATTGCCAAGCTATACGCTGACAACAAGGTTGATGTAATCATATATGCTTTGGAGAAGTCATTGGACTCCTACAAGTTCAATCTCCTTCATTGTAAGGCGACATTCATCGACCAACTCAAATCCGGCGCACTTGGAGCGAGAACCATCGACGAGGGTGCAATGGACGAGAAGAACGGCATGAACTTCTCGGAGTACATGGCTATTCTCAGCGGTAACACTGACCTTCTGGAAAAGGCGAAACTTGAAAAGCGCATTGCCTCACTGGAGAGTGAGCGTAAGGCACATAATAAAGGTATCGCCGATTCCAAGTTCAGGCTCCAGACCATCAGCCACGACATTGCCAACAATGAGGCGGCAATCGGTCGCATGAAAGAGGATGCCGCCCGGTATCAGTCGGTCGTTCAGCGGGACAAAGACGGCAACCCCGTCAACAATCTCACTATCGACACCTGCCATCTCAAAGATGAGCAGAACATGGGCGTTCATCTGCAAGGTCTGGCGATGAAAACCGATACTCATGGTCAGTACAAACGTGTCGGCGAGGTCTATGGATTCCCCATCAGCATCATCTCGGAGCGAAATCTTGTTGACGGCAAGGAAACTGTTCAGAACCGATTTGTGGTCGAAGGCAACTACAAATACAAGTTCAACAACGGCTTCATCGCTATGAGTGACACCCATGCCGCCTGCATGAACTTCGTCAACGCGCTGGAAAAGATACCCGGCATCATCGCCCAGTATGAGGAACGCACGGCCAAACTCAAAGCCGACGTTCCCCAGCTCGAAGCCATCATATCGAAGCCGTGGGGCAAAGAGGACGAACTGAAGCAGCTCAAATCAGACCTTGCCGCCCTCGACCGCAAGATAACCGCCGCCCTCGCTCCACAACACGATGAGAATAACGGCACAGAAGTAAAGTATGAGCATTCCAATATAGAAGCGAACTCCATAACATCCGTAACAAAAGATTCTCCCTCTTCTTCACAGTCTCAAAAACCTTCAATGGTAGCTGCGTCTATGACTTCCTATAACCAATTATCAAAAAATCGCTACAGGGTGTAGCCATATCATGATGCTCGGCATTGCTTATTTTGTTTATTTTTAGTAACTTTGCAAAAATAATCACGAGAACAAATCGTTATGTCTAACGACTTGAAAAATCAATATGAACAGATATTCGACGATTATTATCGCCGACTGTTAGTTCATACATTAAGATTTGTTCAAGATGAGAACGAAGCCGAGGATATAGTAGCAGATGTTTTTTGTGATTTGTGGAAACGTATTAACGATGTAGACTTAAAATCAGGGATTGCCACATATTTATATCGTGCTGTCTCGTCGAGAGCATTGAATCATCTCAGACATAAAAATGTAGCTGCTGTCAGAATTGAGACTCTTGGAGCAATTAATGAAAAGCGCCTTGAGTTTATGGATAAGAATAATATTGACGATATAATAAATTCGAAAGATATAGATGCCGGAATACGAGAGGCTCTTTCGGAGCTGCCGGATAAATGCCGACAAGTATTCGTTTTAAGTTATGTCAATGGATTAACGAGTAAAGATATTGCTGAGGCTATGAATATATCCGTGCGAACAGTTGACGCTCATATATATAAAGCCTTGCGGCTATTACGCAGTAGATTGAAATATCTGATTTCGATTATTATGATTTTATATTATGGCGTAAGTAGTTCCTTTTAAGTACGTGTTTAATAACAATAACTCTATTATGGTACAGATTTCCGAGGAATTGATAATACGCTTCATCAATAGTACCTGCACTGATGAAGAATTGGTCGCCATTAAAAACTGGCTTGATGAGTCTGATGAAAATGTCATCAAACTTTTCGAGACAGAACAAATGGCTACTCTGGCAGAATGTATGCGAAAAGACGATTCGGCCCGAACACGAATAGCAGAAGGAATAAAACAGCGTATTGATAACGAAGAAATCCGAACCCGACGACGTGTTAAGTTCGCTGTCATCGAGTGGGTATCCGGTATTGCCGCTATGTTGGCTATTATTTTGGGCATAGGTTTCCATTATTTTCACAAATCTGATATAAGGATGATTTATGTGGCAGCAACAACAGATAGTCGGTCTGTGACTCTGCCCGACAGTTCTGTCGTCTACCTTAATAAAAACTCACAGCTCGCTTATCCGGAATATTTTGCAGACGACAGTCGTAATGTGACATTAAGAGGTGAGGGTTACTTCAAGGTTAACCGCGATATTAATAAACCGTTTAAAGTATCCGGTGACTATCTGACTGTAGAGGTTTTAGGTACCACATTCAATTTTATCAGTAGGCAAGATTCTATAAACAGTGTCAGTCTTGTAGACGGTTCTGTTGAGGTTACCACAACAAAACAGAATGAAGGAGTTGTTCTTGTACCCGGGCAAAAGGCGGTTTATTCGGTTTCTTCCGGACAGTTGACAGTGCAGGCAACCAATGCGGCAGTTGATTGTGCCTGGCATAATAAAATCATACCGTTTGAGAGTGCAAGCCTGAGCGATATTGTTGCAATCCTCAATCAATTATATAATGTAGATATAGAAATAGATGGGAACTCTGAATTGGATAAAACATATTCAGGAGTTACGGTATTCTATGATGACATTGATTCAACCCTGACTCATCTTTCTCATACACTTCCGATAAAATTTATTAATAAAAGAGACCATATTATAGTTTCTATAAAGTAATTATATTAATGGCCGGCTTTCGGTTATTTTGGATTATTATATTTGTTACAGCATGTACATTTCAGCGTGTGCAAGCAGATGACCGTATGACCATATCTGAATTACTGGAAAGCCCTACGACTGAACTTATAAATAAAGGTAATGATTTCCTTATTGGGAAACATAATCCAGACAGCGCGTTGCTGTGCTACACTATAGTAACTGACAGGTATAACAGCGATTTGAGCGATTCCGAAAAAATGGTTATCGCCAAGGCTATGCACAATGCAGGAATGCTTTCGTATGAGTATTTCCATGATTATGCTTCTGCTCTTGAATCGTTCAACCGGGCTTATGCTATTAGCCGTAATATCGGAGATGAAAGACTATCCGGATTGCTACTTGAAAGACTTGGAAATGTATATACTTTGTGTGCTCAACTGTCTGCCTCTAAAGAAGTGGGAGCCCGCTCTACCGATTTATTTATTCAGAGCTATATGCTTGCCAGAAAGCATGGTGACACTCGTAGCGTATGCCGAAACATTATAAATCTGACCTCTTTGGCGCTCGACCGCAATAATATAACATCGGGATTGCGCCTTGCCTTGGAAGATTTTAACGGATTACTTTCAACCGACTCAATACCTGATCGATGGATTTTTACCAGATTGTCTTCAGCAGGGAATCACATACTTAAAGACAGGTATCAGGATGCTCTTGAAGAGTTCATCATTCTCTATGCAGATCTTAAATCAAAAAATACAGAATCTGAGCTAATTCCGCAAATACTTGAAAACATCATTGAATGCTGCAAAAAACTTAGGTTGTATAATAAAGGTTTCTGCTACGCTGACTCTTTAATTAATTACTCAAGGTCAAATTCGTATCTTTACGATGAGGCAATGGCATTTCGTCTAAGAGGCGAGTTATTTTCTCTATCCGGTGATTCAGAAAAGTCAAAATCAGACTCTTTGCATTTTTATAATCTTCGAGACTCTTTAATGGGAATAAATCAGATCAAACTGATTGAGCGAATGGAGTCTATTGCCAATATGCGCCAGGAAAATCGGGAACTTATTTACGAAAGACATAAACACGAAAAGCAAAAAATCTTTTTCAACATGCTTCTCGTTTTACTGGCTGCGATTGTAATATTTTCGGTAGCGCTTTATCGTCGTCACAGACAATTAAAGGACAGTTACCTGCAGCTTTATCGGAAACTACAAGAAGAGCTGAAACGTGAAGATACCAACAGACTTGAACGTAACGGACAGAAAAACTTACAACTTCAGCGCGAACAATCGCCCCGCACCTTATCCGAAGAGCAGAACAATGAATACAAAGCGAAAATACTCCGGGTGATGGATAACGAGGATGCCGTCTTCACGCCTGATTTCTCGCTTGACCGCTTGGCGGAGATGACAGACATCAAACCTCGGACGTTATCTGTTGCCATTAATGAAATATTCAATAAGAATTTTTATGAACTTCTCAATGAGTATCGTGTGAGAGAAGCCTGCCGGAGATTGTCAGATCATCAGCAATACGGACATCTGACAATTGAAGCTATATCCCAAAGTGTAGGGTATAAATCGCGAACCTCATTGGTTAACGCTTTCAAAAGGACGACCGGTCTTACCCCATCGGAGTATCAAAAGTTAGCAGCCTCGCAGAACAAATGATTTTTTGACAGGAGTTTAGACAATAAATATGATTAAACGCTTGCATTTGAACAAATGCAAGCGTTTAATTTTTTGTCGTCGCCTGATTATCAGCTTATTTTGCCACATGTAAAAATAAATTAAAAATTGAGCAAAACTGAATAAGTATATTACTGAAGAGACGTGTTTATCTACATACCATGCCAGAACAATCAACTCAAATATAAACTATACTCATTATCATGTTTATAAAAACCTTAAAACTAAAGCCGCGTCCGCTAATATGCGGAGCCTTATTTGCCATGACACTGATGGCAAATGCCGGAGTTACGCTCACTACCGGTGCGAATACGAAACTGGGCGATGTCATCAACACCATTCAACAACAATCTGATTACAAATTCTTTTATGATGATGATATTGCTAAAATGAATGCAAAAATCATCACTTTAAAAGATGATGACGTTAACGCTGCCTTAAAAAAGCTGTTTGATGGCACTCAGATTTCCTACGTGGTAAAAGATAAGGTCGTATATCTGAAAATGGCTGATACCACTCCCTCTAAAGAAGTTAAAGCAACTGTACATCGAATTTCCGGCGTTATACTTGATGAAAACGGAGAGCCTCTGATTGGAGCCTCAGTTAGAGTCAAAGGCACTAATTATGGCGCAGCTACAGACATAGACGGTAACTATACTATCGAGACTACTGAAGAAAATCCTGTTCTTGAATGCACCTATATTGGTTATAAACCTCAGGAAATAAAAGCCAACGGGCTTGACACAGTCAATGTCGATATGACTCCCGACACACAGACACTGAGTGAAGTCGTGGTTACAGCATTTGGTATCAAGCGTGACAAGAAAATGCTTGGTTACGCAGTGCAGGATGTGAAAGGCGACGCATTGAACACCACCGGCGATCCTTCGGTTGTCGGTGCCCTTGACGGTAAAGTCGCCGGTCTTCAGATGAATACCGCTTCTACCGGACTTGGTGGTTCCACAAAGATTACAATCCGAGGCAACTCTTCTCTGACCGACAACAACCAGCCTCTCTGGATTGTCGACGGTGTGCCTTTTACCGATAACAACAGCTCCGACGCTTCGACCTATGGAGGTTACGACCGCGGCGGCACATCATTCGACCTCAACCCTGAAGACATCGAGTCGATCTCTGTTCTTAAAGGCCCGAATGCCGCAGCCCTTTATGGCTCCCGCGCCGGCAACGGTGTTATCCTCGTCACCACAAAGAAAGGCAGCAACAAGGCCGGATTCGGTGTGAGCTATTCGGGCTCGTTCACCTGGAGCCAGGTTGCCGGCTCTGTCAAGATGCAGAACATCTATGGCCAGGGTTCGAATGGCATAATCCATTATCAGACAGACGGCGACGGGAATCCCATTAAAATAAACGACACAGATGCCTTCGGTCCCCGTTTTGACGGCTCTCTTCAGCCCAACTACCTCGGGGAGATGATTCCCTATGTCTACGAAGGCGACAAACTCAAGGATTATTTCCGCACCGGTTTTTCGCAGTTCCACACCGTTGCGCTCAGCAACATGACCGAAACCAGCAACTATCGTCTGTCAGTAGGTTTCAACGACAACAACGGCCTGTTTGAAGGTGAGGCACTGAAAAAGTTCAACATCGACTTCTCGGCCGGTGCCACCTTTAACAAATGGCTCAAGAGCGAGGGTAAAGTTTCGGTGTCGAACACAAAGGCTGAAAACCGCCCCTACACCGGTCTGTTAGGCGAGGTAGGTCAGCTGCTTATGATCCCCGGCAATGTGCGCCTCAGCGACCTAAAGAACTACAGCAACGACATGCGCCCCCATGTCAACTGGTATGGTCCCGACATGACGTACTCGAATCCGTATTTCGTGCGTCACCGTCTGCAGAACTCCGATGAGCGCTGGCGCGCATTCGGCTTCTATGGACTGACGGTAACATTCAACGACTGGATGCATCTTCAGACGAAGTATGCCTTTGACTACTATCGCACCCGCATTCAAGAAACAGACCTTGGTCTGGCTATCAACGCCATCTCCAACGGAACGACCACATGGCAGGAGCAAATGATTGACGACAACATGAACCGCTCGGAAATCAATCATTTCGAACATAACATCTCGGCCACCCTCATTGGCGACAAGAGCATCAACGACAACTGGCGCATAGGATTCACTGCCGGCGGCAACATCATGTACCAGAAATACGAACTGTTCGGAGCCTCCGTGCAAAACATGCTGAACAAAGACAACTGGATTTTCAACACCGGCAATAAACTGACCTCTGCGACAAACGACGGCCACAACCGCGCCATGTACTCGGTGTTCGCATCGGCTCAGATAGCTTTTAAAGAATTCCTGTCGCTTGATCTCACCGCACGTAACGACTGGTCTTCCACACTTCCTAGCAAGCACAACTCTTTCTTCTATCCTTCCGCCAACCTCGGCTTTGTCATCACGGATTTTGCCCGCAGAATCGGCAGCGGCCTGCCCGACTGGATTACATTCGCCAAAGTACGCCTGTCCGCAGCTCAGGTAGGTAAGGACCCGGATCCCTACAACCTCTACAACGTGCGCATGTTCGAGTATCAGATGGGCGACCGCAGGCCTGTGTCCAACACAATCAAGATGAACTCCAACCTGAAGCCGGAGATCAAGACTTCTTATGAGGTCGGCCTGGATATGAAATTCCTTGCAAACCGTCTTGGATTTGACTTCACCTATTACAACTCCAACACCAAGAACCAGGCCATGCTTGTGGATGCATCCGCTCCCTGGACCCAGCAGTGGGTCAACGCCGGCCGAATCACCAATAAAGGTGTCGAGCTGATGGTGTATGGTACTCCCGTTCAGACAAAAGACTTCACATTCAATCTCAATGTCAACCTCGCGCATAACCGTTCCATCGTTGACGAACTGGCTGATGGTGTGAACCACATCTACTTCAACGGCGACCCGAACATGCCTGTCAAGGTCGGCGCGGTTCCCGGCGGTAAGCTCGGCGATATCTATGCCAACAAGCTGATGAGGCGAGATGAAGGCGGCAACCTTGTCATCGGTTCCAACGGCCTTCCGATGCGCGAGAACGGCAATGGCAATCTCGAGCAGTATCTTCTCGACCATCCTATCGGCAACATCCAGCCCGATCTGCTGATGTCTGTAACGCCTTCTTTCAGATGGAAGAACTTTACAGTCTCCGGTATGCTTGACATGAAGTTCGGCGGTGATATCGTAAGCGTTTCAGAAGGTATGGCTACGAAAATCGGTACTTCGGAGCGTACGGCCTATCGCGGAGAATTCAAGGAAATCAACGGCGTAAGCGATTACTATATGGTAGTGCCCGGCGTAAAGGAAGACGGCAGTGTCAATGACATCCCGGTTTCGGCACAGCGCTACTACTCCACCATCGGTCTGTATAAGAGTGAGAGCGGTTTTGCCGAAGAGTTTGTTCACGACGCCTCCTACATAAAGCTGAAAGAGCTGTCGGTAAGTTATATCCTGCCTAAGAAATGGCTTAGCAAAACTCCGTTCACAAATGTCCGTGCAAGTTTCGTGGCCCGCAACCTTTGCTACCTCATGAAGAATTGCCCCGGCAATCCGGAGGGCGGCTACGACACCTCTATGTTCTCGCAGGCGCTTGACTTCCTTGCCGTACCTTACACCCGTACATACGGTTTCACCGTGAATGTCGAGTTTTAAGTAGAAAACCTTAAAGTAGAATCTTCAAATGAAAACAAATAAATTCGCTGTTCTGGCGTTGACATCCCTGCTTTTCATGGGCAGCGCGACATCATGCTACGACTTAACAGATCTGAGTGATGACCCCTATGCTTTGCCCAATAAAAACCCCGAGCAAGGCGGTGGCGATACCCCGGTTGAACCGGTGGGAGAATACGGCGACGTCGACATCTCCTATGAAGTGACAGATCCCGAGGCTCTTGCCCAGATCAAGGACGACCTCGCAGCTGCTCCGTCAACGTTCCGCAACTTTCTTTACGAAGGTTATTACAATGACTATCAGATCACAACCAATCTGACACACGACATCTATGCCGGATATACGGGTAATAACAAACAGAAATTCGTAGGCAATTGCCCCGATTACAGCTACGACGACGGCTATTGCGCGGCTCGCTGGACTCACTTCTACGTTGACCGCTGCAAGGAGTACGCATCTCTGCTGCGTGCATTCAAATTCAGCCCCAACCCCGAGAGATATGTCAACCAGTATCACATCACCCGAATCTACTTCGTGTTCCTGGCTCTGGCAAATACAGACACATACGGCGACATGCCCTTTAAGGTCTATGCGTCGGCTCAGACACCCGAGACCAACAACGTGCCTTACGACAGCCAGGCCGATGTTTACGACGGTATGTTCCGTATGCTCCGTCAGGCAGTCGAGACTATCGACCCCGATGATGCCTCGCAGTATGTGATTGACTCTGACGACATCTGTTATCGTGGCGATGCCGGTAAATGGTTGCGTTTTGCCAATACTCTTCGCCTTCGTCTCGCATGCCGAATCTCCAATGTAGACCCCGTACGCGCAAAGAAAGAGGCTGAAGATGCCCTGTCCAACAAATGGGGTCTGATGCAAAGCAATGACGACAACATGAAAACAGTGCCCCGCTACGCACCTGTTGAAGCCGGCGGCATCAATGACGGTGGTCAGGAAAATGTTCATGGAATGTGTTCGGTGGCGTACAACGGCGACTGTGTCATGGGATGGGACCTCGAAAACTATTACCGTACGCTCTCGACAGGCGGTGCCACATATATCATAAAGACTGGCCGTAACAGCAAGGTGGAGAAAGTGATCGACCCCCGCTGTCCTATCTGCTGGTATCGAATCGGCATGACCGCAGAGTCTCTGGCAACCGCGGAGGATGATCTGGAAGAAGACTTCAAAGGCTGCCCCAAGGGCTATGTCAACGTAACAATGCTTGCACCGAATCAGTTCTCGCTCACCCGCACTGCAAAAGACCCCGCCAAATCGAAATATCACGATCCCAAATCATGGTTCAACTACGCAGAGCCCACCGTATGGCTCGGTTATGCCGAAAGTCTTTTCCTTCGCGCCGAGGCCGCACTTCGCGGTTGGGGATCGGGTAGCCCTGAAGATTTTTACCGTCAGGGAGTGCAGGCTTCTATGGACTATTACGAAATCTCTGCAGCTGAAGCTCAAAGCTACATCAACGGGCTGGCTGCTCTTAACGACGGAACATTCGGTTCCGGCGACAAAGAGAAAATCCTCGAAGCTATCATCACCCAGAAGTGGATGGCAGTTTTCCCGAATGGCAATGAAGGCTGGGCTGAGTTCCGCCGCACGGATTATCCCAAGCTTATGACTCCGCTGACCAACGCTTCGGGCGGCGACGTGCCCGAAGGCCACTTCATCAAGCGCATACTTTATCCGAATTCGGAGAACTCCAACAAGGCGTTTATCGACAGCGACATGCCTTCGAAGAACTCTCAGGGCCGACGCCTGTGGTGGGACGTTTCGGACGATATACCCTCAAACTTCGGCAACGGCGGCGCACTCCTCCGCATTCGTAGATAAAACATAATAAAAACTTGCCGGCAATGTCAAAAAAACTTGCCGGCAAGTTATACTTGTTTAAACCAATCGATACCATAATAATTTAATCAAAAGAAATGAAAATCAGAAAGCCAATTCTGGCCTCGGCAATCATGCTGTCGGCCATGATGACAGCCGGAGCCCAGCAGCCGTATAGCGGATGCTGGTTTCCCGATGATGTAATCAACTGGTCGCCTCAGACAGACCCCGACGCAAAGTTCAACCGTTCCCGCATACCTCTGCAGGAACGCATTGACAACCATTACGGAAGCGGTCAGATCGAAACCGCCACCATTACAAACAAAATGTGTTCGCTCACACCCTCGCAGGGCGACAACAACTTCCTTGCCTACCAGCCCACCTACTGGCAGTATATGGAGAAATTCATCAACTGGGGTGGCGCCGGCAACGAAGGTATTTTCGTTTGTCCTCCTGCAGGTACAATCGACGCCGCTCACCTCAACGGTGTTAAAATCCTGGGTGCGCTCTTCTTCATGCCCCGCACAATCGGCGGCCGTGACGGATGGATCGAGGCCATGCTTACCAAAGATGAGAATGGCAAGTATCCCTATGCCGTCAAGATGTATGAGATCGCCAAATACTTCGGTTTTGACGGTTGGTTCATCAACAAGGAGCTTGACAACGGCAAGCGTGTCAACGAATGGGCCGACTTCATCAAATGTTTCGGCGAGACTGCCGATGCAGCCGGCGACACCTATATGGAGATCCAGTGGTACGACGCCGGAGGCACACCCACAATCGAGCTCCTCAAGTCGCACCGCAACACATCGCAGTTCCTTGAATACAATAACACCGGCGACAAGAGCAGCTATGCCTCCGACCTCGGCTGTTCGGCCGCCGACACCTATCACCGCCTTTATGCCGGTATAGAGTGCGCGCAGGCCGG
The DNA here is from genome assembly GCA_948665475.1 of uncultured Muribaculaceae bacterium. GTDB lineage: Bacteria > Bacteroidota > Bacteroidia > Bacteroidales > Muribaculaceae > CAG-873. The sequence goes on along the minus strand of CAPNHY010000001.1, from coordinate 24,061 downwards.
CCTCTATGGCTTCAACGTAAGCAGCGCCGGTTCGCTCGCTCTGTTCACCCCCGAGCAGCACACCTACAAGGTGCTTACCGATGACCTCTGGAAAGACGAAAGCAACCTTACGGGTCAGAAAGCATACGACGTTCAGGCCGAGGTGTTCGAGCGCGAATACAAGACCTGGGACGGCATCGTAAGCTCCAAAGTATCTGCCCGCTCTACTATCACAAAGATGCCTTTCACGACATCTTTCTCTGTAGGTCTTGGCAAACATCGTTTTGCAAAGGGTGAGAAACTTAACACTCAGGACTGGAACGCCACTTCGGTACAGAGCATTCTGCCCAAATACCGCGCAAAGAGCGGCATGACCGTGTCATACGACTATGATGACGCCTACAACCATGGCAACTCGTTCAAGCTCAGCGGTGCGCTCTCGTCCGGCACTACCACCTGGACCCTTTTCGACAGCAAAATTGCTGTGGAAAACGGCGGTCTCGCTCGCCTCGTCTATAAGAGCAATGGCGCACAGCCCGAACTCTGTCTCGGCGGCACTACCCTTACCGGCGCTACGAAGAGCAATGTTAATGGCTGGACCGTGGCTGAATATGACCTCGCTTCGTTCAACGGTAAAACCATCGACGAAATCGCCGTTGCTATAAATGCTTCCGCCGCCAACGACAATTATGAGTTGAAACTCGGCGAAATCGCAATACTCCCAGCCAACTACAATCCCGCCGCTGTGGCAGTAAGCGATTTCCGGGTTGAAGGCCACATGACAGCTACCGACGGCGATCTCCGCCTGTCCTGGAGCTACGACTACAATGATGACTTTGACCACTTCGACATCTATGTTACCGGTGTAAAGGGTCGTCGTCTGGTAGGTCAGACACGTGGCGAAGGCTTCTATGTACCTCGTTTTAAAAGAGAAAACGGCGATAGCAAGCTCAAGGTTGAACTTGTGACTGTCATGAAGGACGGCAAGGCGACTGTAGCCAAGAGTGAAGATGTAAGCTTCCATATTGCGGCCGCCCCTATCGTTACTGTTATTCCCGTCAAGAGCTACGCCAAAGTCGGCGAAGCAATCTCCCTCACGGCAAAGGGTACGGACAATCCCACCTCCTACAAGTGGACTCTTCCTGCCGACGTAAAACTCTTACGCGGTGAACTCACCGATGCCACCATTGAGGTTGAAGCTCTCAAGGAAGGCAAGCCCGAAATCACAGTTGAACTCACCAATGCCCAGGGAACGGGCTCATTCAAGGGCGTAGCCTTTGACGTGTTCTCCGACCTCGCATACAAGGAAGTCCACAATGCTGCCATAGGAAAGAAAGCCGACTGCGGCCGTGCTGTAATCGGCGACGCTTCATATCTGATTGACGGCGTTACCAAGCCCAACAACAAGGATTTCTGCTGGAGCGATATTTCTACGGCCCCCTACGCAGTAATCGACCTGAAGACGCCCCACACGCTCTACGATTTCACAATACACGACTGCAAACTTGTAAACGGCGCCAACGAAGGCAACATTGCCAACTACCGTATACTTGTGAGCGACAACGGCACCGACTGGAAAGAAGTGGCCGACGCTACCGAAATCCAGGGTGAAAACGTGCACACCGCCAACATCATACCGACCGTTGGCCGCTACGTAAAGCTTCAGCCTTATGCCGACAAGCGCTTCACCTGCCGCATCTATGAATTTGAAATCACCGCCCGCGACAATTCACGTATTACTATCGAAGCTCCGCATACCATCAATATGCAGCCCAAAGAGACACAGACCGTAACCGTGAACTACAGCATGAACGGCGAGAAGCCTGCCGACAATTTCGGCCTGATTCTCTCTTCGAAAAGCTCGTATGTGTCGTTTACCGAACCCAAAGACGACGGTAAGGGACATTTCACCTTCGAACTGAAAGCCGCTAAAGTCATCGGTAAGGCTGAAATCACTGTAGCCCTTCAGAACGGCGATGCCAAACGCCAGACGTTCATCGATGTCATCATTGATTCCGATGCAGCCAAGAATTGCATTAACGGCGCAGAAGCTGAAATGCGCAAATTCGATGAGAACTATGTGACCGGCTCATCCTTCACATCCCAGAAGACCGGCAATCTGACCGATGGCGACACCAAGACGGAAGGTCTGACCGAAGAGATGTATGAAAAGCCCTGTAAGTATCGCAACGACCTCTGGGCCGTATTTACCAACCCCCGACGTTTCTCTCTTGGCAAAGTGAAGGTTTATATCCCGAATTCCAACAAGGGAGAGAACAATAAAGGAAATGAAGGCTTTGTAAACAACGGCATAAGCATTCGCACCAGCAACGACGGTCTTAAGTGGAATGTCATTGAAAGCGTGACAAACCTCAAGGAAGCTTCCGAGCTGACCTTCTACATCCCCGAGGTTGAGCCCTTCACATATCTCGCCGTAGTGTGTGATGTCAACATGTACTTCTACCCGTCACTCGCAGAAGTCGAGGCTTACGCCCAGCTCGAAGCCGACGGCCCGAAAGTTGTGCCTGTAGCCATTGCCAACGGATTTACCCACGACATCATTGCTGAGGAAAGACCCGTAGAGGAGCATGCAGAACTCGAGTACAGCTATGGCTGCTTCTTCACTTCCAATGTCAACAACGATTTTGCAATCTCGTCGCCCGACAGCCGTATCATCGTAACCAAGAACGGCACTACCTTCGAGCTCGCTGACTATACTCAGAAAAACGCTCTCTATGTTGAGAACAAGAGAACTGACTATACTCTCGAATTCGCAGAACCTGTTCCTGCCGAAGAGATTTATGTTCTTTGTAACTGTACTTCGACACGTGAGATAGCCGCCACTATCAAATATGAGGATGGCTCAGTTTCAGACGAATTCATCATTGATTTGCCTCGTGCTGATTACAGTACTGACAATATCAACGAATTTGCGGTAACCGACCTCAAAGTACTGGAAGATGAAACAACATTCGGCAGTTCCAAATATGGCATGAATGAGGTCGTTCTTAAGGCAAATCCCGAGAAGAATGCCGTAGCCGTGAACTTCCGCGCGGAGAAGAGCCCTAAATTCTGGGTATTCGGTATCTCTGCACTGGCCGATATGAACGGTTCGAAGATTCGTCTTACTCCGTCTGCCACCACTCTGAAAGTAGCTCCCGAATCAACCGAGAACCTCGTCATCACCTACGACATGAACGGCGAGGAGCGCGAAGCCAACTTCAGCGCTGAAGCAGACTTCACGGGCGAAGGTGTGATCCTCGGCGATGTTACGGAAGATAAAGCCGCATGCACATTCACCGTTCCTGTGACTGCTCTTGGCGACAAGGGCAATGGCGAGATCACATTTATCGTTACCAACGGCGAGCTTGCAAAAGCTTGCAAGGTGAAGGTCTCGGTAGAAAAGCCGTCTGAATTTACCGGCTGGCAACACGACGTAATCGCCGAGTCCACTCCCGCTAATGAATTTACCACCAAGTACCTTGACAAAGATGGTTGGGTTCTCTACACCACGGCCGTTAAGGAAGAGGGCGCAGTCGCCGGCGACGATCGCACGATTGTAACCTCTAACGGAACTGAATTCACACTTGAGCCCTACGATGCGCCCAATGCTCTTCGTCTTGACGCATACGACGATCCCGCAGAGCTTACAGCCGTTAAACCCAGCTTATGCGAACGACTCCACATCCTTGCAATCTCGGCCAACGGCACTTGCGATGTTGAAGTGACAGTCGGCTATGAAGACGGCAGCGCCGACGAGCCTCAGACTATCACGATTCAGGACTGGTACGGCGATGCCGAAGGCACTGCCCTCCACGGTTTCGACCGTATATTTGCAAGCACCAGCAGCTGGAGCCATGATGTAGATGATTTCGACGGTCAGAACAATTTCCGTCTCTTCGAATTCACCATCAATCTGGATGCCACAAAGAAATTCAAAAAGGTAGGTTTCCAGCACAGCACAAGCCGTACATATCCTACAATTCTTGCTCTTGCCAAAGAAGAGAAAGCATCCGGAATAGACTCCATTGAAGCTGATGGCGACAAGACTGTCGTGGCTATTTACAATACCCAGGGCTTTGAAGTCAAGAATCCCACATCGGGTCTGTATATTGTCCGTTATTCCGACGGTAGCACACGAAAAGTCGTTATCAAATGATATATCCGTGATATAGACACGATTCAGATTTAACAAAGAGCCGGTGCCCGGCATTAAAGGGCATCGGCTCTTTTTTTTAAAATATGCGTAAGTAGTTGTTTCGCCATGCGTGTTTCTCTAAATAGCAAAATAATCTTAAATCATAATTAACCAATACTATACCATTTATGAAATTCAGGCTTCACCTAATTTCGGCTTTGCTGGCGGCAGCCGCAAGCCTGGGTCTGAGCGCACAACAGCCTTTCGGCGGTTGCTGGCATCCGCGCGACATCAAGAGTTGGTCGCCGGAGACTGACCCCGTAGCAAAATTCAATCGTTCACGTGTGCCTCTTGCAAAGCGTTTCCAAGAGCCCGAGCTGATGAAGGCTAACAATTCCCAGCACTACGAAGGCCAGATCTGCAACGCCACAATCCTTTTCAACATGTGCTCGCTCAGCCCCTCGCAGGGAGCTGACAACTTCATCGGCTATCAGCCCACCTACTGGCAGTACATGGACAAGCTCGTCTATTGGGCCGGTTCGGCATCTGAAGGCATTATCATCCCTCCTCCAGCAGGCTCTATCGATGCCGCCCATCAGGCAGGTGTGAAAATACTGGGCCAGATTTTCTTCCCGCCGAAAGATTTCGGTGGCGAAATCGAATGGGTACAGGAAATGGTGGTCAAGGAGGATGGCAAATATCCTTATGCGAAAAAGCTTTACGAGATTGCCAAGTACCTCGGTTTCGACGGTTGGTTCATCAACCAGGAAACCAGTGGTTCCGGCGTGAAAAGCGCTACCTGGGCTGAATTTATCAAGGAATTCAACTCGTATGCCGATGCCGCCGGCGACACACAGATGGAGATGATGTACTATAACGCTCTCGGCGTAATCGACGAAACCATCCTTAAATCGCACAAGAACACCTCGATGTTCCTTGAATACCGTTCGGAGGGTGATTACCGCAGATTTGCCACGGACTTAAATTGCACCGAAGCGGAAACTTTCAGCAAAATCTATGCCGGCGTGCAGTGTGTGCGTTCGGGTCTTACCGGTTATCAGAGTTCGCTCGACATAGCGTTCCCTGCCAGCGGACACGTAGGCTCGCTAGCCCTCTTCTGCCCCGAAGAGCGCTCCTGGAAAGACAACGTCCGCAACCTCCTCGGCACACCCGACGACAACGGCGAAAAAGCCTACGCTGCCATCAAGAAGACTTTCGAGAACGAGGAGCAGGCTTGGGTAAACACCGTCGGCGACCCCTCTACCGGTGGCGACAGCAACTGGAGCGGTATTTCAGGCGCTGTCCTCGAACGCTCGGCAATCACTTCCATGCCCTTCGTCAGCAACATGTGTGTAGGCGTCGGCAAGCATCGCTTTGTCAATGGCGAAAAACAGGGAACCCAGGACTGGTATCACAGCGGCGTTCAGAGTGTGCTTCCCACATGGCGCTGGTGGATTGAAAACAGAGGCAACCTCAAAGTCTCTATCGACTGGGACAACGCCTACAATCACGGCTCATCGTTTAAGATTTCCGGCAATCTCAGCGGCAAGGCCCTCATGCGCCTTTACAAGACAATGATTCCCGTTGAGAACGGCGGCATCGTACGCCTTGTATTCAAAGGTGCCGAGGCTCCCGAGCTCAAGCTCTCCACCTCGTCTTCCGTAACTCCCGACGTTACTCTTTCGGCAACCACCTCGAAGAAAAACGGATGGACAGTAGCCGAATATGACCTTTCGTCTTTAAAAGGCAAAACGATATATATGGTGGCTCTGAATCTCATCGGTTCAGGATCATTCAATATGAATCTCGGACAGCTGGCAATTCTTCCCGCTTCATACGCCCCCGCAGCTATCGCAGTCAACGACCTGCAGCTTTCGCACCGCCTCGATGAAAACGGCGGCGACATCCGCGTGACATGGGACTTCGACTGGAGCGATGATTTCGACCACTTCGACGTTTATATCACAACTGCTTCCGGCCGCAAGTTAGTCGGACAGACTCGCGACGAAGCTTTCTATATCCCCGATCTGACTCGCGAAGGCAGCGAAGACGCCGTTAAGGTTGAAGTTGTTCCCGTGACCAAGGACATGGTGCAGCAGACGCCCGTCAGCGCCTCTGCCGATTATCCCAAACCCGGTGCACCCATCGTAAGCCTTAAGCTCAGCAAGAGCTGCGTGAAAGTAGGCGAGACAGTTACCATTACGGCAGTAGGCTCCGGCTCTCCCACAGCCTGGAAGTGGACCCTTCCTGAAAGCCTTCAGCTTGTCGAGGGCGCTCTTACCGACAATGTGATTACTGTCAAAGCCCTCGCTGAAGGCACTCAGAAAGTCACCGTAGAGTCGACCAATTCTCTCGGCACATCGTCTACCGGTTTCGAGGCTATCGATGTGGTTAGCGAAAATGAGTACGGCAATCTGCACAATATCGTCCTCCACAAAATAATCTATAGCTACAGCGGTTGCACCAATTCAAAGGAAACCCCTGAAAATCTTATCGACGGTATCACCAACCCCGGCAACACTTCGCAGAAGTGGTGTAATGTATCGCCCGACAACTGGGTAATAATCGACTGCCAAAGCCTGTATCGTATCTATGGCTTCAAGATCTACGACTGCAAGGCGGGTCCCGAGAACAATGAAAACATCCGCAACTATACTATCGAAGTTTCGGCGGACTGCAAGAACTGGACAAAGGTTGTAGACGAAAAGGACAAGAGTTCCGTAAATATCAAGGAAGATTATATTGTTCCCACCATGGGACGTTACATCCGCTTCTCTCCCTCTGTCAGCGGCACGCTGCGTGTCTGGGAATTCGAGGCTTACGGTATAGACAACGTGAAGATGACAATTGATGTCAATCCCGCTGAAATCAAAGTCAACTCTGGCGAAACGAAGAATATCGAAGTGAGCTACAGCCTCAACGGTGACGACCGCGATCCCTCTTTCTCTTGCGTTGCCATTGGCGGCGACAATGTGGAAATCGGCGACATCACCGAGGATATGCAGGCCCATAAGTTTATAATCCCCGTCACCGGCGGCGAGCTCATGGGCGAAACCGATATTCTTATCACCGTGACCAACGGCGCGGGCTATAAGGAAGCCGGAGTAAAAGTGTACATCGACAATGAAAGCCGGCCCAACATCCTCGCAGGACTTGACGCAACATTGCGCCACTACAAGGAAGACTATTCCCTGGAAGCCGCTTACGATGAGACAACCGTTTCGACCCTTACCGACGGAAATACAGTGAAAGAAGCCTGCGAAAGCATAGAAAAACCGTCGAAACATACCGATGACTTCTGGGCTATATTCGAGGCTCCCGAAATCTGGCATCTTTCAAAGGTCAAAGTATATATTCCCGAGAATAACCGTGGCATAAATTCCAACGATAGAGAAGGCAATGTAAACAAAAACATTTCTATCGCCGTCGGCAAGTCGCTGGATAAGATGACACGTATTAAAACGTTCGAAAATCTCGGCGACATCAGCGAGCTCGAGTATATTCTCCCCGAATATCAGGATGCCAAATATCTGGCTATTATCTGCAGCCTCAATCCCTTCTTCTATCCCTCGCTTGCCGAGGTAGAGGCCTGTGAGCAGGTTGAGAGCGCAGTGCCTGTATGCGTTCCTCTCGAAGTTTCGGGCTGGACCGACGATGTTATCGCCGAGGGTCTCCCCTCGAAGTCTTATGTCACCGGCCAGATTGACGATGACAAGTACTGGAGTCTCTACACTCCCGCAGTGCAGGAAAAGGGCGCGATTGCCGGTGACGACCGTATGATTGTTTCAGTAAGCGGTCTGAAATATCAACTCCAGCCCTACGATCAGAAGAACTCAGTCACACTCCGCGAACGTTACGATGAAGCTACCCTGACATTAAAGACCCCCGTACTCTGCCAGAAATTCCACCTGCTGACATTCTCAGGCGACGATTATTCGGCAGCCATTAACGTTACTCCCATCTTTGAAGATGATACTGAAGGAGATGAGAAATACTACAGCATGAAAGGATGGGATGAAAACGATGACTATGCTGTCGGTAAAACTTTCGGCGTGGTTATGAGTGGGAAAACCGACAAATATCAGAAGACCGAAGACGAGATTGACGATAGCGACCACTACCTCAGAGAGAAGACTTACACCTTCGACGCGAGCAACACCAAGAAGCTGAAAGCTATCAAAATCGAATCCGACAAGTGGTATGTCGCCAATATTCTGGCTGTTTCCGCTACAGGTCTTCCTTCTGAAATGTCGAGCATCGACGACGTAGTCATTACCCCTGAAGAAGATGATGCTATTCCTGTAGCATACTACAATATCCAAGGTATCGTAGTAAAGAATCCGTCTTCAGGCTTTTACATCGTACGCTACTCTAACGGAACAACTAAGAAAATTGTGATTAAATAAAGTTAGGTAAGAATCGGTAAAATAGATTGTATTCAGCGCTCTTCATTAACGCTGATGGTTCAAGGCGGGAATGATGATAAGCATTCATCATTCCCGCTCTTTTAATTGGCTTGTCGAAATGAAATATTTTACAGTAAAAGTTCTTGTGGGAGTTCTCGCTGTTTTTTTGTTTGCATGTCATGGCAAGAAACCAGTTTTAAATCCCGATTATACATCGTATGTCAACACATTGATTGGCACAGATTTTACAGGCAACACATATCCAGGGGCGCAAACTCCATTTGGAATGGTACAGCTGAGTCCCGACAACGGTCTACCCGGCTGGGATAGAATTGCAGGGTATTTTTATCCTGATTCAACTATAGCCGGCTTCAGCCATACACATCTTTCCGGAACCGGTGCCGGTGACTTGTATGATATTTCATTTATGCCGGTAATGCTTCCGGCGATTGAAGCAGAACAGCCACTCGGAGTCTACTCGCGCTTCAGTCATGACGATGAAACAGCCACAGCTGGTTATTATCAGGTAAGACTTACAGATTATAATATAAATGTCGAATTGACAGCAACAGATCGTTGCGGCATCCAGCAATATACCTTTCCTGAAGGCTCTGCTGCCGTAATACTGAATCTTGCAAAGGCTATGAACTGGGATGCAACTCTCGACAGCCGCATAGAAATTGTCGATTCTGTGACGATTGAAGGCTACCGTTTTTCTGATGGCTGGGCGAGAAACCAGCGTTTGTGGTTTCGCTCAAGATTTTCAGAACCTTGGGATAGTGTAACAATAGATTCTACCCCTATTATAAAAGACGGCAACGAAATCGGCACTGCGGAAACTGCCCGCTTCTACTTTTCAACCGCTGCCGACGACAAGATAACAGTCGCCACTTCTCTTTCATGTACAGGTCTTGACGGAGCTAAACTCAATCTCGAAAGTGAAGCTCCGAACAATGATTTTGAAAAATACAGAAACATTGCTCATGACAAATGGCAGAACGCATTATCGGGAATATCGGTTATAGGCGACAATGACGCGGACAAAACGAAATTCTATACAGCACTATATCACTCAATGCTCGCACCTACAATATATTGTGATGTTGATGGATCATATATGGGGCCCGACAACAATATACACAATGCGACCGATTGGAAAAACTACAGTACCTTCTCCCTATGGGACACCTATCGCGCCGCTCATCCGCTTATGACATATCTACAACCTGATAGGGCGCGTGACTTTGCTTGTTCGCTTATAGCTTTCGGCAGACAGAACCATAGGCTTCCGGTATGGAATTTTCAAGCATCAGAAACCGATATGATGATTGGCTATCACTCCGTTCCTGTCATTGTTGATGCATACCTCAAGGGACTGCTGCCGGATAATCTTAAATATGAAGCCCTTGATTTATGTATTGCCACGGCTAATAACGATACCTATCGGCAAATAGGCGTATATAAAAAACTCGGGTATGTTCCGTGTGACCTCATCGATGAATACAATAACGAAAACTGGTCTATGTCAAAAACTTTGGAATATGCCTTTGACGATTATTGCATAGCATTAATGGCACAGAAACTGGGTCGACAGGAGATCGCCGATGATTTTTTCCGACGCGCTATGAATTATAAGAATGTATATAATCCGAAGTCAGGTTTTATGCAGCCGCGAGACTCTCATGGCGATTTCATTGAAGAATTTAATCCCGAGGATTATTCCGAACATATATGCGAAAGTAATGCCTGGCAATATCACTGGTCCGTGCAGCATGATATTGACGGTCTGATGGAACTTATGGGCGGCAAGAAACGCTTCTTGCAAAAACTTGACAGCATGATGACTTACAATCCTTCGGCCGACAGCGCTCTCCCGATTTTCAGCACAGGCATGATCGGGCAATACGTTCAAGGCAATGAACCAAGTCACCATGTGATATATCTCTTCAATAAGGCAGAACGCCCCGATAAGACTCAACAATACATTTCAGAAGTAATGAATAGGCTTTATGACACTACTCCTGCGGGATTATGTGGAAATGAAGACTGCGGTCAGATGTCGGCATGGTTTGTATTCAGTGCAATGGGTTTCTATCCGGTCAACCCTGTGAGCGGACAATACGAACTTGGAACACCTTTGTTCAAATCCATGGATTTAAAACTCGATAACGGCAAAATCTTCAGAGTGTCGGCCCCGAACCTGTCAAAAGAGAACATATATATCAAATCTGCCCGGCTGAACGGAGAGGCATACAAAGAAACTTACATTACGCACGAGCAGATTATGAGTGGCGCACATCTCGAACTTGAAATGTCGGCAACGCCGTGTAAGTAGTTAGGCTCGCAAAGGTGTTTGTATATCCAGATAAAGCACAGAACTATGACCTCAAATCTAATGAAATTAATATGCGGTACGTTTATGGCCTCGGCAATAGCGTTTTCTGCATCGGCAAATGATTATACCCAGTTTGTTAACCCCCTGATGGGTTCTCAGTCGAGTTTTGAACTTTCTGCCGGTAATACCTATCCGGCAATTGCACGCCCTTGGGGTATGAACTTCTGGACGCCACAGACAGGCAAAATGGGCGACGGATGGGTATATAGTTATGACTCTCATATAATCAGAGGCATTAAGCAAACTCATCAACCGAGTCCGTGGATTAACGATTACGGCCAGTTCTCAATAATGGCAACCACCGGCAAACAGGTCTTTGATGAAAATGATAGAGCAAGCTGGTTCTCTCATAAAGGCGAAGAATGTCATCCTTTTTATTATAAGGTATATCTGGCAGATTATGATGTGGTAGCAGAAGTTACGCCTACAGAAAGAGCTGCGATGTTTCGTTTCACTTTCCCTAAGAGCGACAGTTCCAATATTGTGATTGATGCATTCGATAAAGGCTCATCCATAACCGTGGATAAAGAGAACCGCACAATTACAGGCTACACCACACGAAACAGTGGAGGCGTGCCTGATAATTTCAAAAATTACTTTATAGTAAAATTCGATAAACCTTTCGCGTCATACACAACTGTATCCGACTCTATTTTGCAGCCGGAAGTGAAAAGTGTAATGGCAGACCATACCGGAGTCATTCTTACATTTAACACCGGAAAAGGTGAAAAAATCCTCGCCAGGGTCGCTTCTTCCTTTATCAGCCCGGAACAGGTTGTGCGCAATCTGGATGAGTTAGGCAACAATTCGTTTGATTCGCTGATTGAAGATGGCAAAAACGCGTGGAACAAAGAACTGGCAAAAATTGCAGTGGAAGGTGGTTCTGACAGGCAGATGCGCACATTCTACTCGTGCCTATACCGCTCACTGCTGTTCCCGCGCAAGTTTTACGAAATCGACAGCAACGGTAAAGCATATCACTATAGCCCACATACAGGGAAAGTTATGCCGGGATATATGTACACCGACACTGGTCTGTGGGACACTTTCCGCGCACTGTTCCCATTGCTGAACCTCTGGTACGCAAATGTTAACGCGGAGATACAGGAAGGCTTACTCAACCATTACCGTGAAAGCGGCTTTGTTCCGGAATGGGCAAGTCCCGGTCACAGAGGCTGTATGGTGGGTAATAACTCAGCTTCGGTTCTTGCCGACGCATATCTATCCGGTGTATGCGTAACAGACACTGCAACATTGTGGAAAGCCGTTACAGCCGGCACCGACGCAGTTCATCCCACTGTTTCTTCAAGCGGACGTCTCGGACACGAGTACTACAATAAACTGGGCTATGTGCCTTATGATGTGAATATTAATGAAAACGTTGCACGTACACTTGAGTATGCCTATGACGACTGGTGTATATACCGGCTTGCGCAGGCACTCGGACGCTCTGTAGACGAACAGAATCTTTATGCCGCAAGAGCATTGAACTATCGGAATGTTTTCGATAAGGAAACAAATCTTATGCGTGGACGCAATGCCAACGGCGAATTCCAGACGCCGTTTTCTCCATTGAAATGGGGCGATGCTTTTACCGAAGGTAACAGCTGGCATTATACATGGTCGGTATTTCATGACCCGGAAGGCCTGATTCGCCTTATGGGCGGTAAAGACAAGTTTGTAGAAATGCTCGACTCGGTGTTTACTGTAGCCCCGGTATATGATGACAGTTACTATGGTTTCCCTATCCACGAAATCAGAGAGATGACTGTGATGAATATGGGTAATTATGCACATGGCAACCAACCTATTCAACACATGATTTATCTGTATAATTATGCCGGTCAGCCTTGGAAAGCTCAACGTAAGCTGTATGATGTAATGGAGAAAATGTATTCCCCGACTCCCGACGGATACTGTGGCGATGAGGACAACGGACAAACATCTGCATGGTATGTATTTTCTGCATTGGGTTTTTATCCCGTAGCACCGGGCAGTGGGCAATATGTAATAGGGACTCCTTTATTTAAGAAAGCCATACTGACATTCGACAATGGCAAACAGACCATCATTGAAAGCAACGCTGACGACAAAGCCGTATATATAGACAATATCAAAGTTGGCGGCAAAATTTACACCCCGACTTACTTCAATATTGCAGAACTGAAATCGGGTAAGAATATAGAAATCAAAAAAAGCAGCGAACCGAATCCCAAATGGGGTAGCAATCAAAAGGATTATCCCTATTCATTCTCTAAAAAATAAATAGCTTTTTCAATCATAAACACCATGTATACATCAGACAATCGAATAGTGATTACTCTCGATGCCGGAGGAACGAATCTGGTATTCGGAGCTATGCGCGGATGCGAATTTATAACATCGCCGATAACATATCCTTCAAATGCTCATGACCTTGATTTGTGTCTGGCAACTATTGTAAAAGGGTTCAAAGAAGTTATTGCTGCTCTTGATGAAAAACCGGTCGCCATAAGTTTTGCATTCCCCGGTCCGGCGGACTATCCAAATGGCATAATAGGCGGATTTCTGCCTAATTTCCCGTCTTTCCGCGACGGCGTGGCTTTGGGTCCGTACCTTGAACGTGAATTCGGAATTCCGGTTTTCATAAACAACGATGGAGATCTGTTTGCATACGGTGAGGCTTTATGCGGTATCCTTCCGGAGATAAACAACAAACTGAAAACAAGCGGAAGCGCCAAGCAGTTTCACAATCTTATAGGCTACACCTTCGGCACGGGCTTTGGCATAGGTGTGGTAATTGATGGTAAACTCAATCGAGGCGACAATTCTTGTGTTGAAACCTTTTGCCTGCCGCATAAGACAAAACGTGGCGTAATGGCCGAGGAAGGGGTTTCAGTCCGTGCGATCAAGCGCGTATATCGCATTCTAAGCGGTGACAAGCGCCAGAATTTAACCCCCAAAGACATCTGTGAAATAGCCGACGGCAAAAAGCCCGGAAATCAAGAAGCCGCAAGAAAGGCCTTTGCTGAAATGGGAGAGACTGCCGGACACTCTATGGCAATTGCTGCATCACTGATTGACGGTATTATCGTTATCGGCGGCGGCATTACAGCGGCACGCCATCTCATGATTGATGCGATACTGAAGGAACTGCGTAACACGGTCTGCACCCTTGATGGGACCAGAGTTAAATGCGTACAGCCTGAAGTATTCTATCTCGACGATGCTGAAGAATTTGAGAAATTTTCAGCCGGATCCCGTCAGATTATTCTTATCCCGGGAACCGATATACCTGTAATATACGATCCGATGAAGCGTATCGGTGTGGCATTCTCTAAAATCGGTGCCAGCAAAGCAATTTCTGCCGGAGCTTATGCTTTTGCACTCTCACAACTTGACAGCAACGGAAATGAAGATTAATATTCTTGGGACTCTTGCAGGATTTATCATTTCTGCTTGCGTTGTATCTTGTTCAGACAAAGGTGTTCATACAGATGAGGTTCAATATACCGATTATGTCAATCCATTCATTGGCACAGCCGATCATGGACATGTCTTTTTGGGTGCAAACGTGCCATTTGGCATGGTGCAATTAGGTCCGTCTCAGCGAGTAAAGGGTTGGGATTGGTGTTCAGGTTATCACCATTCCGACTCTACAATCATTGGATTCAGCCACACACATCTGAGTGGCACAGGCATAGGTGATCTTGGCGATATTTTAATAATGCCTGTAGTAAACAGAGATGACACCGTGTCTGTGTTTTCTCATCAAAACGAGGTGTGTCGCCCAGGATATTATAAAGTTCATCTCGATGATTCGCATATAACAGCTGAGCTTACAGCCACAACCCGGACAGGATTCCATAGATATGCTTTTCCTGATAATGTTGACTCAGCTTTTGTGAAGGTCGATTTGGTCTATGGTATCGGTTGGGATAAACCGACCGAAAGCAAAATTTTTGTCGAAAATGACAGCACAATATCCGGATACCGATACTCTACCGGCTGGGCTAAAGATCAGAAAATTTATTTTTCAGCGCAGTTCTCTCGCCCATTTTCTGCTTTTTGCGGCAATGATACGACAACTCTGTTTTCATTTGGTAAGTCGTCAGAGCCATTATTGGTTAAAGTCGGAATATCTCCGGTAAGCATTGATAATGCCATGACCAATATTCTTGATGAGAACTCTGACTGGGATTTCGATTATATAGCCGGCTCAGCTCAGAAAGAATGGAACAGACAACTTGCGAAAGTCAAGATAGAAACAGAAAATCTGGATGATAAGATAAAGTTTTACACGGCTTTATATCATACGATGTTCGCCCCGGCTGTATTCAGCGACGCCAATGGCGAGTATCGTGGCGCAGACGGCAATATACACACTACAGACGGTAAATTCACAAATTATACAATATTCTCTTTGTGGGATACTTATAGGGCCGCACACCCGCTGTCGACGCTCATTCATCCCGAAATGCAGGCAGATTATGCTAATACATTCATAAACATCTATCGCCAGCAAGGGAAACTTCCGGTCTGGCATCTGCATGGCAACGAAACCGACTGCATGATAGGAAATCCCGGCGTAATAGTGCTTGGCGACCTGTTTATGAAAGGTTTTGTTAAAGACACCCTCAACGCCTACGAGGCAATGAGAAACTCCTGTATGCTGGACGAACGCTCTCTGGACGCACTTAAAAAATATGGCTATATACCCTATGATGCTCCGGGTTGCGAAGAGAGTGTAGCAAAAGGTCTGGAATATGCCGTCGCCGACAATGCCGTGGCAAAAGTCGCATCTTCGCTTGGTAGAACAGATGATGAAAGATACTTCGGTCATCGCTCTGATTCATATCGAAATTATTTTGACTCATCTCTAAAATTCATGCGTGGCAAATCGGCGGCAGGTAACTTCAGAGATGAAACATTCAACCCATTTGCAACAACTCATCGTGCAGATGATTATTGCGAAGGCAACGGCTGGCAATATGCATGGCTCGTGCCGCACGACCCTCATGGTCTGATTGAACTATTCGGATCGGAAGATGCATTTGTCAACAAGCTGGATTCGCTCTTTACAGTCGACGGTACGCTTGGCGATAACGCTTCTCCCGACATCAGCGGACTGATAGGCCAGTACGCACATGGAAACGAACCGAGCCATCACACCGTGTACCTGTATAATTATGCCGGTAAGCCTCACAAGGCAGCTCCCATTCTTCGCCGCATAATGAACGAGCTGTATACCAATAATAATGCCGGACTTTGCGGCAATGAGGACGTGGGGCAGATGTCGGCATGGTTTGTTCTCTCTTCCCTGGGTTTATATCAGGTAGAACCTGCCGGAGGTAAATTCATTTTCGGAACCCCGATCTTTGATACCGCCACGGTTGAAGTCGGCGGTGGGAAGCAGCTTGAAATCAAGGCGCATAACAATTCCGCCGATAATATTTATGTGCAGGAAATCAAGTTTAACGGCGAGCCTTACGACAAGTCATATATCGATTATGAACGCATCAAGAATGGTGGTGTCCTTGAATTCATAATGGGTAACAAACCTTCCGACACTTATGGAACGAACAAAGAATCAAGACCTTAAAAAATCGGCCCCGATTTCATGGATTCCGACCGCTTATTTTGCCATGGGATTGCCCTTTGTGGCTCTCTCATTGGCATCGGTCATAATGTTTGCTGACCTTGGCGTAGATGAGGCGAGCATTACATTCTGGACATCGTTGCTCATATTGCCATATTCACTCAAGCCGTTGTGGAGTCCGCTACTCGAACTCTATTATACCAAGAAACATTTTGCGCTTGTATGTCAGATGCTTACCGGCTTCTGCTTCGGCTTAATAGTTTTTCTGTTGCCGATACCTGACTCGTTTGCTTATGTGATTGCGATAATGGGCGTCATCTCGATATGCGGAGCGACTAACGATATTGCAACCGACGGCATATACCTTACGGCTCTTGACAAGAAGACGCAGGCTGAATATATCGGGTGGCAGGGTGCTTTTTATAATCTGGCTAAAGTTCTTGTGAACGGAGGTCTTGTTTATTTGGCCGGAGTATTAATCAAGCATTTTCAGACCGACAGCCCGGAAAATGCGGCAAAATATGCGTGGATGATTATAATCGGCATTGTGTCGTTTGTGATGATTGGCTTGTCGGTTTATCATCGCATATTCCTTCCTTTAGGCTCAAGAAATGAAGATTCTCCAAGTAGTTTCAGCAGTGCGATGACTTCTTTGTTCGAGGTCTTCAAAGATTTTTTCAAAAAGAAACATATCTGGTTATACATAATTTTCATTGTCTGCTATAGATTGACAGAAGGTTTCGCGGTAAAAATGGTTCCACTGTTTTTGAAATCTTCGGTGTCTGCCGGCGGATTAGGTCTGTCTAATGAGACCATCGGTTTGATTTACGGCACTTTTGGTACTGTCGCATTCATTGTTGGTTCTATTTTAGGCGGTTACTATATAGCTCGCTTTGGATTGAAAAAAGTGATTTTTTCATTGGTGTGCATTTTTAACATCCCATTCGCTATCTACCTCCTGTTTGCCCAATTCCAGCCTGACAATATAGCTGTTATCGCTGTCGGTCTGATTGTAGAATATTTCTGCTATGGTTTTGGCTTCGTTGGGCTGACATTATTCATGATGCAACAGGTGGCCCCCGGAAAGCATCCTATGGCTCATTATGCTTTTGCTTCGGGCATTATGAATCTTGGCTTTATGTTGCCTGGTATGGTAAGCGGTTATGTATATCAGCAGATAGGATATGAGCTGTTTTTTACAGTCGCATTGGTTATGTCTGTACCGGCTTTTATTCTTGCTGCTACTATTCCATTTACTCATAAATCTAAAACTTGCTGAATTTAAAATATTTAGATGATGATCAAACCACAACTCATTTCAAAAACAATGCCTTGGGAGGAGAGACCAACCGATTGTGAAGCCCCTCTCTGGAGATACTCCAAGAATCCTATAATCGACAGGTATCACATTCCAACATCAAACAGCATCTTCAACAGTGCCGTGGTGCCGTTTGGCGATGGTTTTGCAGGTGTTTTCCGCTGTGATAATAAGGCTGTTCAGATGAATATCTTTGCCGGTTTCAGCAAAGACGGCATCAACTGGGATATAGAACATGAGCCAATCAAGTTCCGTCCCGGCAATACCAATATGATTGACTCTGATTATAAATATGACCCGCGAGTGACATGGATTGAAGACCGTTACTGGATTACATGGTGTAACGGCTATAACGGTCCCACTATCGGTATCGGATATACGTTCGATTTCAAAGAGTTCTATCAATGCGAAAATGCCTTTCTGCCATTCAACCGCAATGGAGTCTTGCTTCCTGAAAAAATAAATGGACGCTATGCAATGCTCAGCCGTCCAAGCGACAATGGTCACACTCCCTTCGGCGACATTTTTATCAGCTACAGCCCCGATATGAAGTATTGGGGAGAACATCGTTGCGTAATGAAGGTAACACCTTTTGAAGAAAGCGCCTGGCAATGTTTGAAAATTGGCGCCGGTTCTGTGCCATTTCTTACCGATGAAGGATGGTTGATGTTCTACCACGGTGTAATTCGCACATGCAATGGCTACCGTTATTCACTTGGTGCTGCAATTCTCGATAAAGACGATCCTTCTAAAGTGCTGTATCGCACTCGCGACTATCTGCTGGCTCCCGCCGCGCCATACGAACTGGTTGGCGATGTTCCCAATGTTGTATTCCCTTGCGCCGCCCTTACGGATGGCAGACGAGTGGCCGTATACTACGGTGCCGCCGACACTACAGTTTGCATGGCATTCGGCTACGTCGATGAAATAATACAATTTGTCAAAGGACACTCCTTTATAGGATAATGCGCACGTTTTTAATATCACTGTGTCTGGCGGCTGCGCTCACTGTCAATGGCGTTGAGCGAGCCGACACCACGGTGCTTCGATATGTCAATCCGTTCATCGGAACTACCAACTTCGGCACCACGAATCCCGGAGCAGTGGTGCCAAACGGACTGATGTCTGTGTCTCCGTTCAATGTCACAGGCTCGGAAATCAACCGGTATGATAAAGATGCGCGGTGGTGGTCAACGCCTTACGATGCTACCAACAGTTACCTTACCGGCTTTTCACATGTAAATCTGAGCGGCGTAGGTTGCCCTGAGCTTGGCTCTGTTGTCACAATGGCTACTACTGGTCCTCTGCAGGTCGACTACCGCCAATACGGCTCCACTTATAACTCCGAGAAGGCATCGCCGGGATATTATTCATCTAAACTTAACAAATATAATGTCTTGGCTGAAGCAACAGCATCTCAGCGTACTTCTATCGAACGATATACATTTCCGGCCGGACAAGGGAATATCCTTGTCAATCTCGGAATTGGCCTGACAAACGAAACAGGAGCCTCAATAAAACGGATTTCTGACACTGAAATTGTCGGGAGCCGCCTTATGGGAACATTCTGCTACAATCCCGATGCAGTGTTCATAATGTATTTTGCAGTAAAGGTCAATAAAAAACCTTCTTCATCAGGATTTTGGAAAATGCAACCTGCAATGCAGGGAGTTGAAGCTGAATGGACTCCCGACAATGGAACATATAAAATCTACAACGCATACTCAAGGGAAATATCAGGCGACGACATCGGATATTGGTTCTCGTACGACAATCTATCAGAAGGAGAACAAATTGAAGTTTCGGTAGGTGTTTCTTTCGTTTCTGCTGACAATGCCTTGGAAAACCTCAATGCAGAACAAGCATCGTCAGACTTCGACACAATTCATGACAATGCCCGCCGGACATGGGCAAGTGAGCTCAACAAGATTGAGGTAGAAGGCGGTACGGCAGAACAGAAAACAGTATTTTATACGGCTCTTTACCACACTCTGATTCATCCCAACATCCTGCAGGATGTCAACGGACAATATCCATTGATGGAATCGGGGGCAAACGGTGTGACCGACCGTAACCGATACACTGTTTTCTCTCTTTGGGATACATACAGAAATGTTCACCAGCTTATGACCCTTGTTTATCCCGAGAAGCAGACAGACATGGTTAACTCTATGGTCGAGATGTACCGTGAATGGGGCTGGCTGCCAAAGTGGGAACTTTATGGCAGGGAGACTTTCACAATGGAAGGCGACCCTGCAATTCCCGTTATCGTCGACACCTGGCGCAAAGGCTTGCGTGATTTTGACATTAATCTTGCCTATGAGGCAATGAAAAAATCAGCAACACTACCCGGCAAACAAAACCGTATGCGCCCCGACATCGATAGCTATATCCAACGTGGCTATATACCTTTGGGTGTCCATCAGAACGATAACTCAGGCGACAACTCAGTCAGCCATGCACTTGAATATTATGTTGCCGACAATGCACTTGAATGGTTGGCACGCGAGCGCGGAGATGCTGCTTTTGCTGACACTCTGGCTGCTCGTGCAAAAGGATATAAACACTATTACTCCACCGAAAGCGGAACATTCCGCCCGATAAATCAGGACGGTACATTTCTCGATCCGTTCAATCCTCGACAGGGAGAAAATTTTGAACCGGTACCTGGCTTCCACGAGGGAAGTGCATGGAACTATACTTTCTTTGTTCCTTACGATGTCAAAGGTCTTGTGAAGATAATGGGTGGCAAAAAGAAATTCACCGACAAGCTCCGTATGGTGTTTGACAGCGGGCTCTACGACCCGGCCAACGAACCCGACATCGCTTACCCCTATCTCTTCACCCATCTCAAAGGGGAGGAATGGCGTACCGACAGTGAGGTGGCCCGACTGCTCGAGAAGCATTTCACAACCGAGCCCGACGGTATTCCCGGCAACGATGACACAGGCACAATGTCGGCTTGGGCCGTATTCTCCATGATGGGACTGTATCCCGACTGCCCCGGTGTGCCGGAGTATGCGCTTACCACCCCGACATTCGACAAAATCACCATCCACCTCAACCCGGAATATTACGACACCGATACCCTTGTGATAGAAAAAATCAAATCCGGTCGCCCACAGATTATGTCTGGCAACAAGATTATAGGTCACAGAATAAATCATGATGATTTAGTGAAGAGAGGTTCATTAAAGTTTTTCAACAAATAGATATAACTTACCACTACTGTCCACTAAAAATGGACGGGGTTAAAAATTAAATAAATTTGGTTCACTTGAATCGCAGAGAACATTGACATTTTTGAAATTCGATTTGTCGAAGAGGTCTCGCAGACTTGTCTTATCAGTCAGCGAGATTCCAAGGATTTGAAGGACTTCGTAGATGCTTCGCTCCAGTCCCATATCGTGCTGCACTATCGCCACAAGACAATAAGTGATTATGGCACAATAGATTTGGATGCGCACCGCATTCTCCGACGTTCCCCAGAACTTCTTGATGCGCAGGTGCTGTTTGATCCATTTGAAGAACAGTTCAACGCTCCATCGGTTGCGGTATAACTCGGCGATTGTCTCGGCAGATGCTGTCAGATTGTTGGTCAGGAAGATATATCTGGTACCGTCTTCCGGGTCGATGCAGACTACCTTCCGCAGCTTCTCCGGATAATCCTTCGCGCTTTTATAAACCGTGAAGTAACCGATTGCATCAGAAACCACGTTCTCGGGAAGCCTCCGTTTCCATGTCTCAGGCTTGAATCGTACATTGGTTTTCGCCCTGACGACGAAGAACGCACCGATGCGATTGATGGTATAGAGATTGCCGAAATCGTTGTAGCCACGGTCAAAGATATAATGGGCGCCGTTCTCATACGGTATCTCAGGCATAGCCTTTGAATCATGGACTTTAGCTTCGGTAATATGCACGAAAGCAGGGACTTGAGCCTCCACATCATAAAGTGTGTGCATCTTGATGCCACCCTTGTGCCTGCGGAACTTCGCCCACTCGAACACCGACAGACACAGGTCGATCGTGGTTGAATCGAAGGCGTAGACATGACCTTCAAGCTCGAAGATTTTCTGTATCCGCCGCCTGCGGGCCTCAGAGATCATGAAGAAGGCGAAATCCTCGAAGATGCGGTAGTCCCGCTGTTCGTTGACCTTGCTAAGATTGCTCCTGGTCACGGACTTGCCGATTCCGAGGTGATAGACCTTGCCGGCATGGGCTTCCAGTGCGACGATGAGGTCACGAAGGCTCTCCCGGTTTGAAAACTGTCCAAACATCATCGTAAGTAGTTGATTCCAACAAGTATAACTCTTTACATACTTGTCGCCATCATACTTCGCGACTATGCGATTGAACTTACTCCTGTTCAAGAACTGGACTAATTGGGAGAAAACGAATGGACCTTTATGCATAACGGTCTGATTATGACCGCAAATGTAATTTGAAATCCGTTCGCTTCAAAATTGCTCTTAACAAATTGAATTTCAATAATTTCAAAGTACTCTTATGATTTTTTAGTGGACACTAATGATAACTTACACCAAAATGAGAGTAATTATCAAACCGGACTATGACGAAATGTCACAGTTCGCCGCTGAATATGTCATCAACCGTATCAATCAGTTTCAGCCTACAGAGTCGAAACCTTTCGTATTGGGCCTTCCGACAGGTTCATCACCCGTAGGAATGTATCGGAATCTGGTTAAACTATAACTTTCATCCGATTCACGTAATACTCCAGCCGATCTCCTTCATCAGGTCGGTCTGTTTCTTCGTCATTTCAGCCCTGGTCCATTTGCCGTCGACATACACGGTGCGTATCCGCGAGAGCATCTTGACCATCTGCATAGGGGAGTACTTGTCCAGTTTTTCCGCCTGGCGCAGACGTTCCCGTATGATATAATACCATTGAAGGGCTATGAAGTTGATGAAGGTATATGCCTCGAGAGAGCGCTCGCTCTGCATGTAGCTGGAATCTGCGTCAAGGTTTGTCTTGAACACGTCGATGGCCTGCTCGACCTCACATCTGGTTTTGTAAGCCTCGTAAAGCTGCCGGGGATTCAAGTCGGTATTCGTGACCAGCGCTATTGTCCCGAACTGACATGCTTTCGCATGATAACTCCCGAGGGTATAGTCCTCGTACTTTCCGCTGTCGACGCGATTTATATAGTCGCGGTTTTCCTCGATCCGGTGCTCTTCGTCAAGATACATGAGCACACGGCGTCCGCCGACAGACAGTTCCTTGTACCACAGCACGCGGCCGTGATATGTGAAATGTCCGTCGAGTCCGTTGTTGGTGCGGTTGTCAAATACGGAGTAATCAAGGCCTTGGGTCGAGCGTCTCAGCGACGCTATGTACTTTATTTTCTCCTTTTCGAGGAACTCGAGATTTTCCCGTGAAGGGAAGGTCTTGTCCATTATGGCTATCGCGGACGACGCGCCGGACTCGGACATGCATATCCGCAACGCCTTGACATCCTTGATATTGCCCGGCATCAGACGGTAATATGCGGGTAGCCGCATGTCCAGCGAATGGACCATCATCAGGTTGACGGCCTTTTCAAAAGTTCCGGCCTTTGTCTTCGTGAGCTGTGGAAGCCCCATCAGACGCGAGGCGCTAAGCAGGTCGGTGCCGTCGAATATCACATTGGACGAGCCGCTGCAAAAATGATCCATATAACCGACCATGGCGGTCCGTTGACCTCCAAGATCATACAGAAACCCACTCAGCTGGCTCGGCAGAAGGCCGGCGACCCCGATCCGTGCCGAAAGGAAACTGTCCGAAAAATCAGCCTGCACGTCCCTCATGGGCGACTGACAGCGCAGTCTGCTGTATGCCAGCGCGATGATACGGCGATAGTCATTCGGAAAGTCCTTTTTGAGCCTGTCGTTTATATCCTGCATCCCGTTGGTTATAAGCCAGGACAATCCGTATTCCTTAACCTCGCCGACCTTAGCCTGAGGCAATGGCAGGGTCTCGCCGTTCCTGAGCTTCTCCATCTCGGCCTCCATAAGCCGTTTCTTCGAAGAGGGTGTACCAAAATACTTTATTTTGATACACCCTCACTAAATATGAGACCTCGCAAGAAACTCAACTTCTCAACTCCAAAAATAGAATTCTTCAAACAAATCGCTAATTTTGCACTTGTCAGTTGAACCTGCGCGCTGAATCTAAAAACAATCAGAGTCACACGGCTCTTTCATTTAAGATAAAATAAAGCGTATATTTCCCCTTACCCGGTTC